>DASPTQ010000223.1:0-13612 GCA_035623335.1 Terriglobales bacterium
AGAATCAGAGTGTCGATGCTGGCTACACGCCGTGTCTTAAGTACTGGGAAGCTTTGGCCCCGAAGTGGGTGAAAGGGATGCCGGATCTCTGCCCATCCCAAAAGCTCACTGTGTTCGTGTGCAGTTGGCGTTGACCGTCCCAACGGTGCTGGATCGGTTCATCCAGCAGGCGGTGATGCAGGTTCTGCAGGGCAAGTGGGACGCGACGTTCTCCGAACACAGTCACGGCTTTCGTCCGCAGCGTTCGGCGCATCAGGCGGTGGTCAGGGCGCAGCAGTACATCGCTGAGGGTCATCGCTGGGTGGTGGATCTCGATCTGGAAAAGTTCTTCGATCGAGTGAACCACGACCGGCTGATGACGGCGATCGCGCGGCGGGTGAGCGACAAGAGGATGCTCAAGCTGATCCGAGCATTTCTGGAGTCAGGCGTGATGGAGAACGGGCCGGTCAGTCCGGTGGACGAAGGAACTCCGCAAGGAGGGCCACTCACGCCCCTTACACAAAAGGTAATTTCGATCGTTTAGGGCTTCCGAGCCCTCGGGTTGCGGCGGAGCTGAAGGAATCGGAATGCTGTGACGGATGGTGATGGTATCCTCGCCGACCAGAATTTCTTTAACTAGCAGTCGCACGATTTTTTGACGTTCAATGACGCTGCGACTTTCCGCAGCAGTGCGTAAGCGAGAAAGGAATGCTGTGAGAGTTTCTGCTAAACGCAGGAATGCGGCGCGATCATTGGCCTGGTCGGCGATCGCCTGCAGTTCAGCACGGAGTGCCTGTTGACGCTGACGGCATAGGCATCCGTTCACGTAACTGCTCAAGCGACAACAGCTCTTCCTGATAGGCGGTGAGAAGTCGTTCGATACCTTTGTCAACGTGGCTCAACTCCCTCTGCAAACTCTGCTCACGTTTCCTGGTTGGATCAGAGGTGCGCGCGGCTGCCAGTCGGCGATCAAGTTCCTGCTGGATTAAAACTGGGTCTTGCAGCAAGCGGACCACCTCGGCCCAGACGATCTGATCGAGCAGTTCCTGTCGAATAAACTGGTTATTGTCGCAAACTGGACCGCCCAATTTTCGCCAGCTATCGGAGCCAATGCACTTGTAGTAATGAATTTTCCGTGCGCTGGTTTGCGTGGATGTTCGCGACAAAGCGTAGCCACATTGCGCACAACCCACGAGCCCTTGCACCACACTGGGCGCGATGGTACGACGCCGCGATCGTATTTTGTTGTGGTGCAGCAGCTCTTGGGCACGGGCAAAGCTTTCTTCGGTGACCAGGGCTGGCACGGGAATCTCAATCCACTCCTCGCGAGGGCGTTGGTGACCTGCTGTATTGTTGGGCGTAGGTCTACCCCGCCGTCGCTGTAGGCGCATTTGCGTGCGTGCAGAGAGGTGGGTCTTACCGAAGCAGGCAACTCCACGATAGGCAGGATTCCGCAACATGCCCCACACCACCGAGCGCTCCCAGCGGCTTGCCTTTCGAGTCGGAATGCCTTCGCGGTTGAGCCGCCGCGTGATCTCCGCGATGCTAAGTCCCTCGACGGTATACATCTCATAGACGCGCCGCACTACGCTAGCCTCGGCTTCATCGATCATGTACGCGGCGAGCGCCTCGTCCGTCTTGCGCATATAACGGTAGCCATACGGAGCGCCGCTCCTTACGCTTACCTCTCCGGCGTGTGCACGGTGTCGCTTGCCACGACGCGAGCGCTCCAGGATCTGGGCTCGTTCGTATTCCGCAATCATGCCTTGGAACTGAACCAGGAGTTGATCTTCCGGGCTGTTGCTCTGCGGAGACTTCACGAACAACGTTTCGACTCCATGGCGGGCGAACTCTTCGATCAGCAGAATCTGGTAAGCATACTTTCGGCTCAATCGGTCGGGTGAGAACGCGAGCACAACTTGGATCTGTCTTTCGGCGGCGAGATCACGCACGCGTTCCAAACCCGGGCGTTCCAACGTGGCCCCGCTAAAGCCTTCATCTTCGAAGACCCACTCTTTGGGGACTTCCAGCTCGTGGTTCGTGGCGAACTCGATCAGCGACGCCGTCTGGCTTGCGATCGTGTTCTCCTCGCGTTGCTGCTCCGACGATCACTGAGCTAGAGAGGACACTACATCGAGAGGGGGCCGGCCGTGAATGCTCTTACGCTTAAGCGCCGGAAGCAAAGGCTTGTAACACAGCTGAAGAGGCTGGGGTATTCGGTTCAGCTAACGCCAATCACGGCTTCAGAAACAGCTGTGTATTTTTTTTTTCGAGGGTGTGGCAGGGGAGAGCAGGTGACTGCTCCCCCTATGCCGATTTTGTCCGCGAGCAGGCTCGAAGGCTCGCACCGTTCCTTCGCAGCAGCAGCGCACTATTGGCTTGCCGTTCTGTGGGAGGGCCGGGCGATCGAGTAAACCTGCTTCTCGGTAGCCGGACAGAGGCTTCGGTAAGCGCAGAATCGGCAATGGAAACCAGGTCGGGGATGAAAGTCTCCCGCCGCAATCTTGGCGGCAACCTCTTCGACCTTCCCTCTGGCATCGTTCAGTTGCATCTCATTGCGCGAGGTCACCACCTCACTATTTTCTTCCAGGTTATAGAAGACGAGGCGATCCGCGCGGTATCCCCACTTCTCCCGAGCGGCCCACGCATAAATGGACAGCTGCAAACTCTCGTCCGCATCCTCCTGGGATCGCGGCTTTCCGGTCTTGTAGTCGGTGATTACGATTTGGCCGTTCCCCAATTTATCGATCCGGTCGATGCGGCCAACGATGGTCGTTCCTTGATGCTTAATTTCAAAGAGCTCCTCGGTGTGGAGGACTTCCGGCGCGGGTTGTCTCCGAGCCGCGGCCAGGAAATCTTTTAGTTGCGCCACTCCCTGTTTTTCGTAGAGATGGCGTTGATAGGGATCCTGAATGTGGGCGTCGCGCAAGTCGGCACAGAAGATCTCGATGGCTGCGTCGTCGCCCATGGTTCGGCCGAACCGTAGGGAATCATAGTAAGCGCGCAAAACCCGATGCATAGTAGCGCCATATTGCAGGGCGGCCGGGACCTCTCCGGGAATTCTCCACTCGCGGTCGAGTTTGAACTGCAACGGGCAGTTCTCATAGGTCTCGACCGCACTGGCACTGAGCCGTCTTCCAACCTCCGAAGTCGGCGGCAAATCGATCCACCGGCTCAGGGATGCTGCCGGAGTTGCCGGCGCCAAGCCACCGGCCCCCTGTGCGGCCCGCTGGCAGAGGAAAAGGTGTAGCGATCGATCTTTCAGCAAATCGCGCAGGAAACCGGCAGGCGTGGGATCCTGGCCGGAGCCGCACTTCGCATAGATGGTCAGCGAATCCCGGGCTCGCGTCATAGCCACGTAGAATAACCGTCGTTCTTCGGCAGTGTGCAAGGTCTTCTCATCCTGTTGCACCACCGAGTCTGGATCACGCAACTCCCGCGGGAACTCCACCAAGGATTCCCGATACGAGGCAGGGAAGGAGTTCGAATTCGCCCGCAGAACAATGACGTGTTGAAACTCAAGCCCTTTCGCAGCGTGGGCCGTCATCAAGTGCACCGCGTCGCCTCCCGAGGTCGTCGTCATCGGGATCGCACCGCGTGCCTGCTGGAAATATTCCATGTATTGCAGCAATTCCGAGATTTCGCCGGTCTCGACAACCGGCTTCTCTTCCCAACCGCGCACGAACTCGCGGATCGCGGTTAGGACCGGCGAGGTATGCTCGAAACCGAACTTGGCGATGACCATGTCTATGGCGCGAAGACTCTTGGCGGAAGTCCTCGCTATTTCCGCCCGCACCTCGGCAAGAGCGGTGAGTACTCGGACGCCCTCTTCCATCTGTCCCAGGACCGATGCCACGCCACCCTGTTCGAGCTCCCGGGGAAGGGCCTGGATGCCGGCCCGTAGATTTTGGGGGTTGATTTTGAACCGGGGCAGTGCCGCTACGCGCAACAGGCTGGCATCATTGTCCAGGGAAACGACGGCGCCCAAGCAGGCGAACAGGTCACGGGCTTCCGAGGTGTCGAGCACGTCCATGTTTTCGATGGAGAACGGAATCTCCTGCCTGGCCAACTCCTGCACAAGCTCGTCCCGATGCTGGTGGTGGCGGTAGAGTACGGCAAAGTCACTCCACCTCGAACCCGGCTCGCGACGACGCTGGCGCAACACAGAAGCGACATCGCTCGCTTCCAGCTCTTTGCCCTTGCCGCTCGAGAGCACCGCCTCTACGCGAGAGCTGGCCAACGCTTGGCCGCGCCGCGCCGCGTCCTCCTCGCGCCAGGAAACCAGGGGCGATCGTTGGTAGGGAACTGCCGCACGCGTGCTACGCAACCTCTCTGGGTTTCTCGAGATCAAAGCGAAGGCACATCGCAGAATGGGGGTGGTAGAGCGCCGATTGTTCTTCAGCGCGATGATCGGAGCGCCGCGAAAGTTGTGGACAAAGAGGGCAAAGGCGGCGCTCGAAGCGCCGCGAAAGCGGTAAATCGCTTGGTCGGGATCGCCGACCGCGAATACGTTCATTTCCTCTCCCGCCAACTGTTGGAGAAGCTTGACCTGAGCAAAATTGGCGTCCTGAAATTCGTCGATCAGAATGAAACGAGCGCGACGACGCTCCGCCGCCAGGATCTCCGGGTCTTGCCGCAGCAAAGCGTAGGCACGAGGAATCATGTGCCCGAAGGTTCCCAGCTGCTCGCTGGCCAACATCTCCTCGACCTTCAAGAACACCGCTGCAATTTCACGGCACCGGCCGAGGACTTCGTCATCACTAAGGCGATCCGCTTCCCGGGATTTTGCAACTCGGGGAATCGGCACTTCGCCACGCTCGAGCCGGGCGACGTAGTCTGCGTACTTGGCAGGACTCACCAGTTCGTCCTGGCAGCGATGAATGAAATCCAGCAAATCGTCCAGGAACTGGCCCACATTGGCGGCACGGACAAAGTAGTTGAGTGGCAAGTCGCGAATCCGCTTGCGCAGATAAATCCAAAGATCCTTCTCATCGAGAAGCCCGAACTTCCTCCCCCGGCGCAGCAAGAGGTGGTTCGCATAGGCATGGAAAGTGGTGACCGGGAGGCGCGAGACGCCGGGTTCGGAGAGCTCAGAGGCTACCCGCCGTCGCATCTCCTCTCCGGCATTGTCGGTGTAAGTGAGGGCTAGAATTTCGTCCGGGCGCGCATGATTCTGTCGGATCAGGCGCACGATCCGTTGGACTAAGACGGTTGTCTTACCCGTGCCGGCTCCCGCCACTACCAGCATCGGCCCTCGCCCATGCTCGATGGCTTGCCGCTGGCTTTCGTCAGGCAGGACCGCGTGCGCAGGCGTTGGGGATGAGGTTGCCATTGACCAGGAGCATAGCAGAGAGTGGCAGCGCTTTCCTGGCATAGAAACCCGGATCAGGCAATGAGTTTTCCCGGGCTGCTGGTTGCTCCCGGCGGGCCCAGCCTCGGCCGTTCACCGGAGAAAATCAACGTGCTCCACGGCGTCGCGAAAATGAGTTAGCGCGCAAGCCGGGATAGAACGATGGCGGTTGCCGCGATAGCGGCCGTTTCCGCGCGGAGAATGGCATTTCCCAGGGATGCCGGCAACCAGCCGGCAGCGCGGAATATTTCCACTTCTCGATCGGTCCAACCTCCCTCCGGACCGAGCGCCAGGACCACGTCGCTGTCGGTCGAAGCGGACGGCAACGCCGCGAGGAGGGTGATTTCTTTTTCTCCTTCCGCCAGCAGGATTCTTGTGGAACCGGGAAGGGCAGCCGCCTCTTCCAGCTTGATCGGCGCCAGAATCTCCGGCGGTTGCACTTGCCGGGATTGCTCCGCCGCTTGCCGCACAATCCGCCGCCAGCGTTCCACGCGCTTGCCTGCCGCCGAGGCAAGACGCGGTTCTGTACGGTGAGCGATCACGGGCACGATCTGCGAAGCTCCCAATTCGGCACACTTCTCAATCGCCCACTCCATGCGATCGAACTTGAAAATCGCCAAGGCGAGCCTGACCCGCGGAGAAGAAGGGGAAGGGATTTCCTCGCCTAGCTCCAACTCAACTTGTTGCGAATCGATGCTGGTGATGCGTCCGCGCCGAATCCGGTTGTCGGCAGCGATGTCGAACTCCTGTCCGATGCGGGCGCGGAGAACGCGCGTGAGATGGGCGGCGTGAGCTCCGGTGAGGAACGCGCGGTTGCCGGAGACTCGATCGGCTATCCACCGTCGGCGTGTCACTGGACCACCATCCCTCAAGCGCTACCACGAAGAAGTTCACGGGACGTCGCGGATCGAGCTAAGCGATCCCTCGGCGTGCGGTGGGTTCCGAACCCCGGAGGGTCTCAGCTGAAAATATCTTTGACTTTTCCGAGAAGCGAGCGCCGCTGTGGCCGGTTCTCAATTCTGCTTCCGCTCTCCAGTTCCTCTAACAACTCGCGCTGCCGCTTATTGAGCTTGCTCGGAGTGTGGACGCGAATCTCGACGAACAGATCTCCCCGGCCACGGCCATTCAGCACGGGTACGCCTTTTCCGCGAATCCGCATGGTGGTGCCCGATTGTATCCCTTCCGGCACTTTCAGATTGTGTTCGCCATCCAGGGTCGGAACCTGAATCTCAGCTCCCAGCGCAGCCTGGGCAAAGGACACGGGAAGAACACAATGCAAATCGCTGCCTTCCCGCTCGAACAGCGGGTGCTCTTTCACCGAGAGGATGACGTAGAGATCCCCAGGCGGGCCGCCAAACATGCCGGCTTCCCCCAGTCCCGAGAAACGAATGCGGGTCCCGTCTTCCACGCCCGCGGGAATCTTGGCATCCACGGTCTTCTGTCGCAGGACGCGGCCATCGCCGCTGCACTTGACACAAGGATCGGTAATGACCGTGCCCGCGCCCTGACAGGTTGGGCAGGTGCGAGCCATGGTGAAGAAGCCCTGCTGGAACCGCACTTGACCACGCCCGCCACAGGTGCGGCAGTTTACCGGCGACTTTCCCCCCGCCATTCCGGAACCGCGGCAACCTTCGCAAGCTTCATGTCGGCGGAAGGAGACCTGCGTTTCTTTGCCGAAGACGGCCTCCTCAAACTCCAGGACCAGATCTTCGCGTAAGTCGGCGCCACGCTGCCCGCGGCTGCGGCGGCGTGAGCCGCCCCCGAAAAGGTCGCCGAAGCCGAAGAAGTCGCCAAAGATCTCGCTGAAGTCCTGGAAGACGCTGGGATCGAAGCCCCCCATCCCGGCTCCAGCAATTCCGGCATGGCCATAGCGATCATAGGCGGCGCGCTTGTCGGCGTCGGCCAGAATCGCGTAGGCCTCGCTGCATTCCTTGAATTTTTCCTCGGCTTCGGGGTTATTCGGGTTGCGGTCGGGATGGTACTGCAACGCCAGTTTGCGATAGGCGCTCTTGATCTCCTGCTCGCTTGCCTCGCGGGAGACTCTGAGCACCTCATAGTAGTCACGTTTTACGTTGCTCGTCAGAATCGCCCTCGAGTCCTTTCCGATCATGGTGGCTGGCCCGCTTCTGGTTCCCCGTCAATCTTGCTCCGGACAACGACAGAGCGAGCAACCACGAACTATGATTTTGAGTTTCGCGCAACCTTGACCATCGCTGGCCGCAACAGACGGTCCTTCAGTTTGTAGCCGCGCTGCAGCTCTTCTAGTATTTGATGGTCCGCAGCCTCGGTGGTTTCGACCATCTCGATGGCTTCATGGAAACGGGGATCAAACGCTTCCCCCTTGGTCGGGATCGGGCGCAGCCCGAGTCGGGCCAAGGCATCTTGCAGTTGCTTGGAGATCAGTTCGATCCCGCCGCGCAGATCCTTTTGGGAAGAGTTGGCTTTCAAAGCTCGCTCGAAGCTGTCGAGGACGGGGAGCAGGTCGCGAATGGCATCTGCCAGCGCATACTCGCGATGGTCCTGCAGTTCCCGCGCCGCACGCTTCCGGGCGTTCTCGAAATCCGCCTGCATTCGCGCTATGCGGTCGAGCAGCGCGTCGCGTTCCGCTCTCAGCTTCTGAACCTCGGTTGGTTCCGCGGCAAGGTCGGCCGCAGTGGTCTCGACCGTTGGCGGATTTTCCCCGGCATCATTCGACGCCGGGAGTTCATGCTCCGCGTCCAGAGACTCGATTTCTGACTTTCCATTGGTTCTTGCCATGGTGCTATTCATTCCGATTCATTGAGAACTCTATCAAAAAGCCGCGCAATATAGGAGACTGCGGTAATGGTGTGTTGATAGTCGAGACGCGTCGGCCCCAGAACCGCCAGCGACCCCACCACCTCGTCACCGACCCGGGCCGGCGCGCCGATCAACACGAAATTACGCATCTGCGGCAAAGTCTGGTCGAGCCCGATGACTACACGCACTGCCTCCTGCTTGGTATCAAGGTAGGCGTTGAGCAGGTCTACCACTTTTTGCTTTTCTTCCAAGGTCTTGAGCAGTTCCTGCAAGCGTTGGCGATCCTGCTCGCGGGCAACCAGGTTGGCCGCGCCTTCCACGTAGACCATCTCGGCGCCCGCATCGGCCGAGAAAGCCCCCTGCAGGTACAACTGCTCGACCGAGGCCATCAATCGATCATATTCGCTGCGCTCGTGTTCCAGTCGCCGGGCCAATTCTGCGCGCATGGCCTCAATGGTGTAGCCGCGGAAATTGTCGTTCAGGTATCGCGCCGCCATGTCCAGATCGGGCTGCGAAATCTCCAGCCGCAGCACCCGATCTCGAACCACGCCCGACTTGGTCACCACAACGGCCAGTACTTTTTGATCGCCGATGCGGGAAAAATAAACGTGATCCAGGGCATTCTTGGATCCACTCAGCGCTACGGTGACGCCGACGTTCTTGGAAATCAGCGACAACACGTGCGACGTCCGCTCCATGAACTCTTGCACATCGGCAACACCGTGCAGTGATTCCTGAATGATCCCCTCATCTTCGCTCGAGATCTGGGTCTTGCCCGTGAGTTGCTCGACGTAGTAGCGGTAGGCCTCAGGACTCGGCACCCGTCCGGCTGAGGTGTGAGGCTGCTCGAGGTAACCAGCGTCCGCCAAATCAGACATCACGTTGCGTATCGTCGCAGGGCTAAGGCCCTCGCGATTCGAGCGAGCCAGGGTCCGCGAACCTACCGGTTCCCCTGTACTAATAAAGGTTTCTACGATGGCGGTGAGTATCTCGCGCTCACGACCGCCAATCGGTGCTGCCGGAGCCATAGCGTCCTTGTATCATCTTGAGCCGACCACCCGTCGTCTCTTTAATTATTGCTAAGTTGTTTAGATACAATATTTAGCTAAAGGATTCAAGGTAACCCTAGCTGGATTCTAGGAAGCTTAGCCACTGGCTGTCAAGGAAGGCTGACCGGGCACTGAGAACTTTGTTCTGTTATTTTGCTTTTTATGCCGGTGACGAAAACACATGTAGCCGTAATCGGGGCGGGCGCGTTTGGAGGCTGGACGGCGCTGTACCTGAGACGACGGGGAGCGCGGGTTACGCTGCTCGATGCCTGGGGACCGGGCAATCCTCGCTCATCCTCGGGGGGAGAGAGTCGTATTCTTCGCGGAACCTATGGTGCCGACCAGCCGTACACGAAGATGGCGGCGCGCGCACTTCAGCTGTGGAGGGAGCACGAAACACTCTGGCGCATTCGGCTTCTGCACCGGGCCGGGGTGCTTTGGATGGTAGCCAAGGACGACGATCAGTTTGAACGCTCTTCTTTACCGCTGCTGCGGGATGCCGGTATTCCCTGGGAAGAACTCTCGCTGGAAGAAATGAGCCGCCGCTGGACGCAAGTTAACTTCGAGGGTGTGCGCTGGGGAATTCATGAGCCGGAAGGCGGTTTTCTTCGGGCGCGCCTGGCTTGCCAGGCGGTGGTGGACGGATTCTTGGCGGAGGGTGGAGACTTTCGCCAGGCGGCGGTGTTGCCTGATCATCTGGAGTCCGGTTGCCCGGATGGAGTGAGGCTTTCGAATGGTTCCAAGCTGTTCGCCGATCGCTATGTGTTCGCTTGTGGTCCCTGGCTGGGGCAGCTCTTTCCCGAGACCATTGGAAATCTAATCCGCCCCACCAAACAAGAGGTCTTCTTTTTCGGAACGCCTCCCGGGGATGACCGTTTTGAGGAAGGGAAATTGCCGGTGTGGGCGGATGACGGCCACCGTTTCGTCTACGGCATGCCGGCGGGCGACGGCCGCGGCTTCAAACTCGCCGATGACACTCGCGGCCCGGATTTCGATCCCACCGACGGGGAGCGCTTGTGCACTCAGGAGGCGCTGAACTTCGCCCGTGAACACATGGGCTTCCGCTTTCCTGCGATGAAACACGCCCCCCTTCTGGAGACTCGAGTCTGCCAATACGAGAACACGCCCGATGATCAGTTCATCATCGATCGACATCCCCAAGGAGAAAACGTATGGATTCTGGGCGGTGGATCGGGCCACGGATTCAAACACGGGCCCGCACTGGGCGAACTCGTGGCCGAACTGATCAGGGAAGAAAAGGATCCCGACCCGAGGTTTCGCCTGGCGCGGTTTCGAAAACCGCAAGCATCCTAGTGGCCACCGCCGCCTCTACTGAATCTGAATGACGCTTTCCGGCGTGGTCGACTTGATCTCGTCGACGCGCGCAATCACTGCGCGAGCAAAATCAAACAGCGACTTTGCCTGCGGTGAACTCTCGCCTTCGAGGACAGAAGGCTTACCCTGATCTCCGCACCTGCGGATCTCAGGATCGAGTTGAATACTCCCGAGGAATGCGACTCCGAACTCGCGGGCGGTTCTCTCGGCGCCCCCGCGAGAAAAGATGTCGATTTCATGATGACAATGCGGACAGATGAAGTAGCTCATGTTTTCGACCATGCCTACAATGTCCACCTTCATCTGGCGAAACATTTCGATCGCTTTGCGTCCGTCCTGCAGGGATACATCCGAGGGCGTCGAGACCACGATGGCACCCGTGAGCGGCACGGTCTGGATGAGAGAGAGGGCGACGTCGCCAGTACCGGGAGGTAGATCGACAATCAGATAATCCAGTTGGCCCCATTCGACCGAGCCAAGAAACTGGCGAATGATGGAATGTAACATCGGCCCGCGCCAGATCAGCGGCTTGTCCCCGGGATTGAGAAAACCAACCGAGATGACCTTAAGGCCGTGAACTTCGAGCGGCTGAATCCGATCCGGGGCCACAACCTTGGGCTGTGCACTGGTACCGAGCATCAGCGGCACGTTGGGACCGTACACGTCGGCATCGAGCAAACCCACCTTGTGTCCAAGCTTGGCGAGCGCAATGGCGAGGTTAACGGCGAGCGTGGTCTTGCCCACCCCGCCTTTGCCGGAGCCGACTGCAACAATGGCTTCGACACCGGGAAGAGACTGTGGCTTGGGCGGTGACTGGGATGGGTGGGGCATGTGGGCGCTCATGAAATCACCTTTGAAGATGGCACTAGAGGATTATACAGACGTCACGCGCCCCTGTGAGGTGGGCGGCCGCCGGCTCGCCCAACTGGGCGAGGATTTCGCCCTCGATACGCTGCTTTCTCCTGCCGGGCAGAGATGGGCAAGACCGCAGGAGCTGACTGCGAGTCGATGAAGATTTCAACCCGTTGCCCGGTCATCGAGATTTGTGGGCCGCATAATCACTGGCCCCCAGGAAATGCAGCGAGACATAGGGCTGCTCACCGACCACCCAACTGTCATGTCCGGGAGCGATGTAGAAGAGATCGCCGGCTTTCATTTCGATAACTCGTCCGTCGTCCATCGCAGCCGTCGCTCGTCCGGAGATGACAAGGCCAACGTGTTCAACCTCACAACTCTTCTTCCCGAGCGCTTTGCCGACATGAACGGACCACTTCCAGCCGGGTTCGTAGCTGGCCCGGCCGATCGTAAGTCCACCGATATGAACCAGCTCGAACTTACTCTTTTCAAAGGTTCGAGTCTCGTCGGGTTGATCAAATCTCTTGAGAATCACCTCATACATGGAGGGCTCCTTGGAGGGTTTGATTTCTTTTGCCATGCGGAAGTTGTCCTCGACAGTTTTGCGCTCGGGAAAAAGAATCTACGGTGAGGTTGCTCCTCGGGTAGGGGATGCTCAGATGCCTGCCTCAGATCAGCGCAGGCTGCGCCTGCGTTCGAGATGCTGCTGCCGAATCTCCCGCCGCCGGCCCGCATCTTCGTAGCGTCGGCGCTGTTCGTCGGTTTCCGGGACCACCGCCGGAACAGGAACGCGGCGCCCTCCCGCATCCACCGCGACGAAGGTCAGATAGGCCGAGCTGACGTGGTGGCACTCCTCGTGCAAATAGTTTTCCACCCAGACCTTGACGCCCACCTCCATCGAGCTGTGAAACGCCCGATTCACCGAAGATCGCAGGATGACCAAGTCGCCGACGTGGACGGGAACGAGAAAATCCAGGTGATCGATGGATGCGGTCACGGCATAGTGTCGCGAGTGGCGGTGGGCCGCCATCGCGCCTGCCATATCAATCCAGTGCATGAGGCGTCCACCCAGCAATGCTCCCAGAGGGTTGGCGTCGTTGGGCAGAACAATCTCAGCCATTTCCGACTGGGAATCGCGGACCGGTCTGCCGCCGAGAGCGTGGTCGTCTTTCATGGAGGTGGTTCAACGTTCCGTGGAGGGTGGGGTGGTTCTACGCCGCAAGTAAGTCTCCAGATAACACTCGGCCATTCTCTGGATTCGCAGGTCGGGATGAACCGAGGTCCATTGCGCCAGTCCATGATCGTAGGCCAGGAACCCGTGTCCGGCAGGACGATGCGCCGATTCCAAAACAAAGCAAATCGTCACGCGGTCTGAACCATCGCTGGCCACAGAAAATCTCACGGCATCGATGTTGCGTTCCTGAGGCAATCGCCAACAACTGGTCGCGTATCCCAAATTGCACAACTCCCGCAACTCGTCGTTGCTGGGCTGGGTGCCTTGTTGACCCGGGGCCCAGCATTCGCCCCGCCAACCAGCGCCTAGGGGCAGCCGCGAGGGATGAAGCCAGCCACCGTCCTCGGAGCGACTTCGCGGCATGAAAAAGGGGCAGGCCACCTCTCCTCCAAACGACGGTTATTCTACAGGGAGAAAGCTACGCTTGCTACTAGCGAACCAAGTTCCCTGCCGCCAGTGGCTCTTAGGAGATGGCGGCAGGAGGGAACAGAACACGACGTCGCTTACAGGCAAGCGGGTTTGTTAAGCTGGGGGACGCAACCTCCCGAATGAGAGCGGATCCATGGATCGTACGCAAATGCTCAGTGAAGTTCTTGCTCAGAATCCGAAGGACGCATTTGCCAGATACGGCCTGGCCATGGAGTATATGAACTCAGGCCAGACCGAGCGTGCGCTTGAGGAATTCTCCAAACTCCTTTCCGTTCACCCCGATTACACCGCAGGATACTTCATGGCCGCGCAGGCCTTAGTTGCTGGCGGTCGCAGGGAGGAGGCTAAGAAGATGCTGGTGGACGGCATCGCCTCGGCCAGGCGAACGGGGAATGCGCATGCGCAGTCGGAGATGACCGCCATGCTCGAGGAGTTGAAGTCGGAAGGGTAGAGGGAGAGGGAAAGATCTTAGGGAGTCTCGTTGACCGAAGATCTCGGAATTTGTCTTCCTCGCGCCAGCCCTTTTCCCATTCCCCACTCCAGCAATCCCGGAAACAGCTGATAAAGCTTGATCACCGGGTGCATGGACCAAGGCACGACGAC
>DASPTQ010000224.1:0-30707 GCA_035623335.1 Terriglobales bacterium
CGCCTTTGCCGTCAAAGTCCCACTCTTCCCGGTACATACCTGGCTGCCGGATGCACACGTTGAGGCCCCCACCGCTGGTTCGGTCCTGCTGGCCGGGGTTCTGCTGAAGATGGGCACCTATGGCATGCTGCGCTTCAACCTTGGTCTGTTCCCGGAAGAGTCGCGCCGCAACGCGTCCTGGATCATGATCTTGGCCTTGATCGGCATCATCTACGGCGCCCTGGTGGCCATGGTTCAGCCAAACCTGAAGCGGCTCATCGCCTATTCTTCGATCAGCCACATGGGAATCGTCGTGCTTGGCATCTTCAGCTTCACCACCTTCGGCCTGGATGGTGCGACCTTCCAGATGCTGGCTCACGGTGTTTCAACCGGGGCGCTGTTCATGTTGGCCGGGGTTCTGTTCGACCGCCGCCATACCTACGAAATCTCGGAATTCGGCGGCCTGGCCACGCCCATGCCCATCTATGCCTCGTTCTTCCTGTTTATTGTTTTATCGTCCCTGGGACTGCCCTTGCTGAACGGATTCGTCGGCGAGTTTTTGGTGCTGAGCGGCGCTTTCCGCGACCGTGCGGTCTACGGAGTTCTGGGAGCCACGGGAGTGATCTGGAGCGCTTGCTATTTGCTGTGGATGTATCAGCGGGTATTTTTCGGAAAGGTCGTACATACCATCAATGACTCGCTCCCCGATCTCACCCCGTGGGAGCGGGCAGCGCTCTGGCCCCCGGCGATCCTTGCCTTGCTGATGGGTGTGGCTCCGCTTTTATGGCTAAGGACGATTGATGCCGCCGTGCAGGCCGCGCTGGTGCCCTTGGCACAGATGGCGAGTAAGGTGATGATCCCATGAACACCTCGCTCGTCATCGTTCCTCAAGCCGCCGACTACATCCGGGTGTTGCCCGAGATCGTGCTCTCCCTGTTCGGTATGGCCATCATGCTCCTCGATCCCCTGCTCAACGAGCGGCGCCGGCAATCGACCCTGAGCACGATCGCTCTGCTGGGTTCGCTCGCGGCTCTTGCGGCTACTTGGGTTCAGGCACAATCTCCGGGCTTTGCCTTCTGGAACATGATTCAGGTAGATGCCTTCAGCATCTTCTTCCATTTCGTGATCGTGGCGGTTACCGCGGTCGTCATCCTAACCTCCCAGGAGTACATGGAAGTCGAACAGATCCGAGCCGGTGAGTACTACGGCTTGATCCTGTTCGGCGCCGTCGGCATGAGTTTGATGTCTTCCGCGGTCGAATTGGTTCTCATCTTCATTGCGCTCGAGATCTCTTCGATTGCCACCTACGTTTTGGCGGGCTTTCGCCGGAACACCGCGATCAGCAGCGAGGCTTCGCTCAAGTATTTTCTGCTCGGGTCGTTTGCCACCGCATTCTTTTTGTATGGCGTAGCCCTGATGTTCGGGGCCACCGGGTCCACCAGCATTCAAGTCATCGGACGGGTGCTCAGCTCTTTCGAAGTGCCGGCGTTGGCCTACGCCGGCATGGCACTGATGTTCGTAGGACTGGGCTTCAAGGTGGCGGCCGCGCCCTTCCACATCTGGACGCCGGATGTGTATGAAGGCGCCCCCGCACCGGTCGTCGGCTATATGTCCACCGCGCCCAAAGCAGCGGCCTTCGCGGTTTTGCTGCGCCTCTTGTTCGAGGCCCACGCGCCGGGCCGCATCGGATTGATCTGGGTGGTCGCAGCCCTATCCATGACGCTCGGCAATCTCGGGGCGCTGGTGCAGGACAACGTGAAGCGTCTGTTGGCCTACTCCTCGATCGCCCATGCCGGATATCTGCTGATCGCCTTCGCCGCGGTTCCCGACAGTGGTATTCCCGCCGCCATGTTCTATACCGCCAGCTATGCTGCCATGAACGTGGGAGCGTTCGCGGTCGTGAGCCATTTCGCGAGCGTGGGAGAGCGCTATGTCAAGCTCGACGATTACTCAGGATTGGGCAGCCGCTCTCCCGCCCTGGCCGCCATCCTGACCATCTTTCTGCTCTCCCTCATCGGGATTCCCATCACCGGGGGCTTCATCGCCAAGTTCTACGTGTTTAGCGCTGCCCTGCAGTCGAACATGGTGGGGCTGGTCATCCTCGGCGTTCTGAACAGTGCGGTCGCCTCCTATTACTACTTGCGCCTGATCGTCGTAATGTACATGAGAGAACCGCGAAGCGAGGTGCCGGTTGCTTCGGTTTCCGCCGGAATCGGAGCAGCGTTGGCGGTTAGCCTGGCGGTTACCATCTACCTCGGGGTCCTTCCCGGTCGTGTGCTCGACTACGCCGGACGGGCAGTGGCGGAATGGTCGCGTTGAGGCCGCCGGCAGGACTGGGAAACGTTCCTGATGGCCGCGCCCGCTGCCCTCATTCGACCGACACGGCAATGTCCATGTAGGAAAAGATCTTGGCCGCCAGAAACCAGAAAACCAGCGTCTCCCCGAGGGCCAGAACAATGGCCCGCCAGGAACCGGTAGCCGGGACATCGAAGGAGGATTTCTGAAGGGCAGCCGCGAAGTAATCGACCGGAATCACCCACATCCACATCTCATTTCCCGAGATACGGCTCAGCACAAAGGGAAGGACCATCACTGCCGCCGTGGCTCCGGCAGCGAAAAACGGATTGAGGAAGGTTGAGAACATTAAAGCCACGCTGCCGGACAACATGCAGGCAGCCAGCAGACAAACCATCAGAAACCAGACCTGCCGTACCGGGAAACCTGCCTCTCCCAGCGTCCAACTGCCGGTTACGCCCAAGGCGATGGAATAAATCGCGGACGCCAAGGTGATTCCCAGGATCAGGCCTGAGAGATAGTCTTGCCGCCCTATCGACTTGGATAATACGCTCAAGATTCGACGGGAACGCCGGTCATTGAAGATGGCGGCACTGCCAAAGAAAACGCTGAAAGCGACCACGTACGCGGCTACCTGCTTGAACACAAACAGAAGATCGTCGCGCTGCCCGGCAACCTCGGTCGTAAGTCCCAGGAATGCGAGCAACAGGACATAAAGCAACATGACCAGGATCGGCCATCGCTGTTCTCGCACAAAATTGATGGCAATCACCACGATCGGCTTCACTGGACGCCTCCCGCTGCTCTGGAGTCGGCGCCGGAGGTCACCTCCAAGAAGATCTCCTCGAGCGAGCGTCGTTGCGGGACTACGCTAATGATTTCGCCGCCGGCCTCCCAAATCCGGCTTATCGTGGCGCGCTGCTGGTCCCGGGGCACGGCAATTCGGACCATCCCGTCAGGGTCGAAATTCCACGAGCTTCGGTCGGGCGCGATCGCTTTAGAAATGCCGTTTGGGTTGATGCCGCGAGCCGAGATCTCGGTTCGTTCATAGGATTCGAGCAGCTCATCGGTTCTGCCCAGCCGCACCAGTTGGCCACGATGAAGCACGGCTACTCGATCGCATAACAATTCAATTTCCGACAGCAAGTGCGAGCTCAGGAAAATCGTCTTTCCCTGGGTACGCGCTTTCATAAGCAGCTCCCGCACCCCGACACGGGCAACCGGATCCAGGGCGGAAGTGGGCTCGTCCAGAATGAGCAGTTCAGGATCGTTCACTAAGGCCTGCGCCAAACCCACTCGTTGCAGCATCCCTCGAGAAAAGCGGCTCACGTTTCGCCGGGCATGGTCTTCGAGACCCACCATCTCCAGCACTTCACCGGCCCTTGGCTTCAGATCGGAAGCTTTCATTCCGTTGAGCGCGCCATAGAAGCGGACCAATTGTTCCGCAGGACGAGGATACAGACCGAGATTTTCCGGCAGGAATCCCACCCGGCGGCGGGTGATGGCGTGGCCAAACGGCTCTCCGAGCAAGCGCCCGCTGCCGCTGGTAGGCCGCATGAAGCCCATCGCCAGATGAATGGCGGTAGTTTTCCCGGCCCCGTTGGGCCCGAGGAAACCGAAGATCTCCGTCGGGTAAACCTGCAGACTGAAGCTGTCGAGTGCACGAAACCGCCGACCAAACAAACTTCGGTATTCTTTCGTGACATGGTCAAACTCCAGCGCGAACTTCATTTGCGATCATTGTAAACGCTAGCCCGGATTGTTGATTTGGGGGGGAAGACTGGAAGACCTTTTCATGGTCGTTCCTCAACAATCGCAGGCGAGGCTGGCCCGAGGGAATTCTGATCCGCCTCAAGGCGCGGTGGAGGAAGGTTGAACCCAACGGTCGACCCCGTCTGGCGCTCCCATCGTTCCGCCCACTCTGATTTGACAAGTCCCGCCCCTCCCGTCATCATGAAAGCAGTGGATGAGAGGGGAGGAGATAATGCGCCACCAAATATGGAGCTTCCTGAAGAGAGACGAAGGTCAGGATATTGCGGAATACGCAGTTATGTTGGCGGTGATCCTGGTGCTCGTAGTGGGAACCGTTCGTCTGATCGGCGGTAACGCCAATAATGCTTTTTCCGCGACTGCTAGTGCCATAAGCCAGTAGTAGCATACTTGCATTCGCCATATTCTGGAGTTCTTCACACCTGCAAGGACTTTTGGGGATGCGTCTTCCCACCGCCCGGCGAACGTGTAAAATCGGCGCGGAGAACCGTCGACGGAAGCACCAAGCTTAGGAACTCCGAAACCACTCCCCATCCCTAGACAGCCGATGATAGGGATTCAAGGCCTTGGCTTCATGGTCGCCGAGTTCAACCCGGACCAGGAGAACAGCAGCCATGGATGTCGGCCCGGTCTTGCTCCCGCTGCCCAAGCGGGAGGTTCATGTCTGGCATACGGACTTTGCTAGGCCGAGCAGTTCGCTTTACGATCTGCTCGCACCGGAAGAGCGCGAGAGAGCCTCGCGATTCAAAGTGGAGCCTGCGCGAGAGCAGTTCATCATCTCCCACGCCTTTCTCCGTCTTGCCCTGGAGCGATACCTGGGAATTCCGGCACGGGACATAAAGTTTCGCGTCGCTGCCTACGGGAAACCGGAATTGGACTTGGCTACGGACCTGAACTTCAACCTTTCCCACACGGAAGGGACGGCGGTACTAGCGGTAGCTCGTGAGCGGCGCCTTGGCGTCGACGTAGAACGGGTTCGAGAGAACCTGAAACCGCTCGAGCTGGCAGAACGCTTTTTCTCCTCCGCGGAAACGGCGTGGCTGCGTTCGCAACCTACCACCCAACGTTTCTCGTCGTTTTTCGCCTGCTGGACGGCGAAAGAGGCCTATATCAAGGCCTGCGGCAACGGCCTCTCCATGCCGCTCTCCGGATTCAGCATCATCCCCCAACCGGCCAACAAACCGCTGCGAATCAAATTCCACGATACGACCGAGTCATCGGCGGCATGGACGCTATGGCAGCTTGACCTGGGACCTGAGCTGCGCGCTGCCTTGGCGGCCGAGGGTCGAGAGCTTAGGGTGGACCTGCGAAGCTGGTCCTGGCGCTAAACCAACGTGCGTCGCGGAACGGTGGGCACGAGTCGATGTTCCCGGCCAAAGCCCGCTTTCGAAACACGTCTTGGCCCGCTGGCTAGTCGCTCGCCGCCGGTTTGAGGCAATCGAGCACGCGCGTAATTCCCTGATGAAAGGCTTCCGGCGGACAGATCAGGCTTACCACAAGAAATCCGTCGCTCGGGAACTCATAAAAGTGCCCGGGATGGACGAGAACTCTGGTCTTGCGCAAGATGTCGAGCGCCAGCGCTTCATCGGATTGGGTCACTGGAACCCGCAGCACCCCATACCAACCACCTTCGATGGCCAGACGCTGGCAGCTGGGCTCTCGGGTGAGCGCTCGGTCGAGTTGTTCCAAATTTGTCCGCATCCGATCGAGTAACAAGGGCTGGATACGGTGCCGCTGGTCGAGCATCACCGGAGCCGCCAACTGGATAGGAGCGTTCAGAGAGAGATAGGTATCGGCGATGACCTCCAGCCGGTCCAGCGCGAGGCGGGTGCGTTCTGCCGGACCGCTCGCGACCAGCCAAGCCAGTTTCATCTGCGGCAAAGCGGAGATTTTGGAGAGGCCGCTGAGGGTAAAAGTCAGAACGTCTCGATTGGCGGCAAACGTCGGGCGGGACGCACCATCGAGCGCGTACGTCAGGAAGACCTCGTCGGCGATCAACGATAATTCATACTCCCGGCAAAAGTCGTTGAGCTCGCCTCGTTCCTTGTCGGAAACGAAGGATCCTGTGGGATTGTTGGGATGCACCACGATCACCGCACGTGTACGATGGTTGACCGCTTTGTAGAGAGAGGGAAAATCGATCTGCCAGCCATGATCGTAGAGCAGCGGATACGGTACCAGCGTTACATCCTCTAGGTCGGCCAGAAATTGAAACAGCGGATAACTTGGATGGGGAACCAGGATCTCATCCTGGGGGTTGCAGAGGAGACGAAAGAGGTAGGAGTATCCTTCGCTCGTGCTGGTGGTGAGAAGGACGGACTCGGGGGGGATGTCGAATTCGTCGTGCTCCTTGCGGTAATACTCGAGGACCGCCCGGCGAGCACTGAGCAGGCCTCTCGGTTGGGGATCATATTGCATGGCCTCCGGGCTGACGAGAGCCTGCAGAATGGTCTCGGAATCATAATGTAGGTCGGCGCGAGTGGGATTTGAAATCGTGAGATCCAGGATTTGTTCTCCCGCTGCCCGAAGCTCTCGTTCGGCCTCGGTTAAGGAGTTCGGGGCGAGTTTCCAATTCGTGCGCTGGGAAAACATGGGGATTCGAGTGATGATACTCGAGGGTGGTGCAACCTCGCTTTTCCTCCGAACCTATGGCGTCGACTCTCGAGACGACGGCATTGGCAACAGGCCACACCTCGGGATTACTCGCCTCCGGCGGCACGGTACCGAGCCAGAACATCTTCACTGCTAATGATACCTTCCAGCCTACGCAGGTCGGCGCGACTAACCACAGGAACGAGCGGAATCTGTTCCACGTACCGCAACGCCATTTCCAGGGGATAGTCGGGATGGAGATACGGGAGGTGTTGTGCCGGAAGGAGCGACGCCAGGGTCATATCCAATCTCCCCTCGTTCACCAGGTGCAGTAACAGTTCCCGCGGTACACTGCCCCACCCGGAAGGATTGAACCGCACCAGAAAGACCGCGGATGACGAGTCCTGGATCTGCTGACCGGCTTCCCCAACGGTGATCTGGGAATCGAGCACAGGAGCCGTCGGCGGTCTCATCGCATCCTCGACGTGGAGTATGCTTTCCTCGCGTTGCTCTTCGAGCGAGGGCAGATGGAGTCCGTCCTGGCGGGTCAGCAGGTCGAAGATGGGAGTTTCCTGGAGGCGCCGAGAAATGACATAGGCAATGGCGTTGGCCAGCATCACCGGAACGATAATCGAGTAGTCGCCGCTGACCTCGAGCACCATGAAAACGGAGGTCATCGGCGCCCGCAGAAATCCGGCAAAGAGCACTCCCATACCCACCAGAGCGTAGGTAGCGGTCGTGCCCATCAGGTGGGGATAAAAGTGGCGCTCCAGATCACCCACAGCGCCTCCCAGCATGGCGCCCACAAAGATGGTGGGAGCGAACATTCCCCCTGGCGTGCCCGTGACGAACGAGAGCGTCGTGGCAAGGATCTTCAGTCCAGCCAACAGGGCGAGCATCTTCCAGGTGAAGTAATCGTGCATGGCCTGGTCGATGCATTCATATCCGGCGCCCATGACCTGCGGGGCGCCCAGATACCCGATCAAGCCGATCATTAATCCTGCCAGCGCGGGCTGGAAATATTGCGTCCACCTGGGCCAAGCGCTCAAACGTGGGCGAAAATATTCGATGCCTTTGGCGAACACGACTGCGGCCAAGCCTCCCACAATTCCCAAGACTGCATAGGCGAGCAACTCGGTGGGATTGACACCGCCCATCGCGGGAATTCGAAATAGTGGTTGTGCACCCAGGAAAGAGCGCACCACCACTACACTGGAGATGGCAGAGAGCACGACCGAGCCTAGAACGGCGGCACTCCAGCGACCGATGACCTCCTCGATCACAAAGAGCACCGCCGAAATCGGAGCATTGAAGGCAGCCGCCAGTCCGGCGGCAGCGCCGACCGGGGCCAGCAAGCGCAACTTGTCCCGGGAGAATCTCATCCGCCTGCCCATGACCCAGGCCAGGCTGGCGCCGATTTGCAAAGAGGGATCTTCGGGTCCGAGCGACTGGCCCGAACCGATGGCGAGTGCGGCCGTAACAAATTTTCCCACCGCGGTACGAAACGGAATGCGGCCGTTGAAAATATAGAAGGCAGCTTTGGTCTGGTTCACGCCGCTGCCGCGCGCACCCGGAAATAGATGGAGCACCAGGAAGGCTATGACAAGACCCACTCCCGCGGGCACCAACAGCAGCCGCAGGGTAGGGGGGGAAGGTGTGGTTCCCAGCAGAAGGGTGCGGATCCATTCGATGGCCAGGCGAAGGCCGACCACCGCAAGCCCGGCAAAGATTCCAATGAAGACAGAAAGGATCAGGAAGAAGCGGTCTTCGCCCAGATTGCCGGCCGTGAAAAGCCAATGACTGTTAACCTTGGGCACCTCTTCCGCAGCCGGCGAGGAGGGCACGACGGGGAGTTCTTGACGCCCGGAAAGCGAGTCGCTCACGCCTCCACTCCAGCCCGGTGCTCGGCGAGCAGCAAGGACCGAGCAACCGTGATTCCGCAAGCCGCTCTCTGCGGTTCCATTAGGAGCACGAAGTCCATGATTTCATAGGGCAAGTCCGATTCCTGTTCCTGAGATGCCTGAGTTTTGACTTCATAGCACTAGGATTGTAATCACCACTTCTGGGTTGGCCTCGGATGGGCCGGACGGGCGATTCGTTCATAGGAAACACTAAATCTACCATCTATCGTAAGCCCTCTGCCTGCCTTGATCTACTCGAGACCCAGCTCTTTCCACTTTTTGTCCACCAGCGTTTTGGTCCTTTCGTCCATCAGGATTTCCTCCGGCCAGGGTCGAGTGAATCCTTCCGCCGGCCATTTTCGGGTGGCATCGATACCCATCTTTGATCCGTAGTTCGGAAGCCGGGATGCGTGGTCGAGCGAGTCGACGGGGCCAAGCGTGAACTGGATGTCGCGCTCGGGATCGATGTGGTTGAGAGCTTTGAGGCAAACCTCGCCAAGGTTCTGGACGTTCACGTCTTCGTCGACCACTACGATGCACTTGGTGAACATGGCTTGGCCAAGCGACCACACCGCGTTCATGACCTTGCGAGCCTGCCCGGGGTAGGACTTGCGGATAGAAACAATCATCAGGTTGTGAAAAATGCCTTCAACGGGAAGATTGATGTCCACCAGTTCGGGAATGGTCAGTTTCATCAGCGGGAGGAAGATGCGCTCGACGGCCTTGCCCATCCAACCGTCTTCCATCGGGGGTTTGCCCACGATGGTGGTTGAGTAGATCGGATCTTTGCGATGGGTAATGCACTGCACGTGGAAAACGGGATACAAATCTTCGAGCGAATAAAAACCCGTGTGATCGCCGAAGGGACCTTCCGTGCGGAGTTCGTCGAGGTGAACATGTCCTTCCAGTACGATTTCAGAGGCGGCCGGCACTTCCAGATCGACAGTCTCGCACTTGACCAGCTCGACGGGCTTCTGGCGAAGGAAACCAGCAACCAGGTATTCTTCGACATCGGGAGGAGCCGGCACAATCGAAGAAAACGTAACCACAGGATCGGTGCCGATGGCAACCGCGACTTCCATTTTGCCGGGCGGCAGCGGGCCCCCCTCGGGCAGGCACGAAGCTCCGGAAGTACGCGCCATGATGTCCACAGCTCGCCGAGTGGCCTCCGAGCCAGGTTCCCGAGTCCTGAGGCCTGGGTCGGAGGCGGCGGTTTCGTCGCCCGAGAGGCTCGCCCCCAGGCCAGCAGCCTGGCGCAACATTTGGCGATAGTGCTCGGCCCCAACTTTTTGGCGCTGCCAATGCATACCCGTCAGGCGAGTGTCATAGACCTGCATGCGATAACAGCCGACGTTGCGCTTCCCGCTCGATGGATCGCGAGTGATCACGCAGGGCAAGGTGATAAAGCGGCCTGCATCCCTGGGCCAGCATTGCAGAATGGGAAAGTCGAGCAGGGAGAAATGGTCGCGTTTGATGACCTCCTTGCAGGGACCGGTCGATACGGTTTTGGGAAAAAACTTTGCCATCTCGCTGAGCATGGGAAGCATCTTTACTTTGTCGAGGAACCCCTGTGGTGATTTCACATCGACAAAGGCGCGGATACGATCGGCGACTTCGTTGAGGGAGTTCACGCCCAAGGCCAGATGCATCCGGCGGGCTGAGCCGAACTGGTTGATCAGCACTTGAGAACCGGGGTAGCCCTTGAGGTTCTGAAAGAGGAGAGCTGGGCCGCCAGCCGAGCCGGTCGAAGGCGACCTTCCGCCCTGCTTGCTCACGCGGTCCGTAATCTCGGTAATCTCAAGAATCGGGTCGACTTCCGTTCGAATCCTCTTGAGTTCGCCGGCGCGGTCAAGCTCGGCGATCCAGGCGCGCAGGTCATCGTAGGCCAAGAGTCCTCCCGGGAAAGTAAGGATTATAGAGCTTTTGCCGAGTGTCGCTGGGAGACTCAGGCACAGACCGACACGAGGCGGACAAGATTGGGAATGAAGGCGGATCGGTGGTGATTAGCCTACGCGGCCTCGTTTGGGAAAGAATCTAAGGTTCCAGGAATGAGCTGATCGCCAAGCCGTGTCTCGGCGCCTACAGAGCTGGACGCTGGTTTCTCGACCGTTGGAAAATTTTGTATCGTCCCTCTCGACGAATCTCTGAGCAATGCCTATTATTGTCGGTTGATAGCACCAGTCGAGGATATGCAATGGCTGAACCAACCTATGAAGAGCTGAAGTCGCGTTTGGCGGAATTGGAAAAGCAGCAGGGTCAGCGCCGTACAGGCTCGCTCGAATTCCGCATCGGAGAAAAAGGTGGCGTGAGTGTGTATGGCCTGGGTCGTTTCCCGGTCACCTTGTATTACGAACAATGGATCCGGCTTCTCGATGCAGCCGAGAAACTCCGAGAGTTCCTGGAGCAAAACAAGTACAAGCTCAAGCTCAAGGGCCAGTGATTTCGTGCCGACGGGGGAGCCAGGAGAGCAGTATCTATATCTCACCACGCGCGGACGGAAAAGCGGCCTGCCCCGCGAAATCGAGATCTGGTTCACCACCCGCAACGGACGCTATTACGTGATCGCCGAGCATGCCAACTCAGATTGGGTGGAAAACCTGCGGGCCAACCCCCAGGCTCAGGTGCGGCTGGGATCGAGAACGATGCTCGCTCATGCGCGAGTTCTGTCCGCCGAGGCAGAGCCCGATCTCTACCACCAGGTTCAGGATCTTTCTCGCCAGAAATACGGCTGGGGAGAAGGTTTGCCCGTCGAGCTGGTGCCGGAGGCTATTGGCTAGCTGCTAATCCGGCTTGGTTCGGGAGGGCGGGCGCAAGGAACGAAATTGCCCAAGAGGCACAGGTCAAACTGCTTTCATGTCCTCCGACGATATTCTCAAACTCCCTCCGCCACCCGCTGACGCCCGCCTCTCCTACGGAAGCGATCCCAATCAATTCGGCGAGATCCGTTTGCCAAAGGATCAAGGCCCCTGTCCGGTCGTGATGAACATCCACGGCGGGTTCTGGCGGGCTCAATACGATCTCAGCCATGCCGGACATCTTTGCGCCGCGCTCAGTCAAAAGGGCTTCGCCACCTGGAACGTGGAGTACCGGCGAGTGGGCAATCCAGGAGGAGGTTGGCCGGGCTCGTTCGAAGATATTCGCAGTGCCTATCGCTTCGTTCCCCAGCTCGGGAAACGATACAAGCTCGACTCCACCAAAGTGCTGGTGATGGGCCACTCCGCAGGAGGGCAACTTGCCCTCTGTCTGGCAGCCCACGAACCTTCACTGACTCGGGTGCTTTCGCTCGCCGGCGTCGTAGATCTTGCCCAGGCCTGGGAGCTCCATCTCGGCGACGACGCTGTGGTGGCCTTCCTTGGCGGCAAACCGAGCGAAGTGCCGGAACATTATCGCGAGGCCGATCCCATGACCGGCGCGATCCCACGCACAATCCTCGAATGGCTCATCCACGGCGCCGGGGATACAATCGTGCCCTCCTCCTTCAGCCGGAGTTATGCCGAACGAAAGAAGCCGCGGGGCGAAGATGTACATTACCTGGAGATCGCAACCGCCGGACACTTCGATTTGATTGATCCCCGCTCGAACGCGTGGACGAAAGTGGAGAGTACGGTGCTGCACATGATGGGACGGTGATTTCTTTCAGCCCGGGTGGCCGGGACGAAGGGCGTCTGCCGGTCAGTCCCGATCGCGGGCTCGAAGTAAGCGAATCAATCGGAGGAGCCTGTGACCCTAACCATCGCCCCGCCGGACCTTTCCTCACGGCCGTTCTGCCTAACGATCGAGCGCCGGATGATGGCCCCGCCCGGAGTGCTGTTCCGCGCGTGGACGGAACAATTCGATCGCTGGTTTGCTGTCCCTGGCTCGGTGCTGATGAAAGGCGAGGTTAACACCGCCTTCTTTTTCGAGACCCAGTTCGAAGCAGCGCGGCACCCTCATTACGGCCGGTTCCTCCGCCTGGAGCGCGACCGATTGGTGGAGCTGACCTGGTTGACCGCGGCAACCCAAGGTGCGGAGACAGTAGTAACCGTGGAATTCGTACCCCACGGTGAAGGCACCGACCTCCGCCTGGTGCACGCCGGCTTTCTGGATCTGGAGTCGAAGATTCGGCACGAGAAGGCTTGGCCCGCAGTACTCGCTCACCTAGACCACCAGATGTCGCGCTCATCCTGATGCTCACCTGGGAAAGCCCCAATTCTCAACCGCGGTGCAGGCGTCGCGGAGAACAGGGAGGGGAGCAACCTAACCTAAGGAAGGACCCGCCTTCGCTAAGGTCCTCTGGATCGCCGACCCGGAGCCTGCGAACCATGACCTCCGTAACCTTCTCGTCCCCTCGTGCAGGGGACATAATCGAACTGCCGTGGAGCGCCGTAGATCCAAGCGAATGAAAATGGTATTGCCGGTAAAGGTGTCGCTCTCTGGCACTACCTATCTCGCCCACACCTGCGATCTCAACCTTCGCGGGGCACGGGTCGGCGGCTTGCGCAGCACACTACAACCTGGAGAAACCGTCTGCCTCCAGCGTGGTGCGAAGAAAGCCAACTTCAAGGTGGTTTGGATTCAGCAACTGGACACGAACGAAGTGCAGGTTGGGCTGCAGGCGCAGGACCTGCCGGCCAACTTCTGGGGTGTTGATGTCTCCTCGCAGGAGAACGCCGGGAAGAACAATGTGGAAGCTCTCATGGCATTGTTCGGGAAAAAATCCTGAAGCCCCCCTACGCGGCCTTGCGCAGCACCAGGGCCGAGTTCTTAGATCCGAACGCAATGCAATTGCAAACCGCGTGCTCGATCGCCCTTCTCCGCCCAGCCTGGGGCACATAATCGAGATCGCAATCCGGATCCGGTGTTTCCAGATTGATCGTCGGAGGAAGCTGTCCCTTCTCCATGGCAACCAGGGTCGCCGCCACGCCGGCGGCGCCGCAGGCTCCTTGGGGATGCCCAATCTGCGATTTCAGGGCCGACATAGGCACCTCGGGAGCACGCTGGCCGAGCGCTAGCTTCAACGCCCGCGTCTCAATCCGGTCATTCAGCTGGGTCGACGTGCCGTGCAGGTTCACATAATCCACATCCTGGGCGGAAATCCCGGCGTCTTTCATCGCCAGGCCAATCGCTCGGGCGGGTTCCTCCCCGCACTCTTGCAGGCGCACGCGATGGTAGGCCTCGCAGGTGGAGCCGTACCCGCACACTTCGGCGAGCGTTTTGGCGCCCCTGGCCCGAGCATGCTCGGCCTCTTCCAGCACGAACATCCACGCGCCCTCGGCCAGCACAAACCCGTCGCGATCCACCGAAAACGGTCGCGACGCGCGCTGGGGCGCGTGGTTCCAGGAATCGGTCAGAATCTTCATCAAGATGAATCCCTTGACGATTCCAAGCGAGATCGGCGCATCGGCACCACCACTGAGCACTACATCGAGCCTTCCGGACTGAATTTGCCGCATGGAATAGCCGAAAGCATCGGTCGAAGAGGTACAGCCAGAGGTAACTACATGGCTGGCGCCCCGCAACCCGAAACGCACGTTCAGCTCGCTCGAAAGCGTACCCATTACACCGGTTGGTATGCAAAACAGACTCATCTGCTTATATCGCTGGTGGAAGAATAAGCGGTATTGTTCCTCGGTAAACTCCTGGGATCCCCCGCCCGAACCGAGGATCACCCCGAAACGGCGTTTCTCCTCCAAAGTAAGTGAGGCGACGTCGATGCCCGCATTCGACAAAGCTTCGGTTGAAGCGGCTAACGCGAGCGGGAGGACCCGCGACACATGCTTTCGTTCCTGCTTTTCCACCCAGGCCAACTCGTTGAAATCAATCACTTCACCTGCGATCTGAACGGGGATTCCCGAGGGGTCAAAGCGCGAAATACGCCGCACCCCGCTGCGCCCGGCTAAAACCGCTTCGGCGAAAGCCGCATTGCCAACCCCGTTCGGGCTGACTGCCCCCATGCCCGTGATCACTACCCGTCGTTTCAATCTGACCTTCCCTCGAATCGTGCTTCCCTAAAGTCTAGCAAGCCATGGCCCCGAGGCGTCCAGTCCGTTAGGTTTGTCCGCTTCTTGGGTCTTAGCGGCCAAGGACCCGGTTGGCACCTCGAGAACGGCTCTACCGCGTGCTTCCCGAATTCATTCTGCAGTTCTTGTTTAGTCAAGGAAGGCTTTCATACAGAAGACGCTTCCGCCGGACTTTTCGAACTCGGAGGTATCGAGCACGACCGGGGTTAAACCCTCCTGGGAAAGAATCCGGGAAAGATTGCCACTCAGGTGCGGAGTGATGAAGCGTCCCAGGACGGCAATGCCGTTACCCATGAACTGGACTGCTTCGTCGCGGCTAAGCACATGGACGCGTGGAAAGCCTGCACGAACCACCTCCAAGGAGGCGGGTGAGAACGCTCCCGGGTAGATCAGTGCCGATTGGTTACTCAGCGGACAAAGACAAGTATCGAGGTGATAGCAGTATGAATCGACCAGCTCGACCGGAGTGACGGGGAAACCTAACGGGTCCATCACCGCCTTAAATCTCTCGACACCCCCCTGCGTGGAACGGAAGCCATAGCCTGCCCAGATGCGAGAGCCGTCGGGATGCCAAAGCAGATCGCCGTGTCCCTCGAGATATTCGCCGTCCAGGTCCAATGCGATGACGCGGTAGGCGCGCCGGCGAAACCATTCCACGTAGTAGGCCACCTCGCGCTGGCGCGAAGCATAGCGCATGCGGCTGGGAACCACGAATGGGCCCTGCCTCGGGTCTTGGCCGACAAAAATCGGGTTGGCGGCAAACACCATGTCGTCCAGATCTTGAACAGGATCAATCAGCTCGACCTTGAGGCCCGCATCTTCTAACGAGCGGCGCAGGTTGTCCCACTGCTGCTGCGCTCGGACGCGGTCGATGGGGAGACCCATATAGGGATTCTTCGGCTCGCGGACATCGAAGAAGCTAGGCGGGCACATGAGGACGGTCTTGGGCATGCGGGTTGATGATAGCGTTTGGCGCATTCGGGTGGCCAGTCCCACTAGACCGGCGTCCTAAGGATCTTGCGCGACAACCATCTTGTCGAGGACAAAAGGTCAATTGGTCCCTACGCCGTGCGGGCGCTAGGCGTTCGTAGCCTAGGGTTTCGCCCGCTAATCCTCGCCCAAAGCCATCCGGAGTCGCCTTTTTCCACAGCCAGGGGCTCTTGCAGCCGGCCAATATCCACCACAGACCTTCAGGAATCAGCCCGGATGGCGCCCGAAGAGCTGCCTGTCTCGTCGTCTATTACCGTTACGTCATTCTAGATGCGTTCTCGTAGTTGGATGCATCCAAACGAATGTGACTGGTCGTCGGCTGCGACACCTTGAGTGCTTGCGTTGATGAGGACGCTACCATCCCGAAGCGGATACAGTACATACTGTATTGGCAGGTGTTGGCAAAGACGGTAAGGTCTCGGCCGAGGTCCCGGGGTTAGAGACTGACAATGCTGGCTCATTGCGTCAATCCGAACTGTGGCGTTCCATTGCATTCCTTCGCCGAAGGGCGTCTGTTTCAGTTTGAAGTAGTATCAATTTCCATCTCGGCCAGCGATGAGAGTGGCGGACCATTCGACGAAAGACCGAGCACACAAACCGCTCAATTCTGGTTATGTCTGCGTTGCGCAACCAGTTTCCGCCTGGTTCTTGATCCCGCAAGCGGGCTAAAGATCCAGCCCATCGAGATTGACTCGGCAGAACTCAGTGACTTGCCGCTTTCCGGCGTGCATTTGGGGGAAGCTAACAACTGCTGAGTGGGAAGCGAAGGAAGGCGGGAGTAAGAATTACATCCTCACCAGTGGCTACGGATTGAATTTGCGGCATTTCCTTTTGGCAACTGCGGTGCAAGTCCGAGTTTGATTTCTATCATGTTTTGCTAGTGGCGGTCACCACTCGGGTGCGGTATGGTATATCTTCGCGTGCATCAGGATTTTGCGACCACCTAGTTCTTCCGGAGGTGTTCTGTGGCTGCTTTTCGAATCTTGGTAGCCGACGACCATGAGGTCGTGCGTAAGGGATTGGTGGCGTTGTTGCAGCAGCAACCGAACTGGGAGGTGTGTGGCGAGGCCGGGGATGGCCGTGAGGCGGTGGAAAAGACCCGAGAATTGAAACCCGACGTGGTCATTCTCGACATCGGCATGCCCAGTCTGAACGGATTGGAGGCGACCCGCCAAATCCTGAAGTTGAATTCGCAAGCCAAGGTGTTGATCCTAACGTTGCATGATTCCGACCAGGTCGTGCGGGATGTATTGAATGCGGGAGCGCGGGGATTTCTCTTGAAGTCCGATGCCGCCCGTGATCTGGTGGCCGCCGTCGAAGCCCTGCGGCGTGACAAGACCTACTTCACCTCGAAAGTCGCGGCCATGGTGCTTGAGGGCTACCTCAGGAGCGGAACCGGCCCGGCTCCGGCAACGGTCGGACGCAACCGCCTCACTCCGCGGGAACGCGAGATCGTTCAACTATTGGCCGAGGGAAAGAGCACCAAGGAAGTCGCGGTTGTTTTGGGTTTAAGCGTTAAGACCGCGGAAACACATCGCTCCAATATCATGCGCAAATTGCAACTCCACTCGGTCAGTGATCTGGTACTGTACGCGGTGCGCAACAACATTGTGCACGTGGTGCAAGCAGGGATAGAAACTTCGCAGTAGGACAGCTCGATCGAAGCGGCTCGTTTGCTAGAGTGGGTTTTGCCGGCAGGGTAGCTCCCCGTTGCTGTCTGGCTCGCAGAGCAGCGGTTCCACTCATGCAATGTTCCTGAGAATCGCTCGCCAGACTTCCACTTCTTAGCGGCTGTAACAAAAACTCTCCCGTTGGTGTCCTGGCAGTATCCCGACATTTCGAATACGCTCAGAGACTTGACTTCCAATGGCTGCCGTATTGGTTCCTGATACGCTGTCGGTTTTGATTGAGCCGCTTCTACCCATGTTGCCTCCCAAGCCACAAGGCGGTCGACCGCGCTTGCTTGGCGGCCATTATGTTCGTGCCCCGAAGTGGCACTCCCTGGGCATGCTGCCAGCACACCTAGTGTGTGACGTCCGCTCCGCCCGCAGGAGGTTTCCAGGATGAACAGACTCGGAAAGACGCTGGGGTTGGTGTTGGCCGTGCTGGTGCTCGTTCTGGCGGCGGGAATCACGCTTACCGTCGGATGGCACCCGTTCATCGGACCGAGGGCGCGCCCGCTCACGGCACGGAAGTTTCCGTCGACGCCGGAACGCCTAGCCCGCGGTGAGTACCTGGTTCGGAATGTGAGTGATTGCATGGGATGCCACGCAGAACACGACTGGACAGCGCACGACGCGCCCATGCTGCCCAAGACGCTCGGCGCGGGCCAGGACATGAGTGTGCTCAAAGGTTTCCCCGGAAAGGTATATGCGCCGAATATCACTCCGGATACCGAAACGGGCGCGGGGAGTTGGAGCGACGATCAACTGGCACGCGCCATCCGCGAGGGTGTTGGCCACGATGGCCGGGCGTTGTTTCCGTTTATGCCGTACTTGGATTTCCGCCACCTGTCCGACGAAGACCTAGCGTCGGTCATCGTATACCTACGGTCGCTGCCACCCGTGCACAAGCAGCAACCGACGACGGAGCTGATTTTTCCGGTGAAGTACCTGATCCGCAACGTTCCCGAGCCGTTGGACGCAGCAGTGCCTGAACCCGATGTTTCGACTACTGAGAAGCGCGGGAAATACTTGGTGACGATCGCCGGATGCACGGACTGCCACACGCCGCAGGACGCCCACGGGCAACCGCTGCCGGGCATGGACTTCGGCGGCGGGTTGATTCTTGATGGACCGTGGGGCCGCATGGCCAGCGCCAACATCACCCCCGACCCATCGGGGATTTCTTACTACGACGGAGCCATGTTCACCGAGGCAATGCGCACGGGGTTTGTCGGGGCACGGAAGCTCAACCAGATCATGCCTTGGCACACCTACCGCGGAATGACGGACGAGGACATTGTCGCGATGTTTGCCTATCTTAAAACCCTAAAACCGGTGCGCCACCATGTGGACAACACAGAGCCACCGACCTTTTGCAAAGTCTGCCGCCAAACCCACGGAGGTGGAAACCAGAACTAGGCGGGGCTGTCATCCGAAACGACGCTTTGCCGGTTCAGGTCGAGTGGTCTGCTAACCTAACGTTCATTCCTTCTGAGCGTTCGCATTAACCCAGCTTCTCAGCAATTCATCGACGCTGAAGCTCGCTCTTCATCGGTGAGGGGAGAAAGCTGACCAAACTATTGTGATGGCAAGGCGGAGAGTGGCAAGAAGCAGGAGCCGCTCCTAATACGGACGCGGCACCTGCTCAGAAGGAAGGTATCTTGCGGGCAACGTGCATGGTCCCGAGCTTAGGTCGGAGGCGGGTATCGAACAATCCGGCCAACTCTGTAATTTACCTCAGGATTTTCCGTAGCCATCCGCAACTCGGTCGTGACCTTGAACCCCGTCATGAGTCGCAACTCGCGCGAAGCCGGACGGAGGGAAGACAAAGAAAATCGTTGGTTTTAAGACCTTAAGCTCGGTCCGCAGCTCAGCTGTGTAAGAATTTCGCTGTGGATACTGTCCCCTGTCTTCTCTGAAGTCCATTCGATACAGCAAGGAATTGAGTCGCCTACAGCGTGCACCGGATGGTTGGTCGTCCGACCGCGATACTACGCTCATGGTGCACGAACAAACCGCTGCTTATTTGTGAAAGGAGATGCCAGTGAGCCGCGAGAACGTTTCCCCCTTACGCTTCCATTCAGATCGTGAATCAGTACGGCGGGCCCAGCAGGGTGATGCCGACGCATTCTCTTCCATATTCCATGCCCACAAGGCCCGAGTCTATTCGGTTTGCCTGCGCATGACCAACAATACGGCGGAAGCCGAAGATCTGACGCAAGACGCTTTCATGCAGGTGTTTCGCAAACTCTCTACCTTCCGTGGAGATTCAGCTCTTTCCACCTGGCTGTATCGCATCGCCGTCAACACCGTCCTGATGAGCTTCCGCAAAAGAGCTCTCCGCCAGATTTCGCTCGACGAGCCCTGCAGCCAGAACGCCAGATTGGCACCGCGCGAATACGGAAGGATCGACGATCGCCTCACGGGCTCGATCGACCGCATCGCCCTCGCCCGCGCCATTCAGGAACTGCCGGATGGTTATCGCACGATCTTTCTCCTTCATGAAGTGGAAGGCTATGAGCACCAGGAAATCGCAGAGTTTCTGGATTGCTCCGTGGGCAACTCAAAATCGCAGCTGCACAAAGCCAAGCTGCGAATCCGGGAGCTGTTGCGACGTGCGAAGCCCGAGTCTCAGGCGCAGACGAAACGGGGGGAAGTTGGCCGCTCCCGGCCGGCGACCTCACCTGTGCCGCACAACTCGCGAAGGAGAGATGCCACCGACCAATGGGATCCGAAATCCATCGGCCAAGGTGAGCTTTCCGCGATTCCACGCTTTTCACCCCTGCTCGCAACTCATCTCTAAGGAATTCGCTCTCTCGCCACAACTGCGTCCTCTGGCCACGGAAGATCCGCTGCCGTGAGTCGAAGCACAGTTACTCCCGGCCGATCAAACCCACAAGCCTAAAGGCCGTCAGGTCGGCTTAGGGCACTTCGAAGGAACCAGTCCAGCAAAGTCGGAGACCTAGACTCCGGAGCTGCTACCCCTGCGTCCTAGATGAGAAGCCAGTGCAATCACAAACAGCACCAGGAAGATGATGAACAATAGTTTTGCGATCCCGGCGGCTGCCACTGCGATGCCGGTGAACCCAAAAATCCCGGCGATGATCGCGATAATCAAGAACATCAATGCCCAGTAGAGCATGTAGCCTCCTTGTGGTTGGCGAACTGGTCGAACCCAGAACGAGCCTAACGCCCGGGCTTGTGTCTGACCATCAGGCTGAGGCTGTAATCACGGTCTCGATTCGCTGTAGAGCGATCTCGCAAAGTGAATGCGGTCAGGTGGGTCTGCGATCTATGCCGTAGAATCGCATCTTGGGGTCGCCGGATCGAATGAGCATCTCGCACCAAGGCAAGAGCATGCGCCTCTTGAGCGGACCACCCGCTCCGGGCTTGTACTGGCGGGCGGAGGAAGTCTCTTGCCTAGAACGAGTTCGAACTATCCCTCTTCATATTTTGGGTTTTTTCTTGTGTTTGGCCATGGCGGCAACCGTACATGCGCAAGAGTCCTACCAAGAACTGCAGGCCGCCTACGAGGGGGAAACCGTAACGGCGATCGACTTGGTTGCCAACCCACACGATGACACCGAGTCCTTGCAAGCGCTGGTGCTACAAAAGACCGGACAACCCTATTCTGCGAAGGATGTCGAAGCCAGTGTTACCGCTCTACGAGAAACAAAGAGGTTCGAAAGCGTCACCCTCAACGTAAATCCCAGACCGGACGGCTTGCGTCTCAGTTTTATCCTCGAACCGGCGTATTACATTGGAATCGTAGACTTCCCAGAAGCGGCAAAACGCTTCAGCTATATTCGCCTCCTGCAGGCAGCCAATCTCGCTGATCAAGAACCCTATGACAAAGCGCGAATTCCGGAGGCCGAAGCCAACTTACGGCGCCTGTTCCGAACGGACGGCTATTTTCAGGCGCAGGTACAAACTGAGACTCAGCTCGATGACCTCAACCAGCTGGCCAATATCACCTTTCACGTCACGTTTGGGCCGCGGGCGCGCATCGGTGAGGTCAAGATTGAGGGGGCAGGAGAGGAAACCGCCCGGCTGTTGCGTTCCGTGCAGTCACTGCGGGCGAGGTTAAGCGGAGGCCTCCTCAAGCGCGGGAAGACCTATAGCTCTTCGCGTGTCGACGACGCCACCAAGCTCATTAAGCGGGCTCTTCGCAAGCAGTCCTATCTGGCCAGCAAAGTCAAGCGCAACCCACCCCGCTACAATCCGGACACCAACCAGGTCGATATCTCTTACAACGTTGAGCTGGGGCCAGTGGTGAAGATCAAGATCAGCGGGGCCAAGCTCACGGTGCTGCCCTTCTTATCCGGGAGACAAGCCGAGCAGCTCCTTCCCATTTATTCGGAGGGATCGATCGATCCGGATCTTATCAACGATGGCCAGCAACGTCTGGTCGATTATTTTCAAAAGAAGGGATACTTCGACGTCCAAGTCAACACCGATCTCCAGCGCCAGCCGGAGCAAATTCTGCTCACCTATCAAATCGATAAGGGAAAGAAAAAAAAAGTCGACCGGATTATTTTCCAGGGCAATCAACACATTTCGAGCGGAGATCTGGCGGCTAACATTCCGGTTCACAAGGCTCGCCCCATCCTGGGCCACGGCGCCTACAGTGACAAACTCGTCCAAACCAGCGTGAACAATATCGAGATCCTCTATCGTGACGCGGGGTACGAGCAGGTCGCGATTACGGCGAAGAGCATCGCCCATGATTCGAAGATCGATGTTGTCTTCCATATTACCGAAGGCGAGCAGACCCTGATCGATCAGGTCGAGGTCAAAGGCAACCAAAACATCCCGCAAAATCAACTTACTGGGGCGCAGGGATTCCAACTTCGCCCGGGCGCACCATTTTCTCCTGGCAAACTGGCTACCGACCGCAACCGGATCTCCGCAATTTACCTGGACCGCGGATATCTGAACTCGGAAGTGAAGGCGGTCGTACGGCACCATGGGGAAGAAAAACATAAAGTCGACATCACCTACAACATCATCGAGAACCAGCTGGTCCGGATCAACCGCGTCGTGTACCTGGGCCAGAAACGCACGCGCATGTCACTGCTCGAAAGGACCGCGACCCTAGCCAGCGAACAGCCGCTCAGCCAGGAGAAACTTCTCCAGTCCCAGGCTCAGCTCTACAATCTGCAGATTTTTGATTGGGCCAGCGTCGGCCCAAGAAAACCAATCACCGACCAGAGCGATGAAGAGGCGCTAGTGAAGGTTCATGAAGCCAAGCGGACTGACATCGCCTATGGATTCGGCTTCGAAGTCTCGCAGCGCGGCGGCAACGTCCCCGCCGGCAGCGTTCCCGTCCCTGGGCTGCCACCCGTGAACATTGGCAATCACCATGTTGAGTCGAGTGAGGGAACATTTGCGAGCCCCCGCGGTTCTCTCGACCTTACTCGTCGAAACATGCGCGGGCTGGCGGAAACCCTGAACGTTTCGCTGTTGGGTTCGCAGCTCGACCAGCGGGCGGCCGCTTCCTACTCCAAGCCGAGGTTTCTCCTCCCCAAGTGGAGCTCGCTGACTTCCTTTTCCTTCGAACGCACCTCGGAAAATCCCCTTTATACCGCCCAATTGGAAGACGGAACATTTCAATTGGAGCGACTCCTCAAGAAGAAAACCAATACCCGGGTTCAGTTGCGGTACAATTTTAACCACACGACACTGTCGGACTTGTTGGTTCCCGAACTTGTCCTACCTCAGGACCGCAACGTTAAGCTGTCGAGTGTCTCAGGAAGCCTGATTCGAGATACTCGCGACCATCCACTCGATGCGCACAGGGGAACCTTCACAACGGTGAACTTCGGCATCACGCCCACGGCCTTCGGTTCCAGCGCCAACTTCACGCGATTTTTTGGACAATTCAGCTTCTATAAACCGGCCCACGGAATGGTGTGGGCCAACAACTTTCGTTTGGGTTTGGCTGCACCCTTCTCGGGGAGCTTCGTGCCCACCAGCCAGTTGTTTTTTGCCGGGGGCCAGACTACGTTGCGTGGATTCTCCATTGATCAAGCCGGGCCGCAACGCATCGTGCCGTTCTGCAATGTGCTCAGCGGCACCACCGGGTGCGTGCCCGTCACCGTCCCGACGGGTGGACGCCAGCTGTTTATTTTGAACAGTGAGCTGCGGTTTCCCCTCAAGATTGTGAAGGCGCTAGGCGGAGTAGTCTTTTATGACGGCGGGAATGTCTACGCGGCCATCAATTTCAAACAGTTCGTGGACAATTACAGCAACACGCTCGGGCTCGGACTGCGCTATGCTACTCCCATCGGACCGGTTCGCATTGATGTGGGCCGCAATTTAAGCCCCGTGCCGGGCCTCAAGGCAACGCAATATTTCATCACGGTCGGTCAGATGTTCTAAGGGATAGTCATGAGGCAAAAGCAGGTTATCCGATGGGTGGGGACAGTGGTCGCGATCCTCGTCTTGCTGGCCGTTGTCGCGAGCTACATCGTTCTCAAGACACCGCAATTTCATCAGTACGTGCTGGCGAACATCATAGAGCAAGTCCAAAGGACAACAGGCGGCAAGCTCGAGATCGAGAACTGGGAGTTTCATTTCTCCCCTATGGTTGTGAACCTCTATGGAATCACTCTCCACGGAACCGAAGGTGCGGAACAGAGACCATTGCTCCAAGCCGAGAAGTTGACCGTCGGCGTCAGCACACGCGGGTTGTTGCGTCGTAAGCTTCAGTTGACCGAACTCCTGGTTCATCATCCCGTCGCGAGTTTACGGGTGGATCGGGACGGAAAAACCAATATCCCGATCCCACCTGAGAATACCAGCAGCACCACCAGCATCAATGTGTGGGACTTGGCTGTCGCCCACGCCCTCCTGAGCGATGGCGATTTCTACTACAACGACAATGCAAGGGGGTTCCGCGCAGAGTTCTACGATCTCCGAACCAGCGTTCGTTTCGATCCCGCGGCAACGCGCTACAGCGGGTCGGTCTCCTACCGCGACGGTCGGCTGCAATATGCGAATTATTCTCCTCTCCCCCATAAGCTGGAGGTTCAGTTCAGCGCGACTCCGTCGGGCATTGCTTTGCATCCGCTGGTATACACCGTCGGCTCTTCGCGTCTTTCGGTGCAGGGGGAAATTCGCAACTATAACAATCCGGAGTTTAACGCGGGCTACGACATCTTGGTGCATACGCAAGATTTCGCGGCACTGTCTCCTGGGGCAATTCCAACGGGAGACGTGCGGCTGGTCGGAAAGTGTCAATACGCTAGTGCGTCCAACCAGCCGCTGCTCAAAGCTATCCTGCTCGACGGCACCCTCGACAGCGGCTTACTCGAAATCGCGTCCCCTGCCGGACGGATCGGACTTCGTCGACTGAAGAGCCAGTACCACTTAGCCGACGGCAATCTCATCGCCCCTAGCTTCGCAGCAGACCTGCTGAACGGGCGACTGACTGGCGATGCCCGGATTGAGCATCTGGAGGCGACTGCCGTCACGAAGGTACACGCATCCTTCGAGCGTATTTCACTCGAAGCGGCGAGGCAGTCGATAAAGCGGGCTGCTGTGCGCCATATTCCGTTAACCGGAGATCTGGACGGCAAGGTGGATGCATCCTGGGCGGGCAGCGTGAAGACCATCCGCTTGGTTTCCGAACTCGCCATGCATGGCATCATGTGGGACCAGGCCGCCAATCCAGCCTCCTCTACCCCCACCGATGGGAGGGCGCACCTCGAGTACGACGGCTCGCGCAGCATCCTCGAATTGCGACAAACCAGGTTCGAAATTCCTTCAACCTCGGTGGTGGCAGATGGGCAACTCAGTAAACATTCCAATCTAAGACTGCAAGCGGTAGTCGGCGATCTCAATCGACTTATGCAGCTGGTTGCATCCTGGAGGAAGGAGTTTGCCGGATCGGCACCGCCGCTGCCGGCAGTCTCTGGATCAGCGAGACTACAGGCCGTCGTTCAGGGCACGCTCGAGCAACCAGCGATCCGCGGACAGCTCAACGTGCAGAATCTTGAGGTCCAAGCCAGCCAGTGGTCGAGTGCACAACTGGCATTCGAAGCCAATCGTTCTCAGTTGGCAATTCAGAACGGCTCGTTGATCAGCGCCCGCCAAGGCGTCCTTTATTTCGGTGCCCAGGTCGGCCTAAAGAATTGGACCTATAGTCCTTCCAGTCCCATGACTGCGAACTTGACGGCGAGACGGATATCGCTCGCCGATCTCGAACACCTGGCCGACCGGCAGTACCCCATTGTTGGCAACCTATCGGCCGACCTGATTTTTCAAGGCTCGCAATTGAATCCGTCCGGACACGGCTCGATCGAAGTTGTGAAAGCCACGGCCTACGACGAACCCATCCAGAATCTGGGTATCCAGTTCCAGGCGACAGGGAATGCGGTCGACGCGAAGCTCAGCCTTCATTTGCCGGCGGGTTCGGTGACGGCAGGTCTAAACTATGTCCCCAGAACCAAGGCGTACCAACTGCAATTGAACGCCCCCGGCATCCTGCTCGAAAAGCTGCACACCGTGCAAGTCAAGAGCCTGCCACTGAAGGGAACCCTAGCGGCATCGGCCAGTGGGGCGGGAACGCTGGACGATCCGCAGCTGAGCGCGACGATAGAGATACCTCGGCTCGACTCGCGGCAAGCCCCCATTAGCAACATCCAGGCTCACATGAATGTGGCCCATCAACACGCTGACTTCACTCTCGGTTCCGACGTTGCCCAGGCCCACCTCCAGGCCCACGGAACGATCGAGCTCAGGGGCGGATACTACACCGAAGCCAGCCTCGATACCACGAAGATCCCGCTCCAGCCGCTGCTGGCAACCTACGAGCCAAGCGTCCCCGAGGGATTCGAAGGGGCGACGGAGCTGCATGCATCTTTCAAAGGGCCGCTCAAAGACCGATCTCATATGGCAATCCAGGTGACGATTCCCCTGCTGACCGCAAGTTATCAGGGCATGCAAATCGAGAATGCGGAACCGCTCCGTGCCGAATACGCAAATTCCGTGCTTGTGCTTCAGCCAGGAGAAATTCGCGGCACCGATACTTCCCTGCGCGTTCAGGGGCGCATCCCTCTCGAAGGCAAAGGGACAATGAGCGTCAACGTTCAGGGGTCGGTCAATCTCCGCCTGCTGAGCATGTTCTCCCCAGATGTGAGAGGCACGGGTACGCTAGCACTGGATGTACACAGCAGTGGAAACCTTCAGAACCCCAACATGCAAGGGCAGATACGGATTCAAGATGTTGCGCTTTCGAGCGGTATGACCCCACTAGGCTTGACGAGCCTCAATGGAACGTTAGACGTGACCATGGACAAACTGCAGATCCGCGATCTTACCGGCCAAATGGGCGGCGGCCAGATTTCGGTTGGCGGGTCGATCGCGTATCGGCCCAGTCTGCAGTTCAACCTGGTTCTCCAGGATAAAGCGGTCCGCTTGCTTTATCCGGCAGGGATTCGTACCTTACTCGATAGCAATCTAACCTTCACTGGGACCACGAATTCCGCGATGCTCGGTGGGCGGGTGTTGATTACCAGCCTAAACTTCACACCCGACTTCGACCTCACCAATTTCTCGAGCCAATTCAACGGAACATCGCTGGCTTCATCCGGGGAGAGCTTTGCCGACAGGGTAAAGCTCCACGTCGCGGTGCAATCGAGACAAAGCCTCTCCGCTACGAGCAGCCAGCTTAGTATGGAAGGCGTGGCCAATCTGCAAGTGATTGGGACCCTTGCGAATCCTGTCCTAGTTGGCAGGACCGACCTGACCGCGGGCGAGTTGTTCTTTCGGGGTAACCGATTCAGTCTGGAGCGGGGCATGATCAGTTTTGATAATCCGAATCAAACCCGGCCCGTGCTGAATGCCCAGGCCACGACTACGGTAGAGCAGTACCACTTGACCATTACTGTAACCGGGCCAATCGACAAGCTTACGACCAGTTACATGTCCGATCCTCCCTTGTCATCTGCCGATATCATTAGTCTTCTGCTAAGCGGACAGACCACTACCGAAGCCGCCGCTGCCGGTACCCCCACCGACGCCCTCCTGGCGAACCGGGCCACCAGCCAGATCAGCGGCGGTATCGAGAGGCTGGCCGGGATTTCGAGTTTGACCATCAACCCGTTGCTGGGCGCCAATCCGAGCGCACGCATCGCCTTACAGCAACGCGTCACCAAGAATTTCTTGTTCACCTTTTCGACGGACGTCAGTGAACCGGGGAGCGAGCAGTTGCAAGGGGAGTATCAGTTCAACCCGCGCTGGTCGGTCCGGGTCACGGGCGATGAACTTGGCGGGGTGGCTGTAGATGGCCGCTATCACACAAAGTTCTAGGCCGAAATGGTGTAATTTCGCAGAAGCCTACATTCCCAAATTCATCTCGCTCAGCCGAACAATCGCGGATTCCTTCTGGATTGGCAAGCTGTTCACCCAGAACGTTTTAGCCTGCCACGGTCAGCCTGGTAGTCCCGGGTACGTGATACCGTACACCGCCAAGAGGTGTCCTAAAAGATAGGACCGTACCTACGTGTATCGCCCGCCCAGCCAGCACCTTCGACACTTGGTGCTGTCTCTGAAAGCGCTCCATGCTGATCAAGACACAAACTGCATTCCAGAGACGACCATGCACAATCCAAGAATGGCACTTCTCCAGTTTGCACTTCTGGCGAGTGTGGGCTTAACCGGCTGTGGCGGTTCAGGTGGTTCGACTACGGATTCGAGCTCTGCTCCTCGGGGAACGGCATCTTCCATCGCCAAAGACGGCATTACTTGGACCTTTACTCAGCCTGTTCCGGTGGGGCAATTCGTGAATGGTGATTACTACGTTGTAGGTCCGGTCACGGTCACCGCCATTGACCCTGCCCCCACCACCTCCGCACCATACGAGAACGGGTCCGTCCTTAATTTGCCGACGGCAAACGCCAAGAGCGGGTTTGATTCGCGCCTGAATGACGGCACCGACGAGTCCTGGTGGTTTGATGCGACGCTGCGATCGTATCCCCCAATCCATCTGAAGCCCGGGGATGCGCTCGTCTCTTCCATCAGCCTGCCGAAGATTCACTCCGTTCCGGAGGTGATGCGGGCTACCGACATGAGCGCAAGTCCCGTGGCCTCAGTTTCGATCCTCACCGTGCTTGCGACGGCGCCTTCCGACGATGCCTTTCGGCCCTCCTACTGCGACAGGAAGCAAACCATGTATCACGCCAATTCGTTGCAAAGAAATCTGCTGTCATCCCTTGCACCCCCCAATCCCTCCGAAACCCCGACGCTCTCCCAATTCGAAGACCTCTATCGTCGGCCTTGGATCGACACCAACCCGTTCCTCTTCGATGCGCCAGCTGAGTACATGCCGAGCTACGGCCAGCACGTTGCTTTCGCCGACTCCTATGCAGCCTTACTCCTGATGCTCAATTTTCCCGACTCCCAAAAGGTCAACCTTACGAACTACTTTGTACAGTACGGCATCGATCTCTACGGTTGCTTGCAGGCCGGCTATGGATGGCCGGCGTTCGGCGGCCATCGCAGCGGCAGAAAACTGCCGATCATTCTTGCCGGTATCCTGTTGAACAACGACGGCATGGAGAACCTATCCACCACTTACCCGAACAAATTCGGCGAGGACATGCAGACCGTATACATAGACAAGATTCCCGGCGGCTATCAACAGGCTTGGCAGGGAGCCGCTGTGATTTATGGCGGTCACTACGGCGTCGAGACAGATGGTACGCCGGTAAGTGCCGGCTTGTACGGCCCCTATGAGCAACTACAGCCGTCGAGCTGGCCGCTCCTCAACGGCAATGAACAACTCGGCGAAGCCTACCGCAGGTGCTGCACATCCGTTTCCTGGGTGGGTGAAGCGCTGGCGATTCATATCCTCCAGGCCGAAGCCGTTTGGAACTATCCCGCGTTCTTCGACTACGTCGATCGCTGGATGACCGAAGATGACACCCAAGCGGTCGCCGAGATCAAAGCACAAACTGGCTTCGACTACAGCGCCAACTGGGAGCGGCAGAGGCAAACCCGATATTGGCTGCAGGGGGAATTCCCGCAGTACACTTTTATCGACGACATGTGGACCGCCTACCGACACTGAGATCGTACCTGATGGCTAGGACACGGCATATCTCCTCGACGTTTTCGCCGCCCCTACGAACCCATTCCCAGGATCAAGACTGCGGTATTCACACCACTGGCCTGATTAATTAGAAGCCCGAGCGATCACATGGATCTGCGACCCATGTCACTGCCGCGCCCACGACCTGTACGGACAATCTTGGGTATGGTCTTCGCGGTATGCGGTCTCGCTGCCTCACGATCGGCTTCGTGGCCTTTGCATTGGTATGGTCGATTGGCTGTCAAGGGCTAGGTCAGGACGGAACGGACTCTCCGTTGCCGGCTCCGACGCCGGCTGGAGCTAAGGAGATCCTATACGTTGTGGACAACGGGGAGATCACTACCTACACGATTGATACGAGGGATTTAGAGCCCGTCATCGCGGGTGGTGCCGTCACTCTGCTACCGACTTCATCCGTCCTTGGGCAATTCGTTGCCTCTCCCGACGACCACTTTCTGTACCTCCTCTGGTCGGATGAGGCACAGCAGGAACATCTATCAACCTACGCAACCGGCGTGTCAGGAATCCCGCAGCTTCCCGCTGTCCAAACTCTAAATGTCTCATCCCTTTCGCAACTGAATGTTCATCCAAGCGGCGAAATGGTCTATGCGCTCGAAATGACCAGTTCCGACGAAATGTATACCACTCGAATCTTATTGTTTAACGTCCAGCCTTCGGGAATGCTCGAGCACGGCCACCAAGTCCAGGGAGAATACGGACCCTCGTTGATGCCAACGATGCTGTACGGGTTGAGCCCCGATGGTACCGAACTTTACCTCCAATCCGACGATGGAAGCGGTCCAGTGTATTGGAAGCGTAAGGTGAACGAACACGATGGCACGTTGGCGGCTGACGTCCTCCTGTTTCGTCCCCCCATGGAAGATTCGGTGTTCTTAGGCAGGACGCTGATCATCGATTATCGCAATGAACTGGACTGTCCGCAGCCACGTTATGTAAACGTCTTGCCCAACGAGCCTGCGCCACCTCGACCGCTGATTCAATGCAGCGGCGCCATGCTGAGTGCGTGTGGAAGGGCAAGCGATGTACAGCTCGACCCGTCCGGGACGTATTTGTTTCTTACCGATCCGGAGTCGCAGCAGATCCGAGTGGCCAGCATCAACCTGTCTAAACATGCGCTCACCGATACAGGGAGCTTTCTTCCCTTTTCCGCAGAGACTCCTGGATTCGCTTTCAGCCCAGACGGAACGCTGGTTTACGCATGGCTCGCTAGCGATCTTCGTGTGCACCTCTTTAGCTTTGATCGGACTAGCGGGCGCCTGGTAGAAGGTAGCGACTCTATCCCCATGTCCGCTTCCGCCGGGTTCTTGCCCGCGCGGCGTCGATAGGAACCGAGCCAAGTGGCAAAGTGCCTGTCCAGCCCGGCAACGGTGATACTTACTTGCAGTTGGGCCAGGTCCCGAAT
>DASPTQ010000225.1:0-5926 GCA_035623335.1 Terriglobales bacterium
ACAGAGCAAGCCCTCGCTCGAAGGGGCGAGCCGATCGAGGTCGCTGGCCATCTCGGGCGGCAGCTCTATTTCCTTCGAGCTTCGTGTCCGTCGCCGGTGAGCGCCCTCCAGCAGGCTGTACCAGCTGCGCTCGAGCACGCAGGGCGAGTCTGCCTCGCAAAAGATCCAAGACACCTCTTCCTAATCGCTCCTGATTCGCGGTTGCAACTGGCCTGGGTAGCAACTATGGGATCGCAAGCAGGGCTTGGCGGCAGTTGCCCGCACAGGCAAGGCGCAAGAGCTAATAGCTGCCGCAATCATCGCCTCGCTCGTGGTCGCAGTTGCAGCAGCGGTCCTCTGGTCTCGGCTGGAGCCGCTGCGACGGAGGTGCGGGCCACCGTGCTTGCTCCGGAGAGCACACACTCTGCGCCCAGGCATCGCAAGGGACGACGGGCCCGCCGGATCGGACTCGGAGGGTGTTCGTGGCCAGCCGCGACGGCAAGACAGGTCTGTCGATACAAGCTCTCGGCAACCTTGATGCGATCGAGATGCCCCGGGCAGGGAAGGCATGTACTTCCCATTTAAGGGCCAAGAAATTACCGGTGTAGAATTCCTCGTCCCCAAGAATGGTAAACCCAGTACCGAGCAAGATGCAGCGAATGCATCTAACGGAGAACTATAAAATGAGTACAGTTGAAAAAAGCCTTCTTCACTCTCTCATACTCTTTACTTTCGTACTCTCCTTATCCACCTGCGGTAGTGCAGAGCAGCTCCCCTCGGCCCTTGTAAGCGATCCCCATACAACGAGTGAGACCTCCAAGGTGAACACAACCTCTTCACCGGGACCAGACAATCGTTATTGCGAACCAAACAACATTCCCAATTTTGGCGCTACGGATGGTTGGGCCACCCTCCCAACCGCCTGCTTCTATACGGCGCTGGCGGCCACGCCTTCTCCTGGTAATGTGATTACAGTCCTTGCGAATAGCGATCCACTGGTTGCGGGCCGCAATCTTCAAGCTGCAATCAACAACGCACAGTGTGGAGATACAATCGAATTACCAGCGAAAGCTTCTTTTATGAGTTCTCCTGCAGGCTTTGTCTTACCCGCCCTCCCGTGCGATAGCAATCACTGGATTACCATACGTACGAGCGCTCCGGATAGCAGTTTACCCCCCGAAGGATCACGACTGACTCCATGTTATTCCGGGGTAGAATCTCTTCCCGGTCGGCCCCCTTATGCTTGTCCATCTACTAACATTGTAACGGCACAGGTTCTTATCAACATCGTGAAACATGCTCCGGCAGTGTTTGTTTTTTCTCCTAACGCTAAGTACTACCGCTTTATTGGATTGGAAATTACTCGACCTACGGCGGGGAGAACTGCCTCTTTGGTAAGAACTAATAATGCAACGCAAATCATCTTTGATCGGGTATGGATTCATGGTGTAGCAACCAACGATACAAGTTCTGCAATCGGTCTAGATTCTGGTTCATCCTATATCGCGTTGATTGATTCTTATGCCAATGATATTCATTGCGAGGCGGTGACTGGGATTTGTGTTGATTCTCATGTTCTGTTTGGAGGTTTAGGCAACCTGGGTGGAGGTCCCTACAAGATAGTAGACAATTTTCTAGAGGGATCGTCGGAGGGTATTATGTTTGGTGGAGGACCAGCGACCTCTACGCCGGGTGATATTGAGGTTCGTCGTAACCATTTCTTTAAACCTCTCACCTGGCGACCAGGGAACAAGCCGTTAGTGACAGGACCCCACAACCATCCTTTCATTGTGAAAAACAACTTTGAACTCAAGAATGCACAACGAGTGCTTCTTGAGGGCAATTTATTAGAAAATGTTTGGGGGGGATTTTCTCAAGTTGGTTATCAAATTGTATTGACTCCTAAGAACCAAGCTAAGAAGTGCCCTATGTGTATCGTTGCTGACGTTACCGTCCGCTACAATGAGATCCGCCACTCAGGGGCGGGGCTGACGGTAGCATCTGCACTCTCCGACGCTGGCGGCACGGCTCAAGGAGCAGAAAATATCAGTATTCATGACGATCTGCTAGATGATGTCAGCGCGGCTGAATATGCAGGAGGGGGTGGCGTCTTTGGGTTGAGTGCTCATCCCGGAATGTTTTGGCAAGATGTAACTATCAACCATCTCACTTCGGTCTCGCAGAATCGAATACTCCTGGTAACCGGTAGTATCAATCCCAGCCCCATGACGAACGTTTCCTTAACTAATAGTATTTTGGTTGTCGGTACCTACCAAATTTCAAGTACAGGAGCAGGGAAGAACGAAAATTGTGATTACCAGCTAGCTGTTCCCGTCAACATTTTTAAGGCTTGCTGGAACACTTACACAGTGTCTGACAATGTTATCGTCAATGGTAGTAATACCTGGCCGCCGGATCAAAGCTTCTCTACTCTTTCTCAGATTGGTTTCGTCAACTACGATGGAGGTAACGGGGGCAATTATCAGCTTTGTGAGGGTGTTGATAACCCGGCTTCAACTTGTAACGGTGCAAGTCCGTATTTAACTAATGCGACAACGGACGGAAGACCTGTAGGTGCTGATATAGTGGGGTTGAATCAAGCGCTTGCAGGTGTAGACTGAGCTGTAGCGGAAAGAGTGTAAAGGATGTGTGCATCGGTACCAGAGGATCCGTGATCCGCGGACCGAGGTGCGCACTCGTCCTGTTTTCCTCGTACCATAAACCGAATGGCCCCCATGGGGAAGAGGCCGGATCGGACCAACCCAATCTTGAAAGCGATGCAAGCGATCTTCTGGCCCAATGGCAACACGGCGATGAACGGATGGTATTCGATGTCGCCGATGATGTGCCCCCGTTTGCTGTACCAATCCCAATGCTAGTCCTTGGTTGATTTTGAACGGTCCGTTTTTCTTGACCCACTTTCAAAGTGAGCTTTTCGTCGGTTTGTGAGCCAGTCTGATCGCCCTTCAAAGCGATCTGACTGGCGAACTCACTCGGTTGGTTTTTGGTTTCAGCGGGGATGAGGTCTGGAGCAGGGGATGGCGTTTGAATCCCCTGCTCCAGCATGCGCTTACTAGCCTTCCTCATATCGTCATCTCCGCTTGTTTCTTGGCAAATTCTGCTGGTGGCAGATAGTGCAACGCACTATGCGGGCGGTGTTGGTTGTAATCGTGCCGCCAAGTTTCGATTTTCCGCCGCGCATCGCTTAAACTCGTGAACCAGTTAGCATTGAGGCATTCATCTCGTAGCCGGCCGTTGAAGCTTTCCGCGTAGGCGTTCTGGACTGGTTTTCCGGGCTGGATGAACTCGAGTCGTACTTTCCGTTCTTCGCTCCAGGCGGCTAAGGCTCGACCGCGAAACTCCGGCCCGTTGTCCAGTACAATCGCTTCCGGCAGTCCGCGCTCGCTGGCGATTCGATCCAGCACACGACGCACCCGCATGCCTCCCAGCGAGGTATCGACTTCAATCGCCGGGCATTCGCGTGTGCAATCGTCCACCACGGTCAACATCCGAATCACTCTCCCCGTACTCACGCAATCACTCAGAAAATCTATGGACCAGCGTTCGTTGGGACGGTTCGCTGCCGGAGTGATCGCCGGTCCTTGCCAGCGGATCCGGCGCCGCGTCCGAATGCGCATGGCCAATCCTTCCTCGCGATACAGCCGGTACACCCGCTTGTGATTGGCGGTGATGCCTTCTCGTAGCAGCATCGCCGTCAACCGGCGATAGCCGAAGCGCATCCGCTGGGCCGCCAGCTCCTTCAAGCGGCCTCGCAGAGCTGCGTCGCGTGCTTCTCGCTTGGCTCGGTAGCGATTCGTCGATCGCGCCAAACCCACTAGCCTGCAGGCGTGCCGTTCGCTCATCTCGTACTTCGCCTCCACATAGCTCACAGCTGCCCGAAGTCCCGCAGGCTCTAGAAGTTTTTGGAAAGCACGTCCTTCAGCGCCCGGTTATCCAGCGTGAGGTCGGCCACTACGTGCTTTAGCTTCCGGTTCTCGTCTTCCAGTTGCCGCAGCTTCTTCACATCTGCACTTTCCATCCCACCGTACTTCGCTTTCCAGCGATAGTAAGTCTGCTCACTGATCCCGTGCTGCCGGCATAGCTCGCTGGTCGCCAATCCTGCCTCTCCTTGCTTCAGGATCGCGATGATCTGCTCTTCGCTGTGTCGTGTACCTTTCATGGCGCGTCTCCTCCCTTCCGGTTTTGGGAGAACTAACATTCTAGAACGGTACAGTTTTCGGGGGCTGGGTCACCGACAACAATTCCCTTTGAGGGCGTATGGTTAGCTCCAGACACGTTCCTAAAGTTACTCTGCCCAGACCTCAGCAGATCTGATGTCTGGTCTACCAGGGCCGAATTTCCCAATCCACTTGAGCGATGAACCAATGGCTTGCAAGAATCGAACGCGTCCTGCCAGCCCATGCGGTACACACTCATAATCCGAACGTTCCCCGTGCTTCCCGGCACACAGTTGACAAAATCGTGATATCGCACATTATCGGCGTGCAAATCCCCGAGATTTGGAACAGAGTTTTGTGCCAATGGAGCAGACGGCGCCGGTCGATCCCCCTCAAAAATCGGCCTGCTCTGTCTTGGCTCAGCGTGAAATGGAGAAGCGACGTTCTCCGTTAGTGAGTATTCCGCCCTTCGGGCGGGGATTTTCAAGGCATGGGGGTCTTTCGATCCGATGGAGGTTGGGTGGCGCAAGAACGAGTCCTCACGCCCCCGTTCATCGGCTTGAGCCCACCGGGATATCCCTCGGCATGGTTGCGTCCCCGCAGTGCCCGCTTCCGTTTCGCCCGGCAAGATCATTGTAGCTCCGCAACGAGCTGCCGTTTCTCAACATGCGTTTGGCCCGTGATTTCGCCAGAACCCAGACCGACCAGACCCGAATCCGAGTGTAATGGTCTGTTAGCGACTACTTCAGCCTCCTTGTAGGAACGAACCGAACTGATGCGGTGTCGTTATCTGTATGCGTGTATATCAGTCAAGCATTCTCGCGGTGCTGCTGGCATTTGCTGGGTGCGGATTAGTCTTCTGGTGGTTCTTTGGGCTGCCAGGTCCGCCACCACCCAACGTGTCCCGTCGCGGTGCCGAACCCGATGCAGTCAAGCACGATTTGTGCCGACTTGCTCAGGCGGAGACTGACTATTTTCTGGCGGCTTCTCACTATGCGTCCGAAATCGAGCTTCGGTCGAGGGAGAGCGCATCGTTGCCGACTACTGGGCGTTGGCCGTATCTCTATAAGGTCTATGCTCCTGTGCCGAACCGATTTGTGATAGTCGCCACGTTATACGGGAATCGGGAAAATCGACCTCCAGCGGTTGTCGTCTACCCGGACGCGCAATTGCAGGTCTGCTCATTGACATTCCTACCGCTTCAAGCTGCTAGGACACTAGACAGCCGTCCTCAGAATTGGGGTGATAACGTTACCTACGACTGTGATAGTTGTCCCTCCGATTGGTGAAAAAACCCCATATCACTCATCTACCGTGGGTCAACATAGCTTTCCTTGGCTGTCAGACATCGCGGGCTGGCCACTTCGCTCTTCACGCAGCTTGCTGGCGGTGACTGTGTCGTTGCTGTCTGGCGGCTTCCAACTTGCGGTCGCGTTCCGCGTGGATCTCCTGCTGGCGGCCAGCGAGCATGTCCTTCGGTGTGATGTAGCCGGTGGCACTGTTCAGACGGAGGTTGTTGTAATGCTCCACGTAGCCCTCGACCCGACGCCGTGCATCTTCCAGCGACAGCGGCGTTCCCGGACGAATGCACTCGCTCTTCAGCGACTTGTGCCAGCGCTCGATCTTGCCGTTGGCCCGAGCATTCAAATGTGCCGCATGGCGACGCTGAGAAGCGACGTTTCCGAGTAACTCATCCCTACCATCCGCTTTACCAGCAAGAATTCGAACTCGTCTCCTACCACCAGAACTGGGGCGAGAACAGGGTCTGG
>DASPTQ010000226.1:0-57264 GCA_035623335.1 Terriglobales bacterium
CGGATTCCCGTCCCCTCCAACCAGGATCGAACCGGGGACTTGTCCGACATGGGAAACTCTCTCACCGGGGTCGTGACTGGCCAATCCTGGGCTGCCATGCTTTCCCGCGAACTGGGCTATTCGGTTGCCGCCGGCGAACCCTATTATCAGCCGGGATGCAGCCGTTCCTCGCAATGCGTGTTCCCCAATGCCGTGATCCCAACCTCGGCATGGTCCCCGCCGGCGAAGCATCTGCTCGCCTACATTCCCGCGCCGAACGTGGGTTCAAGCGCATTCTCGACGTCGGCGGAAAACCAGCACCTGCGGGACGACAAGGGCGCGATCCGCCTCGATTACAACAGCCGTTGGGGTCGGTTGTCGGCATACTATTTCCTGGATGACTACACGCTGGACAATCCCTATCCCGTGGCCCAAAGCGGGGCCAGCGTACCAGGTTTCAACGCGCTCTATCTAGGTCGGGCCCAGCTGCTAAGCCTGGGAGACTCGAAGACAATCGGAACCACCGCCGTCAATGAATTCCATTTCGCTTACCTCCGGGATCACAACGACCTGGGTAGACCGGTGGGCGGGCTGGGCATGTCTCTGGCGTCGCAGGGATTTGTAACCGGCGCCGGTACTCCGGGCATCGTTCCCCTGAACCCGCAAGGCGAAGGGGTGGAAAACGTCGTCTTCGACGCCTTCTCGATCGGTACGAACGCCAACGAACTGAGGCAGGTGAACAATACGTTTCAGTGGATCGACAATTTGGCCAAGGTGATCGGCCGCCATACGGTGAAGGCCGGTGTGGAATTCCACTATGACCAGGTCAACACCAACGCTATCGCACAGTTCAACGGCAATTTTCTCTTCGCCGGCAGCGAGACCGGGTCCGACTTTGCCGACTTCTTACTCGGTGTTCCCAGCCAGTTTAACCAGAGCCAGCTGCAACCCTTCTACGGGCGCAATCAATACTGGGGCCTTTTCGCCCAAGATAGTTGGCGCCCGCGCTCCGATCTGTCGCTCAATTACGGGCTTCGCTGGGACCGCATTGCGCCTTGGTATGAAAACAACAACGGCATTTCCACCTTCGAACCGGGTAGGCGCTCGGTCGCCTTTCCCGGCGCACCCGCCGGTATCCTCTTCCCTACCGATCCCGGCGTTCCTCGGACGATTGCCTCCCCGGGAAATCTTGATTTTGCACCGCGCGTGGGTGTGGCCTATTCTCCGCAAGTCAGCAAGGACACAATTTTCGCTAAGATCCTTGGCGGTCCTGGCGAGACCAGCCTGCGTGCCGGTTTCGGCATGTTTTACACCGCCATTGAGGCCATGAGTATCGGCATTCTGGCCGGGAATGTGCCTTTTGGAATCACCTATTCCAGCCCGGCCCCTCCCTTGTTCCCTACACCCTTCATCACCGCTGCCAACGGAGAGAACCAGGGACAACCGTTTCCCGCGGCGCTCGCAAGCGGAACAGCCTCGAGTGCTCATCCCGACGCAAGCATCAACTGGTCACAGTATGAGCCGATCAGCGGCATTCCCGGCTATTCCACAAGCAATCGCATACCCTACACCGAGGAGTACATGCTGTCGCTGGAACGCCAGATCGCAGCCAATACGGTGCTGAGTGCGAGCTACGTGGGTGCGCAGGGACATCGGCTGCTGGTGATGATAGAGGCCAACCCTGGCGACCCCGCGCTATGCCTGGCCCTCAGCCGGCCGCAAGACGTCGCCCCGGGTAGTCCGACCTGCGGACCCTTCGGAGAGGGCAATGTATTCACCACCGCTTCCGGCCAGGTGGTCCGGGGAACGCGCCGTCCGCTGGGACCCAGTTTCGGCAGTGACACGAACCAGGCGACCATTGGGCAATCCAACTACAATGCCCTCGAACTCAGCTTGCGTCATGTCAGCGGCCGACTGCAGGTCTCTGCCGGGTACACCTACAGCAAGTCGTTCGACGACTCCTCGAATTTGGGGGAACAGGTCAATCCGATCAACCGGTCTCTGAGCTATGCCTTGTCTTCGTTTGACATCCGGCACAACTTCGTCATCAGCTACAGCTATCAGATGCCCTTCGAGCATCTCTTCGGGGCCTCGAACCGCTGGACCCAGGGTTGGGAGCTTTCTGGTATCACCCATTTCAGCTCCGGCCTGCCGGTGAGCCTGGTCAGCTATGGCGATAATTCTCTGCTGGGGGCGGAACCGAATGGGATCAACAACTACAGCGTGGACGAACCGGACTTCGTTCCTGGTTCTCTTGCTCTGAACCACAATCCTCGCAACGGACAGCCATATTTCAATCTATCCTTGTTCAGTCCGAACGCCCTGGGAACGCCGGGTACGGCAAGGCGTCGCTTTTTCAGCGGTCCCGGATTGAACAACTTCGACATGGCCCTGTTAAAGAGCTTGCCCCTGAACGAATCAAACTCCCTACAGTTTCGCGTCGAAGCTTTCAATGTCTTCAACCATGCGCAATTTTTCGGGCCTCAAGCCGTGGATGGGAATATCGACAGTGCAACCTTCGGCCATATCGTCAATGCGGCTCCGCCCCGGCTGCTGCAGGTATCGGCCAAGTTCTTTTTCTAGCATTCCGAATTTCCCACACCTTCGATGGGTGAGAAAGATTCGATGGGTGAGAAAGATGGGTATCCGCCGCTCCCGCGAGCGAGGGTAGTTAGGTTTTCGATCGTCCGACCGAGTTCGGGTTCTCAAGGTGTGCAGCGGACGGATGTGGGGTGCCTTCCCTAGGCAGTGTTTCAGAGGCGCGCATCCTCATTTGTGCAATCCTTCTATCTGGTCGACATAACTCTGGATCAGCTGTTGGTTCTCCTCACTGATCTTGGTGAATCCGATTCCCTGCCGCTTCTCCTTCGTCCATATCACCTCGCCAAAGGCATCAAAAGCTACTCCCGACTTGGGTAAGGTGAGGGAGACTCGCACCTTATCGCCCGGGCGTAGAAAGTCCACCTCCACCTGGATTCCTCCCCGACCTAGGTTCCAAGTCCTCCCCCGCAGAGTCTTCGAACCTACCGTGCAGGATATCTCCGTCTGCAGCGGTACGCGAACATGGCGTCGGCGATTCTCTAGGAACGGCCCTCGCACGGTGCGAAACAAACGGCTTAGTTTTTGCCGGTCGATGGGCTTCTGCAGGAAGAAGGTAGCGCCGGTCTCAAAACATTGATTCATCGTATCTCGCTGTTCGCATCCGGTCACCATCACGATCGGTGTGGACTTGTTCCAAGAAGATTGTCGGATCCGTTGCGCGAGCCGCAAACCGTCCAGTTTGGGCATCTCGACGTCCAGGAAGATTCCGTCAAACTTCTCGTGATCCAGCAGCGCAGCGGCCTCCTGGCTGTCGCTCAGGGGACGAACCTCTGCCTTCAAAGAGGTAAACACTTCCGTCATCAACTCCCGGCACTCACGATCATCTTCCACCACCAAAAGCTTTAAAGGCGGCACACTTCTCTCCCCATTTTGCATCGGTACATCTAGATGTATCTTGGGCGCACGATCGTGCATCCTCAAGAGCCCTTTCGTACATTGCACCCTTGAGTTAAAACGTCAAACGTGAGACCAGGCAATGGGTTGAATGGTTCCAGAAGACATGCAAACTAGACGGTTTTAGAAGCTGGTTCAAGCTCTCCAGGCCTGGTCGGTTTTTGGGCAGGACTTCGGTTGGCTGGCTAGGGATTTTCTGTCCTCAGGGCCGAATCAGCGGGACCAGAGCGCGCAAGATTGCACCAGCAGCATCCGGTCCTAAGGAATTTATTTCCCCATACCAGGGTTCAGCGGCGTGCGTTAGCCAGGGTGCTTCTTCGTCCCACTCGGCCTTGGGGATGAGATAGCCGATCTCGTCATTTCCCAGGCCGAAGATGAATTGATAGGCGGTTTGGAGGTGTTCGCGTAACCCCGGCTCAAACGGTGCCTGGGGATAGTCAGCTCCGGGATAGCGTACGATACCGCCATTGACCAGTTCAGGATAGATTTCTCCGGGCATGGTGAGTACCTCGGCCACAGCGGCGCCGCTGGTGCGCAGCTGAATGTAGTCGACTTCGGTCTGAATATCGCTGCCGGTCGAATACTCCACACGCCCGAGGTCTGGTACATCACGCTTTTCCGTAGCCGGATCGAGCTTGCCGTCTGAGTAAAGGGGCTTTCTTCCCGCGAATACCCCCGCCGCCTCAGCGGCTCGGAAACGCGAGTTCTGCATGGGTACGAATACAACCTCGCGCTGAACGGAAAGCGAGTCTAGGTTGACCAGCTTGGCGTCTTTGAGCGCACGTTCGGCCAGCCGCCCGATTTCGGTTCCCAAAAGCTCGGCTTTGCGCCAGGACCCATCCTCGGCGATTTTGCCCGTTTCGGGATCGAGCAGAGAAACTTGATCGCCAAGCGGGGAGAGCTTTCCGATCGAGCCGGGAAAGAATAGGGCTATGCCACCCAATTGTTTCTCCAGATAGGCACGAAGCCAGTGCGGATAATCCGACGTGATCTGGGTGTTCGCGCGACCGAGGACTTCGGGATGATCGCTCCAGTTCACGATAGTCGCGATTGTCTCTTCGGTGGAACGCGCAACCAAGCGCATCACGAACAGGAACGGATCCTTCACCCGGGGAGGCCGCTCCACCCCCTGCAGTAAACCAAGCAGCGGATGGTCGTCGCGCCCCAACTCTAATCGCGCTGGTTGCATGGCGTCCACAGCCTCACCGGCGGTCGCGGCGATGCGCCGGTCCACCCAGTCCAGGTATTTCCCATCGATGCCGGTTGCGAGCGGCTTGGGACCATAGAGCCCCAGGGTGTCAGGTCCGGCGTGCGTGTGGGTAGAGGCTACCACCAGGAACGAGGCCGCAGGCACCTTCTGCTGAAACAGTCGCCGAACGGTAAGCACGTCTTCATAAAACAGGCCGATCAGATCCGACGAACAAATCACCAGCGTCTCCATGGCTACCCCGAGCGCCAGGCAGCGCGCATAGAGATCGTCGTGAACCCCGCTGGCGACCCGGTTGTGCCCGAATCCGGCCAAATAGACGGCGTGCTCCTTCAGTTCGGGAGTGATCACCGATTGTGCGGCGCCAGCCCGCAAGGCTTGGGCCGAGATCTGCGGGGCAACGATGAGCAGAGAGATCGTGATGGTGAGCGACCGTAGCATTCGAGCCTCACATCAATGTACACGCTCGGCTTGGGCTGTGACTGTGAACCCCAGCCCGTTCTGAACACCAGCTTCTAGGACCCGATCGCCGTCACGACTCAGGGCAGCATTTGACGGCGCAGAACTTCATCGATCCGCGGCATCGCTCCATGTTGGGAGGCTACCCATCCTGCCCAAAGATTCGCCACCACACTGGTTCGCTCAAGACCTACCCCCAGGGCCCAGCAGCAAGCGACGGCAGCAGCAAACGCATCGCCCGCACCAACCGTGTCCACAACCTTCACCGGAAAGCCGGGATGCTCCACCACTTGCTGCGGCGTCGCGAGCAGGCTTCCCCGGTCGCCTCGGGTCACACAGATGAGTTCTACGCCAAGATGGGTAGCCAAGGTGCGCACGTCCTCTGGCGACCGACAGGCTGGAAACCCCACCATGTTTCTGACTTGGGTCAATTCATTCTGGTTAAACTTCACAATCGTGGCCAGGCGGATCGAGTCGAGAACCGTTTCGCGAGAATAAAAGGGGGGTCGCAGGTTCACATCGAAGATACGAACACATTCCGGCCGAGTTGCTCCGAGGAAAACAGCCATGGCGCTGCGGGATTGCTGCGAGCGTTGGGCGAGGGTTCCGAAACACACCGCGTCGGCCTGTTGGGCCAGTTCCTCCCAGTCCGCGGTTGACTCGAACGCATCCCAGGCCGCTGGTTGCTCGATCTCATACTGAGGCTGTCCATCGGCAGAAATCATGACCTTTACCGTCCCAGTCGGAAGACTCGTATCGCGCTGCAGGTAGCCGATTTCGATACCCCGCGCCGAGAGTTCGCGTTCCAGTTCCCCGCCCAGCGGATCGGCTCCAACCCGGCTGGCGATGGCGGCCTGTTCGCCCAGCAGCAAAGAGATGTAGGCGAAGTTCAGGGGCGCACCACCTATCTGCTTTCCCACTGGCAGAAAATCCCACAAAGCCTCGCCCAAGCCCACGACCCTTCTTGGCCGCGAGCGCTTTACCGGTTGGACGGGCATACCGATCACTCCTCATTCTTCCTGCTGCAATTAAACAGCGGCAGGCTTGTCGTGACGCTCGCACCCCTGCGATATACTCCCCGCGTAGCCTGTCCCGTGTCCGCACGGTTGCTGAACTTCCCAAGGGAGGAAACTATGCACTCGAAGCGCGTTGTTGCCGCGACACTGACCATTGTATTCGCCATCATTCTCAATCCAAGATCCGCCTTGGCCTCGGACAAGACCGAGGTGGTGGCAGCGGTGCATCGGTTTCTCGACAACCTGGATGAGAAGACGCTACCGGCAGCGCTGGCAATGTGTGATTCCCCTGTGTCGATCCTTGATGAATTTCCGCCGCATGAGTGGCATGGCCCGGGGGCATGCGCGGATTGGTGGAAGGCCTTGGTTGCCTACAACGAGAAGAGCGGGATAACCGCGGGAAATGCCACGCTGGGCACGCCGTGGAACGTGGATGTCACCGAAGATCGGGCGTATTTCGTCGCTCCCATGACCTACACCTACCAACAGCATGGGCAAGCTGTTAAGGAGTCTGCCGATTTTGCCGTAGCCCTGAAGCGGACGCAGGCCGGCTGGCGCATCACAGCTTGGGCATACTGCAAGCAGTAGACAACCCGACCGACCATGACTCGTAAGTGGAAGCTTCGGCCGCGAACCTCGTGCTGCGTCCTCCCGCAGTGAACGTGATACATTGACTGGTCAATCTCAACCGGGGATGCCCCCTTAACGGAGAAATGCCGGATGCGGAAGTTCTTTCTGAAGATGCTCACGTTAACCGTTGCAAGCCTCGTGGTACTTACCTCGCTTCCTGTGCAGGCAAAGGACGAGACGCCGGCAACAAAGCCTGAAGCCGCGAAGACCGAGGAGTTCAAACCAGAACAACAAGCAACCAAGGGGTCGGTCACGATCGGCGGAAATGTCATTAATTACGACGCATTCGCTGGCACACTCGTGGTGCATCCCAAGAATTGGGACGACGTCCCGCAAAATGCCGATCCGGATCCCAAGAACAAAACTGCGGAAGCGAGCATGTTCTACGTGGCTTACATCAAATCCGATACCAAAGGCGCTCCTCGTCCGCTAACCTTTCTTTACAATGGCGGTCCGGGATCCTCGACTGTGTGGCTTCACATGGGGGCATTTGGGCCACGGCGTGTCGTCACGTCCGACGATACCCACACACCCGCCGCGCCCTATCCGGTGGTCAACAACGACTACAGCCTGCTCGACGTGAGCGATCTGGTGTTTGTCGATGCGCCTGGAACCGGTTTTAGCCGGCTCAGCGGCAAAGACCGAGAGAAAGCCTTCTACGGCGTCGATGAGGACGCACATGCCTTTGCCGATTTCATCTCGCAGTTTCTGTCGAAGTATGGACGGTGGAATTCACCGAAGTATCTGTTTGGCGAAAGCTACGGCACCACGCGGTCTGCAGTGCTGGCAAACGTGCTGGAAACGGAGCGCAGCGTGGACTTCAATGGGATCATTCTTCTCTCCCAGATTTTGAACTTCACTCTGGATTCCGACATTCCTGAGTTCAACCCCGGCGTCGATGTGCCATACCAACTCACTCTCCCGACCTATGCCGCATCCGCCTGGTACCACCACAAATTAGCGGAGCCGCGTCCGGAATTGGGACAGCTGCTGGCCGAGGTCGAGCACTTTGCCATGAACGAGTACGCGCTGGCCCTGCAAGCCGGCAACGCGCTGCCTACGGATCAGCGGCATGCGATTGCCGAGAAGCTCCATCAATATACCGGCCTCCCGGTTGCCTACGTCGAAAAAGCGGACCTGCGGATCAATGGCGGAGAATTCGAGAAGAATCTGCAGGATGATCGCAACCTGACCACCGGTCGGCTCGACACTCGTTTTTCCGGGCCGACGTTTGATCCACTGAGCAAAGAGGCCCAGTACGATCCGCAGTCGGCAGCAATTTCGTCAGCCTACGTTTCCGCATTCAACGACTACGTCCGAAAGGAACTAAAGTTTGGCGAGAATCGGGAATACAAGCCTGAAATTGACGTCGAAAAATTTTGGAGTTTCAAGCATCAGCCGCCGGGCGTTCCTTTTCCCCTACAGGCAACGAACGTGATGCTAGACCTCGCTATCGCAATGAAGTACAACCCGATGCTCAAAGTGCTTTTGAACGCGGGATATTTTGATCTTGCAACCCCGTTCTACCAAGGCGTTTACGAAATGCAACATCTGCCGATTCCGCCGGAATTGCAGAAGAACATCGAATTCCAGTTTTACGAATCTGGGCACATGGTGTATGCGCACGAGGCGTCGCTCAGGTCGATACACGATAACGTCGCGGCCTTCATCCTAAAAAGCGAAAATATCAAGGCGAAGTGACAGCCAGAAAGGGCCGACGGTGTAGCCCTTTTGCCGGATACCTCTCCGAGATCCCGCCGTAACCCTGCCTGGATCCTTGCGCTATTGAAATCATAACAATGTCGGCTCCTGCACCCGAGTAAACTTGGTGGCACCAACCAAAACCAAGGCCCGAGAGAAAGGAGCCGAACAATGATCTTTATAGGGGCCGGAAATTACACCACCAAGGATTTAGAACTGCTGGCATCAACCGGCGTTTACTGAGACAATAAAACTCCCACATACTTCCATGGAGTTCAAGACAATGCAAAAACGTTTACTGACTGCCGCAGCTGCATGCCTGCTGGCGTCCTCTCTGACGTCTCAGTTGCGTGCGACGAATAAAACTGCTGCCCCGCCCCCCGCGTTGAAGGTTGGCGATGTGGCGCCAGATTTCAAGCTGCAGTACTTCGACGGCCACGATCTGAAAGATGTCTCGCTGAGCCAGTTTCGCGGAAAGAAAAACGTGGTGCTGGCCTTCTATGTCTTCGCTTTCACCGGTGGTTGAACCAAGCAAATGAAAAACTTCCAGCACAATCTGCAGACGCTGGAAGCCACTGACACCCAGGTCCTGGGTGTGAGCATGGATAGTCCGTTTGCCAACAAAGCCTGGGCCGATCAGATCGGAGTGACGTTTCCGCTCTTGAGCGACTGGGGTGGCGAGGTGACGCATAAGTACGGGGTCTTCGTTGATGAATACAAGGCCGCACGCCGAATGAATCTGTTGATTGGGAAGGATGGCAAGATTCTCGAAGAACAAGTCGACGACGCGGCGATCGATCCGAGCAAGATCGTCGACGCCTGTCAGCGCCCCAAGCTGAAACAGTAAGACCGCGCAAGTTCCGATGTGGTGAAGACAAAGCAAAAGATTACTTCATCAACCGCGCTGGCCGATCCCTACCTGCATGAAATCGGGTTTCCGAGGACAGATCAACGCATCCTGCGCCACCGCGACGCCGGATTGACCATGAACATCTAACCACTCGCTCATAACCCGGCCGAACGAGCTGCACCGGAGCAGTTCGAATCGCGCTTGGCGCAGTACATAGGTAAAGACAGGCAACACAAGCGAGACATCACCGCAAGAACCTTTGCCGAAACACCGTGGGGAGCTATCCCGTTGGGGATGATGGAGGACCCTCCGGGTTCCCACCGACGACCTCCTCCATGCCTGATTGCAACCGTTGGCACACAACTGTCGGTGTGCCTCTCGATACAAGCTTCTTAAGCCAGTCAGGGTGCATCAGGAATTCCAATTGCTGACTCTCATTGCCGGGTTTAAACCCTTGACGTTCATTGACTCTCTCCCCCATCCCGCCTAACATGACCGCACTGCATGATTGGGGAGACCATATCGCATTACCGGATCGTCGAGAAGCTGGGCGGTGGTGGAATGGGTGTGGTGTACAAGGCCGAGGACACGTCGCTCGGCCGCTTTGTCGGGCTCAAATTTCTGCCAGACGATGTGGCGCGCGATCCTCAGGCGCTGGAACGATTTCGGCGGGAGGCGAGGGCTGCGTCGGCCCTGAATCATCCGAATATTTGCACGATCTACGAAATCGGGGAGCACGACGGCAAGCGCTTCATCGCCATGGAGTACCTGGATGGCGCGACGCTCAAGCACAGGATCACGGGTGGTCCGCTGGATAACGAGACGCTGCTGGGTCTGGCCATCGAGATAGCCGATGCTCTCGACGCGGCGCATGCGGAAGGGATCGTTCACCGGGACATCAAGCCAGCCAATGTTTTTGTGACTAGGCGCGGGCACGCGAAAATTCTCGACTTTGGGTTAGCGAAGGTGGAGGCACGCGGCTCGTCCAGCCGCGGCCTGGAAGCCACGCAAACGCTGGACGAGGCCCACCTGACAAGCCCGGGAACGATGGTTGGCACCGTTGCCTACATGTCGCCCGAACAGGTGCGGGCGCGCGAACTCGATGCCCGCACAGACCTTTTTTCGTTCGGCGCCGTTCTCTACGAGATGGCAACGGGTGAAACGCCATTTCACGGGGAAAGTTCCGCTGTGATCTGCGAAGCGATTCTGAATCGAGCGCCAGTGCCGCCGGTGCGGCTGAATCGCGATGTACTGCCCAGACTCGAAGACATCATCGACAAAGCGCTGGAGAAAGACCGGAATCTCCGCTATCAGCATGCGTCAGAGATGCGCAGCGATCTGCAGCGGCTGAAACGCGACTCGGACACGGGGCGCCTCGTCGTTCCGGCAGCGAACGGTGAAACGGCCGTGGGAAGCGGAGTTGTCCCAGCGGCGAGTTCAGGAATGCAACGTGTGGCCACTGGGGCAGCAATCAGCACGACCCCAGCCGCAGGGCGGAGTTCCCACTACGGAAAGTATGTCTGGAGCGGCGTTGGGATTGTGTTGGTCGCATTGACTCTTCTTTGGTTGTTCCGGCGTCACGCGGTTCCGGTGGTAAGCCCAGCCGGGCCAACCACGGTAGCTGTACTCCCCTTCCAGAATATGGGGACAGATAAAGATGAAGATTTTCTGCGCCTGGCCCTGCCCGATGAAATCACGACCGACCTTAGTTATGTGCGTGCGCTATCCATTCGTCCCTTTGCCACGACCAGCAAGTACACCGCGGCGGGACTCGACTTGCAGCAGGTAGGTCGCGAAATGCGGGTCACGGACATCGTGACGGGTCACTACATCAAAGAAGGAAACCAACTGCAGATCACTCTCGAGGCAGTAGATGTCGAGAACAACCGCACGCTGTGGCGCGACACGCTCAATGTTGCGGCGCCCGACATGATCGCTATGCGCGGGCAGATCACGTCGACGGTGCGGCAGGGTCTGGTTCCGGCCCTGGGTGTGGCCACCGAATCGGCGGAGACCAGCACTCATCCCAAGAATGAAGAGGCCTACGACCTCTACTTGCGCAGTCTCGCCTTGCCGCGGGACCCGGGTCCGAACAAAGAAGCCATCGAGATGCTGGAGCGCGCCGTGGGGCTGGACCCAACTTACGCGCCCGCCTGGAGCGAGCTCGGTCTCCACTACTATTGGGACTCACAATATTCGGATGGCGGCGAAGCGGCGTTCCAGAAATCGAATGTCGCTCTTGGGAGGGCGCTGGCCCTGGATCCAAATCTGGTCACGGCAAGTGTCCAGAGCATCGCTAATCGTGTAGAGCGAAGCGATCTGGCGGGGGCCTACAAAGCTGCGGACGATCTGGTAAAGCGCCGACCCCAAACCGCGTTTGCCCATTTCGCGATGGCCTATGTTCTGCGTTATGCCGGCTTGCTTGACGAGTCGACGCGCGAATGTGAGACTGCCCTCGCGCTCGACCCGGGAAATTTTGGCCTCCGTTCGTGCTCGCTTGCCTTTGCCGCCATCGGAAAACCCCAGCGGGCCATAGACTTCGTGAACCTCGATGCGGGGTCGGATTGGTACAAACGGAACCTAGGAAGATTTCTATTAAGCGCGGGCAGACTTGGCGAAGCACATGAGGCCTTCCAGAAGCTTCCTGCAGAAAGTAAATACGCGAAGCTTCTGCAAACTTGTTCCGCCCTGCCTTCGCCCACGCAATCGCCATCCGAGGAATTGGACCGGGTGGCACGTGAAGTCGAGCCAATCATGCTCAGCAATCCTGATTCGGAAAACCGTTACAATTTCGCAACCGACCTGGGCTTCTGCGGTCAGAAAGAAGCTGCTTTGCGGCTGCTCAAGAGTTCGATTGAGGGGCGCTACTGCGCTTATGAGGCTATGCAGAAAGACCCGCTGCTGGTGTCGCTGCGCGCGATGCCTGAGTTTAACCAGCTGCTCGTAGTCGCGAAGAAATGCCAGGACGACTTCCTCGCAGAAAGAGCCAACCTATCCCACTGAATCCGCAGCGTTGGCTGAAACAGCACGATAGTTGGTTTCATGAAGTCGTCGAAGGCCAAAACCAGCATTTTATGTTTGACAGACGCTGCAGGTAGGCTTGGACTCTGAAAACTCATGTAGCTTGAGGTCTTAATCAAGAACAAGGGCAAAGGTGCCACACAGTTTGTCGTTGCGGCGAATGGGCCCTCATCTGCTATCTACTGAAGTCCCGGTGGCCGCCGTTTTCATGGAGGCCACCGAGAAAATGCACCGACGTTCATGCAGCCATTTGTTGGCCAAGGAACTCCTTGGCCTTGCTGACCTCGGCATCCCACTTCTTCAATTGCTCCGGGTTCAGGAAGTTCACCAGTCGCTGACGAAGCTGATCACGATTGGCGGCTACCTGCTTAATGATGTCGGCCTTCGTGGCATTCGGATTGGCTTGCTGGTACTCCGCAACCTTGGTACGGGCCTCGGTTAGGAATTCCTGCACTTTGCTTTTTTGGTCGTCGGTGAGTTGCAGGTCGGCGCCAAACCTCTTCAATTCAGCAATAACCTGATCACGTTGTTCAGGCGTCAGATTCATAGCAATGCTCCTGTCTTGGTTGATGGGCTATTGTTTCCGACCCGAATCTTCTGATCCGAGTCCATCGGGTACCGTCGCATGTCGCGGTGGACAAAATGGGACAATTTCACCGGGCCGAGCTTAGTTGCTGCGTCTCTCGACCGTGGTCGGAAAACGCTTCGAGACGGCACACTGTGTGCATCCTAGAAGCAAGTGACCTGACCCGGCTTAGTTGAACGATTAGGCGCTTCAGAAAAAAATAGCAACTAGCAAAAGTGACAGCGCAAGGAAATTCTTTCCACTGACGCGGAGCTGCTAGATTTGTCCGACCTGGTCGGTTCGAACCGACGACCTCTTCCCTGCCATTTCACCCAATTGAGAAATCCAAGCGTACAACGTCCATAGGACCTTCTTGGTGTTCTTGCACCCACAATACCGGTAAGGATCACGGGTAAATATCGCAGGTCACGTTTCGCGCTCTCCAGGCAGCACGCTGCCGGCTCGGGTTTGCCCGTTATGGTCGTCACCACCCGGCTCTACCTCTGGCCAAGGCTTCGAGTCATTTATTCGTGACGCAGCGCGACGACGGGATCGACGCGCGTGGCGCGACTGGCAGGAACCCAACTGGCGACCACCGTAGCGACGCAGAGCGCAGCGCAGATAGCGACAAAAGTTGTGGGGTCCCAGGGGCTTACGCCCATGAGCAGACTGCGCAGGAGGGGAGTGGCGCCGAGCGAGACGGTCAAGCCGACAGCGAGGCCAACGGCAGCCACGGTGAGGCCATTGGCCAGCACCATGCGCAGGACAGCGCTCCTCTGAGCGCCCAGCGTCATGCGAATTCCGATTTCCTGGGTTCGCCGGCCAACCATGAAGGAAACCACACCGTACAGACCGATGACCGCCAGGGACAAGGCCACGGCGCCGAAAACGCCGCCCAGGATAGCGACGATCCTGGGCAGGAAAAGTCCGTGCTCGGAAATGACGCTGGACATGGTGAGAATGGAAGTGGGAACAATTTCGGCGTCGAGGGCTGCGACCTGCGAGCGGATTTGGGAAACGAGGGCGGAAAAATCGCCATCGGCGCGCACGTGGAGGGTGGCTCTGGAGTCGCCCTGCTCGAAATATGGCAAATAGAAAAACGGAGGCGGCGGTGCGCCCACGGCGCCGATACTAGAATCTTTCACCACACCGACAATGTGAAGGGGCGCGTTATCGCGGAGACGAAGCACGTGTCCGAGGGCTTTCCTGACATCACCGTCGGGCGTGATATAGCGTTGGGCGAGGGTCTCGTTGACGATGGCGACGCCGGGAGATTTTCTGGTCTCGCGGTCGGTGAATTCGCGGCCGCACAGCAAAGGAATCTGCATGGTGGCGAAATATTGCGGACCAACTTGATTGGTCTGGGTGTCAATAAACTTTTCGCCATCGGGAGCGGTGTAGCCGTCGATAGAGAGATCCCAGGAACTTCCGGAGAGAAAAGGAACGCCTCCGGCGAGGGTGGCCGATTGCACGTGGGGAAGACTGGCCACACGCTGCAAGAGCTGTTGCTGAAACCGATCGGACTGGTCACCGGAATAGCCTTGCAACGTGGGGTCAATGGTGACCAGCAAAAGGTGGTTGGGGTTGAAGCCAAGATCGACTCGTTGCGCGCGGCTGAAGGCTCTCAGGAACAAGCCGCCGACAATCAGGAGCACCACGGAAAGAGCGATCTGGGCGCCGATGAGCACGCGGCGGGCGACGGCGCCAAACGAACGGCTGGAGGAGACGGAGGTACGCGTGGTCATGACCGCCCCCCAGGCGTCCTTCACCGCGCTGAAGGCCGGCGCGAGGCCAAAGAGAAAGGCGGCGGCCGCCGAAGCGATGACCGCCGCGGAAAGAACGCGCAGATCAAGCCGAAAATCCGGACCTTCGGGTGCTGCGCTGTAAGGCACAAGCGCGCGGAACCCGCGGATGCTGCCATACGCCAGCAGAATGCCGAGCGCACAACCCAGAAGGGCAAGCACGCCGCTCTCGGTCAGAAACTGGCGAACCAAGCGGCCGCTCGTCGCGCCCAGCGCGAGCTGCGTGGAGATTTCCTTGAGCCGCGAGGTCGCTCGGGCCAGCATCAAGCTGGCGACGTTGGCGCAGGCCATCAACAGGACCAGGATGACCAGGACAGTCAGGATCACCGGTAGGAAAACGAAATTACCTTCCAGACGGCGATTCCTTTCCTTGCGGACAATGGCCACGGTGTCTTTGTTGCTGTCCGGATACTGGCGCTCGAGAGCGCTCATGATGATGTTCATCTCCGTTTGAGCTTGCGTGACGCTCACGCCCGCTTTGAGGCGACCATAGATGAGAAAACCGCGATAGTCTCGATGGGTAAGGGTATCGCCACCGTCGGCGAGGATCTGCGCGCTCATCACCTCTGGCACGTAGAAATCGGGGCGAAAAAACAGATCGGTACCGGTGAAGGATTTCGGGGCGACACCGACGACGGTAAAGCCGTGCCCATTAAGCTTGACGGTTTTGCCAATCACATCGGGATCGCTGGCGAAAACACGGCTCCACATGGAATAGCTTATGACGACGACAGGATATTTGTCGGGCACTTGGCCTTCTTCGGTCAGAAACCCGCGGCCTAATGCGGGCTGCACTTCAAGGGCGGAAAAGTAATTGGCGGATACGAGCGAGCCGTAGACAGTTTGAGGCTTGCTGTCAGGAACCATGCCGGCCGGGTTCATGCCGGCCGACACTTGCTGAGTAATGAGGAGAGCCTGGAACGATGCGGCGCGATTGCAGAAGTCGAGATAATCCTGATAGGAGGAACCGCCAAAGCGGGTCAGGCGCGAAGCCGCGGTGTCGATGACGATGACGTCGCTCGGATGAGGTACCGCCAAGGGACGCAGAATGATGGCATCCACCAGGCTGAAGATGGCGGTGTTGGCCCCGATACCGAGGGCCAAGGAGAGGGTCACCACGGCGGTGAAGCCGGGCTTCTTGCGCAAGGCGCAAAGGGTGAAGCGCAGGTCGCGGCCGAAGTTTTCGAGTAGATGGCCGGCACGAATTTCTCGAACTTGCTCCTTGACCTGTTCGACGCCGCCGAGCTCAATCCGTGCTTGCCGACGAGCTTCTTCCGCGGGTATTCCTGTTTTTATTTTTTCCTGAGCTAGCAGCTCGAGGTGGGAACGAAGTTCCTCATCGAGGTCGCGCTCGGCCCGCTGTTTGCAGAAGAGATTTCTTGCGAGGCTGGTCAGACGGGCAAGTAGTGCCATAGGAATTCCTTCTCAGGCTTCGAGCGCGCGGGCAATCGCCAGGGAAATGCGCCCCCAGCGCTTGGTCTCGCTCTCCAATTGGCGGCGTCCCGCGGCAGTGAGCTTGTAATATTTGGCGCGGCGGTTGTTTTCCGAATCGCCCCAGGCGGACACAAGCCAGCCTTCTTCTTCCATGCGATGCAAGGCAGGAAAAAGGGAGCCGGGTTTCACCTGAAAGGTACCCCGGGTAATTTGCTCGATCCTGCGAGAGATGCCGAGGCCGTGCATTTCGGCAACGGCCAGGGATTTCAAGATCATCATGTCGAGAGTGCCCTGCAGAACGTTGGTGGGATCGGGGGCCACAGAATCTCCTATCGATTGTCTATAGCACGATAAGCGTCGTCCTACAGAATGTCAATAGGAAGCGGGGAACCGGCTGGAAAGGCAGCAACCCAGGCTCGAGAATTTGAGGACCCTATTTTGGCTTTTTGTACCCGCAACCCAGGTACCGAGAGCAACCTGCCGTGTCGTCTGGTTAAGTGAATCGTGGTTTGAGCGATTCGGCTTCTGTGATGTATAAGGACAGGTCATGAATCGATTCGCCTTGTGGCTCATCTTCCTGGCGGTAACTGCGTGCGCCCAGAGTCCCGCTCCCTCGCGGACCGAAAAGGTCACGCTCGCCTCGCGGACTGCCGGCTTGAGCCGGCACGAAGGATTTTTCCCGTACTACTGGGACGAGAAGAAGGGCGACATTCTCTTCGAATTTTCTTCTGCTGCACTGAGCAGAGAATTTCTCTATTTCTCCGGTTTGGGGAGCGGGATCGGCTCAACTGAAGTCTTCGCCGATCGCAGCACATTCAATCGCTCGGCGGTCTGCCGCCTGCGCCGCGTCGGCTCGCGCGTGCTCGTAGTCCAGGAGAACACCCAGTTCCGCGCGGAAAACGGAAGTCGCGAGCTCAAGCATTCTGTGGAGGAGAGTTTTCCGACCTCGGTCCTTGCATCGCTCCCCATTGAGGCTGAACAGGATGGGACTGTTCTGGTCAATGCCAGCCCTGTGCTGCTCCGAGACGCCGCCGACTTGCTTTCACAGCTCCGGCGCCCGACGCGTGCCCGGGGGGGAGTGTTGATTCGCGAGCCATCCGCTCACGGGCCGGACTGGCGCTTGGACAACGATCGCAGTTTCTACGATCCCGATCATAGCGGCGACTTTCCCCTCAATACGGAGATTGAATTCTTGCTCACCTTCACCACTGATTCGGAGGGCGAACTCAATCAGCCGGACCCGCACGCTTTGAGTGTTCGTGAGCATCATTCTTTCGTTGCTCTGCCGGAAACCGGCTACGAGCCTCGCGAGCAGGACCCCCGTGTTGGGTTCTTGACCGTTGACTTCGATGACTTCTCGCAACCCTATGATCGGCCGCTGCGGCGCTATTTCATCAGTCGTTGGCGGTTGCAGAAGAAAGACCCGAATGCGGCACTGAGCGAACCGGTCAAACCCATAGTTTTTTATCTCGACCGGGCAATTCCAGAACCCGTACGTTCCGCTGCCCGACAAGGTGCGCTGTGGTGGAAAACAGCCTTCGAGCAGGCAGGATTTAAAGATGCACTGCGCATCGAGGACCTACCGGAGGGCGCGGACCCGATGGACATTCGTTACACGACGATCCAATGGACCAACCGCTCCGGCCGGGGATGGTCCGTTGGCCAATCCCAGGTTGATCCGCGCACAGGGGAGATCATTCATGCCGTCGTGCAGCTCGACTCCCATCGCATGCGCACTGTAAACAACTACTGGCAATCCACGGTTCCTCCGGGACGCAACACCGCCGAACCCACGCTCGACTGGTTCGCCGCGTTCGACAACCTCGATCCCCAATTAAGCGAGGAAACGGCTTTGGTCAACCGGCTTGCCTTGCTCACCTGCCACGAAGTTGGGCATGCCATAGGTTTGCAACACAACTTCGTTGCCAGCACCTTCGGACGGGGGTCAGTAATGGACTATTACGCCCCGCGCATTCATATCCGCCCCGACGGCTCTGCGGATCTATCTGATGCATATATGCAAGGCGTGGGCAGTTACGACCGTTTCGCCGTCGAATGGGGTTACAGCCAGGGCAAGCCCGCTCCTTCGACGAAAGAGGAGCACGCTCGCCTAGATGCCATCGTAAACAACTCGATTGCGAAGGGAGTCGTTTGGGGCAATTACGATGATCCGCGCTGGAATGCGTATGATGATGGCCGCGATCCCGTCACCTGGCTAAAAGAGGTTCTGCCTGTGCGCGACGCGCTTCTAGCTCATTACCGTGCGAGCATGCTTCGAGCGGGTGAGGAGAATTCCATGCTGGCTTCGCGCTTCGCGTTGGTCTATTTATTCCATCGTTACGCGCTCGCGGCTGCAGTGAACGTGGTGGGCAGTGCCAAGGTGCCACTTTCTTTGGCGGGGGACGGCCAACAACCGGTAACCATATGGCCGCCGGACGGTCAGAAGGAAGCGTTGAGGCTACTTCTCTCTGCCTTGGAGCCGGCCGAACTGGAGGTCCCCGCAGAACTGTGGAGCGCCCTAGCCCCAAGCGAGAACCGAGATGGCGATTCTGAGCGCTTCACTTCCTCCGCCGGTTATGTGTTCAATCCAATGGATGGAGCACGCGCCGTGGCCGAAATCGTCGTCGGCGGTCTACTCGATGGTCCGCGAGTCGAAAGACTGGCAGTGATTTGCCAACAAGACCTTAAAGCTCCGTCACCGAGTACGGTAATTTCAGCACTCATCCATACGGCATTCTCGAACTCGGCAAGAACTTCCAACCAACGCGATTTGGAGGGATCGGTGCAGACGGAGGTGGCGGAACGGCTGATGATCCTAGCCGCCAACCCACAGGCCACGTCAGAGGTGCGCGCTACGGCGCTGGCTGGTGTACGCGAGGTGCAGGAGGCGGTGGAGAAAAATCCGGTAGGCACTCCTGATCTGAGTCGTATCGATCACGAGATCAAGCTGTTTTTGGAGAATCCGCAACAGAACACACCCAAAATCAAGGATTCCGGCGCTCCAACGGGGCCGCCCGTGTGATGAGCGATACTGAACCTAGGTGCTACTTCCTCAGTTCCCTATCCCAGTTCGTGACCAGCACCACCGGTGCTGCACTTTCCGTAATGGAGTCCACCACCAGGAATCGGCCGTCGCGCGAAACGTCGTAGGCTTCGAGAGGAATGGAGTGGCGAATGCCGGCCGGAAAGAGAGTTCTGGCGGCGCTGATCCGCACGGTATCGTTGGCTACCGCAATCTCAACGGCGGTCATCTTGCGGAAGCCATCGAGATAGTAGAGTGTCTTGCCGTCCTTACTCCACACCGGCTGCGAGCCACCATCGTTTGAGACCTGGTATTTGGCACCGGGATGCGGATACCGCGTCAGGTAAACCTGGGCGCGCCCTGATTGATTCGACTGGTAGGCAACCCAGTCGTTGGTAACGGGCTTCAGCCGCGCATTGCTCCCGTTGGCTACCGGCGTCAGCACCGTAAAGGCCTGCGCATCCGGCGTGAGCGGAAACACCTTCAGCTCGGCGTCCCCGAGCGCACTGGAGAGGCCGAGGGACTGGCGACTGTCTTTGGCGCGTGCGATGGCTTCCTCATACAGAAGCCACTTTCCGTCGTCAGTCACGTCGGTGGGCGTGACGTCGCGGTCGGACTTGATCAGTGTGCGTTCCGCCTGCGAGCCGTCCGCCGACACCACATGCACTTCGTTGTGAGTCTCCGGGTTGAAGATGTCGAAGTAAATTGTGCGTCCATCCGGCGACCACACGGGTGCATCCGCGTACTCGGTGACAGCAGAGATCGGACTGCGCGTACCGCCCGCCAGATCCCAGATCCAAAGAGGGGAGTTGCCGGCCTGGCTCATCACGGGCGTAGCGATCCGAGAACCGTCGGGAGAAATCCGAGTGGGGCCGTAGACACTGGGTTCGGAAAGCTGCGTGAGTTGTTTGCCCGTAGCGTCCAACCAGATGTGGTGGTCGCCGTTTGCGCCCGTGCCCAACTGATAAAGCAGAGTACCCTGGGCGGAGACGGAAAAGACGGCCATCGCCGTGATCTCGTCCGCCGCCACCTTATCTACGACCGGAAGTGGATCGCCGGAGACCTTTCCACTCGAGGCATCAAACTTCCACGCCTGCAGCGAGCCGTCGCGCACTGCCAGAAGCTGTCCTGCAGCGTACTGCGCGCTGTAGAACTTACCGCGTCGAACAAGCTGTTCGGTACCGTCGAGCGAGCCAAAGCGAATCTCGTTGTTGTCACCGGCATTCCCGTAAAGGCTGCGAAGAAAAACGAAGTGCTTTCCATCCGGCAGCAAGGAAGGCCAGCGGTCCGACAGACTGGTGGACGACGGCGAAAGGCTCGTGACCGGCTTCGGTGTCCCTCCGACCGCCGGTACCTGATAGATCGGTCCTCCGAACGACGCCGCAAACACGATCACGTCCCCGCGGCCCCACGAGCCGCCGCGGCCTTCGGGAGCCTCGCAGATCGCGTTGGGCGAAGCGCCGTTCAGGTCGGTCCGCCACAGCTTGCCCTGCATGAAAAACGCCACCGCCGTCCCGTTGGGCGACCAGAATGGAAAGTATGCATCGTCGGTGCCGCGCACAGCCGTCGCTTCCAGCTGGTCGAGCGAGCGCAGCCATAGTGAATTCTTGCCGTCTTTTTGGGCGATGAACGCAATGTGCGTGCCGTCCGGAGAAAGCGCCGGTGCGCCATTGCGGTAGAGCGTGTCGAACTGGGTTCCTTCGGGTGGGAGGATGTAGGTACGGAGCACGCGCCGCGGCGAAGGGGACGTTACTAGAGCCACGGTTAGCGCGATCACGGCCGAGGTGAGTACAGCGATTGCGGCGAGAGAAAACTTACGCCTCGACTTCCCCGTGGGCAGGGCGGGCTCTCCCGTCTGCGAGCCCGACTTCGCGATCCAAGCCAGTTGCAGCTTCACGTCGTGCGCCGTCTGAAAGCGGTCGTCGGGATTCTTTTCTAGGCAGGTCCGCACTGCATAGTCGAGAGCTGGAGGGGAGGTTGCCTGCAGGTTCGAGAGCGGCTCAGGATCTTTTTCGAGGATGGCGGTCATCACGCTCAGCTGCGTCTTGCCCTCGAATGCGCGCCGGCCGGTCACCATCTCATAAAGCACGCAGCCGAAGCTGAAAATGTCGCTGCGTGAGTCAGCCTCCTGGCCCTGCAACACCTCCGGCGCCATGTACTGAAAAGTTCCGACGATCGTTCCCTGCTGCGTCAGTGCCGCCGGCGTTGCTGTCAGCATGGAAAGATTCATAGTGGGCGTGGACGGTGTCAGGTTGCCTTTTCCGCTGGTTGCTTGTATGCCTGGCACAACCGGCTTGGCGAGTCCGAAATCCAGCAGTTTGGCCCCGGACGCGGTCAGCATCACGTTGCCCGGCTTTAGATCGCGGTGCACAATTCCAGCGCGGTGGGCTTTTTCGAGCGCGTCGCAGATCTGCATGCCGCACTCGAGCGCCTGCTTGAACGGAAGCGGGCCTTTCTGCAGGCGTGCCTCCAGCGTCTCGCCCTCCACGTACTCCATGACCAGGTAGCTCATGCCGTCCTGAGTGCCGATGTCGTGCAGCGCGCAGATGTTGGGATGATTCAGGGAAGAAATCGTACGAGCCTCACGCTCGAAGCGGCTGCGGGCCTCAGGGTGGCCGGCGAGATGCGCGGGCAGGATTTTGATGGCCACCGTTCGGTCAAGGCGCGTGTCGCGGGCACGGTACACCTCGCCCATCCCACCGGCACCGAGCGGTGATTGAATCTCGTAGGGACCGAGCTTCGTGCCGGAGCTAAGGGACATGTGAGTCCGCATTATAGCGGGGCTGGCTGTAAATGTGGTCACCTTTCCAGATGCCGTTTGCAACGAGCAGCCGGCATAATCCAGAACTCGGCAGGAGCGGCACTCGATTTACCGTCGCCACAGCCGCCAAACGGCTCCTTGTGTTAGGCCCGAGTGATTAGTCCGCGTAGAGGTATGGCCCCTGCCCATCCTCGGCTAGACCGCCACCGCCTGAACCTATCAGCAACAGTGGGAAACACTTGGTTCGCTTCCTGGCTTATGCTCCCAACTCCGGGCCGCATGGTCTGCCCACGGCTTGAGCCTTGCACTGAAATTGACAGACAAACAGACCATCCGCAAGGCTTATGTTCAAGTCGGTTTCTGTCGCCACGGATCCGAGAAGGCTGCTGGCTGTTTACCACGCAATTTCTATTGCTATGACCCTTGACGAGCTCTGTGGCTCGCCACAATCAGCGATTCCCGAAACTATACCCCAGCGAGATGCCGTAGCGCAGCACGGTTCCGGAGCTGAACTCCGCGTTATTCTTAATGAGATACAGGCGTACCTCGGGACGCAGGAACGCGCCGTGCCAGAGATAGGCATGTGGCTTTGCCATGTGTAAAGCAGGTACGCCGCACCGTCGAACAAAAGTGATCAGCGATGCACGGAGATGGCAAGCAGGCACCAAGCTGTGTGAGGCAGCCACTGCTCCTGCCATCTCCAATCATTGTCAGCGCCGGTCTGCTGATAAGTGAGATTGAACTCGATGTCGTCCTCATCGCGGAAGCCGCTGGTGATTCCGTTTGAGATCCCGCCCGGGGCATTGGTGAACTCCCAAGAATCAAAGAACATGTACTGCGGGTTGTTGCGACCGACGCCGTAGAGCATCGAGGTGTCAAAAGGATTCAGACCGAGAATCCAATTTAACTGGTTGAGAGAGTAACCTTGCAGTGCCGCATCGAACAACGGTTTATCCTTGAAATGCACTGCCGCCAGTTTCGCGGCAGTGGCGAGGGATGCCAAGCGCGCATTTTCGCCTTGCCACCATGGGGCGGCATCGGAATTATGAGGAAAGAAAAAACTAGTGTGGCGATTGCCGTTCTTGTCTTGCACGATCTGGCGGGCATATCCGAATGGATTCGGGACCTCGCCGGTAACCCTCATTTCCGCACTAAGTGATCTTGCAACGACCTCAAGGACTTGGTGCTGATTCTCTGCATCCGTGATTTCTGAATAGTAGAGCAGGCTGACGACGGGGAATCCCGCGTCGGAGGCGTGAAAAAAGGGGCGATCGTGATCGTCGGCGCGCCAGTAATTCTGATACTCGCCACTTGAGATCAAGCGTGCCATAAGGCTTTTGGCGCGCTGGTCCGCTGCCGCCTTGTACCTCTCTAGCTTCGTGACCCGGTAGAGCTCGGTCGCCGCCGTCAAAGCGCAATAATCGTCGACGATGTTCTCTTTGCCGTCATTAACCATCTTGGTATTGTTCTTTTCGAGAAAGTCGAAGGCCTCTTCCGCCACTTTGAGGTAGTCGGATTTGTGGAACTCTCCATACTCGGGATACCTGCTGGCCATGGCCAAAGCCGCGATCGCGACACCACCACCGGAGCGATAACTGACCTCGTATTCCAGATCGTTGTTCGCCTGCTCCACCAGGCCGCGCGGTTCCTCGCTGCTGGATTGGTAGATGCCAAACTTTTTCATTTCTCCCGCCACTTTGCGCTCTTCGGGAATCTGCTTCACCCCGCCGGTTGAAATCGAGCGGTAAAACGAACCCGAAGGATCCTTCACGCGGACCAGATAGTCAGCACCGAAGCTTGCTTCATCGAGCAAACGGTCTTCGTAGCGAGCGAAGTTCGGGTCATTGCGAAGTTTCAGCTGATCATAGCTCTTGAGCAAGGAATAGACGGCAAGGGGAATCTGTTGCGGATTGAAGTAAGTGGAAAAGGACAGATGCGAGAGGTGCTTGCCGTAATCACCGGTTGCGTCCCACCAGCCCCCGTGAGCATCGAGCGTGCCTTGCTTGCGTCCGTCGAACGACAGATGCCGATCGGCTTGATCGAGCCGGCCAGAGCTGCGCTCATCCTTGAAGTAGTAAATCATGTCGGAAAGCGTATTGCGCTCGAGAATCAAGCGCTGAATGTGAAACGGAAAGGATCGCACCGGGCCGCTACTCGATGAGCACTCGAGATAGTATTCGCCTTCGCGCTTGAAGGAATCGAAATCCGCGGTCCAGAAGTACCAGTCCCGCCATCTTCTTACTGACCCAGCCGCGTGAACGGGTATATCTGAAACGGTTTGACCATCGGCATAATTCTTTAGGGCACAAGACAAGACATTTTCGCCGGGTTGGCCCAGGATCACCGCGTGTTTGGGGCCCTCAGGATCGTATCCGAGATGATTGGTGAGGACTTTTGAGTTGGAACCACGCGATTTGAGAGCAAAGACCAGCAAGCAAGTAACTACAAGTACGTAAGATTTGAACCACCGCATAGGAGTGCCTCACAAGCAAGTTTCTTGTGCTCTAAATTGCCGAGCCTTCGCTGCTTGACCGCTTCCCGGAGATTTTCCCGGACTACCTCCTAGAAACTGCCAAAAGTTCACAGAGTGTACCGGCGCGACTGTCGAACCATTAGGATTGCGCATATCGGCCTCCCTTCGGACGGTCAGTTGTCCCTTATCGCGCCTCGCGGATAAATCTCAGTCAACTCGAACTTAGCAGGGATGAGATGAATGCATGTAACCCGGCTTCTTGCCAAATCGGCTGCTTCGGGACGGTGTTTTCTGCAGCTCGGAGACCGCCTTCCACATTGACGTAAATTTGTGCATAGGTTCCCATTGCTTGATCGTAAGAGTCGGTGACAGCGGTCGCGTCTGCGTGTGACCACGGTATATTCCTTATACTCCGTATCCAACAGCAGCGGCGTAGATCTGCAACCGTCAGGAAACTTTCGGGGGTGATCAGCTGCGCGTCAGGAAACTCGTCCGCGGCTCCGTGCCAACGCCATTTACGATAAGCAAAATTAGTCGTGATAGGTTGGATAGCACCTCAACTTCGCCTGCTTCGAGCGAGTCGGAGTTTCATCAAAAAGCGCGATCGCTGAGAGATCAGAGGGGCGAGGGGTCTCAGACTGTGACCTCTATCACAGACGGACAGTACGCGTTCGCGCCAGCATGGCCAAGGATCCTGATGCCTCAAGATACTTACTCCGCCATGCAACATAGCATTATCAACGGCGAGCCTGAAAGCGCTGCCGCGTTGGCGCGGGAAGCGCTTGTCTCCAGAATTCGGCCGCTCGACGCCATCAATAACGGCTATGTTCCGGGCATGCACGAGGTGGGCGAGCAATTTGCGCGCGGACAGATGTTCCTTCCTGACATGATGGCCGCCGCCGAGGCGATGCGCGCCGCTATGGCCGTGCTCGAACCGGAACTTACCCGACTCGGCACCGAACGCCCCATGGCCGGAGTCGTGGTCCTCGGCACCACTAAGGGCGACATCCATGAGATTGGAAAAATTCTGGTGGGAACCATGCTCACCGCCCATGGCTTCCGTGTGCATGATCTGGGAGTGGACGTGGCCGGCGATGCGTTTGCCGCCAAAGCGATCGAGTTGCGTGCGGATATCGTTGGGGTCTCGGCCCTTCTGACTACCACCATGCGCAACCAGAAGGGCGTGATCGAGTCGCTCGAAAAAGCCGGTGTGCGGTCGCAGGTCAGAGTGATGGTAGGGGGCGCACCGGTCACCCGCCGCTGGGCGGAGGAGATCGGCGCCGACGGATATGCAAAGGACGCCATGAGCGCGGTCGCCCTGGCTCAGCAACTGATGGAGCAGAAGAGGCAAAACCCCGTCAGGGAAGTCTTATGAGGCCGCGATTCCAGCTCCTTGATGAATCCCTCATCAAACAGATTCTGGCAGAGGCCTTCGACGTCATAGAAAGCCCTGGCGTGCGAGTGGCGCCGTATGTATTTGATCTGCTGCGCGGCGCCGGGATCAACGTTCACGACGGAATAGCCCACATCCCGGAGAACGTGGCCCGCGCCGCGCTGGCAACCGTGCCACGCGGATTTTCCCTCTACGACCGCACCGGGCGGCCCGCGGTGCGTTATGAGGGGAACAAGATCCACTTTGACCCAGGCTCTTCATGCTTGAACATCCTCGATCCTAAAACGCAGCAACCACGTCCGGCTCAGGCCGCCGACCTGGTTCGTCTAGTGCAAGTGACTGAGATGCTGCCGCAATTTGCCGCGCAGTCGACGGCGATGGTCTGCAACGACGTTCCGCAGGAAATCGGTGATTGGTACCGGCTGTTGCTGGTTTTGTGGTACTCGGAAAAACCGGTTGTCACGGGCGCTTTCTCGGCCCCGAGCCTGCACACTCTAATCGAAATACTCGCGATTGAAAGCGGAGGAACAGACAAGTTGCGCGGCCGCCCACGCGCGATCTTCGATGTTTGTCCGTCGCCGCCGCTGAATTGGTCTGAGTTCGCTTCGCAAAACTTGGTCGATCTGGCACGTGCAGGCGTGCCCGCGGAAATCGTCAGCATGCCGCTCGCGGGTGCAACCGCTCCGGTGACCCTCGCCGGTTCCGTGGTGCAGCACGCAGCGGAGTGCATCGCCGGCATCACTATTCATCAACTGGCGCAGCCCGGTGCGCCGGTCGTTTGGGGAGGTGCCCCCGCGATATTCGATATGCGTACCGGCAGGACTCCGATGGGCGCAATCGAGACCGCCATGCTCGATGTGGCCTGTGCCGAAGTCGGGAAGTCTCTTGGCTTACCCACCCACGCCTACATGGTGGCCGGCGACGGGCGTCTGATTGACGCACAGGTAGAGATGGAAAGCGGCATGTCAGCCGTGCTCGGCGCGCTCGCCGGCATCAATATGATCTCAGGCGCTGGTATGCTCGATTTTCTCGCTTGCCACAGCATTGAAAAGCTGGTGGTTGACGCCGAAGCAATTGCCTCCGCGCAACGCTTGATCGAAGGTATCGAACCGCGCACACAATCGCTCGCGGTCGAGATGTTGGAGCAGACCGGACTGCAAGGGGATTTCCTGAAATTGAAGGAAACCCGCGCACTTTTCCGCCAGGAGCAGCACTTTCCATCCCCAGTGATAGACCGTGGACCTTCCGGCACGGATGACGCATCACTCGGAATCCTCGAGCGGGCCGATCGGCGAGTGGAAGAACTGCTTGCATCTTTCGAGCGTAAAAATCTGCTGCCGGAATGCGAAGCGGAACTGATTGCCTATGCGCAACACGAGGGCAGAAAGACGGGATTAGAAGGGTTGCCCGAAATTCTGCGTCCACTGTACGCCGAATAATCTGGCTTGTTATGAATCGAGGCCGTGCTTTCCCGCCGTCTTTACCAGTGGTTGGGAGATTTGGTGTACCTGGTCGGGTTCGAAGCGACGGCCTATTCCATGCCGTTTAGCCTAGCGCCTCCCATGCGGGCAGTAGTCGGATTAGTTTGGTGGGATCCAGTGACCGCGCCCGACTACTTCCCACCTGCTACTACTCGCTGCCACCTGTATTGCGAGTGGGGCGACGATGATTGCCGCCCCGAAACCGTACAGCAGGTGGTTTTCAATATTAGACTACAGGTGGTTACTCAAAGTCAACTTTGGCAACCGTGCACATCCTATTGAAGGAGTATGTGATACGGAATCATCTATGAAGTATTACATGAGGTTGTACCAAATTGGCATGGTTTAGATGCCTTGATGTCGAGAGAGTTTGTGTCGTGTGCGACGCATCTCAGGTCGTGGTCTGCCAACAAGCGTATTAAGCGTATTTAGACCCTTTTCCACAAAGTCTCGCGTAAGAGAATCTACTAAGGGCGTTTTATGGAAATGCCCTCAAATGCGCTTAATGCGCTTGTGGATTCGCCGGCCCGGCCTGCGAGGCTCTAAACGCTGATCTCGCATCGCCCCGGCCATACACGTTTTGGGACAGGAGACCGAGGTGGCGCGGGTTTGACGAATGATGCGGTCAGTCCGTTTCGTCTCTTGAGCGGCTTACCCTGCAAGTTTTTTGCCCAGATTCCCGCCTATAAGGGTAGGAGGAATTTGAAGAGGGGTCCTCCAAAGTGTGAAAGTGCACCCCCCGAGATCGACATAGGGAGGTAGTTATGGTGAAGATCAGACCGTGGACAAAAATCTTCTTTTTGTGCGTCTTCTGTGCTCCAGCGGCGATTAGCTCCCATGCACTGGACGATTGTTCAGCCTCTGCTCCTTGCTTCAAGACCCTGATAAATTTCGATGCCACGAAAGGCTTCCATCCTTCTATAAGCCTCGTCCAGGGCACTGACGGCAGCTTCTATGGAACAACCGAAGGCGGTCCCGGGATCCCTGGCGGTGGGACAGTCTTCAACATCACCCCAGAGGGCAAGCTGACCACGCTCCATCGTCTTCACGTCACCGTCGGCACCGAGGCTACGCTTGTTCTAGCCACCGATGGGAATTTCTACGGCACAACCGCCGCTGGTGGTTCCAGCAACGCCTGCGGCTCTGGCTGTGGAACTATCTTTAAGATCACTCCTCAGGGCAAGCTGACGACACTGTTAAGCTTCGATCTAACTCACGGGGCATCTCCCAATGCCTTGGTTCAGGGCACTGACGGGAACTTCTACGGGTCGACGCGTCTAGGTGGTTCTAGTGGCTGGGGCACGATCTTTAAGATCACTCCTCAGGCCAAGCTGACGACACTGTTAAGCTTCGATCTAACTCACGGGGCATCTCCCAATGCCCTGGTTCAGGGCACTGACGGGAGCTTCTACGGGTCGACGCGTCTAGGTGGTTCCGGCAAAGCCTGCTCTGTTGGTGGCTGTGGCACGATCTTTAAGATCACTCCTGAGGGCACACTGACCACGCTGCACAACTTCGACGATATTGACGGGGCCGCTCCCAACGTACTGGTTCAGGGCACTGACGGCAACTTCTATGGAACAACCGAAGGCGGTCCCCTTATCACTTACCATGGGACAGTCTTCAAGATCACCCCAGAGGGCAGGCTGACCACGCTGCACAAGTTCGACAGGCTTGACGGCAGTGATCCCCGGGCTACGCTTGTTCTAGCCACCGATGGGAATTTCTACGGCACAACCTTCACGGCGGGGGTGCCAGGCCTCTATGGCACGATCTTCAAAATCACTCCTCGAGGCAAGCTAACCACCCTCCACAGCTTTGACGGCGCAGATGGCTCCGCAATCGAAGGCGAGTTAGTTCAGGGGACCAATGGGACGCTCTACGGAACAACCATTGAGGGCGGAACCAGCAAAGCCTGCCCCAGCGGCGTGGATGGGGGCTGCGGCACGGTCTTCAGCCTGTCAGTGGGTTTTGGGCCGTTCGTGGAAACGCTGCCCACCTCTGCCAAGGAGGGCGCGACTGTCATCATCTTGGGAACTGATTTGACGGACGCAACGAAAGTTAACTTCAACGGCGCTGAGGCGGAATTTAGAGTGCTATCAAGTACAGAAATTACAACCAAGGTGCCCGCCGATGCGAAAACCGGCACGGTCGAGGTGACGACACCCAGCAGTACGCTAACGAGCAACGTGGCGTTTCGCGTGACGCCGACGATTGCGACCCGGCCTTCACAATCAGTAGCCGCATTTGTAGTCGCGCCAAACACGCCTGACGTAAGCCTGTTGCCACACACGCTTGATGACCTTGTCTGCGAACGCGCCTCAGTGGGTTGCAGTTGTTACCCGAGGCAGGCGACGCTCAGGAATCTAGAGGGTCTAAACCCGCAATCATCACAGATGATATCGATGCCAAAGGCCTTCTGGCAAACCAACAACTGCCCTAAGACTTTAGAAGAAGGAAAATTCTGCACAATCAACGTTGAGTTGAACCGTGAGTTCTCCGGAGGACGAGGTGAATTACTTGTCCGTATCGAGGATCTCGGCAGCCCGTTAACAGTGGCCCTAAGCGGGTCTAACAGCTGCGGCTACTAGGCCGCCTGTCACCCGGCTCGAAACGCACTTCTCCGATCGCCTGGCCGGGCTGGACTTTTTCCGGTGAATGCAGACTGGCAATTGGGTCGGGGATCTCCGACCGGTCGCACTCACCCGGTCGTCTCGACGACCTTGTTAAAACGCGAAAACCATTCGGGACCTGCACAAACACCGGTGAAAAATACCAGTCTTACACAGTCGTCCGACCGAGTCGTGCCGATTACTTTCGTTAGTGCCAATGCAGTCACTCTTTCGCCTTTTCCCGAGCTGCGCTCAACCTAAATCATTGTTACCCAAGATCATTTCACAAAACTTGGAGCGCCCGGGCAGAATGAGTGCGGCTCTCAAGTTGTGGGAGAGCGCTGGTCCGGAGGCCTTCTTTCGCTTCCTGGCTGTACACCAAACGTTCGGAAACGGTATACGTGCCGCCGTCATTCATTGCGGTCGAATACCCAATGCCGGTGATGTCAATGCCGCTCTCGAGTGGCTCCAGAAAGCGATTGACCAGCCCGATCAGTATGTACTCTACGTCCGATTGCTAGGAGTGTGGCGTGCCCATGATCCGGAAATCTGGGTCATATTCGCCGCGCAACTTGCGAAGTACCTTGTCGAAGCGCACCGCCGCCAGAGACATATCGTCCAACGCCGAATCTGGGATTTCTTCTTCCGACGCATATTGATGGGCATCCCCATACCCGAAACGCCGTACAGTCGCGCGCAATCTATCAGCAAGGAAAAAGGCTATCGCCCGATAAAATCGAGCGGCAAAGGCGGTGTCTTTAGCCAGCCGGACGACGAGGGCCTTGTGCGGGACCGCTAGCAGCCACGAATTCGTCTGGGCAATAACGGAAGCAGCGGGTGGGTGCGCGTCCACGAGCGACAACTCTCCAACCACGTCACCGACCCCGAGATCCGCTATGTGAGCGCCATCCTGCGACTTCTCGCCGTTCCGCGGCTGATTGCGGACCACCATGTCTCCTTCCAACACGATATAGAGGTATTGGACGGGCACATCTTGTTGGACCAATACTGAACCAGCGCTCACCTGTTTGCGCGTGCCGTGCTCGACTAGCCACTCAACATCCGTGTCGTCAAGGATTCCAAGATAGTACAAGACTCTTCTCATGATTCCGCCTCTCCTTTTGGCCTTACCGTGTCGCAAGACTAACTCGAATCGGATTGGTAACCGCTTCCGCACCAGAAACGCCCTTCTTGAGAAACACAGCTGCCGCCTGCGTCCGCGAAGCAGAGTCGGCGCAAACTCGACCAACAGTGCTGGCAGCTTCTCTGAGCAGGCATCCGAGAACGGCAGACGCCCTGCTGGACAGGGAAGGATAGCCTCGTTAATTCTGTGCCTTTCACAGCGGTAGAGCCGAAATGATGCCAGTACAGAGCAATGGACGTTAACGCAGTGATGCCCCAATAATCCGCGCTACAGTCGTCCAGCAGGTGATTGCGCCCAAAAGTTGAAGTGTAAGGTAGTGCGCAGTCGTGTTCGCGTCGAATGAGCAAGGAGGCCTTGCGCCAACTGTGGTCATCCATGTTCGCGCCCGCGCCGGTTGCATCGCTGTGGGCCGTTGCCGAAAATGAAACGATCTCGATACAGGTGCTTTGGTGGCATGATCTTGTTAGAATCGAGCTCCAGGTTCGCATCCCTGAGCCTCGATAGCAGAGACTGCCGCACGAAGGCGTGCGCAATTGTTGTGTCTCCAGCCAGGCATGCACCCAATCAACTTGGAGCCCGCTCCTCACGTTTGGAGATGGCACGAACCAGATCAATGACCGTCTGGCGATTCCTGAGGATAAGCAGAGGAGATTTCTCCAGCCGGAGCGCAGCGGATCTCCAAATGGTTGCGACGCTTCGACGAACGGATCGGCGGGCAGCGGGGAAACTTGAAATGGTGATGCTGTCACAGAACACATCGTCGTTGTATCGGAGCAGCACATGCATGTCCTTGGAACTGGTTCCGAACTATTGAGAATCTGCGCCCGCCCGGTAGCATAGATAAACACGCGTACTTCCTCAGGTCAGCTGCCGGCTGGCCAACTCGCGAAATAGGCCTTCTTGTTGAAGCAATTCCTGGTACGTTCCAGCTTGAACGACGGTGCCTTTTGCCATAACGAAAATGCGATCAGCATTAATGATCGTGCTCAGGCGGTGAGCGATGACAATGCGGGTCGAACGCAAGCTCTCCAGGGATCGGCTCACAATCGCCTGAGTTTCGTTGTCGAGGGCGCTAGTCGCTTCATCCATGAGGAGGATCTTGGGCTTGCCCACGATGGCGCGCGCGATCATCAGGCGCTGCCGCTGGCCTCCTGAAATTCCGCCGCTGCCTTCACTGATGAACGTGTGCATACCCATGGGCATGCGCCGGATGTCCGCATCCAGTCCGGCCAAGGCCGCGGCGTCCCACGCATCCCCAACCGTCAGCGGCGCCGAGCCTACAATGTTAGTGAAAATGCTCCCACTGACCAAGCGGCTGGTTTGTAAAACGACGCCCATCTGCCGGCGCACCGCCTGCACGTCCAGTCCCGCCAGGTCCTGCTCATCGAAGTAGATGGTGCCCGATTCCGGAGTTTCAAATCCCAGCAAGAGGCGGAACAGAGTTGACTTGCCGCTCCCGGATGGCCCGATAATAGCCACGAATTGACCAGGGAGAATCTTGATGCAAAAATCTTGCAACACGGCTGGAGTGCCGGGTCGGTATCGGAAAACTAAGTGACTCGCCTCAATCCCGCCGGCGAGTTTGCCCGGATCGCAGCGGGCTTCGGCGACCTCAGGCAAAGTGTGGAGGATCGGCTTGGCCCGCTCGTAGAGAGGCACGATTCCCAGCACCGATTGCATAGTGGAGCTGACCGCCAGCGCAGCTACCAAAAACTGGGTGAATGCAACAACAAACCCAACCAAATCTCCTGTGGGAATCTGTTTAGCTTGAGGCCGGGCCTGCAAAATTGCGTTGTAGTAAAAAATAACAGCCAGACCTACCGTTGGAAGAACCATGTTGAGCACGTTGAGGCGATTTGACAACCGACGTGCTTGGACCGAGATCTGCTTTTGTTGTCCGAATTCCCTCGCCCAGCGTGTGAAGGCCCGCTTCTCCGCTGCCGCCACTCGGAACTTTGCAATGCCGGTGATTAGTTCCAGCAACACGCCAGAGATACGGCCACCCATGCGCACCATCTCCCGTTGATAACCGACTTGTAGGTATATGCAAAAGGCGGAGACCAAACAAGCGCAGAAAACGAAGGCGACAGCCAGCAGGGCGAGCTCCCAACTGTAATAAAAGAGCAACGCCATGCTGAAAACAGAAAAGATGCCGGACAGGATCACATTCAGGGTGGATCCGGTCACAATCTCGCTCATATCCTCGATTGCAAGACTTCGCGACGCCAGATCGCCCGACGTATAGTCGCGGAAAAACGGAACGGGGAGACTGACCAGCCGGTCCCAGACCGCCGCCTGCAGTGTATTGTCCATTCTGCCTTGCAGGCGCAAAACAGCGAAGGTGCGAGTGAGCGTGAACATGGCCGCAGCGATCGTAATGGCGAACAGGATCGCTACCATGTGCAGCAACTCACGTTTCTCGGCACTTGGTATCAAGCTATTAAAGGCGATGCCGATGGTATATGGTGTGACGATGCTCAGGAGTCCGGCTGCCATGCCCATGAGCGCGATGGTGACAAGGTGCGCGCTGCAACCCGAAATGCCAAACTTTAACAGCTCGCTAAGGCTCAACTTCTTGGCCGGGAAAGGCCTGTAAAACGTGTAGGCGAAGGAAGCAAGCGAAAAGCTCTCCTGTGCGGTAACGGGTTGTGTCCTTTGCTCGACGGGGTCATAGACCTCGTACGAGCGCGCGGACCGTGGCAACAGGGCCAGCGGCCGATTGTCGGCGTCGCGGAAAGCGAGTAAGGGGCCATTGTCCTGCTTCCACCAATTGCCTTTGAGTTGCACGCGACGGACGCGCACGCCGGAGGCCCTGGCAATGGCCGCAACTGGATCCAGCAGCTTCATGCCCCGCAGCATGTCAGGATGGGGCTTGATCCGGATTTTCATCCTCTTGCCGACCGTGGCGGCAGCGAGATAAACCGGATCAGGGACCGGCACTTCACCTTCCACAACGGCGATGGCTTTGCCCAAAGGCGCGGCGAGCCCCGATAGTGCGTCGCGGATCAGCATTCCATCGGCTGCAGACTTCGCGCGTTGGCGTTCCTCTTCCTTGGCGCTTTCCTTGATCTGTTTCTCTATCACGCATGCTATAGCAACCGAATGAAACGACTGGAGAGACCGACCCTCAGGATCGATTTGGCAGAGGGCTTGCGAATCGATGCAGCGCACAACGCTCTCCGGCGCAAGCTCAAGCCAACCACGCCGGGAGACTGGGAAAAATTGCTGGCTCCCACAGGGCACTGCAACCTGGGACAGGAAATGCGCTTTGCCCTGGCTGAGAGCGGCCCAGACGATGCCATCTTGAGTCACAATGGCCTTCGCCTTTTCGCTGATTGTGAAAGCCGCGCCCGCTTCCACCACAAGGAAACTGTCTATACAGGAACCGCCCGCGACTGCGCTGGAGAGTTGGCTAATCCAGCGTTCCAATAGCCTCAGCACAGATTCCTGTGAGCAAAGTGATACCAGGCCAGACCAGGTGGAAGGAGAAAGATGGAGCAGCCGAGTTTGGGAAGATGCAACGGCTATGAATTGGCGGTTTCCGGGAACGGCCACACCCAATCCAAAGACCGCATCGCCCTGCTCGATCCGCATGACCGGGTAACGCGCGCCCGTCCCGCCGTTTGCCACCGACACCAAAAAGAGATCGAGGCTGCCGCGCTCGACAATCCAGACCGAACCAGTATTCTGCACGGCGAAAGGAACGTTAGAAAGCGGCTCTTCCACCACACCTAGCTGCGAAAGTTGCTTCCCTTGAATCTGAAGGTCAATTGCTCCGGATGAGCTTGGCATAGGCCCCATCACACTTGATTAAATCCTCATGTCTGCCGCGCTGTACGACTGCGCCCGCATCTAAAACGATGATTTCGTCGCAATCACGGATCGTGCTCAGGCGATGTGCCACAATCAAGCAAGTGCATCCGCGGCGCCTGATCTGGTCGTCAATGGTCTTCTCTACTTGCACGTCCAACGCGCTGGTCGCCTCGTCCAATACCAGAATGCGCGGATTGCCAGCGAGAGCGCGGGCGATCTCCATACGCTGGCGCTGACCGCCACTGAAATTTCTGCCTGCCTCTTCCAACCGCGAGTCATAGCCACCAGAGCGGCTCACAATGTCATCGTGAATGGCGGCGTGTTTGGCGGCTTGCACCAGAGTTGCTTCTTCGATCGTCGTGTCCCACAGCGTCAGATTCTGGCGGATTGTGCCATCAAACATACTGATGTCCTGATCGACCATGGCGATGGAGTTGCTAAGGGCGGTGCGCGGATACGCAGCGCGTGGCTTGTGGTCGAACAGGACTTCTCCCGACCAAGGCTCGTACAGTCCAGAGACAATCTTGGCGATAGTGGACTTGCCACTGCCCGACCCACCTACCAGCGCCACCCTTTGGCCGGGTGTGAGCGACAAGTTGAAATTCTGGATGAGGGGAGGATCAAGGAGACTGTATCCGAAAGTCACATCGCGTAACTCCAAATAACCTTCCAGTTTCTCATGGGCTGCTCCGCTGTCGACCTCACTCGCCGCGGATTGGAGCGCGGAATCGATAGGGCAATTAAGAACATCATCCAGCCGGCCTAGATCACCTTGCGCCTGCTGAAATTTATCTCCCAGATCGACCATTCGGTTGACCGGTTCGGCGAAGGTGGCCATCAACCCTTGGAATGCGATCAGCATACCCATGGTCATCAGGCCGTTCATCACCCGCAGACCCCCGATGCCGAGGATGACTACCGTGTTTAACCCTGTAAGCAGCGGCGGCACAGCACTCAGCAATTGGGAGGATGCGCCGAGTTCCTGTCGGGCATTGACAACTTTGGTGTGGTATCCGGCCCAACGCACAAAATAATCCGTTTCGGTGGCCATGGATTTTACGGTCTCGATAATCTGCAAACCCGACATCGAGACACCCACCAGTTTGCCGTATTGCTGCTGGAGCCGGCGGTTGTCGTCCACGCGCTGGCGGGAAACCATCCGAAGCGCAACCAAGTTGATGAGCGCAGTGGCGATGCAAATCAGGGTGAGCCAGACGTCGTATTGGAACATGAGCGCGGCAAAGAAGCCGATGAGCAGAATGTTGACGATACTGGTGGCTAATTCCCCGGAGAGAAGGGTCGCAACGCGGTCGTTCACTGTAACTCGGGTTCCGATTTCTCCTGCAAAGCGTTGTGAAAAAAACTCCAATGGTAAGTTAAGTAAGTGCCAAAAAAATTTCGCGGATGAGCTTAGAGACAGCTTCATCTCTAGGCGAAGAAGCGAACGTTGCTGCAGGTAAGACGCTATCGCTTTGACGATGCAGGTGATGGCCATGATCAGCAGCAATGGTTTTAACCATGCTGCCTTGCCCTCGACCAGGAACTCGTCGATGTATACTCGTGAAAATACAGGAATGATGAGGCTTGGAAGGGCAAGCGCCAACGTTGCCAGAACAAGATAGCAGAGCGCATGCCGGCTGCCAGGGAGCCGCTTCTTTAGGGATTTGAATACCGATTGCTTTTCCCCTCCCCTCACGAACTCCGGCCCCCTTTCGAACTGAAACACCAGGCCGGTAAACGACAAATCGAATTCCTCGTGGCTGACCGAGCGCGGACCACTTTCAGGATCATTCAGATAGATCTTGTGGGCGCTGAAGCCTTCCACAACCAGGAAATGATTGAAATTCCAAAAAACGATGAAAGGCAGCTGTACTTCTCCCAGTTCCCCGGGTTCTTTTTTGAGTGCCTTGGCGACAAGTCCATGCTGGCGCGCTACTTTGACAATATTGCTCGCTTTGGTGCCGTCCCTGGAAACTCCGCAGGCTGCCCGCAAACGTTCTAGGGGAACGAACTCACCGTAGTAGGCCAGAACAATTCCCAGGGCGGCGGCACCGCATTCGACGGCCTCCATCTGCAACACGGTTGGCGTGCGAACGCGTCTGTTCCGGAACTTATACCGCGGTGGCGCAGCGCTCGCAGCTTCTGGGGAAATAGCGCCGGCATTTTCCATAACGTCCTACCCCAATCCCACTTTGGCCTTCACGTACGGCAGAACGAGTGTGATAGGCCTTTGCTTACGAGTGACAATCTCCACGGAGCAGAGGGTTCCGCCGGTGATGCTGATCGCGGGTCCCTTGGACGTGGACCACTTGAATCCGGTTGGGGTAGCCGGATCGTGGTCAAGCGAGATGCGCAACTCCGTCACCGGTCCAGCATTAGTCAGGGATGAGATCAGTAACTCATTCTGGAAGTTGCGCATGAGAGCCTCCGCGGTTGCGGGGAAGTCCGACACGTAAATGACTTTTCCCTTCATGAAGCCGAACTCTTCGCGCTTAACGTATGAGGGCGAGATCCTCGCTTCCATGCCACTCATCGTATGTTTCGCTTGCGAAGCCGGAAGATAGGCCAGGAGCTCGAGATCCTGCACGTCGGGCTGCAGACTGATGATAGGCTGGCCATCCTTTACACTGCCACCCGGGTACACCTTCAGTTCCAACACCTGGCCGGCGTACGGACTCACCACGTTTTGAGCAAGACTGAGGTCCTTTTCAAGGCCGGCCACATCACGCTGCATCATTGCGATGCGAGTCCGCGCCTCTGCGTCATCCTGATCCGGCTGAGTTTCGAGCTTGAGTTTCTGAGCATCGAGTTCCTGTATGTGCGCGTAGAGACCCGCGATCTGGTCCCGAATGCCGACCAGCCTTTGCTGGACCGCAAGCGCCTGTTCTTTGGTAACCAATCCCTTGGCCAGCAATTTCTCTTCGGCCACGACCTGCTGTTGGGTAAAATTGGCCTGATCTTGCAGTTCGCTGATCTGGCGCTCATCGTTGGCGCGTTGACGTTGGACCGCTTCCACCTGTAACCGGCCCACGTTCCTGTGCATCGCGAGCGCACGCTCGCGTTCGCGCTGAAACTCGACAAGTGCCGTGCGCATGGCATCACGCTTTTCGAGCAATGACGGCTGGGCCACTATGGCTAGCACCTGGTTTGCGTGAACCCGGTCACCGACCTGCACATTGACGTTGATCACAGTGCCAGCGCCATGACTCACGAGGCTGAGCATGCCTCCAGAACGCACAATAATGCCCTGGCCAATCTCGGTCGTGTCCAATTCCCCTGCAAATCCCCAGATTACTCCGGTGACGAGCAACAAGAAAATTGCAGCCAGTGCGAGCCAGCTCTTAGGCTCAGTGACGCGAAGCAGCTGATCAAGTTGTTCTGGCGAGGACAACCGATCAATGGACACCTGGCGGAATAATGAACTCATGGGCTAGCTCCGGCATTCGGGTCAAACGGAAAGGTGACAAGAGTTTGTGGCGCGATGTCTTGCACCGGTCGATCGGGGGCAACGATGGTTCCGGTCGCAAACCGGAATTGCACCAGAGCGAGGGCATAGGAGAGCTGCGCCTGCACCCGGTTGGTCAGGGCATTGGTCAGGCGGTCTTCCACCGTGAGGACGTCCACGAAGGAACTGATGCCCACGCGATACCGTTCGCGCTCTCCGTCCAGTGCCAATTGAAAGAATTTCACGGATTCACCCGCCTCCTTAAGCCGCACGATTGCATTGCGCAGTGCCTCGGTTGCGGTGATCACGGCCGTGCTGATGTTGCGCTCGACTTGAACCTCCTGGAGTTCATTCTGATGTTTGGAGGCAACTGCCTGCATCATCTGCCCGCGGGCACTGCTATTCGCAATGGGGAAGCTGTATGAAATACCGAGGTTAGCGTTTGGCCCGTTCACATTCGCGGCGCCCGAGGCGAAAAGTTGGCTATACGTTTTCCCCAGCTGCAATCCCGAATAGCCGCCCCCAAGAGTCAGATTGACCTGGGGCAGCAGGCTGTTCTTGGCACCTACCAGGAGTATCTGTGCCTCGTCTACGCGACGACGGGCCGCAAGGTAGTCGGCGCGGTGCAATAGGGACTGTTCGAGGTAATACTGCAAAGCACGAGAACTGTCAGCAGGCAATGGCTGCTCCTCGCCGCCGGGAAGACTGTCGATCGGGTCCGGCAATCGGAACATTTGGCTCGCACTGACGCCCATATCCAATGCCAATTGTTGTCGTGCGACCGTGACCTGCTGCTGGGCGGCAATTCGGTTCGCACTACGGTCAGCCAGATTGGCAGCGGCTACATTTAGGTCGCTGCGAGGAACGTGATCGGCCTCAATCAAAGATTGCACATTATCCACGTAGACGCCACCCCGCTTTTCAGCATCGGAGGTGATCGTCAGCAACTCATTCGCCGCGACCAGGTTCCAGTAACTCGAAGCCGTATTGGCCACCAACTGGGCGATCAACTGATTCAAATCGAGCAAACTGGCGTCTACCTCGGCTGTGGCTGCATGCTCTGCCGCGTCAACAACACCTCTTCCGCGTCCGCGCCCCAACGGGACGATGACGGTAAAATTTAATTGAGAAGTATTGACTGCCGGGTCGATCGAGTTATTGATGTTCCGGTTGGCCTGGTACGTCGAGGCGACACTCGTTCCATTCCGGAAGAGCTTGGTGATCGACAATGAATAATTGCTCAGATTCGAAAGCTCGACCAAACCAGTAACCCCGAGCGATGTCGCTTCGACAGTGTCGAGCGGCGTGTTGGCGTGGTTCAGTGTCAGGCTAGTCTGGAGAAGAGTGTCAAAAGGCGCGCCCGCCTGTAGTTTGATCCCTTGTTTGGTCGTCACCTGTGCCTGTTGCAGCCGGATGAAAGGTTGCGTTTCAAGCGTGGAGCGTACGGCATCGATCAAAGTCAAGCCGGTGAGCTTAGACGGAGCCTCTTGCGCCGCGGCCAGACTGAGCATTGCGCAAATCGCACTTACAACTGTCCGTCCGCATAAGGGCCTCTTGTTCAGCATCACCTTTTTCCCCTGTCAGTCAGTATCGCGTGGCTTGGGGTTGTCCCTGGAGTGAGACAGCAAGTTAAGATACCGCTTACCATCGCTGAAAACTGATTCTAACGCCACCCTGCTCCAGGTTCATTCTGGATTCTATGGCTGATCGCGGATTTTTCCTCCCCTTGACAAGCTATACGCTGCCAGCTCGAGGCGATGCTGATATCATTTCTAATTCATCCGCATGATTCACGCCTCCACTTCACCACTTCTCAGTGCCACCTTGTCTTCCTTGCAAGCTCCCCGAGCCTAAGCCCGCTGCACGGCGTATGCCGACGAGCTTGCGCCAGAATACCTGTGCGGCCAGGCCTGCGGGGCGAGTTTGCAGGCGAAGTGCCGGTCAAATTGGACAGTTTATCCAACATTTCCGCAGAATTTCCACAGAATTTTGCGATCTCGTCAGAAAAGTAGTTGACGTTTATATATTGGGTATGTATTGCTGTGGCCTAATTTGGAGAGTACACTGCATCATGGCTTCTTCGAAAGACGATGTGAAGAGAGCAGGCCAAACTCGAGATCCAATAGACCTTAATGGTGCCGATTAGCGCCGACGACGGGGAACTTGACAGAACAAGCGCGGCGCTTGCGGCCACAATCTTAAATGCACCAATAACGGTTGTCAAGGAAGGCTGGATTCTCTTGGCGGTGAGCTGAGCCGCTGCCACCCGCCCCAAAGGAAAGACGCCAGAGCTCCCGCACCACACAGGCGACCGATGCTGGTGATAGCCTTCGAGGGGGGAGCTCGTACCCTAATACATCCATCCCATCGGGGCGGAAACGGATGCTTAGCAGAGCGTTCGCGGCACGGGAAAGCCCAATCGTCGTTGCAAGGCGGACGGTTCATGTGTATGTATGGATCGGCAATACAAAATCTCACGGTATGTTGTGGTCAGAGACCCAGTCGTTGACAGAGACACAGATAAGTGTAAGCGCATCGTCTTCGGGACACGTGTAGCCGTTGCCCTGACGATTTCACGAAGTGTTTGGTAACACATCGAGAGCGGACACTAAAATGGCCGACAGCATCACCTATGCACCGCAGGCACGGTTGGACATTGGGCGTCTCGGGAACCCGATTGAGATTGTGCTCATCTCCACTTACGAACTGGGTCGGCAACCGTTCGGTTTGGCTTCGCCCGCTGCTTGGTTGCGTAGGCTAGGGGCTCACGTTACATGCCTTGATCTTTCGCTCCAGCACCTCGACACGGATACGATCCAAACAGCAAACATAGTCGCGTTTTATCTGCCAATGCACACTGCGACTCGAATGGCGATCAAAACGATCCGCATCGTACGTAAATTGAACCCACGTGCGCATCTCTGTGCCTATGGCCTTTACGCGGTGACAAATGTTGAGTATCTCCGCAGAGAAGGCATACAGACAGCTTTGGGTGGTGAGTTCGAAGAAGGCCTTTGCGAGCTCGTTGTGCAGGTTAGCGAAGGAGTTTTGGATTCCCCTGCCAGATTCTTCGAGCCGATCATCTCATTCGCCCGGCAGCAGTTCATCGTGCCGGATCGTTCTGGCTTGCCCCCTCTCCGCAAGTATGCGCAACTCATAATGCCTGACGGAACGAAGCGAGTTGTCGGATACACCGAAGCAACCCGCGGCTGCAAGCATGAGTGCCGGCATTGTCCGATCGTTCCTGTCTACGAAGGGAAATTCAGGATTGTTCAGCGGGAAGTTGTGCTGGCGGACATTCGACAGCAGGTCGCCATGGGTGCCGAACACATTACTTTTGGTGATCCGGATTTCTTTAACGGGATTGGCCATGCGATTCCACTAATCGAAGCGCTTCATCGGGAATTCGAACATCTTAGTTATGACGTAACCATTAAGGTCGAACACTTGCGCAAGCACGCGGACTATTTACATCTCTTGAGGGACACTGGATGCGCGTTTGTCACTTCTGCGGTGGAATCCATCGATAATGCAGTGCTAGAGATATTCGGCAAGAATCACACTCGAGATGATTTCATCGATGTCGCCCGTTTTTGCGGTGAACTTCGGCTCAATTTTTCTCCGACCTTCGTTACTTTTACTCCATGGCTCAGCTTAGATGGTTATGAGGATCTGCTGGCTTTGTTGACCAAACTAAACCTCGCGATCAATGTAGCCCCAATTCAGCTCGCTATCCGTTTGCTGATCCCATTTGGGTCCCGCTTGTTGGAACGGTCGGAGGTCCAGCGTATCATTGGCCCATTCGATGAGTCTGCGCTCAGCTACCGATGGGTACACCCAGATCCGCGCGTAGATTCACTTCAGGAAGAAGTACTACGGATAGTTCGCGCAGCGTCTGACTCACGACAAGGCAGGATGGAGGTATTCAATGCTGTCTGGCGACATCTGCACACGGTAATGGGCGGTTCCACTAAATATCTCCGGATGCCAGCTATCGATCCTGCGCCGGCCAGGGTGACAATCCCGTATCTTACGGAACCTTGGTATTGTTGAGCGGAACCCGCGACGGGGCAGGTTGCTCCGTTTTGATGATGAACAGTGGGCCGCCTTTTGCGGCCCTCGGGCTGCGGGACGCCGCAGATTTGATCCAGTAGCAGAGAGTGCGCATCCTGCTTCCTGCGCAGTGGCCAAGACCCGTCATGATCAAGCGCAACCTCCGTTGGACAGGCAAAACCCAGGAACAACAGGAGAGAGGCCGACGGCCCATAAGCGCCAGCATGGCGGCTTACAAAGCCCGGTGGGCCCGCATCGGGCTGACGGTCTCCCGAGCTGGAAGATTATGCGACGAAAAACAATTTGATTTGCTCGCGCTATCCTATCGAGGAATCCAATGCCAGGATCCCTTGCCGATTTGGAACAGCAGCGACGCGCCATTTTTCTGCGCATGATGGAATTTCACGACTTCCGCAGCGGGTCGATCACGGCTACCTACGGCACCTGCGGTAAGTCGAACTGCCGCTGCCATCAGCCCAACCAACCCCCGCATGGCCCCAACTTTCGCCTCACTCGCAAAGTGAAAGGAAAAACCATCACAGAAACGTTTGCCACTCCCGCTGAACTGCAAAAGGCGCAGCGTGAGCTGGCAGCGTATCAACGATTTCGCGAGTTGTCCCAAGAGTTGCTCGCCATCAACGAGAAGATCTGTGGCGCTCGCCCCTTGGCAGAAGGGGCGCTGACACCGTCGAAAAAAAAACGGTGGAAGAACTGCGGCAGGAAATCAGCCGAGAAATCGAACATCTTCTGGAACGGATCTTCTGGCAGCGGCAAGAGACGCGTGGCTTGCACTTAGAGGCCGTCGAGATGGCAGTGCGTTCCGTCATGCACTAGGCCGGGGGCGATTGCCTTGACCGAACTGCTGCAGTTCGATCCTCCCCGCCCCCAGGAGCGGCAGGTCGCCCTGCCCTTGTGGTCATATGGCGAAATATGTGGGATTGCGCTCCAAGCCGGTGTTGACTGCCGTGGGCGCGAAGCTCACTGCCGGCGTCCCTATTTTCTATGCCAAGCTTGCCGTCAAGGCCAGTTTCCGGTGGATGCGGATCTCGACATCCAAGACACGGAACTATCACCCGGCATGCGCCGGATGCTGGCAGGCCGTGGGTCACGAAGCTGCCTTCGATCGTGAACCAGAGCAGATGAAACTGGTGGCCGGTCCGGCGATTACCACCAAAGCGGTCGAGAGCACGGCCGAAGCCATCGGAGAAGACATCGAAGGGCGTCATATCCGGGAGCGCATGCGAGCCACGCAACTGGAGTTGCCGATTCCCATGGTCGGTCGCCTTCCCGTTTTCTATGTAGAGATGAATGCCACCGGCATTCCCGTAGTCCGCAAGGAAACGGAAGGTCGTGCCGGGAAACAGAACGATGAACCCTCGCACACACGGGAAGCCAAGCTGGGTTGCGTATTCACCCAGACGCGTGTGGAGGAAGAAGGCTATCCCCTACGGGACGAAGCTTCCACAAGCTATGTGGGCGGGATCGAGAGCTGCGACGAATTCGGTCTCTGGCTGTATGCGGGAGCCTGGCGGCGCGGCTGGTGCGGAAGAGCGAGTGGTATTAGGAGATGGAGCCGAATGGATCTGGAATCAGACGGAACTGCACTTTCCAGATGCCATCCAAATCGTCGATCTGTATCATGCCCGCCCAGCACCTACGGGATTTATGTGCCAAACTCTATCCCAGCGATCCACCCGCAAGAGACGCTGGGTGATGGTGAGAAAAGACAAGCTAAACAATGGCAAAATTGAGGTCTTAGTCCGTTTACTGCGCGCAACCGCAGCTTCAATCCCCATGGGAGTGGTAGAAGCGGTAAATGCGAATATCAAAGCACTGCTACGACGTGGCCGTGGTTACCGAGATCTGAATTACTTGCTATTGTAAGCGCAACGTTTGGCCGCCACTAAGACCGAATTTGTTGCTTTTCGGAGAGCCGCGGAGAATGTTCACTCTTACAGATTCTTGTGCAGAGCCGAATAAACAACGCATGCGCTATCCCGAATTTCGGAACCAAGGGCTATTTGTGGGCTCTGGAGTCTTCGAGGCGGGCTGCAAGACGGTCTTGGGCCGGCTCAAGCAGTCCGGTATGTTCTGGACCGTACGCGGAGCCAATGCCATTATCGCTCTTCGGTATTGTCAACTGAGTGGTAGGTTCGAGGATTACTGGGAGTCTCGCCACGCTCCTGCTTAACTTAAATGTCGCGCACCCTGTGACCGGGCAGCCCGATTCCACTTACTGGGCCGTGAGTTATAATGCCAAAAGCAGTTCCCGCCGCGGGAGGACGCTATGAATCGGTCCGACTTGGGAGATAAACTCCATAGCCTTTTAGGCGCATGTTGGCCTCATCATTAGGGTGACGACGAATTGTATTGTGCGATACCCGGATCGCAAATCGGCCAGGTTCTAGCGGAACTGGAGACGATTGTTTCAGCAAACGATACTCTGAAAGAGTTCGACAAAGCGCGTTTCGCCAGCGCTTAAAGATCTTGCCAAATATTCTATTCTTATTCGGAGATCAGTCGTGCGTACCCGTAGACCCTCTCCGGGCGGCGAAAGCATTGTCCTGCGGGACCCTCGTAATGGCGCCCCGGGCCCCGTGCGGGACGCCCTTGGGTCTCATTGATCAGCATTCGAGCGTTCGCTTCCGAGATCCGGGCGGGGCCGTTGAAGCGGCGAGAAAACTGTATGATATGCATCCCTTCCATGCAGTGGTTGGTTATGACGACCAAGTCACACCTTTAGTCGCTCAAATCGCTGCGGATTTCGGTCTGCCGGGTAATTCGGTTGATGCCGCACTCGCCGCGCGTGATAAGGTTTTGATGAAGGAGCGCTTTGGTGCTGGCGCTGTGCCCATAGCCCCCCATCACCTAGCGCATGGCGAGGAAGACGCCGTCGGATGGGCAGCGGTGAACGGTTATCCTGTCGTTGTAAAGCCTGTGCGCGGCTCTGCCAGTCAAGGTGTGATTCGAGCTAACGACGAATTGGAATTAAGAATAGCCTATCGCCGCGTCTGCCGGATCGTGCGCGAATTCGGTTTGGATACGGGTGGTCGTTCGGATGAGGAGCAACTCGTTGAAGGATATCTGGAAGGTTCTGAATACTCCGTTGAGCTCATGATGCAGCGAGGACGGATTCAAGTTTTCTGTCGATTTGAGAAACCGCACCCTCTAACTGGACCCTTCTTTGAGGAAACGATATATGTGACTCCCCCGAGACTGACCCCTTCCGAAATCGAGCAGGTTGATGGCGTGGCGGTACGTGCCGCCGAGTCCCTCGGCCTTTCGCATGGTTTCGCGCATTGTGAGATTCGGTGGACGAATCTTGGCCCATTTGTCCTGGAAGTGGGCGCGCGTCTCATCGGAGGTGCATGCTCGCGGGTATTTCGGCAGGTCTTCGGTGAAGATATTCACTCCTCGGTGTTGCAGGTGGCCTTGGGCCGAGAAGTCCGAGTCCCCGCTCCGTCGGAAAGAGCCGTTGGTGCGATGATGCTCCCTATACCAAAGGAGGGACGATTGGATGACGTCAAAGGGTTGGAAGCCGCGAGGCGTATTTCAGGCATCACGGAAGCTATTGTCGCCGTTAGTCCTGGAGACAGTATTCTTACGTTTCCCGAACAGAGCTGTTATATCGGTTTCTTGTCTGCCGAAGGTGCGTCGGTCGACGACGTGTGTGCAGCCTTGGAGCACGCGGCTAATAAGATTGAATTTGTCCTCCGCCCTTTAGAGTGTGAATTTTGGACGCGAGAGTTGAATGATTGCGCATCGTTTGTGCCATCCCAAGACTCCGAGATTCGCCTTTTGGAATCCTTTTCCAGAGACGAAGCACGGGAAATTGTCATTCCGCTCATCGCGGCTTCTAATTTCGGTGAGCGTCCTCACACGGAAGCAATCGAGGAGGCAAAGCATTGCGTTGATTGGCTCGAAAGCGGACCGCGCGGCAAAACATCGCCCAGCCTCTGGATGATAGCTGACAATCGTGCTGTTGCCCTGGGATCAGTTGATGGCAACACTTGTTATATTTCGTGCTTAGGAGTGATGCCCGGGTATCGTGGCAGCGGAACTGTGCAGACGATGGTTCGCTCGATGATGACATTATTTGCCCGACAGGGCTGTTTCCGGATGCGCGTGCTGTTGGATCCGCGCCAGCCGGCGCTGAATGCCTTGTACGCCGAACTAGGTTTTCGTCGGGAGGAATGTGAGGGGCAGATGCGCCTAATACTTCGAGATCTGTCCTCTTGCGGGCCGTCCAGCGATACGGCACACCACTAGCCTGCTTAATTCATGAGAGCTGAGTTTTTCTGGTGGAAAGATTTTTCCAGGGTTGAGTCACATCCCTACGGCTAGCGGAGCTAACGCGAGCGTTGGAGATAAGCGAGGAAACTGGCGGGAGTATTTTTCGGACAAGGCTCCGCCAGGAGGGCGGAGGGAAAGCTAGGTTTGGAGGAGGGCCGAGGGTCAGCTGCTGTTCACCGCGAAAGCGACGGAGCGGAACAAACTCTGGAAGGGCCAGCCGGTAGCGAGGTGAACGCGGATACAGCGAGCGGTTTGGCGCACTGGCGCGCCAATTTTGAACAGCTGGGCGCGCAGAGTTTCGATCTGTGCCGAACGCCAAGGCGGCGGCAAATGATGGCGGAAGAAATTGACTAGGTTGTATGCAGCCCCATGCAAAAACAAGCGAAAGGCATTGGCCAAGAAGCGGTGACAGCTTAAACGGTCGGCGCGGAAGCCGTTCTTAAATTCCTCGATCCGGTTCTCGCACTCCCCGCGATCGTTGTAGAAGGCGAAGACCTCCGAGGCGCGACCGGCGCAGTTGGTGACCACGAAGCGCAGGTTGGTTCCGGTGGCGGAATGTTCCGCCTTGTAGCAGATGCGGCGCTGACGCGGCCAACTGTGAGCACGATGGCGGAAGCTGGAGAAACTGCGCTGCGGCACTTGGGTACGGCGGTAGCGCTGGTTTAACTGCTGCTGGAGCGGTTGGGCGCGTTGTTGGAAAACGCAGTTGGCCGGGATGCCAATGGCGTATTTGAGGTCGAAGAACTCACAGAACTTGTACAGGAGAGGCAGAGCAAAGCCAGCATCCCCGCGCAGTTTGATCGTCACCCTGGGGAAGGCCGCCTGCAAACGCGGCACCAGGCGCAGCAACAGGGGCACGATGCGGGCATGACTGGAGGCGTTTCCCGGGCGCAGGCGCGCCGCCAGCAGGCATCCAGTGTGACGCTCGAAGATCAACATGGGGTGGTACATGTGCTGCCCGTAAGCGCCATTAAAGAAGCTGAGTTGCTGTTGCCCATAGGTGGGATCATCGGTGGAGTCGAGATCGAGCAGGATCTCGCCGCGTTGGCGGACTTGGGCGCCGCACAGGCGAATGAACTGCTGGCACCAGGTGTCGCTCAGGCGCACCAGATCGCGGGCCCAGGCAGAATTTTCCCAACGGCTGAGCGTGGGCTGCGAACCCAGGGCATCACCCAGTTTCTCATCGGCGACGATTTGGAAGAGGGGATCGTGACGCAGACGATCGGCGTCGTTGGCATCCTCATAGCCGGCGACAATCTGATAGAGGCGTTGCCGCAACAGGGCCAGGGAATCATGCCGCACCCGGTCCTCCTGTCGGCCATCCCGCAGGAGAGCGGCCCAATCGTGGCTCAGATGATGACGCTCGTCGAAGGCCCGCAGTGGGAGCAGACCGGCGTCGCTGGTGATCTGGCCACCGGCGAAATCGGCGCGGATGGATTGATGACGATAGAAGGAGAAGCTCAGTTGTGGTAAAACATCATGTATCAAGTGCTGATGCTCCGAAAGGGGATGCTGGGTGTGCTAGACCCAGTGTTCATCAACCTTTTAGAGCATCTTTTCTTTTTTGGCTAGAGACTTCGTGAATAATCCAGGCTAGATGTTCACGACCTTGCGGTTCTAGGTGATGGGTGAGAAGACCGCAGATCGGCCTGCCGGAGAGCGTGCAGATCGATCCTTTCGTTGAAGGACTGTCGCGAGGAATATGTTCAATGTGGCTACCCTCAGGCTGGGAGCGGACGTCGCATCAGAGGGCGAGCTATTGATCGCGCGGGCTGGCTAAGAAGTACTTCGGGCTTTCTGGTATCCATCAACTCACTTAGTGAACTTGAGAGGCTGGCCTCAAGCGGCTTTTCCGGCCGAGCGCTGCTGCGTCTTCGAGCGGAGCCCCGTGCTACGACTTTCTATTAATCGTTGCATAAATATATGCACAGTTATACCGACTTAACCGCGTACTTGGTACCTGGGAGTTGGAAGAAGGAGAGTATTAGCTCAACGTTACGCTGGATGGAAAACATGATCCCGAGTAGAGCAGTTTTGAATTCCTCCTTCGTGGCCACAAATCGCTTGGCCAAGCGAGCCTTGGCATGATTCCAGACTTGTTCATCCGTGGGTTCAGATCGGGACAATACGCGGGCAGATGCTCCACCACGACCTCCCCCTGGCTTTCGCTTAGGTAGTGCTTGACCGGGCCGCTGCCATCATAGCTGGCGCCGTCGGCGATGACGATGATGGGGCCGTCGACGTCCGCGTGCAGCTTCTTAAGAAACTCGAGAAAACGAGGGCCGTTCATGCAACCTTCGAAGCATTGGAACTTCATATCCCCGCGAGGGCTGCGGCACTGATCAACTTCAAGCTAAAGCGATCGCCGCTCTCTTGCACCTCCGGCGTCTGCCCGATCTTCCCCCAGGTGGTATCGCGATGAGCGTCGGAGCGCACCGTGATTCATCCACAGAATAAATGCTCGCTCCTAGTGACCCTTCGCTGAAGACGACCATAACTGAAAGGCAATCGGATGCTGTAAGTGCGCCGAAACGAGGGTTTACCCGGAATCTCTCTCCCATAATGGAAACGATACAAACAGCGGAGTAACCCAGGCGTGATTTGAGGAGTAGGTTCCGGTGCGGTCTGTTGTTGGTCGTGGACATACTGCAGCAGAAGGGCTTGGTTAAGCCGAGCCAAGGATGGCGTTTAGCTTGGAACCATCGTGCCGCGTGTAGGAGGTCAAAGGCGTAGGCGCGCAGAGAACGGAGCTGGCGAAGTCTCTGAGCATCGAGGAACTCATTGGCCCAGAGAACTTCGCGACCGCGGTCGTCGAGCAGACGATAGGGGGGAGGCACTGGCGGGCACGGAGTTTTTCGCTATCACATGAAAGGTCATAACGGGGGTGCCTCCGCGAGCAGGTGAGTAAGATCCTGAGCGCTAGCGCCCGCAAAGAAGTAACTGTTGGGATCGTGGCCGGGCTTGTTCCCTTGCGCGAAAAAAAGCCGCCCTCGATCAATTAGTCGCCGCCGTCGGCATAAAGGTGGCAGCTTGATACACTCTTACAAGAACAAAGTCCTCGTTGGCGTCTCAATAACGGACTAAGGACGTTTTCCCCTGATTCCCAGCCGAGGATGGGGGTGAGGGGAAAAACGATGTTCAAAACGATGTTCTCAGAGACACAGACGCGAGGGCCAAACGACTCGCAGAAACGGATACATCGTAGGCCAAGACAGGCTCACGGGCCCAACAACCGGCGACTCCCCATGATGCAGCCATTGCGCCACAGTTTGGAGGACGCGGCGCAAATTGGAAACGCCGGGTGCGATGAATCCTGGCTACGGCACCAGCGACGCAGGGTGGAAGGCGCGGGCATGCGGTTGGGATCTTTGAGCGGCGGGGCGGTGTCTTCCCCGGAACACTTCTGCACAAAGCGCCGTCGCATCGCCTCGCTGCGCGCTTTGTACTGGGAGTAGGGCAGGGCTCTGTGAGATGGGGGCCGCTCTGTCTGGAGTGGCTGAGCGAGCGTGCGAGCGGCCACGCGATCCTGACGTGCTCAGTTCGCTGGCACTCTGGCATTCGCGCATCGGAGACGCCGCGGGACCCCGGAACTATCTCCGCGCGGCCCTGCAGGCTAGTCCGAACGATCTAGATATTCTTCGCATAGCCTGCCTCGTTCTTCTAGAGACCAGAGAGCAACAGGAGTCCCTAGAATGGCTTGAGAAGGCCGTTTACGCAGGCTACCCGCGTGAGCACCTCTTAGCTAATCCGGAATTGGCGAGCTTGAGTCTCAACCCCAGTTCGCTCGGTTAGTACAGGAAGCCGTTTCGTTCAAGTAAGGGCTTGTCGGTGCAATCGACCGCAAATGATGTTTGATACCCAAGGATTAAGGAGAGCTCTATGTCTGGAAAATCTGCACTCTCGAAGGTAAACAGAAGACAGCTACGCGCGGTGCCGGGTGGGGCCGCAGAGAGTTCATTGGCCGGCGGCTTAGGATCCACTCCTGTAGCCCCCCCGGTTTCCTATCTTGTGACTTTCGACGTCAGCAGTGGTTCTATCGTTTACGATGCCATCGATCAGACCTCGGGGGCCCATGTGAACCCGGACCTGAAGTTTAAGCAGGGCGATAAAGTCGCATGGCAAGCTAAGACTAACACCCCTAACCACCGCTGGGCGGTCCAGTTTCCTCCAAGCCAAACTCCTTTTGGCAACGTGTACGCATTTTCAGGAACACAGGCCAATGAGCCAGTGGGGGGAACAATTGCTGAGCCTTCGCCGGGCCCAGTGAGCTATAAGTATTTTGTGGTAGTGGTCGAAGACCCGGCGGGAGCGATCTACACTGATGATCCAAGAATCATTGTAGGTAATAGCGCCACCAAGGGGAAGCTCATTATCGCAGCGGAAGACGAGGTAAGAGAAGCGGCGCGATTGAACTCCGCCCTCAGTGAGAAAATAGATTCGATCTCGTTTGTGCCCATCAGCTATTTCAAGACTAGACTTCCTCATGTCGGAGTGTTCGTCCGGCTCAAACCTTCCCGTATCCACGGCATCGGTGTGTTTGCGATAAAGGACATCCCAAAGGAAACATGCGTGTTCCGTGGGGACAATCAGGAAACGGTTTGGGTGAAAGCCTCAGCAATAAAAGGCTTGGGCAGGGAAGTAAAGAAGTTCTACCGTGACTTCTGCATATCATGCAGTGGCAGGTACGGTTGTCCGAGAAACTTCAACATGCTCACCCCTGCTTGGTATCTGAATCATTCCAAAAAACCGAACATGGCACTTGATAAGAACTATGGGCTTATCAGCACTCGAAAGATTGGAAAGGGAGAGGAATTAACCGTGGACTACGAGACGTACAATGGTTGTGAATGTGTTTACCCTGATTTCAGTTAGAAGGCAAGGCGAAGTATGTCAAATCACCAAGGTGCTGACTGGGTGCGCGTTTCCATGGCCGCAGGCAGAGATCCTCAAGCCACCTGCACAGCTTGATCTTGAGATGTAGCCGATGGGTGTCCGGCTGTTCGGGGGCCAACCGCGCTGAGTGGCTTGGCAGGCTCGGTCAACTACGCAGGCTTGCCGCAAACTCAGGAAGGAGCATCCAAGGCCGATCGCCGGGGCCTGACAACCTACCATCCCCGCAGCTGCGCTCCGATAGCCACAACAGGCGATTGTTCTGTCACGGACTTAGAGAGTAATCACTTGATCAGGCAGGTTCCCCGCCAGAGCTTGATAGAGCGTGGGAAAACAGCCGATCTGGACTCCCTCAAATAACTTGTCAGCAATGTCACGCTCATAGCAGCACTGGTCACAACACATCAGAAGTATGTTCAGCCGTTTTGCAACGTTAACTAGGCGTTGTCCGATAGGATCGCCCTCTCGAAGGGCAAAACAGTTGTCCTCGAAGAAGAACATTCCCACGACATCGACGCCGTGCCTACCTTCCTCCAACTGAGGCAAGATCATCTTGCCAAGCTTGTACGACACCGTATGGCCCTGGGTCGAAAAGATATAAGCAACTTTCACAACGGTTCTCCTTTGTTGAGATTTACGGTTACTTTCTGAAGAGCTGCACGAAAAGCTTGACTGGCCAAGCTTGCCCGATCAGCTAGTTGGGGCGGCACCTCGGGGTGCAGCTCAAGAAGAAATTCACGGTCGATCTCCCGGGCCTTGCTGATGGTCATTCCGCAGGCGAGCTCCACTATATGCTCACAAAGAGCTACCAGTGTGAAACAAGTCGTGCACTTGAACCGAACTTCGCGGATTCGTCCTGCTTCCTCGCTGACCTCAAAAGCGACACAATTGCCATCGTTGTCCGATACCAACTCTCTTGGAACATCCCTTAGTGTATTCTGAGAGTTGCGCAGTGCCTGGTGAAAATAATCGTAAATGGTCTTGCGAGGCGGGTAACGATCGAATACTGGGAGGGCCGATTGCATTGCTCGTTACCAGAACTTCGAAAGCGGGCCGACTTGGCGACACTCAAAACACATCCACACCACAAACTAGCACGATTCGTCGTAGCGGTGACCAAAAATCACTGACGGGCTAAACGTCGCCCTATGATTATATTTGGTTGATCCAGAGTCGTCGAACCGGGGCGCGCCGATTCGTCGTAACCACGCGGCGGGAGAAGCCAGACCGAATGGTTGACGCCCCATCTCGTAGGTCGACACTAGTGGACTGTCGCATTGAATTCGTTAGTGCGTAGACGCCGAGAAGGGTCAGAGTATTTCCACTGGATTGGGCGAGCGTTGGCAGAGTAGGCGTTGATGTAGCGACGAAGTTTGTGCGCCAGGTCGGGGACCGAGGTGAAGATTCCGCGCGCAATGACCTCGCGCTCGATCTTGGCGAACCAGATCTCGACCTGATTGAGCCACGAAGCATAGGTTGGCGTGAAGTGAAACTGTACCCGCGGATGGCGTTGGAGAAAGTCACGCACGAGTTGGGTCTTATGAGCGGAGAGATTGTCGAGGATGATATGAATCTCCTGCCGGGGCGGGCACAACGACACCACCTCTTCCAGAAAGGACACGAAGTCGAGGCTGGTGTGGCGGGCGGTGGTTTTGCCATGCACGCGGCCGGTCTTGGTGTCGAGCGCGGCATACAGAGAAAGCGTGCCATGCGGGTAATACTCAAAGCCGTGGCGCTCGGCGCGTCCGGGCGAGAGCGGCAGAACAGGATCCAGCCGGTCCAGCGCCTGGATGGCGGTCTTTTCATCCACACAGAACACAGCGGCGTGTTGTGGCGGATTCAGGTACAAGCCCAGAATATCCGCGGCCTTGCGTTCGAACTCGGGATCGTCGCTTGCCAAGTAACGTTCCAGACGATGCGGTTAGAGACCGGCTTCTTTCCAGACCCGATGCACGGCATCTTTGCTCACGCCGAGCATCACCGCCAGTTTGCGGCAACTCCAATGCGTGGACCCGTGGCTGGATTTCTTGCGAGTGGCGGAGAGAATCCGAGCGCGCAATGCAGGAGTCAGCACTGTGGCCGGCTGGCCAGGATGATAAGTATCGAGCCCATCCAGTCCGCATTGCAGGAAGCGCTGTTTCCAGCGAATGATCGTGGGAGCACTGGTTTGCAGGCGGCGTTTGATCGTATTGAAGGAAGCTCCTTCAGCCAGCATCAGGATGAGCTTGGCGCGAAAGACGTAACCGGCCGGCAAAGAACGCGATTGCGCAATGCTGTTGAGTCCCAACCGTTGATTCGAAGTAAGGGAGACTTCGCTGTCTGTCGCCATACCAACTTAGAAGCATAACAACTGGTAATGGTTACTTTGCGACTTTGCGACAGTCCACTAGTACTACTTCGACGGGCTGTGCGATACGGCCCATCTCCAACCTTCCTTAAGTTAGCTTCCATGCTAAACGGTCCTGAAGAACGGAAGGAAAAAATAAATCACCTGAGAAAGCGAAGCTCGGCATTGCTCCGTCCACGAACGGGCCAGCGGCGTTGGCTCTCTCGCGATTACCAACGTTGCCTAGTTAGGAGGGTTTCCTCAGTTCAAGGCAAGCCGAGGGCTGGGTCATCCATCTCCACTGATAAGGTTAGACATCATCCTATTCAGTTCTGGCGCCACTCGATAAATCGGCCCATCGTCCAGGACTGGTGTCGAATCCTCCCATCTGGAACCCTGCGAATACAGCGCAACCACGTCCCACAGAATGCCCGAATCAGTCTCACAGCAATGTGGACCATTTCCGTTAAGTTGTTGCTTGAGCTGGCTGGCGATTAAATGGTGCTTGTCCCAGAACTGCCGTGCACGTGGGTCCGGGACTCGGCTGAGCGTCTGCCGAGTCGGACGGTACCAGTCTGTTGGCAACACCGGTTCCCAGACCACAAATACTCGGAGAGACCGAGAATGGATTTGTTCAAGAATTCGCTCGACCGCGGAAGCCCCCCGCAAGCAGGTTGTTCAAGTGGGCGACATGAGCAGTATCACTCGCACATCTCCCACGGCAGCGTCAAATGCTAGGCGGAATTCATCAGCATTGCTCGCAGTAACCAGAGTCAACGGTGGCTGTGATCTTGGCGTGCGCCCATACTGCTCCAGAAAAAATGCGAGTGCTATAGCAGCAACCGAAATAATTAGCCATGCAGCACGCTTTCGATTGAGTATTGGCAAAGAGTTGCCTCAGCCCGCAATCCAGTTTGCGAGTAATTGGGGAAACAAGCTCACAATAATTATGACCACAACGGCCGTCCAGAACAAAGCGACCGACACGCCGCTACGCTTTGTACAACGGCCCCGACTAAGGTAGAGCTCCAAGAATCCTATCGCAAGCAGGACGACCGCGGCTCCCAAAATCCACCATCGGAAGGCTGAAATCCATAGGCTGAAGCTTGCGAGCCCCAATGCACCGAGAAATCCAAGGGGAATGCAACATGCCAACGTGGATAGTGCCGCCGCGAGTGCGGCTACTGGAGCACCTCTTTCTAGGAGTTTCATTTATGTCCCGGACTGCTATTGATATCATTACACACCATTTCCTAAAAAGACGAAATGCTGCCAAGCTCAGCCACTCGTGCGCCGACCCACACCAAAGGCAGACGTAACAAGATCCCCTTGCTGGAGGGCTTCTTTCAGCTTCTCGCCTGGTACCCTAAACTCGTCAGATCGCGTGAGTGTTTAAGTGGTCAGCCTTGTTTCGTTGACGATGGGAGAACGAACATAGGCGGGAAGAACGGTGACGGCACGCTCTTCAGCCTCTCGACCGGTCTGGCTCCGTTTGTGCAGCTGAGGACAGCCTCCGGCAAGGTGGGATCTCAAGTCACTATCTTGGGAATGAGGTACGACGACAAATGATCTGCATGCTGGCGGACTGGACAACTAAGTCGAACCCTGCACAAGACTGATTGACTCCGCCCGCGATGCTTGGACCGCCGAGCATCACCGCAGACGATGTTCTACGTCACTGCAAGAACTTTGGGAAAAGTGTGAAAGTAAGACCTCGGAAGGGCCACGGGTGTATAGTATTCCCACCTGGCGGGTCGAGTCGGAAAATCCGCGTAAAGTACCCAAAGCCAGCATCCCGAGTTTCGAACCGAGGAAGGAGAGGGAAACCAATGAGCAACGTGACGATTAAGCTGACGAACGAGCAACAGAAGCAGATCAAGGATGCTACGGGCAAGAACATTTCAGAGCTGGTAATCGATCGGACCTCGACGGGCGATCTCAAAGAACTCGAGGGAGTGGCAGGAGGGGCGACCTGCTTCGTTTCGAAGGTGCGTTAGGTAAGTTCGTAGCACGCAACGCCCGAACTGTCTGTAGAATTAGGGGAAGCGGCCTCCACAATCCGCTGTAACCGGGGGTGCGCGACATAAAAGTAGATACGTGTGCGATCCGGATGCTTGAACATCCCATTTCTCACTCCCCCGGCGCACGGTCGCAGAGTGCTCGCCAAAGGGTAATGGGAAGGACCATAGCGGTTAGGACTTCGCTCAAGCATCCGGTTTCTTTTGCCGCAATTTCGTTCCGTAGTTCGATTTCTCTGATGGTGCCGAGTGGGCGGGGTCCCAAGGGGCAGCGCCCCTTACTGAGGCAAGACCGGTTGGGTCCCGCGCTCTCTCAGCTAGCAGCTTGCGGTAAGGACGGAGCGGCTGCAGAAATGCCCACTTCACCCTTGGCCAGCGAGGTCGGCTGCGCTGGGAGTTTGTGACGTGGGTGAATGGCCGCCACCCAGAAGCGCACCCCAGACCCACCAACTTTTTCCCAGGCGTCGCACCAGCCCAAACAGGGGCACCATAAGAATCGCCCCGAGGGCAAGCGCCAGAGCCAGCATCACAACTTGGTCGTGCATCGCGCTGGCCGAAGTTCTGGTTTAGGAATCCAATACTTGTGCTCGCGGAAGTAGCCTACTCTTCGGCGTCGCTTCCAGTGGGCCCATTTCCTCTTCAACTCCGCCAGTCAGTTGACCGCCAGCGTGATAGCGGCGCTGGATTGTTCCGTATCTTGTACCATCACAAATCGTTGTCCGTCCAACGTAACATCGTAACTTCCAAAGGTAGAGTAGGGCCGAGTCTCGAATAGCGTGTGCACGGCACCGACCTCGAAACTCGATCCACTCGCCTTGACGTCGGCGGACATCACTTTATTGTCCATGCTCAAATAGAACAGCTCCTTGCCATCGGCACGCCAGCGCGGAGTGCAGCCAGCCCCGGGCGACACTTGCCACTTACCGCCCGGACCCGGGAAGGGTACGACATAGACTTTAAATTCGCCAGACTCGTTGGAGCAGTAGGCAACCCATTTTGAATCCGGCGAGAAGACTGCATACGATTGAGAGAATTGGGAGTGTAGGAACGCATAAGGTTTGCGCTCCCCGGTCAGGGGAAGCATCCAAACTGTCCAGACTCCCTGCTGTGGTTCGCGATAGGTAAGGAATTTTCCATCCGGGGACCAATCGGTGGGATACCTGAGTTGGTCCGCTCCCTCGAGCAGAACTTCTTCACTGCCCGATCCGTCAGAGGGTTTGCGGCAGATCGTAAACTTTCCGCTACGGATGCTGGTGTACGCGATCCAGCGGCCGTCGGGAGACCACACCTGGAAGAGGTTTGCTTCCGCGGCAGCCGAGCCAAACGTCAGCCGTGTCTTCACAGCCCTCCCGATGTCGTAGCTCCCGATATCGTATGCCGG
>DASPTQ010000227.1:0-6832 GCA_035623335.1 Terriglobales bacterium
ATGCGAACGATCTCCGCAAAGGCGATGCTGGCGATGGCGAAGTAGTGGCCGCGCAGGTTCGAGCAAGGGATGCCGATGGCGGCGGCGGCCAGGGCCGCCAATATCCCTCCGGCCAGCAGCCCGATCCACGGGCTGACATGATACGTCGTGAGCAGATAAGACGAGGTGTACGCGCCGATCCCGAAGAAGGCTACCTGCCCGAACGAGAACATGCCCGCGTAGCCGCCCATAATGTTCCAGGCGACTCCCATCATCGCAAACAGGAACACCATGATCATGACGTGCAGCGGAAACGATCCCCGGACGGACAAAGGATAGAGAATAAGGAGGACCAGCACGATGGCGAACACGGAGATCTGTCTCCGCGTGGGGGTTCTCATGCTCACCATCCCAACAGGCCCTGCGGCCGAATCCAGACCGTGATCAAGTAGACCAGGAACACGAGGGCGTACTTATAAGCCGGGTCGAAGTAATAGCCCCCCAAGGTCTGGACAAATCCGATCAGAATCCCGGCGATGAACGCCCCCTCGATGCTCCCGAATCCCCCGAGAGCGACGATGCAGAAAGAGATCAGCCCGAAGAGTCCTCCTACCTGCGGGTATATGTAGTAGTACATGGCCAGGAAGGCCCCAGCGATTCCCACCAAGGCGGAGCCCATGCCGAATGACAGAGCGTTGATGCGATCGGTGTTGATGCCCACCAGCAGGGCGGATTCGCGGTTCATCTCCACCGCCAGGATCGCCTTGCCAGTCTTGGTCTTCTTGAGGAACAGCAGGACGCCCGCTGACACCAGCACACTCCCCAGCGAGGCTGCAAACTTCGGAATGCTCAACTGGACGGCCCCCAGGCTCCAGGTGCCGGAAAGCAGCGGTTTCTCGATCAGGCGGAAATCCGGCGTCCACAGCATCACGGCCAGATTCGCCAGAAAGATGCTCACCCCGAACGTGACCACCAGTTGCGCCAGCAGCGGACCGCCCATCACCTTGCTCACGATGAAGCGATAAATCACGGCGCCCAGGATGAAGAGAACGGCGGCACAGATGGGGATCGAAAAGACCGGATCCAGATGCAATAGCGTGTAGAACCAGAAAGCGATGAACATGCCCACCATCAGGAAATCGCCGTGGGCGAAGTTGATGATGTTCATGACTCCCCAGATGAGGGTGAGCCCAATGGCAACCAGGGAGTAGACGGAACCAATCAGCAGGCTGTTCACAACTTGCTGCAGTACGTCGCTGCCCATCATCCCACCTTTCCCACCGCGCCCGGCGGGGACGGCGTGCTCGGCGTCCCCCGCCGGACCGAAGCTACTTCCGCGACTTCCACGCCGGGAAAGGCCACACCAGATCCTTGGCGGCGGACTCGAAGGGCCAGACGGTGGCGTACTGCTGGTTCTGGATCTGCACCAGCGTGCCCTTGGCGTAAATATTCTGGTTGGTTTGGGGATCGAACTTCACGCCCTGCCACGGATAGATCACCTGATCGCCGGGGATGCTCGTATCGTGCAGCGTTTTGACCACGGCCTCCGCCTCCGTGGTCTTGGCGCGGTTGATAGCATCCGCGAACACGAAGGGGGCGGTGAAGCTGCGGGCGGCGTTTTCGCTCATATCCAGTCCGTACTTCTTCTTGAAAAGCTCGTTGACCTGTCCCACCAGCGGCTTGCGCTTGGCCAGGTCCAAGGCAAAGGTCGAACGAACGATCATGTAGTCTCCGTCCGCCTTCACTGCCGGCAGATAGCCGGGCTCGATGTAGCCGGCCATCGTCAGCATGCCCTTGGGATTGCACCCCATCTCTTTGAAAGTCTTCGTGAACAGAATGGCGTCAGTGATGTAGGAGGCGTGCATAAGGACGTCCGGGTTGGCCTTGATCAGCCGGCCCACCTCGCTGGTCACATCGGTTGCGTTGGCAGTGTAAGAGATGTCCTCTACCACCTTGTACCCATACTCTTGGGCGTATTTCTGCTCCTGCTTGCCGACGTTGGAGCCAAATTCAGTGTTTTCGTACAGCAGTGCCACGGTCTGGACCTTCTGCTTCTTGACCCCCTCGAGGTCCCTCAGGAAGTTGAACTGATCATGAGCGAAAATCCCGTCGTGAGGACTGACTCGGAAAAAGTACTTCAACCCCCTTTCGGTCAGCGTAGGAGACGAGGAGTCAGAACAGACGTAAGGAATCCTGAGCCGCTCGGTCGCCTGGCTGGCAGTCTTGGTCACAGAGCTTTGATAGGCGCCAATCACGCCGACCACCCCGTCCTGCGTTACAACGCGCTCGGCCTCGGCTTGGCCGTTTTTCGGCTCGCCCTTGGTGTCGGCCCACACCATCTCGATCTTGGCTCCGCCGAGATTGGGCAGTCCTTCCGTCCTGGCCATGGGGAGGTTGAGATCGTATTTCCCATTGATGATCTCGACCGCCATCTCAGCCCCTCGCTTGCAATCGAGGCCGGTTGAAGCCAGGTTCCCGGTCAGGGGATAGAGGCCACCAATCTTGATGGTCGGCGGCGCAGCAAATGCCTCGGAAACCAGCCACGGCATCGATACCGCCAGGGCGCTGCCACCGATCAGAAACCTCCGTCGTGTCACCTTCACCATATTGGTCCTCCTCCAGTTGGTCCGGTTGACCCAACTGCCGTCGTGAACCATGCACACATTTTCCGCGGTAGTTACTATTAACAGTTCTCGAAAGTTGTCAAGCGGAATCCAGATCGGAAGCCATTCTTACCTGTGCTCAAGATGCCGTCGAGGCGGATTTTCCTGGGCCTGTCGCCTGTCCGCGCACCCATGGGTCGCGTCTGCTTTACAGAATGTTCTTGCACTTTCTCCGCACCACGCCTCGTGACCCCTATCACTGCGTAAATCCGAGCGTTGGTGCACAAGTAAAGGTGTATTTCGTTCGCCGCAGTCAAGGAGAGGATTATGGCCACTCTGACCAGCAAAGTAGCCGACCTGGCCGGACCGGGTATTGGCGATTACGACGAACTCGAACAGGTTCTCCCCAGCGACTATCGCTCGCTGCTGGATCCGAAGGAGACGCAGAAAGCGATTTTCACTGTCAAGAAGTACATCGAGGACAACCTCTGCCGGGAATTGAATCTGATGATGGTCACGGTCCCGCTGATCGTGGACGTGGAAAGTGGGGTCAATGACCTGCTCGACCGCGACGGCTCGCGCACGCCCATCGAGTTCCACATCTCTAACGACCACGACCGGCATCCCGTCGACGCCCAAGTCGTGCAGGCGGCGACGAAATGGAAGCGCCTGGCGCTCGGACAGTTCGGAATGCAGGTTGGGGAAGGCCTGTGCACCGACATGCGCGCGGTGCGCAAGGATTATTTCCTCGACCACGACCACAGCGCCTACGTGGACCAATGGGACTGGGAGCGCGCCATTTCATCCGACCAGCGCAATCTCGATTTTCTGAAGCAAATCGTGCGCAGCATCTGGAAAGTGCTCAAGGGAGCGGAAACTTATGTGCTCCGGCTCTTCCCCGAACTGAATGATGCGCGCTATCCGCGCCTGCCGGACGAACTGACCTTCCTGCACGCCGAGGACATTCTCGACATGTATCCCAATCTTCCCCGCAAACAGCGGGAGACCGCGGTATTGCAGAAGTACCCGGCGATTTTCATCATCGGCATCGGGTGGACGCTGAAGGACGGCTACCCCCACGAACTTCGCGCCGCCGACTACGACGACTGGGTCACTCCGACGCTATCGGAAGATGGCCGCCCCATGCACGGCCTGAACGGCGACATCCTGGTTTGGAATCCGGTCACACGGCGGCGCCACGAGCTGTCGTCCATGGGCATACGGGTCAATGGCGATAGTCTTCGCAAGCAACTGGAGCTGACCGGACAGTTGGAGTTCCTGAAATATCCCTACCACCAGGCGATCGTGCGCAACGATATCCCGCTCAGCATCGGTGGCGGCATTGGCCAGTCCCGAACCTCGATGCTGCTGCTGCGCAAGGCGCACTTGGGAGAAGTGAGCGTCAGTGTGTGGCCGAAGGTCTTGAAGCAGATGTGCGCGCGAAAGAATATTCACGTGATTCAGTAATGATAGATCCCGTAATCTGAAGGGGGCGTCACTGTCGAGCTGCATCGGCAAACTACGCGCGGCGGCCGCCGTGAGAACAGCAGAACACTACCACCACTTGGGCCGCCCGCTTCAGGGCGGTGTCGACGTCACCGTCATAGCCCTTGCTTGCTAATGGTCGCAGTGGTTCCGTCAAGCTTTTGAAAGCTGATGGTGAACTTCTCGTGATACTCCCGAGCTTTGTCCTGAAGCACACTGACCGCAAAGGCTTCGCCCAGACGCATGGAGATATCGGAATCGCTGCGCCTTGCCGTTGCCGTTTGTGCCTCGGCTCTTGTGCCGAGGATTGGAGATAGGCCGGTGGCACCGACGCTGGCTGCGGTTGCTGCCACTGTGCCCATGAATTTCCGCCGGCTAAGTGAAGAGACCTGCGACTCCGGCTCAATTTCCGTGCTGCGAATGTCTGGAACAGCCTGCGTTTGCGGCGCGCCGAGAGGCCATGTCCGCCTCGCCCGGCGCTTCTTCTTTGATCTTTCCATGGTCATGCTACCGTCTTGATCGTTCCTCGAAAACCAGGGGTGGATCTAGTTGGTCGCGGGGAGGGGGCGACAGGAGTGCAGTGGGCATTGTGCATACTAGCGGTGGCGGAAGCAAGGACATTCGGGTGGTCGCGCTTGGATGATACCCTCACCGCGGCATACAGGGCGCAGGTACTGGACTAGGGCGAGGTGTTTTCCTCGCCGATCGTCAACTGAAGCTGCTGCCTGTTGCGGCCGAAGAAAGCAAAGCTTACAAACCTTCTCTTGGCCGTCTTGCGGATCGCGCAAATGCCCATCACCAGCTCGCCGTCTGCCTTCATTGTCTCCCAATCGAGCTCACTCGGTTCGATGGTGTCCTGAGGATGGGAATGGATGGTCCCGAGAATGTCGAAGCGGCTCTCATCCTCGCCTTCCGTCATCGGGTTCACGTCCTCCTCTACAACCACGTCCCCTCGCTTGGCTACGTGCTCCAAATCGCGGAAGGCAAAGATACGCACCTGGGTCCCGGAGATTCTTCCGACCACCTGCTCGAAGATTTCCCGCGGATACACCTTCAAAGCGCGGCGCTTGAAAGAATCGAGAACTTTGCGATCGACAATAACTTCGACCAGGTCTTCCATCGGGCCATAACAGTACCGCAAATGCGACCGCGAACAAGTGCAAATCGCCGAGCACTCATGCGAACCTGGGGCCGCAGCGCCGCGAGGCACCCCGTTTCGCCGCGGAATATGAATCGATCATCCTGAAAGAAGCACACGACATCATTGGCCGGTACAACCGCTTTGACGTGTTTCAGCTTCGCGTGAATCAGACCAGGATCAAGCCGGTGCGCCTCTACGAAACCGCCAGCACCTTCGAAGACTACGTGCCTTCCCCGTGTGATTACGAAGAACTGACGGATGATGAGGAGGCAGCGGCAGCGAAGAAGGCAAGAGTCCGGGCTGGTTCGGCAGAGCGGTAGAAAATTCTTCCCGAAAGTTCGTGGCTATCAGGCCGCCAGGATGGCGGCCTTTTTCCTAGCGCGAACCGGTTCCAGGGACGCAGTTCTCTGGCCTCTCTTCCTTCATGCGCCCCGGGCGCATTCCGCTTCTGGAGCCAGGCCGAAGCCTGTGACCTTCGTCACCTTGACATGTGCTGCCAAACACTGCCCCCGGTTTCAGCCGGGGGATACAGTCGGTCAGCGCGGGGCGACCAGACCGCGCCGTTCCCCGCGAAAGGTCACAGTGCTTTGTGAGGCACATCACGGCGATTGCCAAGCCTCAGCACCAAACTGCGTGATTTCACAGACGTCATTGTGGGAATTGTCCCAAACCGGAGAGGGGCCCGCCACGGCTCAAAATCAGCCGCCAGAAAAGCATTTGGTTTCAGCTAGTTGGAAGCCGGGGTTTGGCCCTGCTGCAAAGCGCAGCGGTTACCGTCGTGCATTAATAAAGGGTTAGGAGTGGATGTGGAAAACTTAGCAACAAGACGGCTCTTAGGGAAAGTGGCTCAGTGCCTGCTGCTAGTCGCCGCGCTGGCGGTTCCGAGCATGGCCAAGCGGCACCCGGTGCCGCTCGATCCCAACACCGATTCTGCGAAATGCGTCGAGTGTCATCAGGACAAAACCAAGGGCGCATCCGTGCACACCGCGATGAGCATGGGTTGCAACTCCTGCCACGAGGTTCGCGTCATCAAGAGCCGGGACAAGAAGCACCCGGATGTAACGCGCGTCAAGCTGATCAAGGCGACGGCCACCTCACAGTGCATTACCTGTCACGACAATATCAAGACCAGCGCCGGCAACTCCGTAGTGCACGCACCGGTGACGCGCAATTGCCTCACTTGCCACGATCCTCACGTTTCTGCTTACAAGAATCAGCTTAAGAAGACGGTCAGCGGCGGCAAGGACGAGAATCTCTGTCTTGCCTGCCATGGGCAAGGCCTGAACGTTCCCGCCAAGGGAAGCCGCCACGCGGCCATCGACATGGGCTGCGATACCTGCCACGTGACGCACAAGACGGGCGAGGCCGACAAGCGTGATAACCGCTTCCACCTGACCAAGGATGCGCCGGCGCTCTGTCTCGACTGCCACGATGTGAAGGACAAGAAGCTGGCCGAGGCGCATCACAACCAGCCGATCGCGACCGCCGACTGCCTCGCCTGCCATGAAGCGCACCAGTCCGCCAGGCCCAAGCTCGCGCAACGCTTCCTGCACCAGCCGTTCGAAGCCGGCGCCTGCGATTCCTGTCACTCCGAGCCAAAGGACGGCAAAGTCGTTCTCGTCCA
>DASPTQ010000228.1:0-2941 GCA_035623335.1 Terriglobales bacterium
CCTGAAACTGATTGAAAGCGAGCCTTGGTTGGATACGGCACTTCTTCAACTAGAGCGAAATGGCGCGCTCTTCGGAGTGCAGGCGTTAGTACGCTCAAAAAGCGCTTGACACCGCCGGCATTGTCAGAGACGCCTGATAACAGGAATTGGGAATGTCTACTATTGCAGCTTAGCATACTCACTTCTGGCTTCTTTCAGGATGGGGATGTCGGAGTCGGCGTCTTTCCAGACGGTGAAAAAATCTTGATACGCCACTTTCGCCTTGGCAGTGTTGCCTGCCAGTGCGTACGCGCGAGCAATCTGAAGATGAGCCAGCGATCCGGTGATGAAGTTCATCACGATGCCCCGATGGTCGAGTATTTTCTGGAACTCGGCGGCTGCAGCGACACCGTTATGCGCCAGCAGGTAGGCTTGCCCGCGGACATAGGCGGGATAAAGCGGTCCCAATTGCAGTTGTGATGGACTGCCCAGTTCGTAAGGAGCAGCGCCTTCCACTAAAACAACCGCCTGCGATGATTCGCCTTTGCTGAGTTCGATGGCTGCGTTGATGGTCGGTAGCCAGTACAGCTTAAGCATGGTGTTGGTCGGGTTGTTCTTCTCCATTTCCTCGGCCAGCGACTTGGCTCGGGCAGCATCGCCGACACGAGCCAGCGCGAGGGCAGCAAACAGCTTCACATCCCGCCCCGGAGACAGCGCCAAAGCCGTCGCCACTCCTTCCTTTGCGGAGGCAGCGTTGCCCAATTCCGCTTCCCGTAGCGCAGCATTAACTTGCCAGGAAGCCGCTGTTTCTTTGGAGTCAGCGCGGACGGCCGAGTCCACCGCTCGGCGGGAGAAGTCGCGCGCCTTGCGCATACGTCCGTAGTAAGCCTCAGTATCAGACTGCATCGACAACAGAGGGTCTTCGTCCCCCGGTTTGCCCGCACCCCAAGCTACTTGCTGCGCCATCTGCGCGACGTTCCCCTGCAGAAAAGCAAGGAGGTAGATGGCCTGGCGCAGACCTCCGCCATCGACCTTGTGTGCAAATGCCTGATCGTAGGTGGCCTTGGCTTCGTCCAGCCGATTCAGGTTGGCGTACGTTGACCCCAGATTGGAATAGTGGCCGACAGTTGGAGCAAACTGCAACGCTTCCTGAAATTCGCTCAGAGCCTTGTCGTATTCTCCCATGTTGCTGTAGTTTGTGCCTAAGTTGTTGTGCGGAACAAAATCCCGAGGATAATTTGCTTCCCACAATTCGTAGGTCTGCGCCTCCTTGTCAAGTTCTCCCGTGGCACGAAAATAGGTTGCAGAGATACGCAGTTTCTCCCGTTCGCTGACCCGGTCGCGCAACTGGTAGGCCTTAGTGGCATTTTCCAGCGCCAGCGACGGTTGATTGAGGTTGACGTACGCTACCGCCAGCCCGGAATACGCCATAGGGAAATTGGGGTCGAGTTCAATCGCCCGCTTCAGAAACGGAATGGCCGGTGCATCTCCTTTTTCGCGCGTTGTCGTGATACCCATGCTGTAGGTCTTCAGGGCTTCGAGGGAGGAAGTTGTGGCCTCGATCGGAACGTCAAACTTCTGCACTGACGGCAGCGATTCTCCCAGCTTAGTGCGCAGGCTGGAAGAGGCCCGGCTCAGAGCCTTCAGAACATCCTCCTTGCTGGTGGCCTCACCTTGTTCTTTGGCCAAGGTGTCGCCCGTGCCGCACGCAACGGCGCTCAGATCAATCAGGTAGTGGCTGCCCAGGCTGGAAATCGTCCCACCCAGCACCGCCTTGCTGCCGGTACGCAGGCAAAGCTCCCGGCCCACATCTGCCGTGATGCGCTCGTTCTTGGGACGCCCCATCATCTGCAAGGTCTCGCTCACTTTCCGGTCAGAGAGCACGTTGAGGAATGGCGACTGTCCGAGTTCTACGGCCAGCGCCTGCTTTAACGCATCGTCAAAAACGGTATCGCCCGTTTTGTTGTTAAAGTCGGCGAGCACCACTGTATCCTTTTCGGTCAGTGGAGTAGCTTTTGCTGCAAGACGGGTGCGCAGATAAGAAACGGCCGCCACCAGCAGCGCCACGATTACAACAGCCGCCGGGAAAAGAACTTTCCAACGTTTACTCCGGCTAGTCGCTGGAATTGCGGTTGCCTGAGATACCGCCGATGAGGAAACGGAAACCGCAACCGGAGCCGAACTTGAAGCTCGTGGCGATGCGTGGGCAGGAGGCGAATACGCAGGTTCCGGTACTGCGGCCACTGTGCCCGAACTTGCAACTCCCACCCGGCCCGTATCTGTGTCGCGCTTCAGGCGCTGCAATTCAGCCCGCATCTCTGAGGCGTGCTGATAACGAAGAGTGCGGTCTTTCTCCAGAGCACGATTGATGATGTCTTCGAGCTTGGAGGGAATGCCGCGATTGAATCGGATCACAGGCGGCGGATCAGAGTTCAGTATCGCATTGAAGATCAGCCCAGAAGTCTCACCATAGAATGGCAACGACCCGGTCGCCATCTCATAGAGTACAGCGCCAAACGAAAACAAATCGGTTCGGACATCTAGTTCCCTGCCCTTGACCTGCTCAGGCGACATGTAGGCGACGGTGCCGAGCGTCGAACCGGGGCTGGTCAGGTGCTGTTCGTCCACCGAGCCGGTCTCCGTGCCTGCCGCTGCGATTTGGTTCGAAGAACTGGCAGTGACAACGACCTTCGCCAGGCCAAAATCGAGAATCTTGGCGTGACCGCGTTTGGTCACGAAGATATTGGCGGGCTTTATGTCGCGGTGGATGATGCCTTCGGAATGGGCGGCATCGAGTGCGTCGGCAATCTCGATGGAGAGCGAGAGAATCACGTCTGTGTCCATCGGACGATTGCCGATGCGATGCTTCAACGTCAGCCCGTCCAAGAACTCCATGGCGATAAATGGATGATGGTCTTGTCTCCCGATTTCATAGATAGTGCAAATGTTCGGGTGATTCAGA
>DASPTQ010000229.1:0-2025 GCA_035623335.1 Terriglobales bacterium
GGCGGCGAGGTAATAGATCGTGACCGTCCACCAAAACTGGCGCGGTTCTTTCTGGCGGTCGATCATGCCACGAAAGCGTGCCAACGTCTTCCCAGTACACGTCGATACCACAGCACCGAAAAGAAAGATGAGCCCGAATCGTGAAGAAACTTACATGTGAGTGCCACCAACTAGGCATAGACGACGAATATACACTCGCTGGCCGTGCCTAGGCATTTGAGTGTAATCGCGATTTTTCGCCAACTACGCTTCGACTCAGTTTCCGAGTGGCCGACGACCCACTAACGGGCTTGGTTTGTACTCACAAAAGTGCGTTTTCTTGGTACCGACCCGACCTGGTCGTCTTCTGTTACAATATAGATATAACGCTATTGCTACGGTTTGCTCGTCACGCGGTGGTCACTTCTCAGACCAGATTTATCTCCGCCTTTGTTGCCTGCCGTTTATTTGCGTGAAATCCAAAATCAAATGGGCGGCTTCGCGGCTCTAGACGTGTGTCGGAGTGTTCGCGACAACTAGCCCCTCAAGAAAGAACAAAGTCGAATGACCACATTCTCAGAACTGCCCCTGTCTTCTGCGCTACAGCGGAAACTAGCGGCAGCTCAATTCATTAACCTCACACCCATCCAGGAAAGTGCGATCCCCCCTGCTCTTGAAGGTCGCGATGTCATCGGAACTGCCGAGACGGGCACTGGTAAGACATTGGCGTTCCTCATTCCTCTGATTGAGACCCTGAGCCAGGAACCAGCGCGCCACACGGTCGCTCTAGTGCTGCTGCCAACGCGGGAGCTTGCGATGCAGGTTCACGAGCAATACGAGCAACTGCGCACAAAAGCCATGCCCAAGGCTGCGCTCATCATTGGCGGCGTCTCGGAGAAGGCGCAAATTCAAAGTCTGCGGGCTGGGTCGGAACTGGTAATTGCCACTCCCGGACGATTGCAGGATCTCGTCAACCGCGATTTCGCTGACTTGCGCCAAGTCCAGCTGCTCGTACTCGACGAAGCAGATCGCATGCTCGATATGGGTTTCCTACCCGCCATCCGTCGGATTTTGTCGACGCTGCCTCGGCGGCGCCAGACGCTGTGTTTCTCGGCCACAATGGAGCAGTCCGTTGCCGGCCTCATCAATACCTATATGCAAGATCCGGTTCGCGTCGCTCTAGGCTCAGTGCTCAAGCCAGCCGAAAGCGTGCAACTCAGAGCGTACGAAGTGCGGCCGGGAGAGAAACTCGATGTTCTCCGTCAGCTGCTCTATGCAGAGACGGGTCAAACGCTGGTCTTCACGCGCACCAAGCGAGGCACCGAGCGACTGACGAAGGAACTCGTACGCGACGGTTTTGCGGCCGCCATGATTCATGGCGATCGCTCGCAGTCGCAGCGTAGCGGAGCCTTGAGCGGCTTTCAGGAAGGCCGTTTCCAGGTGCTGGTGGCAACCGATATCGCTTCGCGTGGTCTGCACGTGGATGACGTTGCCCACGTCATCAACTACGATGTGCCCAAAATGGCCGAGGACTTCATCCATCGAGTCGGCAGGACAGGGAGAGCGGGGGGCCAAGGGCGCGCCTCGACGTTGGCGGCAGGAGTCGAAGTGCTGGAACTGCGCCAGATCGAACGGACCCTGAAGCTCAAGATGGAACGCCTGCAGTCGGACACGGCGACGGCTGGCCCATCGCGGCGAATCATTCAAAACACGCTAGCCTCGCGGACTCTGACCGCCATGCCTGGAGAGGTATTTGTGTAGAGCGCCTAGTCTTGTTGCCGGGGCGTCAGTTCCGGCAACTTGCAGGCATCAGCTTACTCTCCGGAGCTATTTATCATTCCGATGCGAGTCCTTCGCAACTGAGCCTTCTCTTCGAGTCTTTTTCCGGGCGCGTTTTCGTGCCAAAGCGCTTTTTACGCGCCGCTTCTCGCCCGGCTTCAAGTAGTACGAGTGACGCTTCACTTCTTTAATGATGTCTTCCGATTGAACCTTGCGTTTGAATCGACGGAGTGCATTCTCCAGGGATTCGCCTTCTTGCAATCGAAT
>DASPTQ010000230.1:0-44261 GCA_035623335.1 Terriglobales bacterium
TCGAATGTGCGAGAAATTCAGCAATGCGGACGAAGTTCATCTCGCACCGGAACCGCCGCGAACGCGGTCAGACCATGCTCCTGGTGGCGGTTTCGATTGTGAGCCTGCTGGCGATGGCAGCGCTCGCGATTGACGTTGTAACCCTCTATGTGGCGCGCACGGAGATTCAGGGCGCAGCCGATGCTGCGGCTTTGGCAGGGGCTAAGGCGATCGCGGATTCAGGGCTGACCACGCTGCCGTCCGCGGACGGTAATTTTGCCGCAGCCCAAACGCTAGCTCAAAGCATGGCCCAGTCTGCTATTGCCGCGGTGCTTGCTGCTCCCAATAACCAGGTGGCAGGAGTCGCACTAGCGGCAACCACCACGTTCAATTTCACGCCAAACGCGAATGGGGCCATCAACAATCCACGGGTCACCGTTGCCCTGACGCGGGCTGGTCTGCCGACGTTTTTTGCGCACATCTGGGGCAAGACGGCCGTAACAGTGAGCACTTCGGCGACCGCTGAGGCTTACAATCCGGCCAACATGGCGAATTACACCCAAATCAATCCCAAAGGGGTCAAGCCGTGGCTCGTGGCCAACCGAGACCCAACGACAGCAGGCCCGAACTACTCAAAGTTCGTGGACCCTGCCACCGGCAACGTTGTCGACCGGAATGTCCTCACGAATCAAGATTTCTGGTTGACCGCGGATTGTCAGCCTGGGGCTGGCGGCGGCTTCGGCTTTCGTCCCAGCAGGTGCGCCCTGATAAACCCTCCGACCCCTCCGGGCGTGGTGCCACCCGTACCATTTAATCCCAATATTCCGCAGCCCGCGGTTCAATATCTTCCCGCCGGGGTTCCTGCAAATCTTCCCAACCCCAATCCCAATAATGTGTGCCCCAGTTGTGGGTCAGGGAGCGATTACCAAAGCAGCATTCAGTGCGCTGATATGAATCCTTACCAATGCGGAGGGGGCGCGCCCAACTGGATATGGGATTCAGTGGACAGGATTAACCCCAACGGCAGGGGTTTTACAAGGCGGGAAACGACCGATGGTGTACAGTGCCTGATTCATCAGCCGCCTTTGGGCGCGGGACAAGACACCATCAACTGGGCAAACTGGCCGACCAACCCCATGCAGATCAGTCCCTCCGGCGGCGGCGCAAACCTGCTAAGCACGAGCAGTTCGATCGTGAGCATTCCGATCATCGATGTCGATACCGCTGGCGCATTTAACGTTCCCGCCGGCGCAGTAACCATCATCGGCTTCCTGCAGGCGTTCGTTGAGCAGATTGACAACAACAACAATATTGAGATTAAGGTCATGAACGTTGTTGGCTGCAGCTCGACACCGAATGGGTCGGCGACCATAACAGGGGGGAACATCTCCTCTCCGATTCCAATACGCCTGATCACGCCTCCCTAACGAACAGCCTGTGGCCGTTCTGCGGGCCTGTTATGCGCGTCGCGAAAGGGCTTCGTACGTTCAGAAAACCGATCAATCCTGATTCGCGACCGTGGCGTCGGTCTGGATCGTGCTCAAGAGGAAATGACTTCCGGGCGAAATCAACTGGATCACGTTGTTGAAGCGCCACTGATAGGGATACTGAATGGTGATCTTGGTGCACGGGGCGAGCACCGTAGCGCCGCCATAGTTCGTCATGGTCAATTGGCAGGTTGGCGTGGCCACTTCGGCGCTGGCGTCGCGGGCAATGGTCAAGGTCAGGGTGCCGCCGCAGCCGGTCGCAGCCGTATAGCTCCAAGGCGAGCCAGTGCCCGATGCTGCGGCGTTGAGTCCGCAATCGTTAATCTTGGCATTCGTGAGATACGAGTCCACCAGATAACGAATGCCGCTAACCGATCCAGGTGCGGCGCACCCAGTACAGAGGTCGTTGGTCGGTTGCGAGGCTCCGAAGCGCGCGCCCTGGCGGGCGGCGTTGTTGAGTTGCTGCTTTAAGTTGAAGGCTGCACCAAAATCGAAGATACCCACGACGAGAACGATCAGCAGAGGAAGGGCGACCGCGAACTCCACGATCGAGGCGCCGCCTGAAGTCTTGAGCAAGGCCCAAAGCCGCCGGACGGCAACCCATTTACGTACGACCGACATCAGTATTCCCCGTCTGTCTGCACATTCGCCGTTAGGAGAAATAGCTGATTGTTTAGTGAGGTGAAAGGCAGCGAGAATTGATAAGGGTACTGGAAGCTGACATTCACGCCACAGGCCGGCGCCCCAAGTCCGGTGGTGCCGTTAGGAGGATTCTGCACCACGACGTCGGTACATAAGCTGATGTTGTTGCCGATCGTCGTGCAGCCACCGTTGGCGCAAAAATTGAGCGCTGGCCGGTATGCCCTGATCTGACCTGGATCTACACTGGAAGCCCGCATGGCCTGGGTGATGATGTTGGCGACATTCCCGTTCAGTGCATTGCCGCAGGTTGCGCATGTTTGGGCGGCGGCGGCTCGGGCTCCTTCGCGGGCCGCGTGATTAATCGTGGCATAGGTGTTGAAGGCGCGCCCGAACCAGTAGATTCCCAACAAGATCATGAACGCCAGGGGCAGAACCAGTGCTGCCTCGGCAATCTCTGAAGCCCTGTCCTCGGCAAGAACCCTTTGTACTGAACCTATGTTCATCGATTCATTATCAGTCTTAGGGAAGGAAATCATGCCCCGTTCGGACGGTTCGTCCGCTGCCGCGGCCTACCTCGCCGAATGGGTGACCTCATGCTGGGGATTGTCACATAGCCTAGTGGGCCAGTCAATGACGAGCGAAGAGTAACCGTAACCAGGGTCTTCGCCGCATTCCCCGCGTTGGGAGCCACGAAAACCGGCCATCGGTTCGGAACTGGGATCGCGCAAACGGCAGCATACGGTAACGTTACGACACCTCAAAGCACCGACTGCAAACGACTTTCCCCCTTCCGTGCGTCGGGTCAGCGACGAGATTTGGCGGCCGGTGGAAAGTCGTGATGATTACAAAAGCGCGATGGGGATCAGGGACTCTCAAGAGGAGAGGTCTAGCCCGAACTCTTGGCCGTTGAATAGGAATAGACGAGGGAATGATTCTTGGCCTCGAGGTCACGGCGAAGATCGCTCCAAACGCCCTCCGGCATGGAGAGAAATATGCGCACCACCTGCGGATCGAACTGAGTTCCCTCGAAACGCTTGATTTCTTCGCGCGCCGCGGCCACCGACTGCGCCGGCCGATACGCCCGGTCCGAGGTAATGGCATCCAAAGCATCGGCGATCGAGAAGATGCGCGCGCCCAAAGGAATCTCGTTGCCCTTTAATCCGCGCGGATAGCCGGTTCCGTCAAACCATTCCTGGTGGGCATACACGATCTCCGCCGCCTCGGTCAAAAAGGGAATTTTGCGCAATAGCTTGTAACCGCGATAGCAGTGCTCGCGCATGATCGCGGTTTCCTCGGGCGTCAAACGGGCGGGCTTGCGCAGGATATCGTCGGGGATCGAGATCTTCCCTATGTCGTGCAAAAAGGCGCCGTGGGCGAACACTTTGATCTCGTCCTTCGGTACCCCTAAGGCTCGGGCAATGGCGATGGTAAACGCCGTAACACGCCTTGAATGACCTTCGGTTTCGTTGTCTCGTAAGTCGAGGGCATCGCCCAAGGCTTCGAGCGTGATGTCGTAAGAGCGCTCCAGCTCGACGACCTTTTCGTTCAACTGGGCAGTTCGTTGTTCAACCAGAGCTTCCAGCTTGGTCTGGTAAGCCCGGTTTTCGAGCTTTAGCCGGCGATTCTCGAGAGCGCGCCGGACGGTGGCCAACAACTGTTCCCGTTCGAAGGGTTTGAGAAGGTAGTCATAGGCGCCGTCGCGAATGGCCTTGAGGGCGACGGAGATATCGTGCACCGCGGTCACCATGACCACGGGCATATCTGGATATTTCTCTTTGGTCTTTTCGAGCAGGTCCGTCCCGCTCATTTCGGCCATCATGAGGTCGGAAAGCATCAGCTCGAATTCTTCTCCGGAATCGAGCAGCGCCAGCGCCTTCAGGCCGGAAGACGCCTGCACACACCGGTAGTTCGCGATGGTCAGCATGGAGCAGACGATTTCCCGAATCGCGTCCTCATCGTCCACGACCAGGATACGGTCAGCCGGCATGGGATATCAGTGTACCTCGAGGCGATTTCATTATCTCAGTTCCTAAAGTAACCGCTCCCTTGGGGAACGCGCATTGTCAACTGTCCTCGCCATGATAATAAGAAAGTGGGTACCTAGAGACTTATTGTCGATGAACAACTCTGTCCTTAGTGTCTGGCACGGGCTGGGGGAACCGACTGTGCCCAGGCTGATGGCAGTGGAATCGGCCACCCTGGGCGTCCTGGCAGCCAGCTTGCTCGTGTTTCGCACGTTTCGCGAGCGCTATCTCCTGCTCTGGATCCTCGGTTGGCTGGCCTATTTCGTCTCCGGTTGGAGCCAAGGACTGTCCTGGCTCTCGCCCCAATACCAGGAGGCGATTTCCCAAGCGCAATTTGTCCTGGCCGTGGCCTTGTTTTCGAGCGCCGTGCTGGTTTACTCGCGGGCGCGCAAACTGCTGATTCCCCTGCTGGCTTTTACCAACCTGGTGATGGCCTATGCGGTCCTTCGTTGCCTGTTGTGGCCGGACTCCTACGCTCTGCGCGTGGTGCTCGAGGTTTCCTATCGGCTCATCGCCGTCGTGGCGGTGGTGCAATTGATCCATTTTCGCTGGGCCCGCTGGGAAATCGGGCCCTGGCTGCTCAGTCTCAGTCTCTTGATGCTGCATCTGGACTGGGCTCCGTTCGATGCTCTGGTGCCGCCCGGGCTGACCTTCGCGGCAGACTTTGTCTCCGGACTCAGCATTCTGATGGTGGTCTTTGATGAATCCAAGATGCGCACCCGTCGTCTGGGGGTCATCAATTCACTGACCAGCAGCATCACCCGCGCCCAGCAGTATGGCCCGATGATGGTGACCGCTCTGGCAGAGCTCAAAAAGCTGATGCTGGCCAAGGCGGCTTGGTTTCGCCTGATCGAGGACGACAAGATGACCATCGTCCAGCAGATCGGGCTGTCGCGGGATTTCCTGCGCGATCGCGGGACGGTCGCCAAGGATGACAAGTTCGAACAGACCATGAAGGATGCCAGTCCGATCGTGCTCAAGACCGCCTCGGCCGACGACGGGGCTCGCCCCTACTTGAAACGGGAGCGCTTTCATCACATCGTTCTGGTGCCGGTGCAGGGGAAGAAGTCAACCATCGGCATTTTGGCCTTAGGCAGCCGCCACCGTCTCTCCTACACTCCGGACGAACTGGAATTCCTCGCCACCGCCGCTCATCAGTTGGGCCTCGCGGTCGAAAATCTGCGTCTGGTGGAGCAGATCTTGCGCTCCCACCGCCAGTGGGCCAACACTTTTGATTCCATCCAGGACCTGGTTCTGCTGCACGATTCCGAGTTCCGGATCATGAAAGCCAATCATGCCTTACTCGGGCGGCTGGAGATGGCGCCGGCCGATGTCGCCGGACAGTTGTGCGAGAAGGTGCTCCCACGAGCCGGCCAGTGGATGGATTGCCCCTACTGCAATCAAATCGCGGATGCCTTTCAGGAAGTTCCCGACCCTTGTTTCGGCGGGTATTCGATGGTTTCGACCTCGTCCTACAGCGAGCAGGGAAGCGAGCTAAGAGGTGTCATCCACGTGGTGCGGGATACCTCCCATTCTCGCGCGGCCGAGGAGAAGTATCGCTTGCTCTTCGAGCAGGCGCAGGAGGGCGTATTCGTCGCGACTCCGGAAGGCAAGTTGCTGGACTCGAACGAGGCTTTCGTCCGCATGCTCGGGTATGCCAACAAGGAAGAGATCAGCGCCCACAACCTGGATCTGGAACTCTATGCTTTTCCTGAGCAGCGGGAAAGCCTGCGGCGCGCCATCGACGCCGAAAACTACGTGCAGAATTTTGAGGTGGTGCTGCGCCACAAGAGTGGCGAGCTCCTGACCTGCCTGGAGAGCGGCTTCGCAACCCGGGATGCCAGCGGCCGGATCGAACGCTATCACGGATTCCTGCTCGACATCACGGAGAAAAAGCGGGCCGAGAATGAGATTCGCCGGCGCAATCGGGAGCTGAACGCGCTGAACACCATGGCCGTGATCGCCACCCGGTCCTTCGACCTGGATGAGATCCTGAACCTTACCTTGCGGCAGGTGATTACCTTGCTCGATGCGGAGACCGGGTCGATTTACCTGGCGGACGCCGACGACACCTATCGCCGGCGGGCGGGTTGGGGCAAGCCCAGCGCGGAACGAACGAAGTTGGCCGAGATCCGCTTTCCCGGGGGCTTCGGCGAGTTGATCTTCCGCTCGCGAACCGAGGTGATCACACCGGAATTTCTTCCCCATCTGCCGCCGCTCGTGGCCGAGTTCATCCAGGCCGACGGATTGGCCTCCTGGATCTGGCTGCTGTTTTGGGGCAAGGACAAGCCCATCGGAGCCATGGGCATCAGCAGCCGCAAGCAGCGGGAATATACGAGCAACGATGAGAACTTGCTGGTGGCCATCGGACGGCAACTGGCGACGACCATCGAGAAGGTTCGCCTCTACGAAGAGAGCTGCCGCGCCTATGACGACCTGCGCCGCACCCAGGAACAGCTGTTGCAAAGCGAAAAGATGTCCGCCGTGGGCCAACTGATCGCCGGAGTGGCCCATGAGCTGAACAATCCGCTGACGGCGATTCTGGGGTATGCCCAACTGCTCGAGGGCGAAGGCCTAGGCGATCGGGCGGCGGAATTTGTGAACAAACTGTTCAAGCAAGCCCAGAGAACGCATCGGGTGGTGCAGAATCTGTTGTCCTTTGCCCGTCAGCGGAAGCCGCAAAAGGAGCAGGTGGATCTCTCGAAGGTGCTCGAGGAAGTGCTGGCCCTGCGCGACTACGACATGCGCGTCAACGCCATCCAGTTGGTGCGTGAGATCGAACCGACGCTGCCTCCCGTGACCGGCGATCCCATGCAGCTCGAGCAGGTGTTCCTCAACGTCATCAACAATGCGATCGATGCCATGCTCGAGTCGGGTTCGGAGAAAATCATCAAGGTCCGCATGTTCAGGAAGGACGGCACCATTCATACCGAATTTCACGACTCCGGGAGCGGCATCACCGAACCCAAGCGCATTTTTGAACCCTTCTATACGACCAAGGCGGTCGGCAAAGGCACCGGCCTCGGCCTGAGCATCTGTTACGGAATCATCCAGGAACACGGCGGAAGCATCGTGGCGCGCAATCGGCCGGAAGGCGGCGCGGTAGTCGAAGTTTCGCTGCCGGCGGCGGAAGCAGCGGCGCCGGTGGAGAAGGCATTGCCCGCACCCCGTCGCGATTTGGCCATCGAAGGGCGCATCCTGCTGGTGGAGAGCGACACCTCGGTCCTCGAGTTTGAGCGGGATGTGCTTTCCGGAGCGGGAGCGAGCGTGGTGGCTGCGACCAACATGGAGGAGCTGAAGTCGCTGCTAAAGGAACAATCGTTTGACGCGCTGATCCTGGATGGCAAGATATCGGGCAACGGAAGCCTGCCGGAGTTGTATCGTTGGATGCAAGAGAATTGCCCGCCTTTAGAGAAGCATCTGCTGGTGGTGTTTTCGAGCGTGGCCGAGCCGGAAATGCGATCGTTTCTGCAGGAAAACAACATCCCTTGCCTGCTCAAGCCCTTCGAGGTGGGGGATTTCATTTCCCAGGCACGGCGGCTGCTGCAGAAAACCCAGGCGGTCGGGGCCAGCTAACCACGGCTGCGCTCGGAAGCAGCCTTCAACCACACCGTTCTACGGCTCCACCTTCCTCGGTTGCCGCCTGTGTCACTTCTTCAAAATCGGGTTGTATCCGTCACTGATCAGCTTGCTCCGCATGCCTTCGGCGTCTTTGATATCGCCGTAGGGACCGAGCTCGACGTGTAGAAGCTTGTCGGAGGCGACGTTCGCCGAGAAGGCGGGATATTGCTTTTTCTTCAGCGCGTCGACCAGAGCGTCGGCGTCTTCTTGCTTGCTGACCGCCGCCACCTGCACATAATAGCCGTTGGTAACCGGGACGGTGAGAGGATCGGGCGCAGCCGAGCCGGTTGCCGGGGGCGGAACCGGTGTGCTCACGGTTGGGCTCTGATCCGCGGATTGGTCCTCGGACTGCTTGGCCGCCGGATCCGGAGCGGCAGCAGCCGCGCTGCTCGGGGTCTTGACCGCCGAAGACCGCAGAGGGGTTACGCTAGTCGCCCCGGCGATTCCATCCGATGCCGTGGCGCGCAAAGCCGAGTTTCTGCCCAGGGAGAACCCAGCGGCAAAGAAGACGGCGCACAGCGCTACCAACCCGAAGAACAGCACGAGCATCTTGCCTGTACCCAGGGTGATTTCTGTGTCCTCTGCTGTCGGCATTGGCACCTCGAGATCCATGTCCTTAGTCTCAACCCTAGGCAGCCGGTTCGACACCGTCACCGTCGGTCTTGCCCAAAAGTTTCTGAATACCGGAGAAGAAATCCACCGGCACCGGGAAAACCACGGTGGTGTTTTTCTCCACCCCAATCTCGGTTAAGGTCTGCAGATAGCGCAGTTGGATGCTGACCGGCTCGGTGGCCAGCAGCTTGGAGGCATCGACCAGACGCTGGGCGGCGGAGAACTCCCCTTCAGCGTGGATGATTTTCGAGCGCTTCTCGCGCTCCGCCTCGGCCTGCTTGGCCATGGCACGCAACATCGATTCCGGCAGATCCACCTGCTTGACCTCCACATTCACCACCTTGACTCCCCAAGGAGCGGTGTGGGTGTCCAGAATGCTCTGCAGGCGCAGGTTGATTTTGTCCCGATGGGCCAGCAGTTCGTCCAGTTCCTGCTCGCCTAGCACCGAGCGCAACGTGGTCTGGGCGAACTGGGAAGTCTGATACACATAATTGGAAACCTCGACCACCGCCTTGCGCGGTTCAATGACGCGCAAGAAGATGACGGCGTTCACCTTCAAGGTTACATTGTCGCGGGTGATGATATCTTGCGGAGGCACTTCCAAAGCCTCTTGCCGCAGCGAGACCCGGACCATGCGGTCGAGCGGAGCAAAAACCAGGATGATGCCCGGCCCCTTCGCGGCCGGTAGCAGGCGCCCCAGACGGAAGATGACGCCGCGTTCGTATTCCGCGAGAATCTTGATGGAACTCAACAAATAGAGAACAACGATGATGAGCACGACCGTGTAGAAACTAAAGAAATCCATAGGAACCTCCACACCCGAGCCGTCAGCCAATGCTCCTGCGGCGGATTGTATCGCAGTTTATCGAGTGGAAGCAGTGATTCGACGGCGGTGCTGTTGCCTGCCCGGGTGCTCGAGGGATCGGCGAACCCCGCGGAATACTTAGGCCGAGGTGCCGGCCCAGTCCGGTTGTGGAGACGGCGCGGGATCCACCCGCAATTGCAGACCGTCCACTTGGCGCACGACCACGTTTCGCCCGGATGCGATGTCGGCGGAGGCGATCGCATCCCAGAGTTCTCCGTGAACAAACACCTTTCCCGCGGGCGACAGTGGCGTTTGCGCGATGCCAATCTCGCCCACCAGTCCCTGGATTCCGGTGACGACCTTGTTTCGCCGGGCGCGCAGCGCAATGCCCATCAGAAAAGCCGTGATGAATCCGAGGGGAATGCTGACCGCGAGCGCCGTCAGCAGGTGGACGCGCATCTGCGGAATGGGCGCGTCGACCAGCAGTAATCCGCCCAGGGTTAAGGTAACGATGCCCCCGAGGGTGAGGACTCCGTGCGTCGCCAATTTGGCTTCGAGGGCAAACAGCACGAACGAGACCACAATCAGAATCAAAGCGGCAAAGCGGGTGGGCAGAAGGTTGAGAGCGAAGATCGCGAGCAGGATGAAAATAAGCCCTACGACTCCGGGAACCACTGCTCCCGGGTGGTTGAACTCGGCATAGAGGGCCAAGGCGCCGATGGCGAGCAGGATAAAGGCCACGTTCGGATCCATCAGATAAGCCAAGATGCGCTCTTTAAGGGTCATGTTGTAGTCATGAACCGTCGCACCCACCAGGTTGAGCCGGACGGTTTGCTCGTTGAAGCGCTTGATGGGGCTGCCTGCGATTTGCTTGAACAGGTCGGCTTCGGTGGGGGCTACGTAGTCAATCAGCTTCTCCTTGAGCGCTTCCTGCTCGGTAAAGGATTTCGATTGGCGCACCGCGCTCTCAGCGATCTCCACATTGCGCCCGCGCTTGGCCGCCACCGAGCGCATCAGGGCCGCCGCATCATTTTCCATTTTCTGCTTCATCACATCGTCGAGCTTGCCCGCGCCGATCGCCACCGGATGGGCAGCGCCGGTGTTGGTTCCGGGAGCCATAGCCGCAACGTCGGCACTCTCGAGAATGAAGAAACCGGCGGAGGCCGCACGGCTGCCGCTGGGCGTGACATAGATGATAATGGGCACCTGCGAGGCCACAATCTTCTCGATAATGCTGCGCGTCGATTCGACCAGCCCCCCGGGAGTGTTCAGTTCTATGAGCAGGGCGTCATCTTTGCGGCGTTCGGCTTCGGCGATGGCGCGGCCGATGTACTCATCGGTGATCGGCTGGATGGTGTCGTTTACAACCGCCCGCAAGACTTCGGCCGACGAGGAAGCGGTGAGAATCAGTAGGGCGAGCAGACTGAGTGAGCTGAACAACTTCATGGGTTTGGGCCGTGACTGCCCCCTCCTATAAATTATAGTCCGCGAGAGCGGATCCTTCCTGTGACCAGAGTCATCGAGATGGCCACAACCTGCGCGGGAGCCGTACAACGAAGATGAGGACGGCGAGAGAGCCCTCGAGAACGACGACGGTCAACCTGGCGCGTGGGATTCGGGGCTTCGATCGGTGTTGCTCACAGAACTTTACAGTGGGGAGACAATTCTTTATCTTTCCCTTGGTGTCGATGTTCCATCATGAGATCTAACCCTATATTTCGAGGTTGTCGCCCGCTCCATCATGCTTAGCCTCGGCCCGGGAAAGAGCTGGTTGTCGAACCTTCGCGCCCTTCTGGTCGTCGTGTTGGCCGTCTCCGCTACCGCCGCCCAGGACACGGAGAAGCCGGGCGCCTCTGTCAGCAAGGCCGTCGGAACCATCCAGCTCATCAGCGGCAAGAGCTTGACCGTCGCCAGCGATTCCGGGACCACGGTGCACGTTATGATCGAAGATTCTACCCGTCTCCTGCGGACGGCCCCGGGAGCCAAGGACCTGAAGGAGGCAACTCCGATCAGGTTGTCGGAGTGCGAGCCGGGAGACCGCGTGCTGGTGCGCGGCACTCCCGCTGCCGACGGGCAATCTCTCGTGGCCTTGTCCGTCATCGTTATCAAACATGCCGATGTTGCCGCCAAGCAGCAGCTGGAGCGTGAGGATTGGCAGAAACGCGGCATCGGCGGGCTGGTCACGGCGTCGGATCCGGCCCTGGGAACGATCACCATTTCGACGGCCAGCCTGTCCGGGGTCAAGCCCACCACGATTCGCGTTTCCAAGCAGACGATCGTACGGCGATACGCGCCCGATTCGGTGAAATTCGATGACGCAACCCCCGCCACGCTCGATCAGATCAAGCCCGGCGATCAACTTCGCGCCCGCGGAACCAGGAATGCTGATCGTACGGAGTTGGCGGCGGAAGAGGTGGTCTTTGGAACCTTTCGCAATATTGCCGGCCTGGTGCTGTCGACCGATGCTGCCAGCCATTCGCTCAGCGTCCAAGATCTGACGACCAAGAAGCCGGTGGTCTTGAGGATTGACGCTGCTTCCGAGCTTCGCAGTTTACCTCCCATGGTTGCGCAGCGCATTGCCGCCCGCTTGAAAGGAACTCCCCCGGGAGCCGCCCCGCCAGGCCAAGGCGGGGCGCCTTCGGCTGCGGGCGCCCCAGCTTCGGAAGCGAATCGTGCGAACGGTCGGCCGGGAGGAGGATCGGATTTCCAGCAAATGCTGAATCGCATGCCGGCGGTGAGCCTGGGCGATCTCCAAAAAGGGGCCGCGGTGATGATTGTTGCCACCGAGGGCAGCCCGCAAAGCCCGCCTACCGCCGTCACTTTGCTGATCGGTGTCGAGCCCATTCTGACCGCCTCGCCCGACAGCCGCCGTGCCGCGATGTTGTTGTCCCCATGGAACCTGGGCGGGGCCGAATCGGGAGAAGGCAATCAGTAGCCCAGGGGCCTCATGTGGGACTCGGCCTTGTCAGGGGAATTCCGCGGAAAGCGGGGCATCCCCTGGGCCAGCCAAGCGGATCCAATTCGATAGGTGGGATCCCTCCAACGGGTTGACTTGCAGGCACAATTGTCGTTTTAATGATGATCATTCAGTAGCAAATCATGCTTCTATGTTCCTGAGTTCTGTGGTCAAAGGACGGATGTGTCCAACTGCATAGTTCGTGGATTAGTTCTAGCAGGGATCTTTCTCTCGATTTTGAGCTTGGCGGGTTGTCACGGGTCCCCCATCACGATCACACTGACCTGCACGAATTGCGCGGGTAGCCCCAATGCGGCGGTCACGATCAACCAAGGCGATACCTTGGCCATCACGGCCAGTGTCGCCAACGACAAGACCAATTCGGGCGTGAGTTGGACTCTCGGCTCGAGCGTTGGATCCTTAAGCAGCCAGACGACGACCTCGGTAACCTACGTAGCTCCCACCGCCCTAACCCAAACCACCACGGCCACCGTCACCGCCACCTCGGTGGCCAACACGAATGTGACGGAAACGGTTACGATTACCATCCAGGCGGTCTTTCAATTTCAGGGCACTTCGCTCCCTATCGCGACTGTGGGTCAGCAGTATACTGGCACCATCAGCACGATTGGGGCGTCCGGTCCCTTCACCTGGACCATCCTTTCCGGCAGCTTGCCCGCCGGCCTGTCCTTATCCAGCAGCAATACGGCCTCGGTCACCATCACGGGAATACCCAAGACGGTGGGAACGTCGAACGTGACCATCCAAGTGACCAACGGTTCCGGAACTCCCATCAGCCAGAGTTTTACCATCACCGTGAATCCTCCCCCGGCTTTGACGATCACGACCCCGTCAACGATCGCGCCCGGTACCGTCGGCCAGAGCTACAGCTACGTGTTGCAGGCTGCCTATGGCACGCCACCCTACACCTGGAGCCTGGTGAGCGGCAGCTTGCCGCCGGGTCTGACCTTGAGCAGCGACGGACTCATTAGAGGCACGCCTACGACGGTGACAACCTCCACCTTTTACGTACAGGTGACGGATTCAGCGACACCCAATCCGGCGACCTACCCCCCCAATGGGAGAGGTTTCGCCTTGACCATCAACGTCAACGAGGTTTTCGTCAACGAGGACTTGAGCGGCTATTATGCTTTTCTGGTCAGCGGATACGACCCGAGCGGCAAGAACTTTGCGGCCGCGGGAAGCTTCTATGCCTCGAGCGGGGCGATCAGCAACGGAATCATGGATATCAACGACGGGGGCACCGTGCAAACCGGGATCGGTTTCAGCGGAAGCTCTTCGCTTGGGGCCAACGGAGTGGGAACGATGAGCTTGGTTCCCGCAGGGCGAACCTTCGCTTTGAGCTTCGTGCCGAGCGCCAGCGGGAGCGCTATCCAGAATGCGAATCTGATTGAATTTGACAACACCGGCGACCAGGCTGCGGGCGTCCTGCTGCAGCAAACCACCAGTGACTTCTCGACCGCACTAACTTCGGGCAGCTTTGCCTTCGGTTTCCTGGGAAGTGATCCCGCCGGCCTGCGTTATGGCCTGGCCGGGGCCTTCAGCGGCAGCACCGGCGTACTCGATTCCGATGATGGCGGTACTTTAGAGAGCGACAAGACCTTTACCGTCTCCGTCAATTCGGCGGACTCGAGCGGTCGCGGTACGATGGCGTTCAGCGTTGGAGGACAGGCTGCGAATTACGCCTACTATGTGGTCAACGGCCAGCAAGTGTTGGTGATCGAGATCGACCCTGCAGCCATTGTGAGCGGCAGCATTCTGCAGCAGTCGGGAACGTTCGGTGCCTCTTCTCTCACCGGAGGTGTTTTTGAAACCACCGCGCTGCCTTCGGCCGGAACCGCCCTCAGTCAGCTGGGAGTTCTCACCACCGATGGCACCTCAATCCTGCACAGCTCGTTCAACAACAACACCAGCCCGACCGGTGCTATCCAGACGAGTACGGGTACTTACAGTGTTGCTTCAATCAACGGACGCACAACCCTGACTGGCTCGGGCCTGCAAGCCAGTTCTGATCCGGTTCTTTATCTTGCCCAATCCAACCAGGGTTTCCTGGTGGGAACCGACACGGCCGTAACTTTCGGTTTCATGAAGGAGCAGTCGCCCGCGACGTTGAGCGGCACCTACGCAGGTGGCTCGATCGCACCCACCTTGCCGGGACCGAGCGGCGAAGTGGATGCCGCCTCGGCCGATGGCAGCGGAACTCTTACACTCACGTATTACGCCAGCACGACCCGAGGTCTGCTCGCCAACCAGAGTTCAATTCTTGGCTATTCTTCGCCATCGACCAATGGTCGCGGCACGATCCCGCAGTCGGGGAACCCGACGGATATCTTTTACGTGCTTTCGCCGACCGAGTACTGGGACCTCTCAACGGTCAACGCCAGCGGGATGCCCAGCGGGAGTGGGACGATAAGGATCTTCCAGGCTGCCTGTAACCCTAATTGCGAGACCCAGTAGGAGAGCCATCCGGAGAAGAAGGCGAGCTTGCCGCGTCCTACTGCCCCATGATCTTGACCACGACCCGTTTGTCTCTCTGTCCGTCAAATTCTGCGTAGAAGATGCGCTGCCAAGGGCCCAGATCAAGTTTGCCTGCAGTGATGGGGACGATCACCTCATGATGGATGAGGAGCGCCTTGAGATGGGCGTCGCCGTTGTCCTCGCCCGTCTGGTGGTGCCGGTAATTCGGATTGACAGGAGCCAGCTGCTCCAGCCACTCGGCGATGTCCTCGATTAATCCTGGTTCGTTGTCATTCACATAGACTCCCGCGGTGATGTGCATGGCGGAAACCAAGACCATGCCTTCCTGAACCCCGCTCTTGCCGACAAAAGCCTCAATTTGCGGGGTGATATGGATATAGGCGTGGCGGGTCTTGGTATGAAACTTCATGTACTCGGTGCGGACCTTCATGGCGGACTCCTTCGACACTCGGAAAGAATTTTAAAGCGAGTCGGGAATCGCGAACCCCGATGGAGGCGCTATCGGCCGAGGAAAGGCGGGGCAACCGTATCCTGCTGAAACTGCGTTCTTCCCGTGGTCACGAACGGACGCTGACCAAGGTGATCTCTAGCGGACCTGGAGGTCTATGGCAGACTGCCTCTAGCAGCCTTGGGGGAGGGTGCGCTTCGTCGTGTTGAAACTGGATTACCTGTCGTGTGTGCTTACCGTGATATCGACAATTCTTGTGGGCAAGCGCTGGTGGGGAGGTTGGGTTCTCGCCGGAATCAACAGCGTGATTCTCTGCGTGATTGGGTATCGAACGTCGCAGTTAGGATTTATTCCCGCGAACATATTCTGCATGGTGCTCTATGGGCTCAACGTGCGCTCGTGGCGAAGAGCCGGCAGCCCTGAGGCTTGGAAGCTCGCGAGCCCCAAGACGCACGTGGGCGTTGCCGCCTCCAGGTAGCTCCTTCCTCCCGCCGATTCCTGTTTCGACCGAAAGTGGATTCAGAACTGTTTGGGGAGCCGTACACCAGCCAGGTCAGGTTTGTCGTTTGTACTGGTCGAAAGCGGTGAGAAAGCGATTGATGTCCTGCTTGGACAGGTAGTAGGGCGTTGACAGCCGCAGTTTCGAAGGCTCGCCGCCGCGAATCCTGATCTTGTGTTGCTTCCACATCCAGGTCTCCAGGTCCATGCGGTGGATGGGCGGGACGTTCACCGTGGCAATGGCGCATCGCAGGCTGGCGTCAGGCGAGGTCCAGGACTCCGCACCGCGCGCCATCATCTCTTTGAGAGTGTAGTCGCACAACTCGCGGTGCCGCCGCTCAATTCGCTCCATGCCGATGTCGTTCGCTAGCTTAATCGCAGCCCGCAGCCCCCATAGCGATGGAACATTCGATGACCCGATACGCTGGAATCGCTCGGCTCGCAGCTGCGGTTCGTTCCAGCCTTCGGTCGCGATGGTGTTCCAAACGCGATCGATTACCTCGTCGCGGATGTAGAGGAATCCGGATCCTTTCGGTGCCAGCAGCCATTTGTGGGGGCTTGAACTGTAGAGGTCGCAACCGAGCTGGTGCAGATCGAGCCGCATCATACCGGTCACATGCGCGCCGTCGACGGCCGATAGAATCCCTTTCGACCGGGCCAAGGCACACAGCTCTCCGGCCGGCAATACCACACCTGTGGCCGTCGTGATGTGGCTAAAAAACAGGACGCGCGTGCGTGGCGTGATGCTGTCCGCGACGAGGTTCAGCACCTGGCTGCTGCTGGTGACCGGTTTGGGCAGAGCGATCTTCTTGACCACGATCCCGTAGCGCTTGGCTCTCAGGTTCCAGGGATGTTCTCCCCCCGGATGCTCCTGGTCGGTGATAATCACCTCGTCGCCCGTCTGCAGATCGATTCCGTTGGCGATATAGCTGTTGGCCTCGGTGGCGTTCCGTAACAGGGCGATCTCATCTCGACTCGCGCCCACAAACTCGGCCAGGGGATCGCGGAACTCGTTCCAGGCTGCGTAACCCCAAATCGGGTAGTCTTCGGGATCCTGCTGGTCCATTCTTTCGCTGCTGTTGTAGCCCTCAAAGACCGCGCGTAATACAGGCGCCGGACTCGATCCCACAGTGCCGTTATTCAGATAGACCTCATCGGGCGGGATGAGAAACTGCTGGCGGAGCGCGCTCCAGTAAGCATCCTGATTGCGGTCGTAGGAAGCGGGATCGGGCAGGGAAGCGGGGGCTTTCTCGAGTTGCGCGACCAAGCTTGGCCGCAAGGCTACGGTGGCGGCCAGGCTGCCTGCCGTGAGGGTGAGAAACTGGCGACGGTTCGGCAACGAGCTCTCCTTTCAACCTTCCGCACCCCGGCGCCTAGCAGGGGTCGATTCTGGCCTCGTAAGCGAGAAGGCGAAGCCGGACGCGGCCATAGTACGACCCTCGCTGAGCAATGGCAAGCTGTTGAGAACAGGAGCTGAAAAGCCGCTCCACGCTGGGGGCGGGGGATAACCTTCCCGGCGGATTCAGCGTCATACCTGGTAGAGGATTTCTGAGGCAGAGGTGTTGGCCAAACGCGGTATAATCCTCGCAGACCCTCAAGGGGGGATGTTATGAAGTATCGAATGTTAACCTCAAGCTTTCTGGTCTTGCTCCTGGCCACTTCTGGATGGGCGCAGATGCCCGGCACCACCAACCCCAGCCAAACCCCGCCCCCCTCGGCAGGCGATCCCGGGGTTTCGACGGGTTCGCCGCAAGCTCCCTCGACCTCGAATACGCAGAATCAGAGCACGACTCCCACGGTTCAACCCGCTGATCCCGATAAGGTGAAGCACGATGGGGGCAAGGATGACGTCGATGCCATCGGCAACCGCAAAGTTGGTAAGCGCGGCTTGGGCGACTGGTATTCGCTCGAGACCGATATCAAGATGGGCCGGCAATACGCCCAGATGGTCGATTCCTCGTCGAAGTTCATCAGCGACCCGGTGGTCACCGAATACGTCAATCGGATCGGGCAGAACTTGGTGCGCAACTCCGATGCGCAAGTGCCCTTCACATTTAAAGTGATCGATTCCGACGTCATCAACGCCTTTTCGCTTCCCGGCGGATTCGTCTACATCAACTCGGGAATCATCATGGCGGCCGATGAGGAGGCCGAGCTGGCCGGCGTCATGGCACATGAGATTGCCCACGTCTGCGCCCGGCACGCGACGCGTCAGATGACCCGGTCACAATATGCCGGCCTGGCGACGATTCCCTTGATCTTTGTCGGTGGCGGGATCGGATACGCGGTGTACAACGCCGCTGGCTTGGGACTACCGATCGCATTCATGAGCTTCCAGCGTGGTTTTGAGGCTGAGGCGGATTATCTTGGCCTGCAATACGATTACAAGACTGGCTACGACCCGCAGGCTTTTATCAGCTTCTTCGAGAAGGTGCAGGCGGAGGAGAAAAAGAAGCCGGGATTCATGGACAAGACCTTTGCCAGCCACCCGCAGACGCCCGATCGGATCGAGGCTTCGCAGAAGGAGATTGCTACGATCCTGCCGGCGCGACCGGAGTATGTTGTCAGCACTTCGGAATTTGACGACGTGAAGGCTCGCCTGGCGGAGATCGAAAACCGGCGCAAGGTGACCGACCACAAAGATGGAAACAAGCCTAGCCTGCGGCATGCTTCCTCAACCAACAGCACCGACAACGGCAACGGCCAACAGAGCGGTGACGATCATCCGACGCTGAAGCGCCGCGACGACAGCAACAACAACTAACCAGGCCCATCCTCCTCTCGCAAGGCCGCCTCGCCGCGGCCTTTGCTGTTTGCACTCCTGTTTCATGAGTGCACATTCATCGAAGAGATGCGCGCAACAGGTCAACTAGCCAGACGCAAGGATCGTAGAAAAACCGCAACGCAACTCGCGGCGACTCTGGTTCGGGTTCGGTGGGAAATTAAGCGGCTTCTTTGGTCTCGAGAGAACGCAGGTAGGCACGCCTCTCCTGGGGTGAGCTGATGACTCTCATTTCTTTCCAGTCGTAGGGTAATTCTTTGCCACAGTCCAGACAAACGACGTAGGTGCCGGTAAGTGCAGCCGCTTGGGTCCGGCGGGAGCTGGAACGAAGCGTGATCGGAAAGCTGTAGCGGCCGTGCCAGCAACCAAAGACTAAATCGAACAATTGCCCCAACATCTTAGGTTCTCCACCCCACAACTGCCACTACTGTACTTAGATTCTGGTATGCCTCAAAAGGTTCGGTCAGTCCTTGCATGGGAGAACTCACGGCAGCACAGCTATTTGGAAGTCGTTGGAGAAGAATGGATTGCACGAGCCCACAAGGGTGGCCGGGTCGGGTTGGAAAAAAGCGGAAAAGCTAAAAGATCTGTACCACCTGGGGGGAGCCGTCCTAGGCGTGCTCGGGGCCAGCCTTCTTTTGCTGGCACTTGGTGACGATGGCCGTTCGGAGGCGGGTGCGGAGATCTTCCGGCAGCTCGTAGAGCTTCGAGTCCCGATAGATCTCGATCGTCTTTTTGGTGGTGTCACACACCACGTAACAGTTGTGGCACCAAGCGAGATGGTCTTCCAGTTCGGCCTTGGTGCGGTCGTCAATCATGCCGTCCAGGTAGTTGGTCAGCTCTTGCAAGAATTCAGAGCATTTCACTGGTTACCATCTCCACTATCATGTTTTCTCCCCTCGGCGCTCGGCCGCTTCTGAAAATAGCGGCTCAAGCGCTCGCGCAACTGTAACCGTGCCCGCAACAATCGCGACTTCACGGCCGGGATGCTGAGGTCCAGGGCCTCAGCGGTCTCCTCGGTGGACAAGCCCTCTACGTCGCGCAAAACAAATACCGTGCGGAAACTCGCGGGCAACCCCTGGATGGTACGGGTCAAAATCTCTCCCAACTCGGCCTGGCTGTATTGCTGCTCCGGGTTGGGGCTCCAATCCGCTACCTCACGCGGCAGCGAATCTTCTTCGGTCCTGACCTCTTCGTCCAGGGAAACGGTGCGCTCCGGGCGCCGGCGCCGCAACTTCATCAGCGCTTCGTTGACCGCGATCCGCACCAGCCAGGTATAAAACTTGGACTGGCCCTGAAACTGGTTTAAGTTTCCGTAAGCCTTGAGGAAGGCATCCTGCACCACGTCTTCCGCATCTTCTCGGTTCTGCGTGATGTGCTGCGCGATGCGGAACACATTCCGGTCATAGCGCCGCACCAACTCCTCAAAGGCTCCTACATCGCCCCCTTTGGCGGCCTGCACCAGCGCCAGCTCGTCACTAACGGGGGTTTCGCCTACCTTGGCTTGGATGGTGCTCATTTCACGTCCGATGCAACAATTTTCGCGCCGCCGTTGGCGGATCTGCTATTTTACCCTGGTATCGATCCTCAGTGCTGCGCGATTCTTAGACGTATCAGACTTAGTTTTGCCTGCTCCGGTTTGCCCTAATTTCTTGGGGCGCGTTCTTGGCCCGGGAAGCGAGTACTAAAGTCATCTTCGGAGGGGCGAAACTAGCCCTATAATCAGAACATTACGGTGGAATCGGGGAAAACGCGCCGGTTCCGGTCAAAGGTCAGTAGGGGAATGGCAGAGAACAGCGGCATTCGGAAAATCATAAGCAGCGTGCTCGAGGAGGTCCTTGAGGCTCACATGCTGAGCCTGCGTGAGGAGCTGACCGCGCGAGTCCTCGAACTGCAACCACAATTGGCGGATTCCCCGGGCTCGACCGCGAGCAGTGCCGACGATTTGCTGAAAGTGGTCTCGCTGATCCATGCGGGCACGACGCAAAAGGAAATCCTGCGCGCTCTGCTCGAGGGTACAAGCCGGTACTGCGGGCGCGCCGCCTTGTTTGTGGTCAGAGGTGGAGCGGCCACAGGTTGGCAAGGACGCGCCTTTGAGAAGGACAACCTCAAGGATTTCCCCCTGGATGTCAGAGCCCCCGCACCAGCCCGAGTGCTCGAAACCAAAGTTTCAGCCCGCTCGCCTATTTCGGAGATGGATTCGAGGTTCATCTCCCAGTTTGGCGCGCCATCGGAAGATCAAGTCTTGCTGTTTCCGCTTTTGCTGAAGGACAAGATTGCTGCTCTCGTCTACGCCGATGGTGGCGACGGTGCGGGGAAGATGGATGCCGCCGCCCTGGAGTTGCTGGTGGCAGCGACCAGCGCCTGGCTGGAAGTCGCATCCCTGCGCAAGCAGGCCGCAAAAGAAGGAAGTGCGGAGTCCTCGAGCGAAGCCCCGCCCGCACCCGTCCATTCCGGGCCCTCGTACTCGGACCCCTTTGCCGGGCATGCGCCCCGGCACGTCGCTTCTCCTCCCCCCGAAGTGGCCGAGCCAGTGCCGGTGATGGCCGCGCCAGCCCCTGCCCCGGCTGCTGCCGCCCCGGCGCCGGCCAGAGACGAATTCGCGGACATGTCGGTGCAAGATGCGGAGGTCCATCGCAAGGCGCAGCGCTTCGCCCGGCTCTTGATGGATGAGATCAAACTTTATAACCAGGCCAAGGTGGCCGAGGGCCGCAAGAACAAAGACTTGTACGACCGGTTGAAGGATGATATTGAGAAGAGCCGAGCCACCTACGTCAAGCGCTACGGCCATACGGCAGCCGCCAGCAAAGATTATTTTGTGAGCGAGATGATCCGCAGCTTGGCGGAGGACGACGTTACGATTCTCGGCCCCAGTTTTCGCCGCTAGCATCCGGACCTCGCGGGCGTACCCATCTTAGAAATAACTTTACCCAGTCCGGGTTCCAAAAATCGAAGATAATAGACTGAGTGGTTCGACGTCGTCATCTATCTGCCATTCTCCTCTTTGCCTTACTTCTGAGCAGCGGGACCTTCTGGGCTCAACAAGGCACGGGCAGTTCTGCGACCACGAAGACTCAATCTCCGACCCCAAAGAGTCCATCGACGAAGAAGCCGGCTGCGAAAACCACCGGCAAGCCCTCCTCGAAAACGGCGGCTTCGGCGCATGCGCACAAACGGTCTTCGCCCCGCGTAAGCCGCATGCATCAGGCCTTTGTCGCCTCGGCGAGCCTGAAACCGATGGCCCGCCAACTGATTCAGGATCGCACCCCCGCCGCCTATGCCGGCGTTCGCGCGTATGCCGTGCGCCACCAGGGAGAAGATGCCGGTGCCTTGGCCTGGTTCGTCCTCGGATACGCACACATCCTCGATCACAACTATGCGGAGGCGATTGATCCACTGAGCCGGGCAAAGCCGCATGCCGGGGAGATCGGCGACTACGTGAATTATTATCTGGGCACCTCGTACCTCCAGACCAGCCACCTCGCCGAGTCCCTCGCCACCCTCCGCGCCTTTGACCAGACCTATCCGGACTCCTTGCTGCGCCGGGACGCCCGCGTCGCGTATGGCAATGCTTTGGTGGCGGATGGCCGACCGCAGGACGCAATCGAACTGCTCGAAAATGATCGCCAGCCGATCCGGGCGGATCTGGAGCTTGCCCTGGGCCGCGCCTATGAGGCCAACAAAGAGCCCGCCAAGGCGCTGACGATTTTTCGCAACTTGTACTACACGATGCCGCTCGCCGAGGAAAGCCAGCAGATCGAAGGCCAACTGACCAGGCTGGCCACGCTGACCGGAGCTCCGCCGGTCAGCCTTGAGACGCGGCGCACGCGTGCCGACTTGTTGGCCAAGGGCAAGCAATTCAGCGAAGCCGCGAGAGAATACAGCGAGCTGGTGAAAGAAGTCAGCCCGGCCGATCGCCCACTGCTCGATCGCCAGCTGGTTGAAGCCTTGCGGCGCTCCGGCCAGCTGAGGGAGGCCAAGAGCATTCTGGATGCAATTCCCAGTTCCACCCCGGAACTCGAGGCCGAGCGTCTGTACAATCTCGCAGAACTGGCGCGCAGCGCAAATGATGACGAGAGCTTTCTGCGCCGGGTAGACCAGCTGCGGAGCGAGTACCCAACCAGCCCATACTTGGAGCAGGCCCTGCTCTCCTCCGGCAACATTTATCTCCTGCGCCGCGATTATGACCGGGCCATCGATTCCTATCGTGAGCTGGAGCAGCGCTTTCCGAACGGTGATCGCACCGACTACGCGCACTGGAAGGTGGCATGGCTCAGCCTGCGGCTAGGGAGGAACGACGAAGCCAAGAAGGGGTTCGAGGAGCAAATTGGCCTCTATCCCACATCCGCGGAAGTTCCGGCGGCCCTCTATTGGCGCGGACGCCTGGGCGAAGAGGACAGTGACTCGGCTCTGGCGGGGGCTTTTTATCAAAAGCTTTCCGAGCGATACCATAATTACTACTATGGTGTGCTGGCGCGCCAAAGGCTCGGGGAATTCAAGGCCGATCCCGAGGCCGAGCATTATGCCCTGCTCGATCGCGTGCCCCCGATGCACGCCTCCGATACCCTGGCTGCCGAACCAGTGCCCGACGACAACCTGCGCGTCCAGAAGGCAGAATTTCTCGCCAACGGCGCGCTGCTCGATCTCGCGGCGCGCGAGCTGAACGCCGCCGCCCAGGAGACCAAGGGAAACTGGGCGCCGGGGGAGACGGCACGCCTCTATGCCGAAGCCGGACGTTACGACATCGCCATCGAGACCCTGAAGCGTGCCTTCCCCAATTACTTCGCGGTCGACCTCCCCGGCTTGCCCCGTACCTATTGGGAAACACTGTTTCCCAAGCCCTACTGGGCAGAGCTCAAGACCTATTCCTCGAGCAATGGGCTGGATCCTTACCTGGTGGCATCGCTGGTGCGCCAGGAGTCGGCTTTCAATCCGAACGCCGTGTCTCGCAAGAACGCAATCGGGCTGATGCAGCTGCTGCCGAAAGTCGGCCGGGGAGTTGCCAAACAGGAAAAGCTGAAACACTTCACCACGACCCAACTGTTCATGCCGGGCACGAATCTGCGCCTGGGGACGCGGTACCTGCGCAGCATGGCCGACAAGTTCGGCAGTTTCGAATATGCCCTGGCCGCTTACAACGCCGGCTCCGATCGCGTCGAAGACTGGTTGGGGGCGGGCCAATACCGCGACCCGCAAGAGTTTGTGGAATCGATTCCGTTTACCGAAACCCGGGAATACGTCCAGAACATTCTGCGCAATGCCAACCTGTACCGGCAGTTGTACGGCATGCCCTAAACGGAGCCGCCGCACCCGGTTTTTTACAAATTTTCACCCCGGCCGGTGGAGCCCCAGCGTAGAATGGTCCCCTTGTTGGTCGATACTCCCGTCTGACCCTAAATTCCACTATCAGGAGTGATACGATGAAAGCCAAGCAACCAGTGCCCAGCGGGTTTCACACCGTTACCCCGTCCTTGTTCGTTCGCAATGCCGCGCAAGCGATTGATTTCTACAAGAAGGCGCTCGGTGCCGAGGAACGCATGCGGATGGCCGGCCCGGACGGCAAGATCGGCCATGCCGAGCTGCAAATCGGCGATTCCATTATCTTTCTCAGCGAGGAGAATCCCGGCTTTGGCACCAAATCGCCGGAGTCGCTCGGAGGGATTAGTGGTGCCCTGTATCTCTACGTGGAGGATGTCGACCAGGCTTTTCAACGTGCGATCGACGCCGGCGGTAAGCTGAAAATGCCCGTGGCCGACATGTTTTGGGGCGACCGCGTGGGCAACTTTACCGATCCTTATGGCCACAGCTGGACGCTGAGCACGCACACGCAGGATCTAACCGAGCAAGAGATGGAAGAAGGGGCGAAGAAGTTCTTCGCCGAGATGGCGCAGGCGCAAAAGAAAACCGCCTAGTTTGTCCAGCCGGATCCGAACCCAAGGCACGAAGTCGCAGCCACGAGCGGCTTCGTGCCCTCAGAACTCCCCGCCTATGCCGACTTCTCGGGGGCGGGGGTTTTGGCAAACAGAATTTCGATTACCAGCAAGCCAGCCCCGCACACAATGGCGCTGTCCGCCACGTTGAAGGCCGGCCATTGATATCGGCCGATGTAGAAAAGCAAGAAGTCGACGACCCGCCCATTGAGCAAGCGATCCCATAGATTGCCGACCGCACCACCGAGGATCAGGGCCAGCCCGATGCCGGTGGTGGTCATGACGTGACTATTCCGCCAGAGCAGGGCGGAGACGATCACCAGAGCTGCGATCGAGAACAGCACCAGGATCGCGATTTTCCATTGAGTGGGAGAGTCAGCGAACAGACCGAAGGCCGCACCACGGTTCTCGACACGGGTCAAGCGGAAGAATCCCGGGATCACCGCGACCCCGTCGTGGAGGGAAATCTCCTTGGCCACAATCCATTTCGTTACCCGGTCCAGCAACACCACGAACAGGGCGATCAGAAAATGGAATCGACGCATTACGTGAGCTTCACTCATGGGAAAATCTCACATCTTGATGCTTCAACATTTTCTCCGGTGCTCGAGGAGATCGTGGCTTCGACTCCCCGGCCCTGAGACTGACCACGTCCTTCAAGCTCCGCTCCTTTCAGATTTAGATTCGTTGGCGGTTGCGACGGCTGCGATCTCTTTCAGAACCTGACTGCAGCGTTCGCAAATCGTGGGGTAAGCCCTGTCCTCGCCGACATGGGTCGAGTAATTCCAGCAGCGGTCGCATTTTTTCCCCGCCGCCCGGCTCACCTGAACCTTCACTGCGGTGACGCCGTTCCCAAGCGGCGCCCGCTCGAGCTCCACCGCGGAGACGATGAAGAAATAGCGGAGCTGATCCTTGAACCGGGCCAGCACCGAGTACATCGGATCGGCGGCCACCAGCGCCACCTGGGCCTCCAGGCCTTTGCCGATCAGTTTTCGATTCCGCGCCTCCTCGAGCGCCTTCAGTACAGGTTCTCGCACCTCCACCAGGGTAGAAAAAGCCTTCTGCTGCTCGGCATCGGTCTCGGCGACCGAGGGGTCCCCCAAAAGTTGGACCGCCTCGGGAAAGCGATCGAGATGCACGCTTTCGGGCCGGCCGGGCGAACTCGGCAGATACTGCCAAACTTCCTCCGCACTGAAGCTCAGAATCGGGGCCAGCAGCCGAGCCATGGCTTCGAGAATCCGCCAGATCGCGGTTTGCGCCGAACGGCGGCCGACTGAATCAGGGGCGTAGGTGTAGAGCCGGTCCTTCAGCACGTCGAAATAAAAGGCACTGAGATCGACGACCACGAAGTGAATGACGCGGTGATAAATCTTGTGGAAGGCGAACTGCTCATACCAACTCTTGACCTCCTTGGCAAGACTCCAGGTCTGGCGCAGCATGTGCTGGTCGAGTGCTTCCATCTCGAGGAAGCCAACCGCATGCTTTTCCGGAACAAAGTCGTACAGGTTGCCCAGGACGTAGCGAAACAGATGGTTGCGGATGGCGCGATAATTCTCTGCGATCGACTGCATCAAGCGCTCGGATCCGACCACGTCCTCCCGGAAGTCCACCGAGGCAGCCCACAAGCGTACGATCTCCCCGCCCAGGCGGCCCGCGATATCGACCGGGTCGACGTCGTTCCCTCGCGACTTGGACAGGGCCTGGCCCTGCTCGTCGAGCGTCCATCCGGGTGTAACCACCCCGCGATAGGGAGGGCTGCCCTTGGTTCCCATGGCGCAGAGCAGGGAAGACTGAAACCATCCCCGGTACTGGTCTCCACCCTCGAGATACAGGTCGGAAGGCCACTGGTATTCGGGTTCAGCGGCCCGCAAGGCCAGGTAGCTCGATCCCGATTCCAGCCAAACATCGAAGATGTCGGTCTCCTTCTCAAACTTTGTCCCACGGCAGTTGGCGCACCGGGTTCCCGGAGGCAGAAGGGCATCGGCCTCCTCTCGATACCAGGCATCGGCCCCGGCGCGGGCGAAGAGTTCGACGACTTTGCGATGGATGGCGGGATCCTTCAGCGGTTGTCCGCAGCCCTCGCACAAAAAGACCGCGATCGGAACACCCCAAACCCGCTGGCGCGAAATACACCAATCGGGACGGCTGGCAATCATATTGGACAAGCGCTCTTCCCCCCACGCCGGATCCCACCGCACGCCTTTGATGGCGTCGAGCGTCCGGCTGCGCAGGGTTCCGCCGCCTGCCATCGCCGATTCCATGGAGATGAACCACTGTTCGGTAGCACGGAAAATGATGGGGTTGTGGCAGCGCCAGCAGTGCGGGTAGGAATGCTCAAGCTTCTCCTGATAGAGCAGGGCGCCGCGCTTTTCAAGCAAGGCCACAATCGGGGCGTTGGCGTCGAAGACCTTAAATCCGTTGTACTCCGGGAGACCGTCGCGAAGAATGCCCTTTTCGTCCACGTGGCTGGTTGCGTCCAGGCCGTACTTCGTGCCGGTAGCGAAGTCCTCCGCGCCGTGCGAAGGGGCGGTATGCACTACACCGGTTCCGGTGTCCATGGCCACGTAGTCGGCCAGCACGCCGAGAATCTTGCGATCAAGAAAGGGATGCTGAAAGTTCGCCCGCTCGAGCCGACGGCCGGGGAAGCGGGCAATCTCCCGTGCCCCTGCCAGGTTGACCTTGGCAATAAAATCTTGCGCCCGCTTGGCGGCAACCAGGTATACGTCGCCACTTGACTCGAGGGCGACATAATCCTCGTCGGGATGGAAGGCGACGGCCATCGAGGCCGGCAAGGTCCAGGGGGTAGTGGTCCAAATGACGGTGGAGACCTTCTTTCCCGCAAGCTCGGGAGCGATGCGGGCGGGATCGTCGAGCAGTGCGTATTTCACCCAGACGGTCTGGCTGGTCTCCTTGTCATATTCGACTTCGGCTTCGGCCAGCGCGGTTTCGTCGTACATGCACCAGTACACCGCGCGCAGTCCCTTGTAGACAAAATCGTTCTCAAGGAAGGAAAAGAAGGTCGCGAGCACGACCGACTCATACTGTGGGGTCATGGTCGCATAGGGGCGGTCGAAGCGCCCGAACACACCCATGCGCTTGAACTGTTGGCGTTGCAGATCGAGGTACTTCTGGGCGAACTTGCGGCACTCCTGACGCACATCGATCGGTTTCATCTGCAGCTTCTTCCGACCGAGCTGCTGGTCCACCTTGATTTCAATCGGCAAGCCGTGACAATCCCAACCCGGAATGTACGGGGCATCGAACCCCGCCATGGTCTTCGACTTCACCACGAAATCTTTGAGAGTCTTATTCAGAGCGGTACCCAAATGGATAGGCCCGCTGGTATAGGGGGGACCGTCGTGCAGCAGGTAGGTTGGGGCTCCCCGCCGGGCCTCCCGGATGCGGTCATAGATCCGCATGGCTTCCCACCGAGCCAGCATTTTGGGCTCATTTTCAGGCAAGTTGGCCTTCATGGGAAAGTCGGTTTTGGGCAAATTCAGGGTGGATTTCAGCTCAACAGGCACGCAAGTTCCTTTTCGAATGAGTGCTCTTCATTATAGGGGAGTGAGAAAACCAGCGTCCATTTAGTACCCGGAAGTGACTATCGGAACCGGGGGAAAAGCATGTGGAATTGACACAAAATCAGTGTACAATCACACAAGGGAAGTGACCTTTTCCGAGCACTCGACATATTACTGGGAGTCGCTAACCTGCTCAGTCTTTGGTTTGGACAGGCTGAGCCCACGCGGATCGAAAACCATGGCCGAAGCAACTTGGCCTGAGCCGGGCTCATCCGTTAGGGAGGAAGGTCTTTTCGTTGCTCAGGGCGAGATTTAGGGCTGAATATGGCGACAGGGGACATCAAACCCGCGACCGCAAGTGAACCCGAACTGAACCTTCTGCTGTCGAACACCACGCTGGAGGAACCCCTCTGGAAGTCCCTGCACCAGAGCTTCAAGGACCGCTTTTTCCCCAAGGAACAACCGCCCCTCGAATTGACGTCGACGCCGGTTCCGGTCCGAGACATTTGGGGCTTTTACAACTACAAGAAAAATGGCGCGCTAGGCTCGACCGTGGTGCACATTTTGGCCCTGGTGGCGATCATCGGAGCGACCATCATCGGCCGACGCATAGTCAAAGAACCGGAAAAGCCGCACGCCACCGTTACCTTGCTTGCTCCGGAAGATATCCCCGCGTTGCCGCCGGCTAAGACCCAGGTCGGAGGTGGCGGCGGCGGTGGTGATCGCGACAAGTTCCAGGCTCCCAAGGGGCGCCTGCCCAAGTTCTCGATGGAGCAGATTACGCCGCCGGCAGTGGTGGTTCGTAACGACAATCCGAAGCTGACGGCGGAACCGACCGTGGTTGTACCGCCCCAGATTCACTTGGCACAGCCTAATGTCCCGACTCTCGGCGACCCCTTGTCGCACTTGCCTTCTGGTCCGCCGTCGAACGGGGTGGGTTCAGGTGGCGGGATTGGCTCTGGCAGCGGCGGTGGCGTCGGCGTCGGTGAAGGTCCCGGCGTAGGTGAGGGGCGGGGCGGTGGCACCGGTGGCGGCGTGTTCCGCGTAGGCGGCGGAGTTTCAGCTCCACGTCCGGTATACACACCCGATCCGGAATATTCCGAGGAAGCCCGCAAGGCGAAATATCAAGGAACTTGTGTCCTGTGGATGATTGTGGGCCCCGATGGCAAACCGCGCGACATCAAGGTGCAAAGGACCCTGGGACTAGGCCTCGATGAAAAGGCTATCGAAGCCGTGAAGCAGTGGAAGTTCGAACCAGCCATGAAGGATGGCCATGCCGTTGCGGTTCAGATCAACGTTGAAGTAAGCTTCCGCCTCTATTAGCCGGTTTTGAAACCCTCGAAACCAGCAGGATGTTCTCCGGTGCTGACCAAGCACCCCCTATTCCCGTAAATCTACGTGCACGACATCCTCGATCGGGTGTCCCAGGAAGCGAGTTCCCAGGCAGCGGAATTTTTCCGCCGAATCGGTGGCAAAAAACCTCAAGCGCGGGGCATGACGCCGTTCCCGCAGCGCGGAATCTGCCGGAGCAACCTTGGCAAGCACCTTGGCGACCGCCTGAGCGCTAGATTGGGCAGAGTCGATGATGGCCACGTGAGATGGAACCACTCTTCGCAGCAGGGGCTTGAGCAAAGGGTAATGGGTGCAGCCCAGCAGAAGTACGTCGGCCGACTCGTAACCAGCGGAGAATGCTTCGCTGAGGTAAATGCGACTCACCTGCTCACTCACCGGATGCTCAATCCAGCCCTCCTCAACCAGCGGGACCAGTAAGGGGCACGCCTTCTCCCGCGCTTCGATGCCGCGAGTGGCCAGGGCTTTGAGATAGGCATGGCTGCTGATCGTGGCTTCAGTGCCAAGGACAACAGCTTTTCGATTCCGGCTCTCTAGTGCCGCTTGCTCGGCTCCAGGCTCGACCACCCCGATCACGGGGACGCGCACGGCTTGGCTAATGGCATCGAGCGCCAGGGCGGTGGCCGTGTTGCAGGCGATGACCATCACTTGGGCGTGGTGGTGCTCGAGATAGCGCACAGCTTGTGCGGCGTACTTGGAAACCGTCTCGACCGACTTCGACCCATAAGGAAGCCGGGCCGTGTCCCCGAAATAGAGATAATCGGCCTCCGGCACAACTTCAAGTAAAGCTTTCAATACGGTGAGACCGCCGACGCCCGAGTCGAAGACGCCGATGGCAGTTCTGCGCGCGATGCCGGTCACTTCAGTTGCGTCGCTTCGAGCCGAGGGCGGAGAGGTTGGCCGAGGCGGCGTTGCGGGGGCAACACGGTCCTGGCGGAATGGGTGCGCCGTGGGGGCAGGTGAGAGGATGGCCCAGGAAGCTGCAGATCTTGTCGGTTGCCTCGCGCGACAGGATGTGCTCGAATTTGCACGCCTGCTGCTCAATCTCGGTTTCACTGTCGAGCGCCAGGCTGTCGGTGAACAATCGCTCGGCCAGACGATGTCGCCGAATGATATCGGCAGCCCGCTGGCGACCGCGTGAAGTAAGCTCCACAATCATCGTACCGTCCCCGGTCGAGACTCCGTCCGGCTTTAGCGCATCGTGGCAAGGGTTCACGAAAGGTTTGTGCTGATGCGGTTCCGGGGGGTGGGGGCGAGTCGTGAGCAAGCCCAATTCGATCATCTTCTCGACCGCGATCGATACCGGCAGTGCGCCGTGCACTTCCATGCGGCCGAGCTCGGCAATCTCAGCGTGTTCGGCCAAGACCCAAAGTTCTTCCAGGATCTCGTCGAACTGCTCCTCGTCGGCCATGGAAAAAACCATCTGGGCGGCGATCTTGCCGTGGTGCAACTCGACACGACGGTCGGCAAGGCGAGCGACTACCGGGTCATGCGTGACCATGACGATGGTGCGACCTTGCTGGTGCAGTTCGCGCAACAGCCGAAGGACGATCTCCTCGTTCACGGCATCGAGATTTCCCGTGGGTTCGTCGGCGAGCACGATTTTCGGGTCATTAATCAGTGCCCTGGCGATCGAGACCCGCTGCTGCTCACCACCGGAAAGCTGCGATGGCAGATGCCCGGCCCGATCTTTCAATCCCACACGCTCGAGGGCTTCGAGCGCTTCCTGGCGATCGGTCATGCTGTGGATGTACTGCGCGAGCAGGACATTTTCTAAAGCCGTGAGGTAGGGAAGGAGGTGGAACTGCTGGAAAACAAAACCAATCTTCTCGGCGCGGATCCGGTTCAGCTGCTTCGCCGACCACTTGGCAACGTTCTCGCCGTCCAGCCAGATCTCCCCGGTACTGGGGCGGTCCAAACAACCGATCAAGTTGACCAGAGTCGACTTCCCCGATCCCGAGGGACCCATGACCGCAATCCATTCTCCGGCATCGACGGTGAGCGAGAAATTGTCGAGCGCGCGGATAACTCCGCTGTTGGCCTCGGCTTTGGCAGGATAAAGCCGGCTGACTTGTTTCAGCTCGATCATTCCTCTCCTCGGAGGATCACGGCCGGTTGCACGCGGCGCAGCACCGACATGGGCAGACCCGCTGCCATCAGCGCCACCAAAATGCTTCCCAGAAGCACCCATGGCAGCACGCTAAAGCGCGGTATCACCGGGGCTTGAAAGTTGGCCCGGCCGATCCAGGCCGCTACCCCGATCCCAATACCGAATCCTATCACGGCTCCGACCACCCCTAGGACCGCGGATTCGGCGGCAAAAAAGCCGCTGATTAGCCACTCCGAGGCCCCTAGGGCCTTCATGATGGCAAAGTCCTGGCGGTGGTCAAAGACCCAGCCCATCAGCGTCGACAGGACGCATAGGGCGGAGGTCACGATAATCAGAACAGCCGCAGCGAATAAAGTGGCACGGGTCTTTCCCAGAACTCGTGCCTCGCCTTCCATGATCTGCCGTACCGGCCGGACCTCGACTCCCCGCAAGTCCTTGGCCAGCTTACCCATGATGCCGTTGACCTCGGCAGCCGACCCGGTTACGGCAATCTCGATCGTAGAAGGTGCGACTCCGGTCCAGTCTTCAAAATCGGCCAGCGAAAGGTAAACCCGGCTGTCCTCGGCCGCGCCAGTACGGAGTGAGCCGGTCGGGATCAAGTGCCTGATGTGTCCCTTAAAGCTAAGGTCGAAGGGCCCGCCTGTGGGGCTCACGACGGCAGCGGCTCTTTCTCCCACCAGGACCTCACCGGGGCTCTGTGGCCAGGCGCTTACTTGCCACCAGGCATCGAGTTGGCGCACCTGAGCGAAATCGGTACCGGAAACGACCACCGGTTGCCCGCTCGAAGTCCGAGCCACGGCATAGGCGAAAGGGACGGCCAAGCCATGACTACCAAGCGCCGACCTGACCTCGTCCAAGGTGCCTTGCGGTAGTTCTTGATCCTGCTTCGCCACGACCACAACATTGGCACCGTAACTGCGAAACTCTTTGCGCAGCTTGGAATCGACGTCTACGGAAAGATTCAGCAGCGAAGTAGCCACGGCGGCTGCCACCACCATCGCCAGCACGGCCGAGGCGGCATGTCCGCGGCCGCGAATGGCGGCTCGTAGCAGCATGCGCAGGAACATGTCACTACGCGAGCTAGCGGAGCGGCGTCGGCGGATTTCCGGAAGCGAGGCCATGTTCATCCTTCGCCTCGCAATGCGTACACCGGATCGGACTTCACCGCATGTCGAATCGCCAGGGCGCTGCCCGCGAAGGTCACGATCACGGCAATCCCCAGTATTACGGGGAGGAGGACCGGCTCAATGGTAATCCGGGCGTTGAAGATCGAGCGTCCAATCTGCCGGGCTAGAATTGCTCCTCCGAGAAAGCCGAGGCCGCCGCCCAACAGGGCAAGCAGGGTCGCCTCGGTAAAAAATAGAGCGGCGATCAAAGCATTGCGGGCCCCCAGTGCCTTCATCAGACCGACTTCCCGGCGGCGTTCGAAAATCGCCGTGGCCATCGCGGCCGAAACGGCGAGCGCGGAAGCCACCAGAGCGGCGGCGGTGATCCACAGCATGAGCCCTTCAATGCGGGCGAGGACGGCACCTTCGTTCTGTGCGACCTGGCGAATGGGCTCGGCATGGGAGTCGGGAATGGCCTCCTGCAACTGGTAGGCAATCGACTGCACGTACGGAGAGCAGTACCAGCGTTCGAAGAGCTCGGGATTAGTAGCCATGGTGCGGGGATCGCGGCGGGCAAGCGCATCCTCCGGCTTGGTCAGAGCACTGACATAGAGGCGTCGTACGGCTCCTCCTCTTCCCAGAATCTCCTGGGCCAACCCGAGCGGGGCAACAATTTGGTCATCTTCGGCACCGCCGGCCGATAGAATTCCCGCAATCCGGTGCGACCGTCCCTCGATTGCAACCGTCTCTCCCGCTCTGAGACCGGTCTTACGGGCCAGGCGTTCTCCGACCAGAACATCCTCGGAGTTGTCGTCTGGCCACGCACCTTCCACCGTCCACCAGGGGTGAGTGATGCGCACGCCGGTAAGAAACTCTTCGTTGCCGAAAGCGAGCTTCTTTAAAAAGTATGTGCCGACGAGCGTCAGCTGGTCGAATCCCTTCAGCTCCACTCCAACCTGGACTGGCAACATGGGAGCAAAGCCCACAATGTTGTTATGCCAGAAGGTGCCTCGGATTTTGGGAAGATCAGCTTCGTTCAGGTAGCTTCCATCGCCGGGAGGCTTCAGATTCACTCCCCCGATTTCGAGATCGAGCGTGTCTTGTTGCGGGGTGACCAACAGATTCGCGCCGTAGCTGCGCAACTCACGGCTGATTTTGTCGCCAATATCGGTCGCCACCGCGATCATGGCCGTGGCCACCGAGACCCCGAGCATAATGGCTGCGCCGGCCAGAGCTTTCCTGCGCTTCTGGCGCCAAAATGACTCGAACACCAGCCGCAGGAACATGGGTTATTTCTGGAACTCGCGACTGTTGGCCGCGACGTTCGCCTCCTCGATGATGACTGAGTCGGAGGTTTGCTCTGCCGAGAGCGGGATGGGATTGCATCCGCCGGGCATTCCGACCGAGCGCTGGTTAATGGGGGCGGCACAGTTCTTGCAGATGATCGTGTTCTGCCTTTTGTAAAAGCCGACGGCGCCGCAGATCTGGCAGGCATCGAGGACGCTGGCGATCTTGCCGTCCGGCTTCTGGTAGAGCCAGAAGCGCACGTCGATGCCATTTTCCTTCGCCTCATAGCGGTGCAGCTCACCGTCGGAGAGGTCGCGCAGCGGAATCCTTACCTGTCCGTTCACGAAGGTCACCGGGGTTGCCGGAGATAGCGCACTCACGCTCTTGGCGTAGATGAACTCCGCCGTGACCAGCACGATGAACACGAACGAGCTCGCATAAACCGAGATCATCCATAAACGCTCTCGGCGCGCCTTCCACTGGGCCTTGCGTCGCTCGGCCGGGGACGTAGGCACAGCCAGGGGTTGGCGGCGCTTAGCCTCAAACAGCACCATCAGGGCGGCCAAAGCCAGAATCGTAATCAGAAAGAACACGTTATTGCGGACAATCGGCCCAATGAGCGCCATCTCTTGTTTCGAAGAGGGAAGTACCCCATTCTCCGATAGCTCATGCAGACCTGAGACCACGAGTTGAGCCGCCACAAAGAACAGTATCACGGTCGTAACCCGAAAGAACTTTCCGAGGTCAATCCTCACGCTGCCCTTCACGAAAGTGACGCCAAACACTATGGCGGCGAGCACCCCGGCGAGGGTGCCAAGGAAGCTGGCGAGCGAAGAGGAATTGAGAGAAACCGCGGCCAGAGTCAAGACCGTCTCCCCGCCTTCCCGCAATACCATGAGGAAGACAAAGAGAAAGAGGCCGAACCAGGCATCCTCTCCCACCAGCAAACCCACCTTGCCTTCAATTTCCCCCTTGAGCTTGCGTCCCGTCTTCATCATGAAAACAATCATGGTGACGACAAAGAAGGCGGCGGCGAGCATGATCCAGCCTTCATACACATCCTCGTTCCAGTGCATCCTTGCCACCAGCACCGCTCCCCCGATGCTTCCCAGAAAGGCCGCGACCAGCGCCGCGTAGACGGCCTTGCGCAGCTCGGGACGGTGGATCTTGTCGAGGTAAGCCAGGGTGATGCCCACGATTAAAGCGGCTTCCACACCCTCCCTCAAAGTGATTACGAATGCTTGCAACATGCCCTGGAACGCCTCCTGCAATGTTGAAAATGAATTTCAATTTCAACTTATTTAGGATAGTCTGCGAACTCCGCAATGGTCAATGCACGGAAGATGCCAATCGCCAACGCAATGCGGCCAGAGAGAAGCGGGGAAAGGGCATTGGCCCAAGCCTCGCTGCCAGACGCCCTGGACCCGCCTCCTCGCGCACCCTAAGCCTGCCAACTCTCACAACTGCCGCAAGAACTGCTTCGCCCGATCGAGCCGGGGGAATAGCTTCTCGTCCGCCTGAAACTCGTGCGAATGCACGGATCGGCGGCTGCCGCGCAGTCTTACGGGGTGCCTGAGGTGCAGCATCTCATGGTACACAATGTACTCTACGACATAGCGCGGCACGCGGGGATGATCGAGGACACGGCTGACCACGATGGTATTGCGCGCAGGATCGTAGTGGCCGAGGCGGGTGCGGCAGTGATCGCGGCTCCAGGTGATCTGAGGACGGGCCAGCAAGCCGTAAAAGAAGCGAGCGTTGAGGTCCTCAAAGATTGCTTCCAAGTTGTACATCTTGCCCCGGGGGGTAGAAATCCGCTTTCGCCCGCGAATCTCGCGTATCAGATGGGCTTTCCTCCTGATTTCCGAACTCCCCACGTACCGGCGGTAGCGGGTGGAATGTTCGCGCACGATGGGCACGCGGTAGATCTTTGCCAGGAGGATGTGGGAAATAGATTCGAGCACGGCTTCCGGTGCTCCCTCGAGGAGGTCGGAAAGTCGCACCAGCAGCTTTCCCTTCCGCAGGCGAATTGTGCTGGTGATGTTGGTGAAGGCGAAGAACTCGATGCTAAGCTCGGGGACCGGTGTGCGCAGTCTTAGTTCGTGGTAGCTCTGTTGAAAGATCTCAAAAAGCCGTTGTCTCACCTTGAGGCTAGCTTAGCACGGTCCTAATCACGAGCGAATCTCTGGATGCGAAGATAGGGAGAATGCTTCACGACGCGAATCACCTTCGCTTTCGAGTATGCCGGGTATCGAACGCTTTCACCTTTCTTGCGTTACAACCGTACCATCAGTTGTGAAAGGCCCTGGCGGCAGCGCAGCCAGCCTATGGACTATCAAGACCCGCAGATCGCAGAGATTTACGACCTCACCAACCCGCGGGCGCAGGATACGGACTTCTATCTCTCGCTAGCCGGAGTGCGCCCCTGTAGTGTCCTCGAGCTAGGGTGCGGCACGGGCACACTCTGCTGTGCTTTCGCCGAACGCGGACATCAGGTGACGGGTGTTGATCCGGCGGCGGCGATGCTGGCTGTGGCCAGAAGGAAACCTCATGCGGAACAGGTTGAGTGGATCGAGTCCTCGGCGCAGAGCTACAAGCTCGACCGGCGCTTCGACCTGGTCGTCATGACTGGACATGCTTTCCAAACCCTGCTTACCGACGCCGACGTGCTAGCCGTCTTCGAGACCATGCGTGGCCATCTGAAGGACGGCGGCCGGACCGCCTTTGAGACTCGCAATCCGCGCGTGGATTGGGTCGGCGAGTGGACGGCGCGGCCACCTTTGGTCCACGAGTTTTCCGCCGGACAACTTTGCGAGACGCTGGCGATTACGCGCGAGGACGGTGAATTCATTTCGTTTCGCACTTCCTACCGCCTTCCGCACCAGACGCTGAGCACAAACAGCACGCTGCGGTTTCCATCGCGAGAGCGGGTAGAGGCTCTGATCGAGCGTTCAGGACTGGTAATACGTGACGTTTTCGGAGACTGGGATGCCAGCCCGTTCGAGGTCGCACGCTCCCGAGAAATGATCTTTGTCGCGGAGTTAGCGACGAAACTGGGAGAGGAATAGCGCCCACGCAGGGGAGACTCGGTCGCGGACGGGTCGCGTCACAAGCTGGTGCGTTCTCGAATCTGGCGGACGTGGTGACGTGCGTGGATCCAGTGCAATTTGCGACACTGATTGACGTTTAACGGGCCTAGGATAGGGTGGTCGACAATCTTGGTTCTGGGGCCAAAGCGTCGCTCGCACTCATCAAGACCAGAGGCCATCTTCTGAATTTCTGCGAAAATGGTTCTCCGCACCAGTTCGGGGGGAACGCCGCGTGGGACCGAGACCTCCGGCGCTTTGACTCCCTCCGGGAAGTAGCCAAGCCCTGTGACCAGGAAGACAGCCAGACGTTGCTTCAGAGTCGGGGCTTTGGCCACGGGTTTGCCTGAGTTCAGGCGCCGTGCAAGTGCCTGGTTCGTAGCCGTATAGGTCAGATAGAGGTGCTCGAGGATCTGGGTGGAATTCCACTTCCCCTGCGGAGCCTTCTGCATGGCTTCGGGGCTGGCTCCTTGGACGGCTGCCTCGAGTACGGCGGGCAGATCTTTGAGATCGCATTCCATCGACCGCTGAGGCTAGAAGATGTCCCGGGAATTCTATGGGATTCACTCAATTTGGATCGCTCCCGGGGCTGATATCCCCTAGGTCGAACGATGATCTTCACTTTTTCTTGTGCTTCGCTGCCTCTTCTTGTTCGTTCAGTAACTGGCGATGATCTTGGACACTGGCGTCCACCGTCTCGACGACATTGTCGAGGAGAAACTGGTAGTGTTCGGCCTCGCTAGGGTTGGAGTCGCGGGCGTTCGCCAAAGCCCGCAGCTTGGCTTGAAATTCGGTGTCGGCCTCGATCACCATTTTCAAAGGCTTGCGCAGATCTTCCTTGCGCTCTACAAACGTGTCGATATTGTCGTTCAACTCGTCATATACGGCGAGGAAATTCTCAAGCTTATCGTGGGTTTGCTGCGCCCGGTCTTTGGTCTTGGGGTCGGCGCGCATTTCCTCAAGCGAAACCAGTCTTGTCCGGGCGAATTCCACGTAGAGCTTCAAGCGCTGCGCCGGCTGCTGGGCTGCGTCCCGCAGCAGATCAATCTCCTTAGGGTTCAAAGGCTCCGGGCGAAACTGTCCCCCAACCAGCGAGAGCAGAAGCAGGGGCAACACAACCAAACCACCGGTTTTGGGAAGGACCAGCATCACTTTCCTTTGCGAAACATGTAGGTGAGCAGATCGTCGGCCAGCTTCTGGAGCTGGTCGGCAGCCTCCCCCACGGGCGCCTGATCTTCGAAATTCAGTGTGCGCTTCACATCGTTCAGCTTATGCGACATCTTGCGAACCGCCATTTCGACGCTCTTGACCTTCTTGCCGGATTCGATGGCGGCATCATGCGCCTTTTCCGAATAAGTTACGATGTCGGCCACGGATTTCCGCGCCTCCTCCACATTGCCGGCATTGTACAACTCGTCCGCCGACTTGAGCTGGCGCTCGGCGATTTCAACATACAAGGAAGGTTGCTCCTTGACGGGCGCTGATTTGGCACGCGCGATCAGCTCCTCGAGCGAGGGCTCTTTCGAGGCCAGTGAGGTAGCCGTTACGGCGAGGACAAGCGCGAGAATCGGGAGCCGGTGCATGGATTATTTCTTGGGTTCGATGGCGATCAGGCGATGCCGAGCCTGCCACTCTTGATCCGGGTATTCTCCATGGGCCACTTCCAGGAACTTGTGGTAATTTTCCGCGGCCTGTTTGTAGGCCCGCAAGTGATCATAGGCGGTGGCGCGGAGAAAGTAGCTGACAGGAATTTCGGGCAGATACTGCGCGCGTGCGTCGGTCGCCTTGATCGCCAATTCGTAATTCTTGTTTTCATTGGCGGCGACCGCGAGGTCTCCGTACGCCTCTCCGTAATCGGGTTTCAGCTTCACCGCCGTCAGTAGCTCCTGCTCGGCGGCGGCGAACTTCTTCTCTTTTATCAGTACCACACCGAGCCCATGATGGGCCTCGGCATCCCGCGGATTTTCTGCCACCAAGGAGCGACACTCTGCTTCTGCCTGATCATACATCTGGCTAGCGCTATAGAGATCCGCCAACTGGCGCTTCACCTCCGTATCGGCGGGGGCCAGCTTGATTGCGCTCTCCAGTTCCTGAATGGCTTGTTGGTTGTTGCCGCTGGCCGCGAGCACGCGGCCCAGTTCGAGATGAACCGCGGGATCCTGTGGCCGCAAGGAAACCAACTGGCGCAGAACCGCTTCGGCATCGGTCAGCCGCTTGCCCCGCAGGTACAGATTGGCCAGGCCGGTCAGAGCTTCACTCGATTGCGGGTCGATGGTCAATACCTGTCGATATTGCTGCTCAGCGTCGGCAAAGCGGTTTTGCTTTTCGAGCAGGAGCCCTGCCGAAAGGTGCGGTTCAGGATCTTTGGGGGCCAGCGCGGCAGCCCGCAGATAGGCTTGGGTGGCTTCCTCTGGGTTGGTGCTCTCGAGGATGTGGCCCAGGGACAGCCAGGCTCGCGCCTGACCAAGCTCTCGATCGCCGGTAGGGGTCAAGGTGGTGGCCGCCCGCAGAAACTGCTGGGCATCGGGTTGCCCCGTCTTGGCCAGCATGAGGCCAAGGTTCAGATTGGATTCGAAGACATCAGATTTGGCGGAAACCGATTTGCGATAGGCGGCAATGGACTCCTGGGTGTTGCCGAGAGCGTTCTCGACAAATCCCAGATCGAACCAGGCCTGATAATTGTTCGGAGCGCCGGCCACAACCTTCTTGAGCAAGGTCTCGGCCGTCGGATAATCCTTCTTGTCGATGGCCGTCTCCGCCTGGGTCAGCTCCGCGGGCCAGGAAGAGTCCTGCTCCGCCACGCTGTGATGTCGAATCGTTTGTCCGTCGGCTTGGGCCGGCACGGACGCGCCGAGTGCAGGCGACAAGTAACCCACCGCCAAGCTGGCAAGAAGCAAGGCCGCCTTCTTCCACCAAGCGGTTCGCCTATTGGTTTGCATGGGGTGAAAATCCATTTCCGTTGAGCACACGCGCCAAGAACTGGCCGGTGTAGGATTGCGGGAGCTGGGCAATCGTTTCCGGAGGCCCCGTGCCTACGAGATAACCGCCGCGCTCTCCCCCTTCCGGCCCAAGATCAATGACCCAATCCGCCGTCTTGATGACCTCCAGATTGTGCTCAATGACCAGAATCGAGCCCCCGGCAGCGATGAGCCGACGAAAGGCCGATAAGAGCTTACTGATGTCATCAAAGTGCAGGCCGGTGGTGGGCTCATCAAAAATATACAAAAGATGGCGGCGGCCGCTGCCGTCGCGCGAAGCGCCGGCTTGAGCGCTGCGAGGCTGGAGATGCGCAGCCAGTTTCATACGCTGGGCTTCTCCGCCGGAAAGAGTGGTGGCAGACTGTCCCAGCCGCAAATATCCCAAACCAACCTCTTCGAGGACCTGCAGCTTTCCCGTGATTTTTGGAACGCCGGCGAAGAATTGCAAAGCTTCCTGGATGGTCAGGTTCAGCACTTCGTGGATGTTCTTGCCGTGATAACGTACATCGAGGATCTGCGGCTTGTAACGTGTTCCCTTACATTCTTCGCAAGTCAGCTCCACGTCGGCAAGAAACTGCATCTCGACGGTGACGGTTCCGTCACCTTGGCAAGCCTCGCAGCGTCCTCCGGGAACATTGAACGAAAAGTGGCCGGCGGCGAACCGCTGCTTGTGGGCTTCCGGCAGGGAAGCAAACAGGTCGCGGATGGCATCGAAGGCTTTGATGTAGGTTACGGGATTGGATCTGGGAGTGCGGCCGATCGGGGACTGGTCGACCATCACTACCTCATCGATGAACTCGGCACCCTCCACCCGGTCCCAGGCCGAGACCGAGGAGGCTGGAGTGGGCTGCTTGGCGTTGGGGGCCAAAGCCTGAAACAACACATCGTGCAGCAAGGTGGATTTGCCCGATCCGGAAACTCCGGTGATAGCCACCAGCATTCGCAAGGGAACTACCAGATCGAGATTCTTCAGGTTGTGAGCTCGAGCGCCGTAGATTTTGATCTGCTGGCGCCCTGGCTTGCGGCGAGCATTCGGTACCGGGATCCTCAATTCTTCGGCCAGGTAGCGTCCGGTCAAGGATCCAGGAGCTTTCTTGAGTCGGTCGAAGCTCGCGGCGGCGATGAGTCGGCCACCGTTTTCTCCCGCACCGGGTCCGAGATCAAGAATGATGTCGGAGGCCCGCATGACGTCGGGGTCGTGCTCCACCACCAAAATTGTGTTCCCGAGATCTCGCAAGTCATGCAGGATCTTGATCAGCCGGTGGGTATCCCGGCTGTGCAGCCCGATGGAAGGTTCATCGAGCACATACAGGGTTCCCACCAAACGGGATCCCAGCGAAGTGGCAAGCTGAATGCGCTGCGCTTCTCCGCCGGAGAGTGTCGAGGAAAGCCGGTCCAAGGTGAGATACTCGAGACCCACTTCATTCAAGAACCGGAGTCGTTGCTGAATTTCTTCCAACAGCTTGTCGGCGATTTCAGCTTGCTGACCTCGCAGCGGGACCGCCGCGAAGAATTTCGCCGCCTCCTCCACGGTCATCGAGCAAACGTCGCAGATGTTCTTGCCATGGATCTTGACATGGCGTGCCTCGAGCCTCAATCGAGCTCCCTGACAATCCGAGCAAATGGAGTAGCCCCGGTAACGGCTTAGGAAAACGCGCACGTGCAACTTGTATTTCTTGCGCTCCAGGTGGCGGAAGAAACCGCGAATCCCGGGAAATCGCTCTTCGCCTTCGATGATCAGACGCCGATGTTCGGGCTCCAGTTGGGCCCAAGGGACATCGAGAGGAATTCCCCTGGGCCGGGCAAAACGCTTCATTTCGGCAGCCAGGGTGCGGTACTGCGGCTTGGTCCACGGCTCAATCGCCCCTTCGCTCAAGGTCTTGGACGTATCCGGGATCACTCGCTCGAGGTCGAAGTCGATGGTGTTGCCGAAACCTTGGCAGCGGGGACAGGCGCCATAGGGGTTATTGAAGGAAAATAGACGCGGCTCAGGCTCCTGGTAGAGGAGCTGGCAAGCCTTGCACTCGAAACGCTGGGAGAAGCGCAGTAGTTCGGAAGCTTCCTCGCCACGGGGGACGGTTTCGAAGATGATCTCTCCTGACTCGCGATAGCCGATCTCGATGGCGTCCACCATTCGTGCGCGGACGTCCGGCGACACCGTCAAGCGATCGACCAGGAGGAAAACAGGTTCGGCGAAATTCACGTCCAACAAGGACTCCGGCGTGGAGAACTCGAAAATCTGGTGGTGTTGATACAGCCGGTTAAAGCCACGGGTGCGGAGATCGACGAGGCGAGCTTTGAGGGCATCGGAGAGCACCCTGGTGGGAGTCCCCTTTTCCTTCTTCCTTTTTGGCAAAGTGATGCGCGCCGATTTTTGCTCCTCGGTGCCCGGCGGGGCGGTTCGGAGCGGGAATAGCGCGTTCAGCCGCGTGCCTTCCGGCAGCAAAAGCAGCCTCTCGGCCACTTCATCCACGGTGTCCTTGGTTACCTCCTGGGCACAGCGAACGCAGTACGTCCGGCCGATGCGGGAAAACAGCAGGCGCAAGTAATCATAGATTTCCGTCGCCGTGCCGACGGTCGATCTCGGATTGCGCGTGCTGTTCTTCTGCCGGATCGCCACGGCCGGAGCGATTCCGTCAATCAGATCTGCATCCGGCTTCTCGATTCTCTCCAGGAACTGTCGCGCGTAGGCCGACAAGGATTCGACGTAGCGGCGCTGGCCCTCGGCATAGATGGTGTCAAAGGCGAGCGACGACTTGCCGGAACCCGAGACTCCGGTCACTACGGTCAGCGAGTTGTGCGGGATCTCAAAATCGATGTTTTTGAGATTGTGAACTCGCGCGCCGCGAACAACAATGGTTTCCGTGGACATTCCTAGAGAGTGCCGCTACCCAGTCCGTGCCCTGTGGTTTGGTGGCAGGGGCGACCGGAAACCTCGAAGAGGGATGCGGAATCCTCCATTATAAGGCACAGTGAAATTCCCCACCGAGCCAAGCTCAAATCGCCGTCGCGGTGTGCTCGATCTCGTGTGCGTGCCTCCGCTTATTCCTCTCGCATATTCACGCTGACTTCGCTTGGCCAAAACAGTTACTATCTTTAAATCTTGAAATCTTGGTATGTATGGCAAAGATTTCAATCATCGCGTAACGCGGGCATGGTTCGATTCCTAACCACCAGCGTGGCCGAGTGTACGACCCGGAGCTCGCCACCGAGCATCGTCGGCCTGCGACTGCTGGGATTGCTGTTGCTACAGGTCCCTCAGTTCTCAGAGGTTTACTCGCCCAAAAAGACCAATGTCTACAATATGTTGTGGGTCCTGGTCTTTGGCTTTGCCACGCTCAACATCTTGGGCCTGGTGCTGCGACGCTTTGAACCGCGCCGCAGCGGACTCAACTTCGGTGAGATTCTCGCCATCTCCGTCGTCGTGGTTTCCGTCCTGCTTTTGGGCCTGGAAATGCTCAATGTGTTCCACATCCTCCCCATCAGACTTGCACCCCATTGAAGGCAGGTTTGCGGTATCATGCCTAAACGATGTCTCGACGTAGTTCAGCCTTTGAAGTGACCTGTCCCTGCTGCAGCGCGGTGTTGAAGATCGATGCCGCAACCAAGGCGGTCATCGCCCACACCGCAGCGGTGAAGCCCAAGCTCTTCAACGACATCGAGGAAGCCGCCCGGGCGATGAAGGAGCAGGACAGTCGCCGCGAATCCATCTTCCGGCAATCTGTCGAAGCCCAGAAGCACGCTTCCGACCTGCTTGAGAAGAAGTTCCAGGAGGCCATCAAGCGAGCCAAAGAGTCTCCTGACACCGGAAAACCCATTCGCGACTTCGATCTCGATTAGCGAGTCTGGCGTCGTTGGCGGACTGTAGGGTGAAAGCCGTAGAGCTTGCCTGGGGTCAAGCTACGGTAGCCCATCAAGCCCTGGTCTCGAGCTCGACCCGCCGTATCACATCCAGGGTGCGCAAGGCATCGGCGATGCGTTCTTTTTCCCCACTTGCCGTAGGGGAAGAAGCGAGTTCGAGCAAACAGGCCCGGAGCACGTTCCTAGCCCGATCAATTTTGCCCAGCAATTTGTGACGATCCGTTTCTAGCACCGCCGCCCGATACGCTCCTTCCCAATCCCGAGTCATAGTCACGCTCCTTCAAGACTTTCGCGTCCTAGTGAATTCCTGATTGTTTCTCTGATGGGAACACCGTTTGGGGGTGGACGGAGGTAAAGATTCAGTCAAGGAAGATGAATTTTTGTCGAGAAGAACCGCCGTGTACGCCTCGAGGCAACGCGATCTTGGTCGTAGCATTCGTACTGTCTAGAGCCACTAAAACGGTAAGGAGGAGAAGAGCAATGAACAAGTACAAGCGATTCGCAATCGTTTTCTGCTGTGTTCTTTCGTGCGCGGTCGTACTGCCCGCTGCGAGAGCCGACGAGTGGAATCAGAAGACAAAAATGAGTTTCACCGAGCCGGTAGAGATTCCCGGTCGTGTTTTGGCCCCGGGTACGTATTGGTTTGTCTTGCTGCGCAGTGATTCTGAGCGCAATATTG
>DASPTQ010000231.1:0-26673 GCA_035623335.1 Terriglobales bacterium
CGGCGTATCCGCTCCAGTTTTCGCTCTCTACCGTAGCGTCGACGCGCACCCGGTGAAACTTCATCGGTCTGTGCTCGAGCAGGGGCACTGCCGCGCTGGTTCGCGGAGTGGTAGATTCCTCCGCTACCTGGGCCACGGCCGGCGAGATGCACAGGGCGAGCACTGCGAGAATTCCTAAGCGATTCGATAACATTGCGTCCTCCAGCTTGGCTTTACCGTGATCCAGCTTCGGCCCAGGCATCGCGCCAGTCTATAGACAAATACAAGGGCGTCAAGCGATTTGTGTTAACACAACGTCTTAAGAGCATGTGCAAAAGTGGGGACGCAATGCGGACGGCTACGCGTAAGGAAAGACGCCAACAGACAGCCGAACGGGCTATTTACTTCTGACTAAGAAGGTAAAGATCAGCTTACCCTCCCGTGTCACTGAGTTGACTTGAATATCTGACCTGTCTTATAAGAAACACTGGTTGGTGAACAGGGAAGCCGGTGAAAATCCGGCACGGCCCCGCCACTGTAAGCACGGAGAGTTCGAGCGAACGATGCCACTGGGGTTACCTGGGAAGGCGGCTCGAAATCGAAGATGCGCAAGTCAGGAGACCTACCAACCACCCACAACCAGTTGATCGACTTCGAAGGGAGAGTCGATGGCGATGTCTTCGAGCCAACTGCTGCAGTTGGAATAAGAACCGTCGCAGTCTGTTTCCCTCCAGAACTGGACAGAATCAGTGCCGCCAGCCATGGAGATACACCCGAGGCGCGTGACGCTGGTGCTCGGTGGAGCACGCAGCGGCAAGAGCCGCTATGCGCAGACGCTGGCGTCCCGCTACCGGCGGGTCACGTTCCTCGCCACAGCGTGTCCGAACGATCGGGAGATGCGAGAAAGAATAGAGACGCATCGTCGCGAGCGACCGGCTTCGTGGAAGACCGTCGAAGTTCCGCTTGATCTCCACCAGACCATTACCTCTGAGTCTCTGAAGGCAGACCTGCTGCTGGTCGATTGCCTCACGCTGTTTGTGGCGAACACCATGAGTCACAACCGGCGAAAAGCCAGCAGCGCGCGCGCCGTCACCGAGCAGCTGTGTCAGGCAATCCGCTCATCGAAGGCTTCCGTCATCGTTGTGTCCAACGAGGTCGGCAGCGGAATTGTGCCCGCTTACCGCTCGGGGCGAATCTATCGGGACTTGCTCGGACAGTTAAACCAGGAAATTGCCAAGATTGCCGACAGGGTCGTGTTGATGATCGCGGGTATCCCGTTGACGGTGAAAGACACAGCGGGGAAAGCAGGGGATCGGGCGTGACAATTTACCTCATGCATCACGGTGAAACACATAGGAAGGAGAGTATCTAGCCCATGGTTGAGCTTTGTACCAACCCATCGGCTCGGGAGATCCTGCATGAGATGGCCGGCCAGGTACCCGCCCTGGAGCCGAAGTGGCAGGAACGTGCGGTTCGACACTTGGACGATCTGACAAAGCCCATCGGAAGTCTCGGGAGGCTCGAGGAAATTGCCGCCCGTCTCGTGTGCATCCAGCAGAAGGAAATTTTGGATTGCAAGAACAAGACCATCTTTACCCTCGCCGCGGACCATGGTGTGAGCGAAGAAGGCGTGAGCGCTTATCCCAAGGCCGTCACCGGACAAATGGTGCAAAATTTCCTGACGGGTGGTGCCGCCATCAACGTCCTTTGCCGACAGTTTGGAATCGAAGTCGTGGTTGTCGATATCGGCGTGGACGGGAGGATGGATCTGGCGCCGGGACTAGTGGATCGAAAGGTCTCGAACGGGACTCATAACATTGCGCGTGGACCGGCCATGGAGGAAGACGAACTGGCGGCAGCGCTGCGTGTAGGAGTGGAATTGGCGGCGAGTGCGGCGGAGCGGGGTGGCGCGCTGATTGGGACCGGGGAAATGGGGATCGGAAACACCACGGTGGCGAGCGCAATTACTGCCGTGCTCACGGGAAGGCCGGCATCGCAAGTCACAGGCATGGGGACGGGTCTGGACTCCAAGGGGGTCGAACGAAAGATCGCGGTCATTGAGCGCGCGATTGCCGTGAATCACCCGAACCCGTCCGATGCCCTCGACATTCTGCAGAAGATCGGCGGATTTGAGATTGCCGGGTTGACCGGACTGATCCTCGGCGCCGCGACGCGACGACTCACGGTGGTCGTCGATGGCTTCATTTCGACCGCTGCGGCTGCCCTGGCCTGCGCGATTCAGCCTCGAGTCGGAGGCTTCCTCTTTGCCGCGCATCGATCCAGCGAACCCGGCCATGGGGCCCTTCTTGAACTCATCGGGCAACGTCCGCTGCTCGATCTCGAGATGCGACTGGGAGAAGGAACAGGGTCGGCGCTGGCCATGGCAGTGATTGAGTCTGCCGCGAAACTGTTCAACGAAATGGCGACGTTTTCCTCGGCGCAGGTGAGCGGAGCTGTCTCATGAGGGAAATCGCAAATTCTTTTCTGGTAGCGACGCAATTCTTGACACGTTTGCCGGTGAGACCGCGCAGGTTCTCCTCGGAGCGCCTGGCGGCTTCGACCGTCTTCTTTCCCGTGGTCGGATTGCTGGTTGGGGCAGGAGGCGTGCTCCTTCACTTGATTCTTTCGCCCTACGTGAATCGCAGCGTTGTGGCGGTTGTGATTCTGATCTATCTCGTCGCCGTAACCGGAGGATTACACGAAGACGCGTTGGCCGATGCTGCCGATGGATTCGGCGGGGGCTGGGAACGCGAGCAGGTCTTGGCCATCATGCGGGATAGCCGCATCGGAAGTTTTGGGGCGATTGCGCTTGTGCTGGGGCTGCTTGGCAGATTTGTATTCCTCACTAATCTGCCGGCGCAGAGATTCACCGGGTACCTGCTGGCCGGCCAGGTGCTGAGTCGTTGGACGACGTTACCGCTGGCGTATTTCCTGCCTTCAGCGCGGGTGGGCGACGGTCAAGGTGGTCCGATTGCGCAAAGAGTCAGCGCAGGTTCGCTCGTGCTCGGAACCCTCCTGTCGGTTGGAATCATCGCCTTTTTTCTCAAGCTGCGAACGGCATGGCTGCTGCTGGTGGCTCTCGGCGTGGTCGTCCTGACGGGCGCCTACTACAGGAGGCGGCTGGGCGGGGTTACCGGTGACTGCTTTGGCGCGACGATTCAAATCACCGAATTGGCTGTCTATTTCTCGGGGGTGATGCTGGGGTGAGTAAAACCAGGGCACAACACGGCTCTCTCCTGCACGAATTTTCTCGGGCAGAGAAGCGGGGCGTCTACAAGGCAATTTACAAGCGCCGGGACGTGCGCGGCCACTTCTTGCCGAATACCGTGGCCAACGACATGCTCGAGAAGCTGCTCGATGCCGCTCACCACGCCGGATCCGTGGGCTTCATGCAGCCATGGTCGTTCATTGTCATTCGCAGCGACGAAGTCAAACGCCGGGTCCAGCAGCTCTTCGATCACGCGAACCAGGCTGCCGCCAAGGTTTACCAGGGCGAGAGACGCGAGTTGTATTCGCGGCTGAAACTGGAAGGCATTCTCGAAGCGCCGGTGAATCTGTGTGTAACCTGCGATCCGACGCGGCATGGGCCTCATGTTTTGGGCCGTCATACCATTCGCGAAACGGATGTGTACAGCACCTGTTGCGCGATTCAGAACTTCTGGCTGGCGGCGCGCGCCGAAGGCATTGGCGTTGGTTGGGTCAGCATTTTTGAACCCGCCAAGCTCCGGGAAGTGCTCCACATACCGGAACACGTACTTGTGGTCGCGTATCTCTGCGTGGGATACGTGCGGGAGTTTTTGCCGCGACCGGAGCTGGAGTCGGCCGGCTGGCTCCCCCGACTGCCACTCGAGGATCTGATTTTCCGTGAGCAATGGGGGCGCCGTGATGCGGACGAAGAGTGACCGCCAGCGAGCAGTGTGCCGATTGGTTCTGGTGCGGCATGCCATGGCGGAGGGAGAGGGGCGGTTCCAAGGACAAATCGATGCGCAGCTCTTGCCGGAAGGCCGCCGGCAGCTTCCCGCCTTGTGTCGAAAACTGAGTCGATACAAGATCTCGGTCGCTTATGCCAGCGATCTGTGCCGGGCACGTCTGACGGCCGCCTTTGCCGCGCGACGACTGGGAGTGCGGCTCGAAATCCGGCCGGGCCTGCGCGAGATCGATTTCGGCCGATGGCAGGGGCTTTCCTGGGAGCAGGTTCTCGAGCAGTCCCCGCACTTGGCGCGACTCTGGGCAAAGCAGTTCCCGCATGGGCGCGTTCCCGGCGGAGAGCGCTTTTCTCAATTCAAGAGGCGAATTCGGCGGGAATTGCGTGCGATCGCAGCCGCGAACCCGGCGCAAAGTGTTCTGGTCGTGACGCATGCCGGGGTGATCCGAGTGGCTCTGGCCAGCGCCCTGGGCATGCCGGACAGAAACCTCTTCCGCTTCGCCGTCGATCCTTGCGGGCTCAGCGTGATCGATCACTTTCGCCGGGGGGCGGTGGTTCGGTGCGTCAATGACTAAAGCGAACAAGGGCTTGGTGGTGGCCGGGATCGCCAGTGGAGTGGGAAAGACGACGGTTGTGCTCGCCCTGATCGCCGCCTACCGGCGGCGCGGCCTAGTCGTACAACCGTTCCAGTGCGGTCCTGATTTCATCGACGGCGGTCATCACACGCGAGCGAGCGGCCGCGCATCGCGCAATCTGGATGGGTGGATGTTCTCAGTCCAGGAAAACCGCGAGATTTTTTTCCGCGGCGGCCGAAAGACTGATGTTTGCGTCGTAGAGGGAGTCATGGGTCTTTTTGACGGGGTGGACGGCAGGTCCAGTGGAGGGAGCATGGCGGAAATCGCCCGCTGGTTGGGTCTTCCCGTGATCTTGGTCGTGGACGCGTCTGCCATGGCCCGCAGCGCGGCCGCCCTGGTCCATGGATTTTCGACCTTTGATCCAGCCCTAACCGTAGCAAGGAGTCATTTTTGATCGAGTGGCAGGGCCGTCTCATTACCAGCTTCTTGAGGACGCGCTGGCCAGTGGGACGCGGGTGCGAGCCTTCGGGTATCTCCCGCGACGCCAGGACATTGAGATTCCTGGGCGACATCTTGGACTGGTTACGGCCGATGAAGCAATCGGCGCGCAGAGAGGCATCGAGTTCTAAAGCAGGAGGAAGGTAAGTCTGGCAATCCGCTGAGGGGATGACCGGGAAGCGCGGTGAAAAGCCGCCACTGCCCCGCAACTGTAAGCGACGATAGGAATCTGCGATAAGCCACTGCCCGCTAGGGTGGGAAGGTGCAGATCGAATGGCAGCGCGTCGCGAGTCAGGAGACCGATCCCGCTCAGCATAGTTCTAGGGTCCGCTTTTCCGAGGGCGAAGGAGGACAGGGTGAGGTCGTTTCTTGAGCGTGTGATCCGATTCTTAGCGTGGCTGTTCTTTACGTCTCTGTTTTTGTCGAGTCCTGCACTGGCAGGTCCACTGGGGAATCTGCGCGGCCAAGTGTTCGATCCCCTGGGCGGAGTCGTTCCCAAGGCCAAGGTCAGGCTCATTCAGAACGAGCAGACCGTCGCCTCCACGACCACGGACGCGCAAGGGGTTTTTGAATTCTCCGTTCCCGAGGCCGGCCGCTACCGTGTGCATGTCGAAGCCGCGGGTTTTCAAAATGAAGACAGCCCCTCAGTGTTTGTCTCCACCGGCGGTTCCAAGAGTCTGAACCTAAACCTGCGCATTGGCACGGTCACGCAAGAGGTGGTCGTCTCAGCGACGGGCACGGAAATACCAGAATCCCAGGTAGGCGCCTCCATATCCGTGATCGACCAATCCAAGATCGAAGACATTAACAAGCTGGACGTGCTCGAGGATCTGCGGATCGTTCCGGGTGTCCAGGTGGTGCAGACAGGGCAGAGAGGGGGGACTACGTTGGTTTCCATCCGCGGCGGGCAGATGGACTTCAACAAAGTGCTGATCGATGGAATTCCGATGAACGATATCGGGGGAAGTGTGAATTTTGGCAACATTTCGACCACCGGCGTCGATAGCGTCGAGATCCTGCGGGATGCCAACAGCGTTCTCTACGGAAGCGATGCACTCAGCGGCGTCATCAACATGACCAGCCCTCGCGGTACATCCCTGTTTCCCCAGTTCACCTATCAGGGAGACGGAGGGAACTTCGGGACCTATCAGAACGACGTTTCCCTGGGAGGCGCCATTCGTCGTTTCGACTACTTCTCGGAGTTCGCGCGCTTCGACACCGAGAACAATGTCCCCAACAACGCCTTCCACAACGCCACCTATGCAGGAAACTTTGGATGGGCGGTGAACGACACAACCGGCCTTCGTTTCACTCTTCGGCACACCGCGACTGGCCTGGGTGATCCCAACGCGATCGATTTCTTTGGCGTGCCGGATCTTGCCGAACAGGGCGAACACGACACGTATTTCGGCCTGACCTTCGAAAATCAAACCACCGCGCGATGGCACAACCTGGTTCGCTACGCGTCCACGGAGCTGAACTTGCATTACCTTGACCCTGCACCGGCGGGAACACCCTTCGAAGGCAACTATATCGGCAACACGGTTACCATCCGAGGGGCCAACGGATACAGCGTAACCGGTCGAGCCATCTTAGATTTCGGTGGAACGTTTCCGCAGACCTTCGATGAGAAGACGACCCGTCGTTCGATCTATGCTCAATCCGACTATCAATTCTCGCCTAAGGTCATGATCACCGGCGGGTTTCGCTACGAAAACGAAAATGGGTATGCGGACAGTCCCTTCGCCGAAAGAAATAATTTCAGTTATTTTCTCGAAGGGCACGCCAATCTTCTCGAGCGGCTTTACCTAACCGCAGGAGTCGGGATTGAGGACAATGCGGTTTTTGGCGTGGCACCGACTCCACGTGTCTCCGTGGCATACTACCTTCGGCGACCGACCGCCAACGAGACGTTCGGCGACACGAAACTCACCTTCAATTACGGCAAGGGGATTAAGGAGCCGAGCATTTTCGATGCCGGATCATCCTTGTTCTCCGTACTGTCGACATTGTCCGAAGGGCCGGCCTTGATTTCGCAGTTTGGCATTTCAGCCCTGGGCCCGGAACGAAGCACCAGTTACGATTTTGGAATCAGCCAGGCCTTGTGGCATCGGCGCGCTCGCCTGTCCGTGGACCTCTTCCACAACGAGTTCTTCAATCTGATTGAGTTCTTGGAAAGCAGTGCGCTGCCTTTGTTGGGCTTCCCGGCCCAAGTCGTAGACGCCGTGGCCGCGAGCTCGGAAGGAGGAGCCACGGTCAATTCCGAATCCTACCGGGCACGGGGTGTCGAGACGCATGCCGAAGTGCACGTCGGCCACGGGGTCGTGCTCGGCGGCAACTATACGTACTTGGACTCCATTGTTACCCAGACCTTTGCCAGTACGCCGCTCTTCAATCCCGCTTTCCCCGGAATTCCCATCGGAGCAATTTCGCCACTGGTCGGAAATCGGCCTTTTCGCTTGTCGCCAAACTCTGGCAGCCTCTTCATCGATTATTCGCGGCGACAGTTGGGAGTGACCCTGACCGGATATCTGGTGAGCCGTTCTGATGACAGTACCTATCTCACCGATCAGTTCGGCGGCACCTCCATGCTTCTTCCCAATCGCGATCTCAATGGCGGGTACCAAAAGATCGACGTCAGCGCGAGGTACAAACTCAATTCCGCCGTCGCACTCTTTGCCAGTGCTGAAAATGTCTTGAACGAGCATTACACCGCCGCCTTTGGCTTTCCCTCTTTGCCTTTCACCATCCGGGGAGGAGTCAAGATCACCATCGGTGGGGAAGGTTGGAGGCCACGATGAGCCAGCTTCGAACGACCTTCCTGAAGACACGAGGCTGCGGGAGAGGGCGGGCACGCCAACGTCTCGCGACTGGTTTGCTCCTGGCGTTGCTGGGCCCTGGTGGAGTCGTGTCGGCGTCGGCGGCTTCTTGTTTATCCAGCGCTCGAGCCAAATCCTCGTCGACACCGGCTCAAGCCTACTCGCGGGCAGAGATTACGGATGACCTTGGACGGACCTTTCACTTTGACGCACCTCCGCGCCGCATTGTATCGCTCGCTCCCGCTTACACAGAGACTCTATTTGCCCTGGGTGCGGGCGATCGTGTCGTGGGGGTGGACGACTATTCGGACTACCCCCCGGAAGCAGCCTCAAGAGCTAAAGTCGGTGGCGGTCATCATGCCAACTTGGAGAGCATCGTCGCTCTGGAACCTGATCTCGTCGTCGCTCTGGTCGAAGAAGAGGACGTCGATGCTTTAGCTGCCAGGGGTATCCCGGCGATCAGAATCCTCCCCTCGGACTTCGACGGGGTATTTCAGTCAATCTTGTCGCTGGGCAAGGTAACGGGCACCGGCCCCTGCGCCCAGGAAATTGTCACCGACATGAAGGCACGAATCGCCCGCGTGGAGATGCGAGTCCAGGGCCTGCGCCGGCCGCGGGTCTTTCTCGAACTGGACGGTACCGATCCGGCACGGCCCTTCACTTCTGGCCCGCGCAGCTTCATCGGCGCCATGGTTCAGACCGCCGGAGGCTCGAACATCGCCCACGAGATTCGCACTCCATCGGGCCAGATGAGCCTGGAAGCCATCGTCGCAGAAGACCCGCAAATCATCGTGCTGATGGACTCGAGCAGCCCCATCAACCCGCAAAGCCGGGAAGACGTGCTCAGGCGCCCAGGTTGGTCTGGGATTTCCGCGGTGCGAAACCGTGCGGTCGTTTCTGTAGACAGTGCTCTTTTTTCCCGGCCGAGCCCAAGACTAGTGGAAGGAATTGAGTGGCTGGCGCACCTGCTGCATCCGGAGGCATTTCCATGAACACCGCTCGGCTGCCGACCTTGGATACGGTAAATGGCCCGGTAGGACCTGCGTTGCGCATCGCATCGTCGAGGGACCTAGAATTGATCACCGGTAGCGTTCGACAGGCCGCACACAGGGGGGAGCGATCGCAACCATGAACGTGCAAGCTAAGCAGATTGACGATCCGTGGAACTGTGAACCCAGCCACCCGGTTTCCAATAAGGCGGGGCGAACGTTCAGAGTGAGATTCCTTCTCGGATTGTGGATCCTCTTGCTGCTTCTCGCTGCGGCGATGGTCGTGGCTGCGACCGTCGGTGCTGCTCATATCCAGTTGCAAGTGACGGTTTGGGTCCTGCTGAATCGCCTGGGCCTTACCCATGTGGCGAGGACCTGGCCCGCGGCCGCCGAGACCATCATTTGGCAGATTCGGTTGCCTCGGGTAATCGCGGCCTCTTTGGTGGGTGGAGCGCTTGCCTTGGCCGGTGCCTTGTTTCAGGGAGTGCTGCGCAACCCCCTGGCGGATCCGTACGTGATTGGTACCTCCGGCGGCGCCGCCTTGGGAGCAGCCCTTGGCCTGTTGATTTCTGCGCATTTCTCGGTTTTGGGGTTTGGGGTTGTGCCGACTCTTTCCTTTGTGGGAGCAATCTGCGCGGCGGCCGCGGCGTATCAGCTCTCGAAGATCGGCGGCCGCACATCCATCGTGACGCTTTTGCTCGCGGGATTCGCGCTGAGCGTAATCCTGAGTTACAGCGTGTCGTTCCTGATGATCCTCAATGACCGCCTTCAGTTGAATTTGCGGGTGCTGTACGCCTGGTTGCTCGGAGGAATTTCGGTCACCAGCTGGACCCAGGTGGAAGTCATTGCCGGCTTGGTGTTGATCTCGGGTGCTGCGGCGATGGCCTTCGCCCGAAGCCTGAACGCCATGTCGCTAGGCGACGAGATGGCCGCGCACCTTGGGGTGCCGGTGGAACGGCACAGGGCAATCCTGCTTGCCCTGGGGTCGATGTTGACGGCAGCGGCGGTTGTTGGCGGAGGGTTGATCGGATTTGTGGGGCTCATCATCCCGCATGCGGTTCGTTTGGTCTTTGGGCCGGAGCACAGTCGCTTGCTTCCTCTGAGCGCAGTGGCGGGGGCGATTTATCTGGTTCTGGCCGACCTGCTGTCCCGCACTTTGATTCCACCCAACGAGTTGCCGGTTGGCATTCTGACGGCTTTTCTGGGCGGCCCCATCTTTCTCTACCTTCTTCGACGTAGCAAGCAGGAGTATAGGTTTTGACGATGAGTGCGATCCAGCTTGACAGCCTGGCCTTCGCCTACGACGGGCGCCCCGTTTTGGCTGGGCTTTCGCTCTGCGTAGCCCGAGGAGAACGCCTGGCCTTGCTCGGTCCCAATGGGTCAGGGAAATCAACCCTTTTGAAGCTCATGAGTGGGATTCTAACGCCGTCTGCCGGCTCGGTTCTCTTGGAGGGACGCCGTCCGGGCGCAATTCCGAGAAGAGAGTTGGCGCGCAGCGTCGCCATGGTGCCCCAGGATTTCGCTGTGCCCTTTTCCTTCACCGTTCGCGAGATTATCGAACTAGGGCGCACGCCTCACCTCACGCGTTGGGGAAACTACAGTTCCCTCGACCGGCGCTTCATCGACGAGGCTGTCGAGGCGACCGGCGTGAAGGATATTTCCCATCGCGTTTTCAACGAGCTCAGCGGCGGCGAACGTCGCCGAGTCATGATCGCCATGGCTCTGGCGCAAAAGTCAGAAATTCTTCTTCTCGATGAACCGACGCAGCAACTGGATATTTCGCGGCAGGGTGATGTCCTGAACTTGATCGTCGAACTCAATACCGCGAGAGGGATTACCGTAGTTGCCGCCATGCACGATTTGAATCTGGCAGCACGCTACTTCGACCGCGTCGTGATGCTGCATGGGCGATCGATTGCTGCTGATGGTACTCCGGCGGCGGTGCTCGAACCAGATTTCCTCCAGAACGTTTATGGAGGTCGGCTCGAGGTGAGAGCATCCCGCGATGGATCTTCTCCTGTGGTGTTACCCATACTTCATGGGCCGACTCTGGAAGGAAAGCCATGCCACCCCAAGCGTTCGTCATCGGCGTAGGGGATCACGAGAGCTGCTGAGCGATCGGGGACGCGATCGCATGGCTCGCAGATTTGGAGATAACCTGGCTTGTCTGGCCGACCTGGCTTTCGGAGATCCGCAATGGATTGATCATCAGGTCGTGTCTGGTGTAATCCCAGGCGGATTCTGGTGTCATCCCGGTTCCTGGTGCAAAGGAAAAAGGGGCCTCACTTGCTGAGACCCCTTGTCCTTTGGTTTGGTCTTGCCTATTGCGTTGGCAATGCAGTCCCCCGCAAAGCCAATCCCATTATGATCATCCACCAGTCTGCTTGTCGGTGCTCGGCGTCACCGTACCACGTACCGCCGCATCACCCGGCTAAGCCATTGCAAGACATAGTCGCCAACTCGCTCAACCTATTCATGTTGCGGTTTTGAGCCGAATCGCAGGGGGGAGAATCCAATCCCGGATTACATCGAGCCGGAGAGAACCTCGCAGATGATTAGCCCAGCGATTCAGGCGAGCATCGCGCTCACTCGCTGCCCACACCTTTTCTTCCGCCGGCGCCAACCCAAGGGACGCGCGAGCCCAATCGAGAAAGCTGTGACGGAAGCGGTCGTCGTCGAAAAGGCCATGGACGTAAGTGCCAAACACTAGGCCACTGGGACTGATGGCACCATCGAACAGTTGCCCGTGGTTCCCCGTTGATAGCCGCGCAAAGGGTCGAGCTCCTGGAGTGCGATCGGTTTCCCCCATGTGGATCTCATAGCCTTGAAAGGTTGTCGCCTGCCACAACCCTGCAGCGAAGGATGGGTCGTAGAGTTCTGCCGAGATCGGTCGAGTCGTCTTTTCTTGACTGAAAACCGTACAGACCGATAACAGCCCGAGGCCGTCGCGCTTCACCGGAATCCCGCCATTCTCAACCCCGCCGGGATCCGAAAGCCTGAGGCCCAACATTTGGAAGCCACCACAGAGGCCGACGATCAGACGGTTTTGGGAATGGTGCTCCCGGATCCGGGAAACAAAATCGTTCTTGGCGAGCCAATCTAAATCGTCCAAGGTCTGCTTGGTTCCGGGCAAGATCAAGACATCGGCCGCAGCAGCATCGTGAGCATGCTCCACAAAAGCCAAGGCAACCGAAGGCTCCGCCGCCAGTGCGTCGAAGTCCGTAAAATTGGACATGTGGGGTAGGGCAATCACGCCAATCCGCAGGCGACGACGTGGCGAATTGTCCTCGGTGTGGTCCCAAACTTGTCGCACTGTACGGCGATCTTCCACCGCTACGCCGTCCTCCTCGTCAAGGCCCAGGTCATGAAGATAAGGGACGACGCCAACGCAGGGCAGGCCAAGGCGGCGCTCCATGGCTTCCACTCCCGGCTGCAACAGGCTGCGATCACCGCGGAACTTGTTAATCAAGAACCCCTTGAACAGTTCTCGCTCGCTACGGTCGAGAAGTTCCAAAGTCCCGAACAACGAAGCAAAGACCCCACCGCGATCAATGTCTCCTACCAGCAGGCAGCTGGCCCTGGCAGCCTTTGCCATGCGGAGGTTTACGATATCGTGATCCATCAAGTTGATTTCAGCGGGAGATCCAGCCCCCTCCAGCAACACCACCTCGTATTCGGAAGCAAGTTTCTGATAACTCAGAAGCACAGTGGGGAACAGCTGCTCCACTCGATTCACATGAAAGTCGGAAGCCGTTACTTGGCCCCACACCTTACCGAGCAGCACCACTTGAGAGCTTCGGTCGGAACGCGGCTTGATGAGTATGGGATTCATTTCGACGCTCGGCGCCACTCGACAGGCTTCTGCTTGAAGGGCCTGTGCGCGTCCGATCTCTCGGCCGTCGGGCGTGGCTGCAGAGTTGAGGGACATGTTCTGTGCCTTGAACGGGGCAACCCGAAACCCTTCATCGACTAAAATCCGCCCCAAGCCGGCCGTAATCATGCTCTTACCCACATGCGAGGCCGTTCCCAGAATCATCAAGGCACGCGCGGTCACAACTGTTCTTCCTTTTTCAGAACCAGAGATGAAAGCTATTCTTGTCCTTCAATTCTACAAGCCGCTGGACAGCTCTCGTGGGGCACTTCCTCAGGTTTCGCTCGAGCAACCCGTGAACCGAAGATTGGAAGTCAATCCCAACAGTCCTCGGCCGACAGAGCAGACCTTGTACCCTACGATCTGTAGTGCGACAAAAATGGGACTCGATCTACGCTTGGCAGCATGCTTCATCAAACGCTCGGTCGCACCTGTAAGGATCGAATAGGCGGGGCTAAAATAATGTGGTTGAAAAAAGGGCAGGCCCCGAGGAGAAAACGGAATGAGCCTGCCCGGTCCGCGTTTCAGCAATGGCCAGGAGGCAACTTACAGGCCAAAGCCAACTTATTGAAAGAAAAGCACAAATTAGGAATCTCTGTGCAAGAAACTACCAGTTTTGGCCAGGCATATTTCATCCCAATGAAAGTGCGGCAGGAAAGCCAAGCCCGCCGATTTTTCGCTCAGCGTCCTATCAAATCCGCGGGTCTCGGCGCTGTCAATGTCCTGATGGAGCCGCAGCGAATCTCGCTATTCCAAAGGGGCAATGACCAAAGTAATTGGATAGCCCCGCAGAAGCGGTGGCCATTTATGCAATAGAGAACGTATATTTTTCCCGTATCGCCCCAGTGAGACTGCCGGTTCTGTAGCGCAATCATGGGAGTATGATTCGACAGGAAAAGATTCAGGAACGGAGCAGGGTGAAAAACGGCGGTCGCTCCTGGTGTTGGACGGACATCTCAAGAAGCGTGACGCGATTCGTCGGATTCGGCTCAAAGAATTCAAAGTGACCAAGCCGGTTCCGATACCAGAGTCGAGGGAGAACTAAACAATGAATAAATGCCACGCCCAAATCTGGAACCCAAGGGGTCAGTGCTCCAAGTGGATCATCTGGCACTTTCTCGATGCCGAAGCCATGAGAATCTTCCATAAAGACAGCAAGACGGGCGGGTGGGCGATCGAGTTCAACTGTGCTTTCCCCGGCACGCCCGCCTGGAAGGGGTGCTGTCTAGAGGCGGCGGATTGGATGTCATCCGAGGGCGCTTGGTTCTGCCCAAAGCATGCCGCCGAGTATCGCGCCCATTACAACTGGTCTGAAGAGCATACAACGCCCCCGCCAACGATGACCGAGGGGAGCGTCATCGCAGATAAGTAGCTCAACTCATGCCGCACGCATGGCGCGAACCATAGCTCGTAGAAACGCCTTGATTCGAGCGCTCCCAGCCTTCCCCTTGCCAAATTACTCCTGACATATAATGACGGCCAGATGGTTCTTACTTCTGGCAGCAAATTGGGTCCCTACGAAATCATTGCTCCGCTCGGAGCCGGCGGAATGGGCGTAGTGTACCGTGCGCGTGACTTGCGCCTCGATCGTGAGGTGGCCATTAAAGTTCTGGCGACGCACTTGTCCTCCGACTCGTCTTTGAGGCAGCGGCTGGAACGCGAAGCGAAGGCGGTTTCCAAGCTGTCTCATCCTCACATTTGTACTCTCCACGACATTGGAGAGCAGGACGGCATGGACTTCCTGGTCATGGAGTACCTGGAAGGCGAGACACTGGAGCAGCGGCTCAGCAAAGGCCCGTTGCCCCCCGAACAGACTTTGCGCTATGGCGCAGAGATTGCCGAAGCGCTCACCAAGGCACACAGACTGGGCGTTACTCACCGCGATCTGAAACCCTCGAATGTCATGTTGACCAAGAACGGAGCCAAACTGATGGACTTCGGCCTGGCCAAGCAGGCGCCACTGGCCGATGCCTTGACCGAGATAACTATGGCGCAGTCGAAGCTGACAAGCGAGGGCGCGATTGTGGGGACATTCCAGTATATGGCGCCCGAGCAACTCGAAGGAAAGGAGGCGGACGCTCGCACCGACATCTTTGCGTTCGGGGAACTGTTGTACGAAATGGCTGCCGCCAGGCCCGCCTTTACCGGGAAGAGCCGTGCGAGCCTCATTGCGGCGATTCTGACCACTGAGCCGCCAGCGATTACGCAATTACAACCGCTGACGCCCTCGGGCTTGGATCGAGTCGTCAAGAAGTGCCTGGCAAAAGACCCCGACGAACGCTGGCAAAGCGCCAGCGACCTGGCCACAGAATTGAAGTGGATGGCAGAAAGTTGGTCGCATCCGGGCGCTCCCGAGCCGAGGACGAGTAGGTCAAAGGCTAGCGAAGTGGTGGCGTGGTCGGTCGCGGCAGTGGCCCTCCTTGCATCGGTCATCCTAGCGGCGATCCATTTCGGTGGCAGCGCCCAAAAAACAATGCCCGTAGTGCGCTCACTCATCGCTGTCGAGGAAGGTACCTTCCCCATCATGACGGGAGACTTTGCCGGGCCACCCGTGGTCTCACCGGACGGGAGAGATGTGGCTTTTGTGGCAGCGCGCGAGCAGGGTGCAGCCTTATTGTGGGTGAGGCCTTTGAACTCCAATCACGCCCGGTCGTTAGCCGGAACCGAAGGCGCCACTTACCCTTTCTGGTCGCCGGATGGCCGTAAACTGGGCTTCTTCGCGGGCGGCAAGCTGAAGACAGTAGCGCTCGACGGCGGTGCGCCTTCGGAGATTTGTGCCGCGCCCATTGGCCGGGGCGGAACTTGGAATGCGACGGGAACTATCGTCTTCTCGCCGGACTTCCAGAGTGCCCTTGAACAAGTGCGTGCAGCCGGTGGAAGCCCTACCCCGGCGACTGTGATGGACAATGCGAAGCACGATAGCCATCGCTGGCCGCACTTCCTTCCTGATGGCAAGCACTTCCTGTATTTGGCAGTCAGCCATACCAAATCCCACGATGATAACGACGGAATCTATATGGCCTCGCTCGATGGAAAAGAAAGCCATTTCGTGATGAGGGGATTCGCGAACGCGACTTACGCTGCCGGACGGCTGCTGTTTATGCGCGACAGCATGCTGATGGCGCAGCCATTCGATCCGAAGACGGCTGCGCTCAGTGGCGAGGCGGAGAGGCTGTTGGAGGATGTGCTCTCCGACCAAACCACCTGGAGAGGTCAATTCGACGCGTCCGGGAGTGGGGTTCTGGCCTACATTTCGGGCGGGCTCACGCCCTGGCAGGCAACGTGGTTCGACCGCACAGGCAAGCAGATCGCTGTCGACGGCGACAGAGTATTCAACTTGCTTTCCGTACGTCTCTCCCCCGACGGGAGCCGGCTGGCGACCGAAGCGGGGGAAAACGAAGGCGAGATATGGGTCTACGATCGCAAGCGAGCCGTGAATACCCGCCTTACCCTGGGTCCCTTACAAAGTTCCTCTCCCGTATGGTCGCCGGATAATCAGTGGATTGCCTACAGTGGAGTTCGTGCCAAGAACGGCCTCTATCGCAAGCTGGCTAACGGAATGGGGCAGGAGGAAGAACTGCTGGCGGGCGATACCATGGCAAGAAGTGTTTTGGACTGGTCACCCGACGGCCGATCTCTACTATTTGGGGTCGGCGATAGTACTGCCAAGGGGCAACTGTGGGTGCTGCCTTTAGCCGGTGATCGGAAACCGATTCCTGTGACGCCGGATACCTACGTTGTGAACAGCGCAAGGTTCTCGCCCGATGGTCATTGGCTAGGCTACTCCTCGAACGAATCGGGCAGGTTTGAAGTCTACGTGGTGCCCTTTGGCGGTGGAGCCGGGAAATGGCAAATCTCCGCAGCGGGTGGTGCGCAACCGGTATGGCGGCATGATGGAAAGGAACTGTTCTACTGGACGCAGGACAACATGCTAATGTCGGTTCCCGTCACCCTCAGGCCGCAGGGGATAGAACTGGGTGCTGCGCGTGCGCTTTTCCGTTTTAACAGAGCCGTAGGAACGGTCGGAATCACCAGTCCCTACGATGTCTCTGCCGATGGCCAGCGCTTCGTCTTGATTACCACACCGGAGGCGCCAAGGCCGATCACGCTAGTGACCAACTGGACTGCCGACCTGAAACCCTAATTCTCAAAAAATCGGGCCGCCGTCCCGCTGTACGGGAAATACCTGTCACGGAACTCCCCTCGCACATCAGGGGAGCACAAAACTAAACCAATCGTTCGCATAACCGGCCCAACGTTAGCAGAGCGCGATCGTGGGCCTCGGACCAAGCGTGACCGCAATTCATACGGATACAGTCTTGGAAACGCCCGGTGGCGGAGAAAATGGTCCCCGGCAAGATGCTGATATGCTCCTCGAGGGCCGCGCGATACAGCTCCAATGCGTTCATCTGCTCGGGCAACTGAACCCAAAGCATGTACCCGCCTGCGGGCCGGCTGATCCGCGTGTCTGCGGGAAAGTATTTTGCAATGGCTTGCCGCACGGATTCCATCTGTCCGGCGAGTTTCGCGCGCAGACGCTTGAGGTGGCGATCGTATCCGCCTGACTGTAGAAACTCCCCGACGACCGCCTGCGGCAACCCGGCCGTCGCGACGGTGGTGATCAGTTTAAGCCGCTCGACCTGAGGATGAAATTGGCCCGCTACTACCCAGCCGACCCGCAACCCAGGCGAAAGAGTTTTCGAAACCGATGAGCACAACAGGACCAGCCCCGCGCGGTCGAAGGATTTTAGAGCACGCGGTCGCGGTCCCTGGAAAGCCAGATCTCCGTATACTTCGTCTTCAATAACCACGAAGTCGCGCTTCTCCGCCAATTGGACCAGCGCCTTCTTGTAGCCATCTGCCAGCACATAGCCCAGGGGATTCTGGCAATTCGTCATGGTGATGCACACCTTAACATTGTGCTTGCGAACGGCTCGGTCCAGTTCTGCCAGGTCCATACCTTGCTGAGGATGCGTGGGAATTTCGATCACCTTCATCCCCAGCGACGCTGCGGTGCCCAGAATTCCGAAATAGGTCGGGCTTTCCACGGCGATGACCGTGCCGGGGCGGGCCACGGCACGCAAGGCAAGGTTGATGGCCTCCAGGGCGCCACAGGTGATCGTGATTTCGGCCGGCGACACGGGGCAGCCCATTTCTGCACACCGGCGCGCAATCTGACGACGCAATGGCTCAGCTCCGGGCGGAAAAACATAGTGGCTGTTGTGCAGAGGGTTCTGGCGAATGATACGGCGCGCAATCAAACCCAGCCGGCGATTCGGGAACAGTTCCGGGCTTCCGGTTCCGGCTCCAAAAGGAATGTTAGCGGGATCTTCGGCCGCGGCAATGAGATCGGAAAGGATAGCATCGGTTCCCAACGTTTTCGGCGCGGGGCGCCTGGGTTCAAACCTCGGCTCGGGAATCTGCCGCCAAAATGGCGTGCGCACGTAAAATCCTGATTGCGGTCGGGCTTCGAGATACCCGCGATTTTCCAGCCACAGGTACGCCTGCAAAGCCGTGGACATGCTCACGCGGTGCTGCTGGCTCAGCTGGCGCAGGGAAGGAACGCGATCCCCCGCGCGTAGCGCGCCCTTCGCCACTTGCCGGCTGAACGTCGTGGCGATCTGAACATAGAGCGGTGCGTCGCTGCTAGTTTCCCCGAGAGGCGTCATCGCTTTAACAGATCCCCACAATCAAACTGTACCCGTTATAGTAGCACGAAAGTGAATCTGTACACGACAAGAGATTCTTCGATACCTTGGTGGCTGGGGGTGAATGATGAGCACAACCGCGGTGCTGAAGCTAAGTCTCGATCCTCAGGACTGGACCGCCCTCCGGGAATTGGGACACCGCATGATCGACGACATGTTTTCCTACCTCGAGAACATTGGTGAACGTCCTGTCTGGCAACCAATCCCCGAGCATATCAAGAGAACTTTCAGCGCCCCGGTTCCCGTGGAGCCGCAAGGCGCACCGGCAGCCTATGAGGAGTTTTGCCAGAACATCCTTCCTTACCCGACGGGTAACATTCACCCACGCTTCTGGTCTTGGGTCTCGGGAACGGGCAGTGCGGGCGGAATGCTGGTCGAGTTGCTGAGTGGAGCCATGAATTCCAGCTTACATGGCGGCGACCATGCAGCGGTGTATGTCGAGCGGCAGGTCGTGTCGTGGCTCAAGCAGGCCCTGGGTTACCCGGCAGAGGCCAGTGGACTTCTGGTCGGCGGCGGCTCGATGGCGAATTTCGTCGGTCTCGCCGTGGCCCGCAATGCAAAAGCCGGATGGAACGTAAAGACCGATGGCTTGGCCGGTGCACCAAGGCCCTTGACCGTCTATTGTTCCACCGAGACCCACAGTAGTGTCGTAAAAGCCGTGGAGCTGCTCGGCTTAGGCAGCCATGCCTTGCGCCAAGTCGAAGTCGATGGTGATTTCCGCATTCGCATCGATAGATTATGCCGGGCCGTCGCGGCCGATCGGGCGTGCGGGAAAGATCCAATCTGCGTCGTCGCCAATGCTGGAACGGTGAACTCGGGCGCCATCGATGACCTCACTCGACTGGCAGATTTTTGCCGCGAGCAGAATCTGTGGCTGCACGTGGACGGCGCATTCGGCGCCATCCCGGCAATATCGCCAAAGTTGCGACCGCTGCTCGAGGGTCTGGAACGCGCGGATTCGCTGGCCTTCGACCTGCATAAGTGGATGTACATGCCCTATGACGTTGGCTGCGCCCTGGTTCGTCATCCCGGCCATCATCGCGACACCTTCGGCTACGCGGCCGCATACCTGAACCGACAAAACCGAGGTCTGGCTGGGGGCCCGGAGCCGTTCAGCCAGTATGGTCTTGAACTCTCGCGCGGATTTCGAGCTCTGAAGGTTTGGTTCTCTCTGAAAGAGCATGGTCTCAAGACCTACCAGTCGCTTGTGGAGCAGAACGTAGCGCAGGCCCAATACCTGGGTGAGTTGGTCGCGAGCGATCCGCGACTCGAGTTGCTGGCTCCTATACCCCTCAACGTGGTTTGTTTCCGCTATCGCGGCAGGCTTCAAGAGGAAGCTACTCTGAAGGACGTGAACCAGGAGATTCTCTTCCGTCTCCATGAGTCAGGGGTAGCTGCGCCGTCCGGAACCGTGATTGGCGGACGGTTCGCCATTCGGGTGGCCAACGTGAATCATCGCAGCCGGTGCGAGGATTTCGAGCTCCTGATACGCGAGGTCATCCGTCTGGGTGGTGAGATCAGCGCGGCTAGATGATGCAGGAGATCAACACTCCTGCCGAAAGGCGAGCTGGCGCAACCAAAGCAACGGGTCTTTGTTATGGGAGAATAGTTTTAAATGCCGCACAAATCGATCAGTCGTGCGACTGCGGAGCACTACTCCTGGGGCACAGCCTGCGACGCCTGGCACCTGGTGAAAGAGGCCGACTTGAGTGTCATTGAGGAACAGATGCCGCCCGCCAGCGCCGAAGAGTTCCACTCGCACCGCTCGGCCCAACAGTTCTTCTTCCTGTTGTCAGGAGAATTGACAATGGAAGTCGAGCAGGATGAGGTCCGGTTGCGCGCGGGAGAAGGGCTCCACATCCGGCCGCGAGTCCAACACCGAATCTCGAACCGTTCGCAGGAATCGGCTCGCTTCCTGGTGATCTCGCAACCACCAAGTCATGGTGATCGCGTGGTGAAGAAACCTGGCGCCTGAAGCTCCGGTTCGAGAACTCTGGATGTATCCTGTCACCAGGAGAAGCTATGCTGGATTCTACGCAAGTTCCCGTCCGCCAGTCTGCCCTGCTGGTCATCGACGTGCAGGACTCATTCCAAGCCACGCCCCGCTGGAATCAGCGCAATAACCCCGACTTTGAAAAGAATGTGGCGGCTCTCATCGAGGCCTATCGGGCGGCGCGTTTGCCAGTCGTTTATTTTCTGCACACGGACAGCGACGAAGGGTTTCGCCCGGAGAGCCCCTTCTTCAAGCTCATGGACTTCATTCGCCCGCGGCAGGATGAGCCGGTCTTCACCAAGAATACCCGCAGCTGTTTCGCCAGCACGCCCTTGGGGCCGTATTTGCTGGAGCGGGGAGTACGGCGGTTGGCCATCACCGGCATCCAGATGGAGCAGTGTTGTGAGACCACAACTCGAGCGGCAGCCGATCTCGGTTATGCCGTCGACTTCGTCACCGAAGCGACCATGACTTTCCCCATTCCGAACTGGGATCAGCCGGGAGAGGAACTCAATGTTCATGCCATTCGTGAGCGCACCGAGTACGCCCTACGGCGACGTTTTGCGCGCATCGTAACCGTGCCCCAGCTGCTCGAGGAGCTGAAATCTTCGAGCGAAGCGGTAGCCTGATTGTCTCCCGGAGCCTGGATTCTAGGCTTCTCACCGGTTCAAGAATGCGGCCACCTGTGGGGCAACGTTCTTCATGTCGCACTCCGGACCGTTATGTCCACAATCGCTTTCGAGTGAGATTACCCTGGCATGAAGCAGGCTGGCGAAATCGAGCGCGGCCTGCGGCGTGACCATGTGATCGTGAACGTCGATGATCACGAGAACTTTGGTTACGGCGCCGACACATCGTGCGCCATCATGGCTTCGGCTTGGCGGAGGCGATTGTTGGCGTCAATGCTGGCGACGTCCTTCTTGCTCTCCTCGATGGCGTCTCGAAATCTCTCCCGGCTGACTGCATGATTGTAGTTTCCCGGAGTCGTCAGGGTCAGGGCCTCCGCCTCCGCGATCGCGTCACTCCGGCTGCTGCGTGTACTCACCATGGTTCCATGCCGGATCGTTGCGGATGGCGTCCACTTGCAACTGGAAGAGAGTCAGTTCGTAGGAGTTCAGGCGCGGTGATCCCACGATGGGGATGGCGTAATCCATGAAGTCCGGGTAGGCAACCATCCATTGAAAGGTCTGCATGCCGCCCATCGAATCGCCCATGACCGCCTTAAGATGACGAATCTGCAGTGCTTCGGTGAGCAGCAAATACTGGCTGTTGACCATATCCCCAATGGAGACGCGCGGAAACTTCATATGCGGCTGTTGCGGGCTGTTGGAGGGAGAGGTGGAAACCCCGTTGGCCAGAGCATCGACGCCGATAAAGTAATAGAGCGATGTATCCACCAGCTTACCGGGGCCGAAGTAGTCTTCCAGTTCCTTCGACGTTCCACCAAACCAGGTAGGGAAGAGGATCGCGTTCGATCGGTTGACATTCAGGTGTCCGTAGGTGCGATATCCGACTTGACAATCCTGAATGACTTCACCACTCTCCAGCTTGAAGTCCCCGAGCGACACCGGTTGTTGCGCTCCCTCTTGAGCCAATGCGGACAGGCTTACGGCCAGCCCTAGCCAGAGCAGCCAGATGAGTTTTGCCATAGTGCATGATCTTATCTCAGTACCTCATCGTTCCGCGCACACACATCACAAACGCAGACAAGGCGCAGAGAGCAACACGTTAGACCTGTCTTAGGCTTACCCGGGCGTCCCAGCTCCCACTCTTCTGAGGGTTAGCTTCTCGCCGGGCAACAGCGCTTGCCCAGGATGGCCATCAAACTGATTTCAGCGCAACGGCTTCGACATGGTTATGAAATGGCAGGGAAGCTTTGGCTTCAGGCCGGGAGTCAGCGGCTCGGTGCCGGTTTCAAAGTATCCGAGGCGATGGTAGAAGCGAGGTAATTCCTGCCGGACATTGATGATTCGCAGATCCATGAATCGGCAGCCGGCTTTGGCACAATACTCTTCGCAGGCGCTCATGATCTTCGATCCCAGCCCAGCCTTCTGCCGCCGAGGGTCGACCGAGAGGAGCCCCAAGTAAGAGCGGTCGCCGCGAACTTCCACGTAGCCGCAGCCGACGAGGGCGCCTTCCTCTTCGGCGAGAAGAAACTCGCCTTTCTCCAGCAGCGATCGAACGGAGTCAATATCGATGCGGTCGCGCTCGATGAGGAAGGCCTCGGCGTTGCGAAAGGCGAGGTTGATCAAAGCGCTGACGCTTTCCGCATCGGTGTGTTCGGCGAGACGAAATTGCACCGTGTTCTCCTCGAACTTTGCGCCAACGTTGCGCCAGGCAGTTGATCAAACTGCGAGCGAGGTCTTTTCCTCAGGCCGAAATGCGCCCAGCTCTCGGGATGCACCTCCGAAAAGGGGCCACCAGCCTGCCCGCCTCCAGCCATTCGGTTGGACTCAGCCCTCGCTAGGTTCAGGGTATAGAATCTTGCCGCCAAGCATTTCCCAAGGGTTGTAAGAATACCGCGAAACGAAATTTCATGGAGGCGAAGCGTGAAGAGATTCCGATGCGCGTGGTTCTGTTCCGTTGTCGCGTTACTCACCGGGGGCGTTGTCGCACAGCAGAGTCTTACGCAAGCGACCGTTGTCATCCGGGCGGGTGTTCTGATTGACGGAAAGTCCGACCAGGCACGGCGCGATCAGGTGATTGTGGTTCGCGGCAACCACATCGACAATGTGTCCGACGCGGCGAGCGCGAAGATTCCCTCGGGAGCGACTGTGATTGACCTGTCCCGGTACACCGTGCTGCCGGGGATGATCGATTCGCACACGCACATTTTTCTGCAAGGGGAAAATCCTGCTCAGGGCGGTTACGATGCGAACCTTCTGACGGCACCGCTGGCACTGCGTGCTGCGCGAGCCACGGTCGCGGCTCGACGAGCGCTGGAGCAGGGCTTTACCACGCTGCGCGATGTGGAAACCGAGGGTGCGGGCTACGGCGATATCGGAATCAAGGAGGCAATTGAGGCAGGTTACATTCCCGGGCCGCGCCTGTTTGTCGCGACGCGAGCCATCTCTACGACCGGAGGGTATCCCCTGGAAGGGTACGCGCCGGAGCTCGAAATGCCGAAAGGCGCACAAATTGCCGACGGACCCGTCGAAACCCGCAAGGCGGCCCGCGAACAGCTGGACCACGGCGCGGACTGGATCAAGGTATACATGACGCATCGGTCATGGGTGGGAAAGAACGGCGAACTGGTGTCGCAGCCGACCCTCACGGTCGAAGAGTTACAGGCGATTGTGGACGAGGCTCACGGCTGGCAAAAGAAAGTTGCCTGCCACGCCTATGGCGGGATCGGCTTGCATCGCGCGCTCGACGGCGGATGCGATTCGATCGAGCACGGACTGGACCTCGACGACACCGCGATTGCGCAGATGGTGAAACAGGGCACGTGGTACGTGCCAACTCTCAGCGTCTACTACACAGATTGGGCGCCAGCGGATACGCCTGCGGGCCAGCGGGACCGCCTGAGGGCTTCGGTGCATGAACCCTCGTTCAAGAAGGCTCTCGCCGCCAAAGTCAAGATCGTCTTTGGCACCGATATGGGTGGGATTCCGTGGACTGAGCCCATTGCCCAGGAGTTCTCAAAAATGGTCGAGTTTGGCATGCAGCCGATGGATGCGATACAGAGCGCGACTTCGCGAGCCTCCGTCATGCTCGACATGCAGGGAAAACTTGGTGTGCTCGCGCCGGGCGCGTTTGCCGACATTATCGCGGTGAACGGCGACCCGCTTCGGGATGTGAAGGTGCTGCAGGATGTGCAGTTTGTCATGAAGGATGGGAAGGTGTTTCGCTCGAATTAGATCGAGTTCCCTCGAACAGGTGAACAGGAGATTGCCGCCTTGGGACAGGTTGTTCGCGACCCGCCTACTGGGTGGATCGAAGATCAGCCTTTCGGGAAACAGCATGACTCTACCCGTGTCAGCGGGAAGGTAAGTTTACTGGCGGTCCATCGCATAGCCTGAAACAAAGTGAGAGAATGTTTGTGTCGATTTCCCCGCGCGAACGGAAGATCGCGTGTTCCAAACCCCGTTTTCCAAGGAGAGACATATGCCCACCAGTACCATTACAAACCCGGCTTTCGCTCAACAGCTGCTGGATGCCATCGATGGAACATCCGGGCTGCACCCCGGCTTTCGACCCGCCCATGCCAAGGGGCTGATGTGCTCGGGTACCTTCACACCATCGCCCGAGGCGGCTAAACTGACGCGCGCCCCGCACGCGGGCAGGCCGTCCACCCCCGTGACGGTGCGCTATTCGGACGGGACGGGGTTGCCGACCATCCCCGACAACGACCCGCGATCCAGCCCGAGAGGCATTGCCATCCGCTTTCACCTCGGCGAGCATGACCACACCGACATCGTGGCCCACTCCACCAACGGCTTCCCAGTGCGAACGGGCGAGGAGTTCCTCGAGTTTCTCCGTGCGGCGACAGCCTTCGCGGCGGGTCAACCGGAGATGTTCGGATCTTTCCTCGCTACCCACCCGAACGCGAAGCGGTTTGTCGAAACGCCCAAACCGATCCCGACTAGTTTCGCGCGGGAAGCCTTCTTTGCTGTCACGTCCTTCAAGTTCACCAACGCCGACGGCGTGAGCCGCCACGGGCGTTTCCGCATTCGGCCGGAAGCAGGTACCGAGTACCTTTCCAAGGAGGAGGCGGCTGCGAAGTCCGACAACTTCCTTTTTGACGAGATCAGCCAACGCCTGGCAAGGGGACCGGTTAAGCTCGGCGTCTTCGTGCAACTGGCGGAGCCGGGCGATGAGGTCGCCGACGCCAGTATCCCTTGGCCGGAGACTCGCACCGAGACTTCCTTCGGCACAATCACTCTGACGGCACGCGTCGATGACCAGGCGCCCGAGCGTCGCAAAATTATCTTCGACCCTCTTCCGAGGGTTGATGGCATCGATTCATCGGGCGATCCGCTTACTCCAGTGCGTGCGGATATCTACCTGCTCAGTGGCCGAAGGCGGCGGGGCGCTGCAGGCGATGGGAGGCGTGCAGCATAGTTACTGCGGTGCGATCGGCCAGTAGCGCATGTCTCGTCCTCGTGGACAGGCTGCGAACCTACCCCATTAGGCCAGAATTCTACGCCAGCCTGGGGGGCTTCGTAGGGTGCTCAACCACTGTTAACAATCAGGCTTCGTCAGCGTAGGCTGCCGCCTGAACTAGAGCCTGTTTAGGCTTGGTTCGCGCTATATCATATTTCCGATGCTTAAGCCTCGCCGAAACACGCCACCGGCTAGTGCCGTTTTTCCTTACCAGCAACGCAAACCTGTTCCGCACCAGTTCGTGCTCGACACGGTGGCTCCGCTTTCGCCATACACGCGGCTGATGTTCGGCTGCCTTGCCATTTACGTGGAAGACAAAATAGTCTTGATCCTCCGGGACAAGCCCGAGAGCACCGCAGATAATGGAGTGTGGCTTGTCACAACCGAAGAGCATCACGAGAGCTTGCGCCGCGAGTTTCCCAACATGCGATCCATTCAGGTGTTGGGGAAACCGGTAACCGGCTGGCAGTTGCTTCCAGCCGATGCCCCTGATTTCGAGGAAGAGGCCCTGCACGCCTGCGAACTCGTCCTTGCCGGAGATCCTCGAATCGGAAAAGTGCCTGGCTCGCGCCGCCGCGCTAAGAAGACGCCGAGGTCGTCGGGGCCAAAGGCGCGGAGCGCCCCGAAGCGTCGCACGAGTTCCTGACCAAGAGCAGGGCGCTTGGCATTGGCCGCAAACCCGCTCTTCATGCAGGCGCGCGACTCGGTAGAAGACGAAATGCGAGATCCCGGTTTATCAGCCCGAGATCTCCCGCCTTACGATATTGTTGTTCTTAGCAATTCTCAAGCGTGCAGCGCCAGGCTGGTGCTGTTCGCATTTTCCTGGGTTTTGGAGACCCGTGTTCTAGAACCTACCGACAACTTGGGAGCGATTTTGCAACGAGAGGTTGCCTCCGTGTGCCTCGGCAATGTGCCGGCTTAAAACCAAACCAATCCCCGACACGGACAAAACGCAATTTCTTGCTGGCTTCCGCAGCTTTCCTTTTCTTATTTGAGCCCCTCCACCAAGTACAGATCTGCCAAATTGCGGTGGTAGCCAAAAACGCAGGTTTTGGCGTCGGGAGTTAGGAGAATGGGACCGATGTTCTCTACGCCAGCGGGATCGCTTGGCATCAGATCCTTCCACAAAGTGCGTTGGCCGGAGCGGATGTCGATGCGATAGACATGGGCGGGCAGTTCTCCGGGCTGGTAGACATAGAGAAAACGACCA
>DASPTQ010000232.1:0-2625 GCA_035623335.1 Terriglobales bacterium
CCGCCCCGAGCACAAACTGGGAGCTTTCAAGAACCCGGGAGATGGCCGCATCAATCTCGGGCTTGATGCTGCGATACTGCGCCTTCAAATCCAGGTACGGCACTTGCACAGGAGGGTCAGCCATTGGAATCCTGTCGACTACCGCATGCTGTCAGACTGCCACCAGTCGGACCGTACATTAGAATGCAGGGTGCGGCCACCCGATGTCCAGGCGGTTTTTTCTTTCCCGAAATCAACCAAGAGACTTTTCAAGCATCTGGACAACGTTCCTGATGCCTAGAGCGGAGCAGGCAGCAAGTACAGGAGTTACCACACCCAGCCCCCAAAGCGCACGCCGGTCTTTGGGCACCCAACGGTCGAGAGCCAGCAATACGAAAGGCAGAATGGGGATGGCGAAGCGTGCGAAATTGCCACGGGCCCAGTACGGGTAGTTATAGGTGAACAGGCACCAAAGGTAGGGCACAAGAAACATCGCCTCAACGGCGTGAGATCGGCAGTAGGCATGGAACGGTTGCGACCTCACCATCACGAACGCCGCCGCAAGAACCAGAAGGATCCAGCCAAAGCTCAGCACGAGATTGGTCCAGGGCGCCGGGTAGACGAGGGTTCCTTTGATGATGGCGTAGAAGGGAAAACCGAAGAGCCAGCCGCCCTGCCAGGCCCGGTTGTGATAGCTGTTGACGTTGGCCAGTGGATCGCCGAAGTGAGAGGCCAACGGTATCACGTAGAGAACGCCGACGAACAGCCCGATCAAAGTCGCGGCTGCGAATTTGCGAAATTCGCGCTCCCGGAGCAGGGCGAGTCCTATGCCGACGAGCGCGAAAAGCCCCAGCGGCCGCACTACGGTCGCGATTGAAGCCAGCAGCGCGGCCACCATCCACCGCTCCTGTCGTACACAAAGAAACGCAGCGAAGAGCAGGCACACGAACAGAGGCTCCGATCCACCCAGCACCGAGCGCTGTAGCCAATCAAAGTTCAGGACCAGGAAATATCCGGCAACCCATCCACCCCACAAGCGGCGGGCGAGCAGGCCTGAGAGCAGCGAAGGAACGAGCGACAAAACCAGCAAAGCCGTACGGTCGGATGCCCCTGTCAACTTCGATAGAGCTGCCATGGCATAGGGCAGCCCCCAGAATTGCTTGATCGCGATGCCGCTAAAGTCCCAGCGCCGGATCGCCGAAGCCAGGTTCATGTAGCCCATGCTGTCGCCGAAGTTGTCGATGGCGGAAAAGTAGTTGCGCGCCAGCGAGATCGTCGAGATAAACAACACAAAGCCGAGACCGGCCAACGAGATGATCTCCAGCTGCGAGGGCTTGGAGCGCACGACCGCCGGGGGCGCCGTCAACGCATCCGCGGATGGAGAAGGCGCTTTGCGAGCAAGGGTTCCGGAGGGCAACATCAGTCTCGTATCTCGATTCTCTGTTTCTCCCGCTTGAACGTCAGATCATGGGCACCGAGTGAGCGGATTATAGCGCCATCCCGATGGCCTTTGTTCCGGAGCGGCGCATAAAGACGGCGCTCAGCATCACGCGGCCAGTTCCGAATAGTTGGCCTCACTGTATTGCCCTTGTACTATGGATTGCAGGCTGGATCGGGATTTCAGGCCTTTCCATCAGGATCCCCGCCAGGCCAGGAGGTCCGAGCTGTCACCTGGTTCGAAATCGAATTCACTCCCTGCCAGCGCTGTCGGCGTTGTGCATGAGAAACTGATCTCCGGCCGGCGCGTCGAGGTTCTTACGAATTGGTTTGCGCAGCTGCTTCCTCCAGGATCGCGGATACTCGATGTAGGCTGCGGCGACGGTCTACTTTCTGCGATTTTGCAGACGAAACGGGCCGACCTCAGCATCCGCGGAATCGACGTTCTTCCCCGCACTCACAGTCACATACCGGTGGATCTGTTCGACGGGACCCGTATTCCGTTTCCCGACGCCTCTTTTAATGTTGTTCTCTTTTCTGACGTCTTGCATCACACTGCGGACCCGACGATCTTGCTAAGGGAAGCGCGCCGAGTGGCGTTGCGGCATGTTCTGCTCAAGGATCACTACCGAAAAGGAATTGCTGCGCAAGCCAGGCTGCGGCTTATGGATTGGGTCGGCAACGCCCGATTCGGTGTCGCCTTGCCTTTCAACTACTGGAGCGTCGATCAATGGCACACAGCCTGGCGGGACGTGGGACTGCGGCCGCGGCAGTTGGTGACGAGGCTGGGTCTTTATCCACCACCCGCCGATTGGGTGTTCGGAGCAAGGCTTCACTTCATCGCGCTGCTGGATCTGGTCTGATCACGGCATCCTGCAAAAGACATTGCGCATTCAGCGGCGGCGCAATCCCAGCACACTCATAAAGAAGCTTGCGAACACGGTCTGCACTCCAAGCATCAAAAGCACGGCCGCGGGAATGACTAGGCGCATGGTTTGAGAGTAGTCCATCGCGCCGAAATGCCGGCTTCCCCACAAGCTGACGGCATAGACGGAGAGCCCCAGTCCGCCGATCGTCAACAGGGCACCGGCCAGAAGTCCTGTTTCCAGCGTGATGTAGCGGAAGAGGCGGTCCAACTGGGCATCGGGCGGGTGCAAGCCTTCCGAAATAGCGAACACCTTGGTGAAGATCGCAAAGGAGATGGCCTGA
>DASPTQ010000233.1:0-55946 GCA_035623335.1 Terriglobales bacterium
AAATTGGCGACCGGGCTGAAATCAGGAGCCTGCCGGAATCGAGCACCGTATGGGCCAAGCTGGATGCGCGCACCGAGATGTGCACGGGGCAGAAATGCGCGAATTTCGACCGCTGCTTCATCACCCTGATGCACCAGCGGGCCATCGACAGCGACATCATCATCGTCAACCACCACCTGTTTTTCGCCGATCTCGCCATCAAACAGAACGAGAACGCTTCCGATGCCGGCATTTTGCCCGAGGTCGGAACCGTCATCTTCGACGAAGCCCACGAACTGGAGGGGGTGGCGGGAAACTACTTTGGAGTCTCGGTGAGCAATGCGCGCGTCGAGGAGCTTTGCCGGGACGTGGAGGCTTCGCTCGAGCGCGAGCATCTGCTTTCCTCGACCGTGCGGGCTGCGGTGAGCGGTTTGCGCGAACGGTCGGGGCTTTTTTTCTCCGTGCTGCCGCCGGGAGAGGGGCGTTTTGCGTTTGACAACCGGCGCCAGTTCTTGGAGGAAAATGGCGAGGAATTCCTCGCCCTCGAGAAATCGCTGGCCCGGCTCGCCTCCGAGCTCGAAGGGCTGCCCACGAAACCCGAAGAGGTTTTCCACTTTGTCCGGCGGGCTGAGGAATTGCAGATGCAGCTCGGATTTCTCCTGGAACTGGAAGATCCGAATATTGTGTACTGGATCGAGCGGCGAACGGGGCGGCTCGGGCCGAGCCAACGGCGAAGCCCCGACTCCTCTCTCCCGGCCGAGACGCGGGGAGCGAGGGCCAATGTCTTTCTCCAGGCCACACCTATCGATGTCGGCCCCATTCTCAAGACCTGTCTTTTCGACAAGCTCGACTGTGCCGTGCTGACCTCCGCCACCCTGGCCGTGGGTGGAGGCTTCGCCTACGTGCGCCGCCGGCTTGGCTGTGAACATAGCCGAGAGCTGGTCGTGCCTTCCCACTTCGATTACGCCAGTCAAGCCCTGCTCTACATTCCCCCGGATCTACCCGATCCTCGGACCCCGCAATTTCCCGCCAAGGCGGCCGAGCGAATTCGGCGCCTGCTCGAAATCTCCCAAGGCCGGGCCTTTGTTCTATTCACCAGCCATGCACAAATGAAAGACATCTATCAGCGATTATTGGGGGAGCTTGGCTTCCCCATGCTGCTGCAGGGGGATGCCCCGAAAAGCCGGCTGCTCGAGAAATTCCGCGCCACCCCTCAGGCGGTGTTGTTTGCGACATCGTCCTTCTGGCAGGGTGTGGATGTGCAGGGTGAGCAGCTGAGCTGTGTGATTATTGATCGCTTGCCTTTCGCGGTTCCGAGCGATCCGGTGGTGGCGGCGCGAGTGAAGGCGATCGACGCGGAAGGCGGAAATGCCTTCCTGGACTATCAAGTGCCCGCCGCGGTGATCACCCTGAAACAAGGCTTCGGACGGCTGATCCGTTCGCTCGAGGACCGTGGCTTGCTGGCTCTGCTCGACAATCGCATTCTGAAAAAGCAGTACGGCAGCCTCTTTGTCGAGAGCCTGCCCAACTACAGCAGGACGACGGACCTCAGCGAGGTCGCGGCCTTCTTCGGTGCGCCCTCGACTTCCCTTTAAGATTTTCGCCGGCGCTTCCGAGGACCGTCGGTTTCCTGAAACACCCGGGCAAAGATTCTGTCCACATTGCCCAATTGCCGCTTGAGATCGAAGGCGCGCTCGAGCCGATTGCGGGAGACCCGTTTCGTGATTGTTCGATCCCCGAGAATCAACTCTCGAAAATTGCGCCCTTCCTTCCAAGCGCGCGTGGCATGCGCCTGCACCAGGCGATAGGCTTGCTCGCGGGTTACCCCCTGTTCTACGAGGTCCAGCAGGACCTGGCCGCTGTAGACCAGCCCGCCGCCGCTTTCCAGATTGGCGGCCATCCGCTTGGGGTACACGATCAAGGTGTCGATCAGGTTGCTGGTCTTCGCGAGCAGGTAATCGGCGAGCGTGGTTGAATCCGGCAGGATGACCCGTTCGACCGATGAGTGCGAAATGTCACGCTCATGCCACAAGGCGACGTCCTCGAAACCGGCCTGGGCATTCGAACGGACGATGCGCGCCAGTCCACTGATCTGCTCCGCGGTCACGGGATTTCTTTTATGGGGCATGGCGGACGACCCTTTTTGCTTTTCGCTGAAGAACTCTTCGGCCTCCCGTACCTCGCTACGCTGCAAATGGCGGATTTCGGTGGCAATCTTGTCCAGGGTACTGGCAACAACCGCCAGGGTGGCCAAATAATAAGCATGGCGGTCGCGTTGAATCACCTGCGACGAAATGGCCGCCGCTTTCAGGCCAAGGCGGGCGCAGATCTTCTCCTCGAGTTCCGGGCTCAGATGAGCGAAGGTCCCGACCGCACCGGAGAACTTGCCGACGCGCATCTCTTCGGCGGCCCGGGCGAAACGCTCCATATTGCGCTGGGTCTCCGAATACCAGTTGGCCAGCTTCAATCCGAAGGTGATGGGCTCGGCATGCATGCCATGGGTGCGCCCTACCATGGGCGTATTCTTAAATTCCCAGGCCCGCCTTTTCAGCACTTGGGAAAGCTTCCCGAGACCGGCCGTGATCAGAGTGGAGGCCTGGCCTATCAACAGCGCTTGCGCCGTGTCCACCACATCGTTCGAAGTCAGGCCGTAGTGAAACCAGCGGGCATGCGGACCGACCATTTCCGCCACCGCGGTGGTAAACGCGATCACGTCATGGCGCACCTCGGCCTCGATCTCGTAAATGCGCTCCAGATTGAAGTCGGCGGAGTGGCGGATGGCCTTGGCGGCTTCGCTCGGCACGATGCCGGCCTCCGCCAGGGTGTCAGTCGCCGCTACCTCCACGGCCAACCAGGTGCGAAAGCGGTTTTCGTCGCTCCAAATCCGGCCCATCTCCGGCCGGGTATATCGCGGAATCAAAATGTTCTCCTAGCCCCTTCCTGAAAAGGAGGGACTAGGGATTCTAAACGGAGTCGAACCCGGGTGCCACTCGCCGTGATGGAAGGTTGGAGGCTGGCCCGGCCAAGCAAAACGCCTAGGAAGCCTGCTTTTCTGAAACTTCCGAAGGAAGGGGGGTGGTGGGAATCTGCAAGGCCTCGATCAGGCGAGGAAAAAGCTCAAAAGCCGCGGCCGTAGCCACCAGTTCGACGATCTGCGAATCGCTGTAGACAGCTTTCAATTGGGAGAAGAACTCTTCATCAATCTCCTGGGGCGAGCGGTGCAGGCGCTCGGCGCAACGAAAGCCCAGCTTCTCGGCCTCACTGAAGGAACTGTTCTCAAAATCGCCCTTGGCGGCCGCTACTTGCGACTCCGTTGCCCCTTTCTGGCGGGCAGAGAGCGAATGCGCGGAAACCGCGTAGGCAGAATGCTGCAGCAGGGAAATCCGCGTGGCCAGCAATTCCTTATACCAGCCGGGCAAAGCGCTATCACCGAGCAGGGACCTAAGAAAACCCGCCATGCCGATCGCCAGCGCCGGAGTATGCGCCAGGACCTTGAACATGTTGGGGACGACGCCCCGCTGCTTCAGCAGGGCGTCATAGACTCCGGCAATTTCCGGAGAAACCTCGTCCCGTTCGAGAAGCGGGATGCGCGGCGCACTGGCCTTCCCCTCCATCAGAAGGCATACCTCAGCGAGAACTGAATCAGCCGTGGTGTTCCCGCCGTGGAAATGATTTTGCCAAACGTACTCGGATTTTCCACATCCGTCCCCGGCGGGTTCTGGAAATTCGGGTGATTCCAGATGTTGAAGAAGTCCGTGGTGAAACGCAGCGTCTGCCGCTCCGTAATCGGGAAATTCTTGATCAAGGAAAAATCCCAGTTCTGCTCGAACGGCCCGCGATAGATATTGCGCCCAAGATTGCCAAAATTGGTGCCGCAGAAGTTGCTATCGACGGAGCACTGGGCCGGATAGAGAAGCGGCGCCGGGGTGAAGTTGTTGATGTTGACGTAGCCGTTCAAGCGCTGCTGCAGGTCACCGTGCGTATATCCCGAGCCGATCGTCGCCCCCGGAGCCAGCTGCCCACCCAGCGTGGTGGTGAATCCGGGAACGATGAAGGCGCTGCCCGCCGCCGAGTCGATCACCGAGAAGGGTGTGTTCGACTGGAAGATGGTGATGCCGCTGATCGACCAGCCGCGCAGCAATACCCCCTGGGCGCCGCTGGCTGATCTAAAGATCGGCAAGTCCCATTGGTAGCTCACAACAAATCGTTGGGTGCGGTCGAAATCCGAGAGACCGCGAGACGGAGTTAAGGTCGATTCATCGTTGAAGGCCGTATTGAAGGCCGTGTTGCCGCTGGAGGTTGCGTCGGTCGACCGCGAGAAGGTATAAGCCGCCTGGAAATACCCGGCGCCCCAACGGCGCGATACCGTGGTTTGCAGCGAGTTGTAGTGTGAATAGGCATCATCGGCGAACAGCTGCATACCCGCGTATCCGTTGAGGCCGAGCCCGCGGGTGCGTGCCGGTGCATTGGAGAGCGTATTCGTAGTGATGCTGTACCGCTGACCGTTTTGGGCAGTCAGAATCAAGGGGTCGGACGGGCTTACTTCTTGCGACAGCAGACTGGTTCGGGTCTCGCGCAGATGAATCGAATGCGTCCCCACGTAGCCAATCTCCAGAACCCATTTTCTGGTGAGCTCGCGTTGCACGGTCAAGTTCCACTGTTGCGTATTGGGCGTAACAAAATGTTGCGGTTCGAGCAGGTCGAAAACCCCAGTGGAAGGAAGGACCCCCGGTCCGCCATTGCAAGCGTAGGCCGGAGTCTGCGTGGTGGAGGGGGTAGGGTTGGCCGTACCATTGGCTACGAATCCCTGAAAGTGGGCGAGACAGGGAACGAAACCTGGCTCAATCACGCCGCCGGCGGGAAGCGCATTCGGGTTGGCCTTTAGGCCCAAAGGAATGCAATTGGCGGGAGCGTTCGGTGAAAAGAAGGTGGCCGCGCAACCCGGGAGGCCGCCGCCGGAGGCGACCGGCAAGAACGGTGCCTGGAAGCTGAGCTGATCGACGTTTCCTACATCCTCACGGACGTAGTACATTCCGAAACCACCGCGAATCGACGTCGTGTGGTGGCCAAAAAGGTCCCAGGCAAAGCCGATGCGCGGCCCCAAGCCAGTCGCATAATTGTTATTGAACGTCGTGTTGCTGCCGGTGGCGTGCAGGCCGGGCACTCCCAGGCTGTTCGCGCAACCGCCATAAATGTAGGGATACTTGCCCTGATCGGAAAGCTGGGAGCTGAAATTTGCGATGTGGCAGAGATCATCGTGGAAGGCGCCGAAAATCTCCGTTCTCAACCCCAGGTTCAGGGTGAAATCCGGGCGCAGTTTCCAGTCGTCCTGGACGAAGAAGCCGAAGTCGTTCAGGCGATACTCGTGATTATCCACCCCGCCGCCGCCGAAGCTGAACGGCGGCGCTCCTTCGAGAAACTCCTGGAAATCGGTGAGCCCGCCATTGCCTTGATTGGCAAAAATGAGCTGACCGTTAAAAACCTGGGGGAAAATCTTGTTGAGATTGACCCGCGTGTACTCGCCTCCCCAGGTCAGCACGTGCGCCCCGTGAACCCAGCTGAAATTGTCGACAAAGCTAAAATTGTTTTGCACCTGGTTTTGGTTGGCGAATGGAGCGGGGCCGATCTGGAAGCCTGAACTGTTCAGGGTGAACTTATAGATCGACTGCGTGACATTGTTGGTCGGACGATCGATACCCAAATCCGTCGCCGTGACGGGATTCACATTGTTGAGACTGTTGTTGATCCGCACATAGCCGAAGCGGAAATCGTTGACCAAGGCAGGAGAGAACAGATGCGTTTCGTCAATGGTCAGAAATCTGGCGTTGACCGGGAGAGCGAAAGGAAAATCGAGATCGGTGGCGCTGATGCTGGTCTGCAGAGTCGAGCCCAGTGATTCCTGCAATCCGCCGGCCCCGAAGGGAAGCTGCGAGTCCGAGTTGGAGAAAAAGAAGCGCGCGGCAAGCTTGTCATTGCCGCCTCGGAAGTCGCGGTCCCAATTGGTGGTGAACTGATCGTCGGTGTATTTGCCGGGTTCGCTGATCACCAAAGGCGCCGTGGCGCCGGGAACGCCTGGAATCGAGGGGATCAAATAGCCCCCGGGGAAATTGCCGAATTGGTTGCTCTTAAAATTCAGCAGCTTGCTGATGACGGGATCGATCAAGGGCACGTGGAATACCGACTCCAGGCTCGCGTCGGATCGGTCCAGGGGCAAGACCGGAAAGCCGGGATTGTTGATGAACGTGCCCGGCGATTCCCCGCTCCGCTGGCGGGTTCCCTGGTAATTGACGAAAAAGAAGCCGAATTTTTCGCTGCCGACAGGCCCGCCTAAACTGCCGCCGAAGATGTTTTGCTTGACATCGGGTCGCGGCTGGTCGGCCTGCTTCAGGAAATATTCATTGGCATTCAGCACGTTATTGCGAAAGAACTCATAGACGTCTCCATGCAGCGTGCTGGTTCCCGACTTGAGAATGGCGTTGACATTTCCGCCGCCGTTGCGCCCTTGACTAGCGTCATAGAGCGAGGTCTGGACCTTGAACTCGCCCAGGACGTCGGGATTCGGAAGCGGCACATTGGTGTTCTGGGCCACGTTGTAGTCGGTGGCACTGATGCCTTCAATCAAGTAGTTATTGTTGTCTTCTCGCTGGCCGTTCACGAAAATCTTGTTGCTGCCGCGTCCCAACTGGGCGGAGGCATTCAGGTCGCTGAAAACTCCGGTGGAAAGTGTGAGGACTTGCTGAAAATTTTGCGTTGCCAGCGGAAGCTCACGGATGGTTTTCGATTCAATGGCTTGGCCGGTAGCGGCTTGGGTGGTGTCTACGGCCTGCACTTGCGCCTGAACGTCAACTTTCTCCTGCACAGCCTGGGGCCGCAACGTAGCCAAGAGGCGGGTAGTTTCGGTTACGCGCACGACGACGCCCTGGAAGCTTCCTTGGGCAAAGCCACCGCTAACAATGTTCACCGTGTAGGTTCCCACCGGGAGCAGCGTGGCCGTGAAAGAACCGTTGGAATCTGTCTTCGTGGTACGCACGACCGCACCGGTATCCTGGCTGGTGATGCGTACTTCGGCGCCGGGCACGTAGGCGCCACTGGGGTCCTGGACGGTGCCGCTGATGGCTCCGGTCGCGCCCTGCCCGAAACTTGCTACGGCGAATGCCGCCACGATAAGGTTGATCGAAATTGTCCTGCCCAGTAAGCCCCGCATACGCCCCCTCGCTAGCCTGAACCTGCCCAATGGATGAACGGACTTCGAGGATGAACGACAGAAAAGTGCTGCCGGCAACCTCAGCCAAGTCCAGTTCTTCACCGGATGCCCTTCCACCCCGATTCGGTTACGGGTCTTCGGGGGATGCGGAAGCTTACTCGAAAACGGCAGCAACTTTCAATCAACCAGTCGAGAGGCCGAACCAGCAGCCAGAGTGGTCGAGAGACGCCGGCCCGTTACCTCCAGACCCTTCACGGGTTAGCTCTGCAAGGTCGCGACGGGCGTTCGCTCCGGTCAGTTCTTGGAATGGCTTCCGGGGAAAGAGAAATTGGGAGCCTAAGTCGGAAAGACCAGCCTGCGCAGGTTCGCCGTCGTCCTCCCTATAGCCGAGTGGCGTCCCCGCAGGAGAGCGTGGGTGACCCGACAGGAAACGAACGCCGAAGTAACGAGGTTACCAGCCTCCCCGCTAGGCCCGTCCGTATATATCGTGATACGATTGAATTGAAGACAGAGGAATCCGTCCGCGATGGAAAGGTCTCTTACCGTGGCTGATTATCAGGCCCTGGCCGAGCTGCGTTACCAGATTCGGAAGTTTCTTCACTTTAGCGAGGAAGCCGCCCGCCGAAGCGGCTTAGAGCCTCGCCAGCACCAGCTCATGCTGAGCCTGAAAGGCCTTCCCCATGGGGTGCGGCCGTCGATCACAGAATTGGCGCAGCGCTTGCAGATTCAGCATCACAGCGCCGTCGAACTGGTGAACCGCCTGGCCAGAGGCGGCTATGTGCGGCGGGAGCGGGCAGGCGAGGATCGGCGTGCGGTGCTGTTAACCCTTACTCGCAAAGGGGAAAGGATATTAAAGGAGCTTTCGCTCGATCATCGTGCCGAGCTCCGGGTGCAAGGGCCGGCTCTGATCGCCGCACTGCGCCGCACCATCCCAATGAGCAAGAATCGCAAAGGCTCCTTTTCGCGAGCTGCCTCCAAGACTTAAGGAGAAGAATTCGAGATCATGGAAGATGCTTCGAGCATCGTGATCAATGGCGGTCCTCCCCCGGCAACCATCGGCGCCACCGGTACGCAAGTGGGGGACGTGCGAACCGCCGAGCCGGCGCAGTTCCGCATGTTTTTGATGTCGTTGCTGGCGGCGGGAATCGGCCTGATTGCCGGGCTGATCGCCTATGTGCTCTATAACCTGATCGGGCTGTTTACCAACATTGCCTTCTATCATCGCTTTGTGGCCGAGTTTATCAGCGCGCGGCACAACCAACTGGGCCTATGGGTGATTCCGGTTCCGGTAATCGGCGGGATCATCGTCGGATTCATGGCCAAGTATGGCACGCCTAAGATCAAGGGCCATGGCATTCCGGAAGCGATGGAAGCCGTGCTCGTCAACCGCAGCCGCATCGCGCCGCGGGTCGCGATCTTGAAGCCCATTTCCGCAGCCATTGCCATCGGCACCGGCGGCCCCTTCGGTGCTGAGGGGCCTATCATCCAAACCGGTGGCGCCTTCGGATCGCTGATTGGGCAGGCGGTTCACACCACCGCTTCCGAACGCAAGGTGCTCCTGGCGTGCGGGGCGGCCGCGGGCATGTCGGCTACCTTCAATACGCCGATTGCGGGTGTCATCCTGGCCATCGAACTGCTGCTGTTTGAGTTCAAAGCAAGATCGTTCATTCCCTTGGTGATTGCCAGCACGCTGGCCACGGCCGTCCACATGCAACTCCTGGGATCTGGCCCGATGTTCAAGGTCGCGGCCATGGATTTCGGGGTCCCGCGGGCGCTGCCCTTTTACCTGATCCTCGGTGTTCTCTGCGGGCTGGCCGCCGTGGGTTTCAGCAAGCTGCTCTATTGGACGGAGGACCAGTTCGAGAAGCTGCCGATAGACGAGCTGTGGTGGCCAGCCATCGGCGCTCTTGGCCTGGGCGTGATTGGCTATTTCGTACCTCGAGTTCTCGGGGTTGGCTACGACACGATTGGCGATATCTTGAATGCCAGCCTGGGATGGAAGCTGCTGGCGATCGTCATGGTGGCGAAGGCCGTGGCTTTGGTGATTTCCCTTGGCTCGGGGACCTCTGGCGGCCTGCTGGCCCCGATGTTCATGTCGAGTGCCGCCATGGGCGGCATTTTCGCCATGGCCATGGAGCGAGTTTTCCCCGCGGCTAGTCTATCTCCCGGGGCTTTTGCTCTGGTCGCCATGGGGGCGGTGTTCGGCGCAGCGTCGCGCGCCACGTTTTCCTTCATCATTTTCGCCTTCGAAATCACCCGTGATTACAACGCGGTGCTGCCGCTTATGCTGGTGAGTGTGATCGCCGATGGGGTCGCCATGATGCTGATGCCCAAAGCGTCCATCATGACGGAAAAGCTGGCCCGCCGAGGGCTTTACATCCATCAGGACTACGAGGCGGATGTGCTTCAGCAGATGACGGTGGCCGAAACCATGGACAAAGAAGCTCCCACGATTTCTGCGGACATGAAAGTCGGGGAGTTGTCGGATCGCATCACCCGTCATGATCCCGAGGTCAGCCGCCACCAAGGCCTGCTGGTGGTGGACGGGAAGGGAAAGTTGGTCGCGATCATCACCCGGGGAGACGTCCTGCGCGCGCTTGACAATGACCCCAGTGGCAGTCGAACTCTTCTCGAGGCCGGGACGCGCCAGGTCATTGTGACCTTCCCAGATGAACGGCTGGCCGAGGCCTCGGCCAAGATGCTGCGCAACAACATTGGCCGCCTCCCGGTCGTCAGCCGCCATGATCCTCGTGAAGTTGTGGGCTATTTAGGCAGGCCGGGAATCATGGCCGCGCACATGCGCCGCCTGGAAGAGGAGCATGTGCGGGAGCCGGGATGGTTGCCCCAGCGTCGGCGATCCAGGGTGACGCGCTAGCGCTTGACAGCTTTCGATTGGGCGGATGCGATTAAGGGTCGCAGGGCCCGCACCGATACCCCCAAGGTCCCGCCCGAGAAACCGTCAATGTAGGCGGCATTCACGCCGATCACCTCACCCTGCGAATTGAAGACCGGGCCACCGCTGGCGCCATGGGCGGTGGGCGCATCGTAGATCAGCTTGTCACCCACGACATCTCCCAAGTGCCCGCAGGTGGCGGAGGGACGAATCAGGGAGAGTGCGGCCAATTCACTGGCCGCGTTCTGATCATCGTGACGCAAGGCCAGCCTTTCATAGACCGCCGTAGGCGACTTCGCGACCATGCCCAAGACTCCCATGGGGTACCCCACGACGGAGACCAGCTCGCCCGGGTCCGGTGGCAGCTCGGACAAAGGCAGGGATCGGAGGGGGCCGACAGCCTGGAAATTCTCGATGCGCAGTACAGCCAGATCGCCTTGCGCCGATAAAGCGGCCGGGATCAGATTCACCGGCTGAGGTAATCCGGGAAAGAATGCGATCAACTTTTCCAGATGGGGACGGGCGCCCTTCTTGATCAGTTGGGCGGAATCGGGATCTTCATACCAGGGCTCGGCCACGTGGCGGTTCGTCGCCAGCAGTCCCTCGGCGACCACAAAACCGGTTCCTGACACCCGTGCCCGAAGAGCGGGGGGCAACTGGCCGTCGAAACTGATGTCGTAGACGCCGTGTATGTAGGCAATGGAGTTACGGTAACGATTCAGCACGAGGGCAGGCATCGCCTGCTCCTGCTTGAGCCGTTGGACCTCGCCTCGCAGGCCTTGGACTTCCTGCTGGACCTCCCTGGTGGCCTCCGGCGGATAATAGTGGGCCAGTAGGCCGACGCTGACCAGCACAAACACCCCTAGCACGCTGCGGAAAGCTCGCTCCCAGGCGCTCAAGACAGGCTCTTCTGAACCTTGTGGATTGTTTTCCATGCTGAAGAAACTGGCATTCCTGGGGGGAGGCCGTTATCGGCCCAACAAAACCGAGCCTCTATGCTCGCGCGTTCCTCCCGGCTTTCCTAGGGTACGGAAGGCGATGTCCGAGGGGGTAAGGGTATCTCGTTGCCAATCTATAGCTTACGGGGCGTAATTGGCCCTTAAATTTGCTTCCGGGAGACCCCTAGAAGCGTGCGCCGGGCCGGGGAGGAGGCGAACCCGGCCGCAGGAGAGCTGCACCCGAGGGGAGGTTAAACTCGCTCTAATTCCCGCAAGGTACGCTCGTTCACGACGTTACCGGTATTCAGTGTCGATGCCGGTTCGAACAGCAGAATCCAGCACTCCTGGTCGGCCACCGGCCGGTGCTCGACTCGACGAGGCACCACGATGAATTCACCCTCCTCAATCCAGAGGTGGCGATCGCGAAATTCCATGCGAAAGCGGCCTTTGACCACGAGGAACATTTCGTCTTCGTTCTCATGGTGATGGAAGACGAACTCGCCTTTCAGTTTATCCAGCTTCACCTGTTGCCCGTTGAGTTCAGCGGCGATGTAGGGTTTCCAGTATTCATGGATTTGAGCGAATTTTTGCCGGATGTTGACCTTCTCCATATGCTTTGGCTGCCTCCTTAGGAAGTCTTGTGCCGGGGGGTATCTCCTTAGATGTGCCCGGGGCAGTCCTACATTCTTATTTTTCCGTTAGGACGATGGAGTCAGTTTCGCCGCCGCAGCTTTTCTCCGGGTCATAGTTGGCCGACCCCTCACGATTTCCTTGCGCCGCGCGAAAATAAAGAATGCCGCCTTTGACTTTCTTGGGGAGACCCTTGAATTGCGTTTTGCCGTCGATATTGGTCGCAGCCTCGAGATCGAGACGCCGCACGCCGGCAAATCCGTACTCGATATGCACCCGAATCCTGGCGTCGTAGACCGGTGTCCGGTTCACGTCGGTGACCGTAAATGCCACGGAACAGGGGCCGGCCTCTCCGTCCATCACCGGGATGTCGTGGGGGTTTGGAGCTTGCTGAGCTTCGGCGGCGGACACCAGACTGGCCGCCACCAGAAGGACCCGGGCCAAACGCAAGACTTGCCGCTCGGAATCGACGCCTCTCATATCGACCGCCTCAGGCTGGGCTTCTGGGGCTGGTGGGTCAGCATACGATCTCACCTTCCCCGGCATCAATTCGTGGCTGCGGATGCGTCACAGGTCTTCGGTGGGTAGGCTGCCAGAGAAAACATGCCTCCTTGCTGGCCAGTTGAAATCGGAGAACTTGGCGACAGCGTCAGCAAACCGTTCGACCCAATACTCATGACACTAAACTGCGTGGACGAGCTATCGAAGTCCGAAACGAACAGCAAGGTGCCGGCCTTATTCACGGACACGCCCCCGGATGACAGAAGGTCTGCGTTGAATGGCGAACCCGCTAGGCTCTTAATGCTCCCTACCTGAAAGCTATTGACCCCAGACGACTGATTACTGGTGAACAGGAAACGACCATTGGGGCTCAACACCGCCACCACGTTGTCAGAGGGTGCGAGGAAGGGAGAGGTACTGGTCAGAGTGAGTGCTCCGTTCGCGGCGATCTTAAAGACATCAATTTTTTCGACAGTTTCCGGCAGATAGAGGAAGTGCTCGCCATTTTCCGCCTCGTGATTCGACATACTTGCCTCCAGGCCTTCCCTTGGGGAACACGAAAATGGCAAATAGCATACCATCTCCCCGCCAGTCGGTTGGCTACTTTAATCTGTTGACCCGTCGATAGTTACGGTACGACACAACCGCCATCACACCAGCGACTGGAAGGATTGCCACGATCGGAACAACAATGTCACCAGCGCAATCAGCGTCCACCCAACGGGAGATCTCTAAGCAAAAGCCGCCAGCATTCGCTGGCGGCTCAACGCTAAGGGTTAAAATCTGAACGAAAACTAGTTTTCGTAGAGCAGCACGCCTTCGGCTTTCTCTGAATCCACGGGACGGTAGTAGAGCTTGTTGTCCTCGAGGAAGACCTCGATGAAGGCCGGACGAGTGGTAATCGTGCCCTGGATGAGGGCCTCCGAGAGCGGGTCCTCGATGTATTTCTGCAGCGCCCGACGCAGCGGCCGTGCGCCATAGCTGCGATCCCCGAGAGTTTGATTGAGGATCCATTTCTTGGCCTCATCCGTAACCGTGACGGTGATCGATTTCTGCGCCAGGTTCTGGTTCAACTGCGTGACCATGAGCTCGAGAATCTGGATGAGATCATTCTCACCCAAGGCACTAAACAGGATCACTTCATCGAGGCGGTTCAGAAACTCGGGGTTAAAGGTGCGTTTCACCTCGTTCATCACCAAATCGTGCACCTTTTCCGAGACGATCTCTTCCTTGCTCGACTGGAACCCGAGGCCCTCGCGCTTCTGCAAGTGCCGCGCCCCGATGTTCGAGGTCATAATGATGATGGTGTTTTTAAAATCCACGGTATTGCCGAGTCCGTCGGTAAGCTGGCCGTCCTCGAATACCTGCAGCAGGATGTTGAATACATCCGGATGCGCCTTCTCAATCTCGTCGAGCAGAACCACCGAATAAGGAGCGCGCTTCACCCGCTCGGTAAGCTGCCCGCCCTCTTCGTAGCCCACGTATCCGGGAGGCGAGCCAATCAACTTCGAGACCGAGTGCTTCTCCATAAACTCCGACATGTCGAAGCGAATGAGCGACTTCTCCGTACCAAACATGAACTGAGCCAGGGTGCGGGCAACTTCGGTTTTGCCCACGCCGGTCGGACCGAGAAACAGGAACGAGCCGATCGGCCGATTCGGGCTCTTCAACCCCGCCCGGGAACGGCGAATGGCGCGCGCCAGGGCCAGAATGGCTTTATCCTGCGAGATGATGCGCTTGTGCAACTCCTCCTCGATGCGCAGCAGCTTTTGCGACTCCTCTTCCTTGATCGAGGTGATCGGAACCCCGGTCCAGCGCGATACCACGTCCTCGATGTCCTCCCGACCGACAACCCCGGTCGAGGACTCATCGAGGTGGTACTTTTCGCGGAGAGCCCGCAGGTTCTCGCGCTCCTTGCGTTCCTCATCGGAATAGAAGCGCGCCTTCTCGAACTCGTGGTTGGCGATCGCGTTCTCCATGCGGTGCACGATGAACTTAATGCGCTTCTGGACTTCGGTGATCTCCTCCGGGAGCGAGGTCTGGCGCAGTTTCACCCGCGCTCCGGCCTCATCGACCAAGTCAATCGCCTTATCGGGCAGAAAGCGGTCGGGAATATACCGATTGGAGTGCGCCACGGCGAAGTTGATGGCATCGTCGGTGTAGGTCACCGCATGGAACTTCTCGTAGCGGTCTTTGATGCCGAACAGAATCTTGGTGGCGTCGCCCTCGCTCGGCGGCGGTACCTTCACCGCCTGGAAACGTCGCTCGAGCGAACGGTCTTTTTCAATGGATTTGCGGTACTCGCCCGGAGTCGTGGCCCCGATGCACTGGATCTCTCCCCGCGAGAGAGCCGGCTTGAGAATGTTGGCCGCATCGAGCGAACCCTCGGCCGAACCCGCACCCACCAAGGTATGCAGCTCATCGATGAAGATGATGGAATTCTGCGACTCCATCAGCTCCTTCATGATGGTCTTGAGCCGCTCTTCAAACTGGCCGCGATATTTGGTGCCGGCCACGATCAAGGAAAGATCCAGAGCCAGAATTCTCTTGTCGGCGAGGAAGGACGGCACTTCGCCGTCGGCGATGCGTTGCGCCAAACCTTCGACGATCGCCGTTTTGCCCACCCCGGGCTCGCCGATCAGCACGGGATTGTTCTTGGTGCGCCGGCAAAGGATCTGCACCACCCGTTCCAGTTCACTTTCCCGCCCAATCAAGGGATCAAGCTGGGTATCCATGGCAGCCTGAGTCAAGTCGCGGGAAAACTCGCTGAGCAGGGATGATTCTCTCTGCCGCTGCGGCTGCGTTTTCTCCTGGCTGGTGCGCGCCAGTTCTTCTCGGATCGTCGAGAGCCGCAGGCCGCGCTCGTGCAGGATCTCGGCCGCGAAGCACTTTTCCTCGCGCAGCAGACCCAATAGCAAATGTTCGGTGCCGATGTGTTTGTGCGAGAGCCGCTCGGCTTCCTCGGCGGCGTAGGCCAGGACCCGCTTGCACTCGTTGCTCAGAGGAAGATCAACCGAAGTCGAGACCTTCTCGCGGATGGTGGTGTGGGCCTCGATCTGCTTACGAATCGACTCCACCGAAGCGTGGGAACGCAAGAAACGGTTGGTAAGAGCCTTGTCTTCCCGGAGAAGTCCTAACAGGAGATGTTCCGTCTCAATATAAGGTGACCCGAACTGGCTGGCTTCATAGCGTGCGAAAAAGATGACGCGTCTCGCCTTCTCCGTATAGCGCTCAAACATAAGACTCTACCCCCCGTTACGCTCGAAAACCACCCTTCGCGTCAAGCTCTCAGACCGGCTAGGGACCTAGCAATCCCGTTGCCAACCAGAGTCTCTACAGCCCCTAAACTTCCCAGTTTTTCTAGCACCCCTTCCCAGCCCCCTTCCTGCTGGGCCGGAACTCCCATTATCTATCATTTCGGCACGCCCCATGACAAAAGTCAATTGCCGCTTTGTGCTATGCGGGCAAAGCCTCCGGCGCCACTTCGGCAATGCGCCCATTCTGCAACCGCAACACCCGGTCGCAACGGCGAGCGAAGGCGAGGTTGTGGGTGGCAATGAGCGAAGTGAGTTGACAATCGCGATGCAACCTGGCGATCAGTTGAAAAACCCCGTCCGCGGTGTGGCTATCGAGATCCCCGGTCGGTTCATCCGCGAGCAGGAGTTTAGGCTGGGTGATTAGCGCGCGAGCTAAGGCTACGCGCTGCTGCTCTCCCCCCGACAACTCCCCGGAGCGATGTTCGGCTCGTTCCTCTAAGCCGACGGAACGAAGCCACTCCGAAGCTTGCGCTTGTGCTCGTTCGCGAGCGTAACCTCGAACCAACAGGGGCATTGCCACATTCTCCAGCGCCGTGAACTCCGGCAACAAATAGTGGAACTGCCACATGAAGCCGATTTCGTGATTACGAAGCGCCGCGGCCCCCTCCTCGGAGAGCGAATTCAGGCGTAGGTTGGCGCAGTATACGTCACCTGCCGAAGGCCCATCAAGAGTGCCCAGGATGTGCAATAAGGTACTCTTGCCGGCGCCGGATTCGCCCACAATGGCCACCATTTCGCCCTGTGCGACCTGAAATGACAAATTTTCAAAGACCTGCAATTCTGTCGTACCCGACCGGAAGACCTTCTTGAGGCCTTCCACCCGCACTAGAACCTGGCTATTTAGATGCAACCGCTATGCTCCTCGTCTCTAAAAGGACAGCGCCAGGCTCCGGCCACCTTCAAGGCCCCCGGCTTCGTTCCATTAGAACACGAGCAGCACGCCATTGCTCCTCCCCAGATCCTGTACCAGAAACTGTACGTCAGAATTGAAAAACCTGTATATGACCGAGGTCATCGCCAGCCAACCGCGCGAGCATTACCAGCGTGCGCCGGAGGAACCTTCCAGGTAGGCGGAAGGAGCGCGACCGGGCCTTTATTCATAACGGAGGGCCTCGGCGGGCAGGATCCGTGCTGCCGACCACGAGGGATAGAGGGTGGCGACCAGCGAGATTCCGATGGCCAGCAGGGCGACGAGCACTCCATCGATGGCATGCGGCGCGAAGGGTACGTAATCAATGGAGTACACCTCAGGAGCCAGGGAGAGCAGATGGTAGTGGCTTCCCAACCAGGAAAGCGAATAACCCAAAAGCAGGCCAAGGGCGGTCCCGATGATGCCGATCAAGGCCCCTTGTGCGATGAACACACGCCGCACTTGGGACCTTCGTGTCCCGAGCGACATCAGCACGGCGATATCCCGGGTCTTTTCCATGACCATCATGGTGAGGGAGATCAGAATGTTGAGCGCCGCCACAAATACGATCAGGCCAATGGTCACGAAGGTGACCAGCCGTTCCAGGCGCAGAGCGCGGAAGATGGCCTTGTTCTGCTCCATCCAATCGGTGGTCATGAAGCCCGTTCCTGCCCTCTGTTCAAGCTCCTTCGCAATCTCTCGGGCTTTGTAGATGTCATCCACTTTGAACTCGAGCACGGAAATCTCATCGCCCAGACCGAACAGCTGCTGCGTGTCGTTCAGACCGGCAAACGCCCAGGAATAGTCATAGTCGTAGAATCCGGAGTTAAAGATCCCAGCCACCCGAAAGCGGTTGTATTTGGGAACCATGCCGAAGGGCGTGAGCTCGCCTTGCGGGCTCGTAACCAGAACTACGGAGCCAACCGTCGCACCCAAATCATCGGCCATCTGTTTGCCTAGGATGACGGGAGGCATTCTGGCACGGCGGGCCTCGATGTCGCCGAGAGCGTCCGGCGCGCCGCCTGCCTGCGAGGAGTCCGGGGTGGCCGGCGTTTCCGGCCTGGTGTCGTCGAGCGCGCTCCCCGACCCGGAGGACTCGCTGCCTAGCAGGTTGCTGACTTTGCGCTCATCAGCCGGGATGATGCCTTTGAGCACGGCGCCGCGAGCTCGCGGTCCGCGCGAGATGAGGACCTGTTCATAGATGGCGGGGGCAGCCGCCAGCACATGGGGTTGCGCGAGCAAGCGATCCATGAGCGGCCGCCAGTTCTTGATTCCATCGCTCTCAACGCGGAGCAAGTTGACGTGAGAGCTCGCGCCGAGAAGACGATCCTGAAGATCCTCGCGAAATCCGTTATTGATGGCGAGCGCAATCACCAGCGACGCCACGCCGGCCGCGACACCCGCGATCGAGATGGCGGTAATCACACCGATCACGGCTTGCCGGCGCTTAGCCCGAAGATAACGGGAGGCAACGAAGAGTTCAAAGCGCATGGCTAGCGCGGTTCCCTCGTCCGACCGGTTAGGATCTCGCCCTCACTGGCGATGGTTCTCTCCACCCGCACGAATCGAACCGCTGTTTTCATCATATCTCGTTCCGGTTCGCGAGGGCCGCCGGGAACCAACGAACTCATGGCAGCGAGTGGCCCGGGATAGGTCCTCCGGTGCACTTCGTCGGGCCTCGGTCGGATCATTTCGTCATTTCGTCAACCTCGGCCACAGTGCGGGCACACGTTGCTTGTAGGCGACGAACTCAGCGCCGAACCTTCCTTCTAGTTCCGCGTCTTCCATGGAAATCATGATCCAGCCGGCGATCACGGCCAAGACGGTCAACCCGTAGCAAACCCCCAGCCCGGTGCCGACACTCCAGGCCAACATTTCACAAAGGTGCCCGAGGTAAATAGGATGGCGGATACGCGCGCGAATTCCGCCGGTCATCAGGCGCTGCTCGCCGTGCCCGGAGATGACTTCGGGAAGTCCGCCGAGCTGGCTGGCCTGGAACGTCTTGCCGCCTTTGGCATACAGCCACAGTCCTAGCGAAAACAGCAGAATCGCCGGCACCAGAGCCCAGGGAGTCGAATACAGCCCCTGGTAGCGCCAGGGGGCCGTGACCAGGGCAACGGCCGTCCCGACGAGGACCCAAGCCGGCAGCAGAACTAAATAAGGTGAGCGTCTCCAGGATCGCCAGATCTTGGCACGGGAATGGATCAAGACCCAGAAGCAAGGAATGGTCGAGTAGGCGACACAGGCCAACCAGGCAAGCAGCTTCAGCGATCGAACCATGGCCAGAAACATTGTAGAGTTAAGTCACCGTGGCCGCATCCGCCAACTCCGGGTCCTCGGGCCGTATCGCCTTTTCCTATCCCAATTTCACGGCCTACGTCAGCGCTCGCTTCTTCGTGGTCGTAGGCTTGGAAATGCAATCCGTGGCCGTGGGATGGCAAGTCTATGACATCACGAAGCGTCCGTTGGATTTGGGGCTGGTCGGTTTGGCCCAGTTTCTGCCGGGAATCCTGTTTTTTCTGCCTGCCGGTCATGCCGCGGACCGTTTCGATCGACGTTCTCTGCTGACCCTCTCGTATGCGGGTTATGGCCTCTGTTCCGGCCTGCTCCTCGCCATTGCCTGGACCGGCACCCGTTCGGTGGCGCCGATTTACCTGGTTGTGGCGCTCGTCGGCCTATGGCGCGCGTTCAGCTTCCCTGCCAGCCGCGCCTTGTTGCCGCAGCTGGTGGCACCCGAGCATTTTTCGAATGCCGTCGCCTGGCACTCCAGCGTCTTCCAAGCGGCCACCATTTTGGGCCCGACCATCGGCGGCCTGGTCTATGCGCTCTCCCATGGACCGGCCCCGGTTTATGCGACCGCTGGGCTGATTGCGCTCGGCGCGGTCGCCTCGATGCTCCGCATTCGCGTGCGAGAACAGGCGCGTCCTCAGGAGCCCCTGAGCCTGGCGAGCGTTCTGGTCGGCTTCCGCTACATCTGGGAACACAAGCTGCTCCTCGGTTCCCTTACGCTCGATCTGTTTGCCGTTTTGCTGGGAGGAGCCGTGGCTCTGCTTCCTATCTACGCCCGCGAGATTCTTCATACCGGACCGTGGGGCCTCGGGATACTGCGCAGCGCCCCCGGGGTGGGTGCCGCGGTCATGGCCGTGCTGATCGCGCACCGTCCTTTGAAGAGCCGGGCAGGACCCACCATGCTGTGGTGCGTAGCCGGCTTCGGGATCTTCACCATCCTCTTTGGCCTATCCCGCAATCTGATCTTGTCGCTGGTTGCGCTGCTGCTGGTCGGAGCCTGCGACATGGTTAGCGTGGTGATTCGCGCTATTCTGATTCAGCTCGGCACGCCCGATGCCATGCGGGGACGGATTAATGCCGTCGACATGCTGTTCATCGGCGCCTCGAACCAGTTGGGGGAGTTTGAGTCCGGGCTGACGGCTCACTGGTTTGGAACGGTACCGGCCGTGGTCCTGGGTGGGGTGGGGACGCTCGTCATCATCGCCATCTGGGCGTGGGCGTTTCCCGAGCTGCGGCAAGTGAACCCCGCGGCCACGGGCGAACTGGAGCCCGTCGAGGGCTGAGCCGGCTACCTGGCCGGGATCACGGTTTTCGCGGAGCTCAAATTGTCATAGCGGTCGTAGACCCGCACGACGACGACGTGTTCCTCCGGGCTTCCCGAGCCGCCCTTGGGCCCTGGTGAACCCGGCGATCCATGGTCCACGGGAACGGCCACGCGAAAATCGTAGTTCTCGGTCTTCGAATCGGAGATCTCGCCCACCGGTTCCACAAATTGCCAGTCGCTGGCATCGATCGAGTACTCGGCGCGTTTGATGGCCGAAAAGCTATCGACGGCCCGGAAACTCACGCGAAGTTGCCCGCCCTCGGAGGCAGCCGCCAGGTTCTCGATGCGGGGAGGAGTGGTATCGATCTCAAAACGCTCACTCTCTTTTTCCGTGGCGAGCGCTTGCCCGGGGGAGTGCGACGGAGCGTCCGATGCCACCACCTTCACCGTGTATCCCCCATCGGGAAGCAGGGAGGCATCAAAGGAGTAGAACTTATCGACCAGATTGTCTTTGAGCAACAGCCACCGGGTCTGGTCATCGCCGCGGTAGTAAACCGAGTACACCATCTGGTCGTCATTATCGTCGTGCACGTTCCACTTCACCCCGACCGAGTCCCGGTCGTGCACGGTGGTCGGGGGGCTGTCAAAGTGGGGCTGGTTGCCTTCCGTGCCCGGCACTTTGGGCAGCGATTGGTAGCGCATTCCCACTTGTACGGTAACCTCGTCAAATTCCGGCGCCACATTCTTGGGCAAATAGTTGAGCCGCACGCTTTCGAGGCGAGGCGCCGGATCTCCGGAGTGCAGCACGGCTTTCCATTGAATGAAGCGGGCGGGGGGTGCATTGACCAGCCCGTCCTTTGCGACCTCGATCGGCTTCCAGTCGCTCCAGTTGCGATCCGGGTTATCCACATTGCCGCTGCGCGCAAACAGCTCGAGCTTGCCCGCCCCGCGGAACTCGAGTCGCCCCCAGCGCGAAAAGATATGCGCATCGAACACGTCGCTCGTGTAGGTTCCTTCGGCGGCGGAATTGGCGCTGACTAAAAATACCTTGCCCAAATTACTGGTGGAGACGTACAACCCGCCTTGGGGAGCGGGCGTGAACGCGGTGATCTGGCTGGCCGCGGCGGTAAGCAGATCGCGGAACTCACCCGGGCGGCCGACGGCGAAGATTTTGCCGTGATTCCCGGTTCCCGCCAGCAAGCGGCCATGGCTGTCAAAGGCGAGAGCGTAAACCAGATCTTCCCGTGAGCTCCAGATCCGCGCCGGCGAGCCGTCGGGGGAGATGCGGTAAATCTCCGAGCCGCCGGTGGCGCTAGCCGTCGAAGGAGTGCCCAGCGGCAAGGGAGTGCTCGCCGCGGCTCCGGGGCCGGGCGGTGAAGTCTGCGGGCCAACTCCGGTCGAAGGCGGAGTCGCGATCGGCATGGCAAAGCCGGCGGCACCGGCTCCGCCGTGCTTTTCGCCTGCGCCCGCCACATAGATATTGCCGTCGGGACCAATCGCCAGGGCGGTGATTTCCTTTTTCGGCGCGCTGTAGAGGACGAAGCCTTCCCCGTGAGGAGAAATGCGATAGACCAGACCGCTTCCATCCGAGCCGGCAATCAAATTGCCGCCTCGATCGAAGGCGAGCACGCGAATATGGGTTTCTTCACTCTTGAAGAAAATCGAGTGTTGTCCCTGGGGAGTTATGCGGAAGATTTGTCCTTGATCGCCGGTGGCGGCGTAGAGGTTGCCCGCCGCATCGATAGCCAGGTCCCATATGTACTTGCTCTCGGGATCGAAATAAACCGAGGAACTCCATTCCGAATCTGCGTCGGATGCAATTGCTGGCTTGCTCGCCGTACCGCTGCGCACGAGCTTGTAGATCTTTCCATCTGGATTGGTGGCGGCATAGATCGCGCCTCCCCTATCTACCACCAGAGCCTGGACTTGCAGTTCCTGAGGGGCAAAGATGACCTTGGACTTTCCCTCGGCAATGCGATAGATCCGGGCGGGAGAACCCGCGGCAGCGTACAGCGTGCCGCCGGGTTCGGCGGCAATCGACCAAAGGTAGGTGGATGGGGTGGTGGTCAGGGCGGTAAAGGCTGGAGCCAGCTCCAGGCCGCCCCTGCTCAGGATGGCAACCCCCTGGGCGGTACCTTTCACCAGGTCGTCAAAGCTCGACTGTTCCCAGCTGCGCGTGCCCTGCGCACCGGCCAAGACGGAGAATGAAATCAGACATAGAAGAACCGAGCATCTAGCTAGGCGCATCGCCAAAGTTCGAACCTCAACGAAAAGATTTGGGGAAGACTTAGATTAGCATGGCGCCCACCCGGCGCCGAGGTATCGGTGGGGATGTGACCCGGCGATAGAGACGAGCTGCGCCCGCTATTTGATATTGATGGTCAACACCTGGGCGCCGACCACAACGTAGTCGAGCGGAGGAGTGGCTGCTTCGTTGACCGAGGACTCATTCGACACCACCATGTCCTGCGTACCCCGCATGCCATCCATGACGTTCATGATCGAAAGCGGCAAAGACGGCATAACCTTGTCGGCGACCATGGCTTCGGGATCGGCTTCGAGCAGCGACACGTAGACTCGGTTATTGACTCGCTCCTTGTTCAGCAGGGAAATGGTCGAAGCCAAATCCAACTTGCGCGCCAGCAGCGAGCCGCTATGGCGAAGATGATCGAGCGTGTCGCCGTCGCTGACCAGGATTCGCAAAGGACCTTTGGAAGTGGAGGTGGGAATGTTAACGCGGATGTGCTCCAAGAGGCCTTCACCCCGATAGGGCCGCAGCAGAGCCTCGATCGTGATGTTGTCGCCGGGTCGGGCTTCGATGATGTCGGTATGAGCCGTCTCGAGACGAGCCCAACGGTGATCACGTTCTATATCGTAGTCCAGTTCGATGCCACGGATGGCAGGCGTCTTGTAGGGATTGTCGTAAATGCGGCTGAAGCGCTCCCCTATGGTGGTCGCCGCCAGCATGGCACTTGGCGGTCCGCTGTCGAGAGCGGTGAACATATTCTCCAGCGTAACGTCCGGGTAACCTTCCACGTGGATTCGGCCCTTCATACGGTAGGTGGCTTCCTCGCCGTATTCGTTCACGCCATGCAAGGCGTTGAACACCGTCGCCATCATCGCCACCGGACTCAAACGCGCGTTGTTCAGGATCTCGTAGTGAAACTGCTTGTCGCTCGACTCGCCGCGGAGGGTAAGCGTCACCGGGATCATCTCCGGCTTCCTGCCGAATTCTCCGAGCATGCCGTTGTGGCGGTCCTGGACAAAAGCGCCCACCGCTTCGGTGGCATTCACAATTTTGAAGGCATGGAGTGGGGAAGCCAAAGTGGCCAGCACCTGGGCCTTGGTCATCGGCATGTCCACCATCCCGAATTGCAGCAGGGGATGACCGCAGGCCAGCAAATGATCGGCATCCATGTAGGTGACCGTGCAGGTGGCGGCAATGTCCATGTCTCCCCGCACTAAAATGGCGCTCACCGCCGAACCAGGTTCGAGCGGTTCCAGTTGAGCGGCATCGCTCACCGAACCCGTGCCCATCACCGGCACAACCCCGGCAGAGGCGAACTGGGAGGCGAAACGCTGGACGGCGTCCTCGGTAAATCCGCTAAAGACCAGGGGTGTATCGATCGGAGTGAGATAGTTGGCGAACCCTTCGCTCGGGGTGCCATCGATGCCGGGGCTCGCGGTTTTGCTCGACAGGTTGGCAGCGGCTTTCGCCTCCACGCCCGAGGGTACTGCCGGGCTGCGGTCCAGGGCATTGATTTCGAGCATCTCGGTGATCGGCGTCACACCGGCAATGGGCTCTTTCGAGAATTCACCGATGCGAAATGCCACAGCCCCGGCTAGCTTGCCATCCAAATAGACCGGGCTGCCGCTCATGCCGGCAACAACACCGTTATATTCCGCCTTCGCGCCGCCCAGGCGGATCAAGATCACATCGCCCTTCGGTCCGTTGGCATTCTTCAACACTCCGAGGACTTCGACCTCCATAGCTTCCGGCTTGGTGCCCTGAAACACGGTATAGGCGACCCCGCGCATGCCCGCATGAATCTGGCTTACTGGAATGGTGTCAACCGGTTTGGAGCTTTGGCTGGCGGCGAGAGCAAACGAAAAGGAGAGTACGACAGTGGCCAGAACGGCTCGTCCCATTACTGTATTCCCCGAGGGATGACCCACAGATCCCTAAACGCAAACCTTAATCTTGGCTTCGGTTTGCCGGCGGGAGATTCGTAAAAGCACCAGCAAAACATCCCCACTGCGAAGCTCTGCGTCTATACTAGCATAGGGTAAAGTGATGCCTTCAAAGTTTTCTTTTCGATCCACGGCAGGGGAAAAGCCGATCCTGGCTTGGCTTCTGGGACTGCTCGTGGCCGTCTTATCTGTGCAAGGAATTGCAACTCAAGCGCAGAATCAGACGCCAACCACACCCAGCGTCAACCAGCAGCCAGCCCCGGCCGAGGATGGTGGCCCCAACTCCGACGTCGGCCCCTACGCGGTCCCGACCAAGAAGGAAGAACCCCCTCCCCCGCCGCCGCCCCCCAAGCCTAAGAAAATCGAAGGCATGCCGGACTATTCGATTCAGGTGAACGTGCCCCTGGTCGAGGTTCCGGTGATGGTCACGACCAAAGATGGACAGTTCATCTCCAATCTCAAGAAGGAAAATTTCAAGATCTTCGAAGACGGCGTGCAACAGAACATCAGCAATTTCACCATCTCCGAGGCGCCGATCACGGCTGTGCTGCTGGTGGAATACGCTGCCACCAATTACTCGTTCATGATCGAAGCTTTGCGAGCTTCTTACAGCTTTGCCCAGAGCCTGAAGAAAGAGGACTGGGTGGCGGTCGAATACTACGACATGCATTCCTACATTCTGGTGGATTTCACCCAGGACAAGATGGCGATTTTCGGGGCGCTGAACCAGTTGCGCATCCCGGGGTTTTCCGAGACCAACTTATTCGACGCACTCTACGACACCTTGGATCGCTTGGACCGCGTCGAAGGTCATAAGTACATTATTCTCATCTCCACCGGGTTTGACAGTTTCAGCAAGCTCAATCTCGACCAGATCACCAAGAAGGTCAAAACCACCAAAGATGTGACCATCTTCCCCATCAGTATTGGCTGGACCCTGCGGGAATACTGCGAGGTGAACCACTGCACCGGTATGACGCGCGGGGCGGGGATCCCGGTCTCGCAGATGGATTATCTGCAAGCGGATAATGAGATGCAGACCTTCGCCCGTTTGACCGGCGGGCGCTTTTACCAGCCGCGGTTTCAGGCCGAATATCCCGAGATCTTTCACTCGATTGCCGGGGACATTCGCAATCAGTACCAGATCGCGTACCATCCCACCAACCCCAAGCTCGACGGCAGTTACCGCAAGCTGAAAGTGGAAGTGGCCGCTCCCGACGGAGGCCCGCTCAAAGTGCGCGATCAGAAGGGTAAGGATGTGAAATATCAGATCATTGCGCGTGAGGGATACACGGCGAAGCGCGTGGTGGAATAATCCCCGCACGCCCCGGCTAGTGCATGTGAAAGAGTTGGTCGAAAGCCACCAGCAGCCCGACTCCTAAAAAGACAACCACAGCGGTTCCGACTCCCGGCTCGCGGTTGACTTCCGGCATCAGATCCGAAGCCGCGACATAGAGGGTGACACCGGCCGAGAGTGGCAAGGCAAAGCTCACCTCCCGCCTGTAGGCCGCCATCACCGCCACCCCGATCAAGGTCGCGGCACCCAGAATCACCGAGGCTCCCCAGGCCACACGCCGGCTGCGTCCGCTCGCCAGCATCACCGAGGTGATGGTAAATCCTTCCGGAATTTTGTGGAGGAAGATGGCGACAAAGATGATCCAACCCAGCCAGTTGGACACCAGGAACCCTGAGGTGATGGCAATTCCGTCAAAGAAGGTGTGTATGGTGAGCCCCAGCAACACCGAGTACCCTTTGTGGGCCTCGACAAACTGATCTTCGTGGGTCTCCTCTCCAAAGTGAAAATGCGGGGTGACCGTATGTTCAAAGAAGTGAATGATCAGGTAACCCACCAGAACCAGGACAGCCGCGTCCTTCCCCCGCAGCTCCAGGCTCGCCGGAAATACCTCCACGATCGAGGTGGCCAGCATGAACCCTGCGCCCAGGGCAACGAAATATTTGAGATAGGAGCGATGCCAGTGCTTCTGCACGATGATCGCACCGCCGAAAATATTGGCCACGGCAGCCGTGAGGCCAAGCAGAAGACTGAGAGCGATTTTGTTCATGCGTGCGGGAGGATGATACCAGTTCTCTCAGGTTCCGTTTCCCGAGTCCAAGACGCAGAACCGGCCGAGAGTCGCGCTTGGGATAAAGCCGGCGCACGGCCTAGAAGCGGAGTGAGAAAAGCAGTTGGACTCGCTCGTGAGTTGGTGGACGCTGCCGATGGCGTCTATCCGCTATGCCGGACATGGAGGACATCACCATCTTCGACCACATAGTCTTTACCTTCCAGACGAAGCGTGCCCCGACTTCGCGCGCCCGCCTCGGAGCCCGCCTCGAGCAACTTGTCCCAGCGGATGACTTCGGCACGGATAAAGTGTTTTGCCAGATCCGTGTGAATGGCCCCGGCGGCATCGACCGCCCGGGTATGGACGGGAATGGTCCAGGCGCGGCATTCGTCCTCGCCAACGGTAAAAAATGAGATCAGGCCCAGCAGGAAATAGCTGGCGCGGATCAGCCGTACCAAACCGCTTTCTTGCAGCCCGTAACTCGCGAGGAATTCCGCGGCATCAGCCTCGGTCATGTCCGCCAGTTCTGCTTCGATCTTCCCGCAAACCGCGGCAGCCGCCGCCTGGGGACGGGAGGCTATCTCGGAGAGGCCGAACTTCGCGACCGCCGCCTCGAGTTCTTTCCCCAGGTCCGGACTCTCGCTGACGTTCAGGACGTAGAGAACCGGCTTTTCGCTGAGAAACATAAAGCCGCGAAAGCGCTTCTTGTCCTCGGCGGTCATCTCTAATTCCCGGAGCGGGCGTTCCGACTCCAGATGAGCTTTGGCGCGCTCGAGCAGCTCGAACTCCTTTTCCAGATCCGCCGAGCGCATCTTCTTCAGATCTTTCGTCACCCGCTCCATGCGCTTTTCGATCTGGCCAAGATCGCTGACCATCAGGTCAAACTCAACCTTTGCAATATCAGCGCGCGGATCGAGCGGCCCGACGTGAGGCACGGTCGGATCCTCGAAGGCGCGAATCACGTGAGCCAGGGCGTCTACGTTTCTGAGATGCCCGACAAAGGTGGTCTCCTTGAGCGCCTCCTGGCCGATGGCCCCCACATCCACGTACTCCACCGAGGCGTGAGTCAGCTTTTTAGGGTGATAGAGCGCTGCCAGACGATCGAGACGTTCGTCGGGAACCTTGGCCATTCCCGCATGCGCCTCCCGTTGGGCATGCTCGGAGAGATGCGCCTTGGTCAGAATGCGAAACAGCGATGTCTTGCCCGCCTGCTGCAGGCCGATGATGCCAGTCTTCATCCAGAATGTCCTCGGCCGTCAGCGCGCGGCGGCCAACGTTCGAGAATAAATGATGAGAATGTTGTAGCCAAAATCAAGCTGCGGGATAGCCACCGATTCAGTGTCGATTCCAGGCATTCGAAGTGAGGTAAGTGGCCACCAGGCCAAGCAGCAACACTCCTCCCTCCAGCCGAGTGGACCAGACATGCAGGGCGTCAAACTCGACCCGGGCGGGATTGTCGAGTGGTACGGCGTCAATCTCTCCTATCGAAGCACGCAGCGTGTCCATTCGCGGAACGACGCCGAATTGCGAGACCAAGGTAAGGATGAGCATCAGAATGACGATCCAGTGGCGGGCGGCGAAGGGCGCAAAAGTGCCGGTTGAAACCCGCCCGTACACGAGGGAGCTGGCCAGATAGACGATGCCGGCCACGATGCCCATCCAGTGAAGGCCTTGCAGCGAACGGGCCACAAGGTTGCCCGCCAGATGGCGCGTCGGGAGCACGGAGAAAGCCGTGGGTGCGACCACAAAAGCGAAGAAAATCAGTCCGCCGAGCCAGACGATGAGCGCCAGCAGCATGAGGTAGCGAAGAAATGGCATGGCGGACATTATCCTCCAGAGCCTATGCCCATGACCAATTCCTCACACGAGTGCAGGGAAACTGGCCAGGACGTTTAGGATCAGCCGCGGATAGGGTGGGGTACGATGTTCCCGGCTCTCACATCGGAACCGGCGTCATTTCGACAATTTCGCGGATGAGCAGCTCGGCCTGTTCCGATCTCTTCAAAGTCGAGCCGTAGGCGCTATTGACCACGATACGGTGGGCGAAGACCGGCACCACCAGACGCTTGAAATCCTCCGGGGTGCAGAAGTTGCGGCCGGCAAGAAAGCCCATCGCTTGCGCGGCCCGGTAGAGCATCAGCGAACCTCGGGGAGAGACCCCGAGAGAGAAATGTTCCGACTCCCGCGTGCGTTGGGCGATGGTCAGCGCATAGTCGACCAGGGACTCATCGACACGAATTTCCTTCACCGCCTGCTGGAGCTCAAGCACATCCGCCGCCGACAGCACGGCACGCATGTGCTCGAGCTTGGCGATTCCGGCCTCGGAGCGCAGAATTTCGCTTTCCGCATGGCGATCCGGATAACCCATGCGCGCGCGGATCAAAAACCGGTCGAGCTGCGACTCCGGCAAGGGATAGGTGCCATGATGCTCCACCGGATTCTGGGTCGCGATCACCAGGAACGGATGCGGCAGACTGTAGGAGTGCGCATCCACGGTAACCTGGCCTTCGTTCATGGCCTCGAGCAATGCGGACTGGGTTTTCGGGGTCGTGCGGTTGATTTCGTCCGCCAACAGAATATGGGTAAAGACCGGCCCACGCTTGAATTCAAACTGTTGCTCGACGGCGGAGTAGATCGAAATGCCCAGCACATCGGAGGGCAGCATGTCGCTCGTGAACTGCACCCGCTGGAAGCTACAATCGAGAGCTCGCGCCAAAGCCTGCCCGAGCGTGGTTTTGCCTACCCCGGGAACGCCTTCGATCAGGAGATGGCCGCCGGCGAGGAGGGAGACCACGGCCAGCCGAATGATGTCGTCTTTGCCTCGTATCACCTGGCGCAGGGCTAGCTCGAGCTGAGCCGCACGATGGGAGACGGCAGTGGCGGTCTCTCGGGACATCAAGGCGATTCTACTATGGGAGATGGGCTGGAGGCGGTTACGGAGGTTATGATTCGCTTCCTGCGATGACCAGACCGATGCGGGCCGCTCTCTACAGCCTTCGAGCAACAAAAAATCAATTCTGCCCTCTACCTCTTCGCTTGTTTCTCCTCGGCCTTCACGTACTCCGCCACCTGGTCCAAGGTGGCGAACCACACTCCAGGTTTCGATTTCATATAAACGATCAGCTTCTCCAGTCCCGCAATGCGCGACCGGTGTCCGGTAATGTGCGGGTGCATGGTGAGGATGAACAGCGTGCGCTCCTGGTAGGCCACATCGAACTCGCCCTTGTAGACATCCAACACCAATTGCGGATCGGGCAGCGAGCCCGCGGCTTGCGGTTCGTAGTACGGATAGTCATCCGCAATCCAGTTGATGGGAAGCTCGATCATTCCGGTCTTTTGTCCCCTGGACACGAGCTCGTAGGGCTCATCCATGGCCATGAAGCTGCTGTCATACAAAAATCCTGCTTTCAGAATCTGGTCGAGCGTGGACTGACTGAACGCCCACGATGGTGCGCGGAAGCCCACCGGCCGCTTGCCCGTCGCCTTCGTCAGATATTCGATCGACTGCGTCAAGAGCTGTTCTTCCTTGGCGGCGTCTCCGACCGTGGGCAGGTTTTCGTGCATCCACCCGTGCACGCCAATTTCATGGCGCTTGCCGCGTACGATGTCCTGGATCATCTGCGGGTCGAGCGCCGCGCTCATCGCAGGAATGTAAAACGACGCGGGAATCGCCTGCCGGTCGAGCAAGTCCAAAATCCGCGGCAGGCCGGTGGTCGCGCCGTACTCCCCCTGCGAGAGCGGAACCGGCAGAGGCGTGCGCCGCCACAGGAGTTCGTTATCAACGTCAAACGACAGGCACACCGCCACGCGTGCACCGTTGGGCCAGGCTCTGGGAGTCAGCTTCTCGCCCGCCCGCACCAGCGCCATGCCCTGGCGAACCTGATCCTCCGTCGCATCAATGGGAATCTCCGGAAACCCTGGTAGGGACGGCTCCTGGCCCGCGGCGGCTGGAGTAAAGAGAAGCGCAAAGCAGAGTCGCACAACGAACGCTAGCGTCAGCGTCCTGATGCAGGCAGAGAAGCGGGAGAGCAAGTCCGAAGACATAACTCCCTCCTGGAAGAATTTTTGGCTGCCAGCCTACTCCTTCAGGTCCCGATGTCAAATTGTCGGGACTAGGGACTCAGGCGATAAAGAGGTTGCGAGGCAGGGCTCGACTCTTTCGGATGCCGTCTGGTTGGCGTGCTCGAGCTCTGGAGCTGAGGCTATTGCATCAACTCGGAGGGCCGCCCCGTCAAACGCTCAATCCGCTTCGCGATAGGGGGATGGGTGGAAAAGAGGCTCCCCAAACTCATTCCCAGGAGCGGTTGAATGATGAACAGATGGGCCGTTGAAGGCGTAGCCTGCAGGGGCACGCGGCGCGAGTAGGCGTCCAACTTGGCCAAAGCGCTGGCCAGGGCATAAGGATTGCCGGTGTAGTGTGCGCCGCTGGCGTCGGCCTGGTATTCGCGAGTGCGGGAAACCCAGAGTTGGATCAGCATGGCCGCCAGGGGGGCAAGAAACAGCATCAAGAGCGCGGCCAGACCTCCGCCACGATCACGATCATCCCGCTCGACGCCGCCAAAGATCATCCCCCACTTGGCCACTTGCGCCAAATAGGTAATGGCTCCCGCGATAGTGGCGGCCACCGAACTGATCAGGATGTCACGGTTGTTGACATGCCCCAATTCGTGGGCCAGAACGCCTTCCAGTTCTTCGTCGTTGAGCAGGTTCAAAATTCCCTGGGTGACGGCGACCGAAGCGTGACTGGGGTTGCGGCCGGTAGCAAACGCATTCGGCGAATCCGAGGGAATGACATAGATCTTGGGCATGGGAATGCCGATCTTCTGCGTCAGTCGCTCCACCGTGGCATACACCCGGGGCAGGTCCTCTCGGGTTGCCGGCTGAGCCCGGTACATGGCGAGGGCTAGCTTGTCGGAGAAGAAGTAGGAGACGAAGTTCATGATCGCGGCGAAAATCAGCGCGATCTCCATGCCATTCGTTCCGCCAAACCATCGCCCGAGCAGCATGAGCAGGAGCGTCAGGAAGGTCAGCAAAAACGCGGTTTTGAACGTGTTGCCCATGTCGATTCTCCTTCCATTGGATGACCCAGAACAATCGATCGATTCAGCTCGTCGACCGAGCTGAGAGCACCCTTCGAGGTAGGCGACCGCCAACCGAGGAGAATAAGTTTACCGCAGCTTGGGACACCTGAGCGCCTCTGGGAAAAGGCAAATTTCTTCAGGTAGTTTTGCTGGTGGTTCGACGCAGGGCCCGCTCGAGCGTCTGGTCGAGCGCGCCCTTGGCCTTTTCGTACTCTTGCTGCGAGATACGACCCTGCTTGTGTTCGAGCTCCAATTGAAAAATCTCTTCTTTCAAGGCGTCTAAAAGAACGGAAGGCTGGCCCGCCGGTTTCGCCTTGTTGGACGTCGCCGGCCGCTCGACTTTTAACGGTGCCAGCTCGGCTGTCGCCCTGGCCCTTGAGCCACCTACGATGTAGAAGGCCCCCGCCGTAAGCACAATCGCGAACCCGCCCAGAATGTACCAACGATACCTCTCGAGCGGATCAGGAGCGTCGATGGGCGGTCCGATCCCGCCACCGGGGCGCGAGTCGCGCGGCGCCACGGCACTTTCACCCGGTTGCGCCTCGCCGCCGCCCTGATTATCCGCGCTCTCGTTGAGCTGTGCGGCTCCCGAGATCGAGAAGTCGACTGGCTGCCCCACGGTTGTATTGGAAACGACTTCGACCCTGGTGTCGGGTTGCTTTGGGTCCGCGACGGCCTCGAATGAGGCTTTGGGACCGGGGGTGAAGTGCATGGCTTTGGGCAGCATCACCACGAAATGTTGCGCTCCATAGAGGGGCTGGGGATGAATGCTCGCTTGGCCGCTGTAGGGCACGCGGAATGCGACCTGCAGCTCGGTTTCTCCCGGCCGCAGGGGAAACACGAATGCATATCGATTCTTCTCTTTCTGGGGCACCGGAGAGGAGTTGACCGGCTGACCTCCGGCGGTCATAGCCATCGCCTGGACCACTTCCGCGCCTTCGGGAAGATAGAACTCGAAGTTCTGATCGTTCATCTGGGTACGAGGCGGGTTGGACTTATTGTCGACGGCGAACAGGCGGATGCCTTCGAGATCGTTGCCGCGCACTTGCAGCCGCATGACATCTGCCGTAACCGAAATTCCCGCGACCTTCGGCGAGGCGTCGTAGACTTCAACCTCTACCGAAGTGGTCCCCGGAGGGGCCATGCGGTGATAGGTCACTCCCTGGTGAATCGTCCGGATCAGGTGAGGAGCTGTGGCGTCATCGAGCTTGAGCGTGAAGCGGCCGCTCGCATTGGTTTTTGCCCGGTCGGCCTCCTGCATGCCCTGGGAGAGGCTGAGCAAAACCACGTCATCGCCGGCTGCCGGCTTGTTGGTCGTTCGGTTGGTGACGGTTCCCGTGAGGGTAGTCTGGGCGGAAGTAAGGCTGACTGGCAACCCGAACCAGAGAAAAAGAATGACCAGGATTGCAGGGCGGTTCGATCCCCAGCGGAGTCGCGGCGATTTCAACTTCGTGCTCCTTTTTTATGGCCGACGGCACCTGTCTCGGCCGCCTCTTCGAGGCGTGCGATTTCCGCCAGCACGGCCGCTGCTTCTTCTTCGAGCGAATTCTTCATGGCACGGTAGTCCGCTTCGGGAAACTTCCCGGCGCTGTACTCAAAATTCAAATCGCGCAGGTTCTCGTAGACAACGTCTCTACGTTCGCGCAAGAAGGATACGCGTGTCTTTTGCTCTCCCAGATACAGATTCGCCGGAAGATAGAACACGTAGACTACAACAGCGAAGCTAATCAATAAGCAGGCGAGCATCACAACCGTCATGCTTCGGTTTCCTTCCTCACCTGCTCGCGAAAATGCTCGAGCTCGGCCCCATGAACCGCAACCGGAAGGTCGGCCGGCCGGAGCAGCGGTCGGGAGCGCCAGACATGGGCCATGTAGCCGACCCACAGAAGACCAAGCGCCAAGGCCACATAGGGCGCAACCCAGGCCACCCAATCAAAACCGCTCTTGGTGGGAGCCGCTAACACCGTCGGACCATATTTCTGTACGAAGGCCTGCAGCGTCAGATCGTCGCTGTCTCCGCGATCCACGGCAGCTACCAGCTCGCCGCGCATGCGCTCCGAATAAGCGCAACCAACGTGGTTGCATTCGAGCAGGATCTGGCGACAGCCGCAAGCACACATGAGCTTATGCCCCAGGTCCCGGAAACGGGCGGACTCGTCGCCTGCTCCCATGAGCACTACCACGGCCGCCAGCAAGAGCGCCGCTTGCAGCAAGCCTTTTCGGAAGGCGGGACGACGATGGATGACAGGAGGCACTTCTAGTCGCCGACTCCCACAGGTTCGGCCTGGATGTACGCCGGGGCAGTGACGCGCGCCGGCATCGCATTGGGTACGAGCGCGAGCAACGTCCCTGCGATCATGATCCAGACTCCAACCCAAATCCACATGACGAGCGGGTTAAGATGCGCCTTGAGGATGGGACGGCCGGTGTCCTGATTCAGGCCCTCATAAACCAGGTAGAGGTCCGATCCGACGGTGGAGCGGACTCGCGGAATCGTGGAGGTCTGCTGGCTGGCCTTGTAGAAGCGGCGCTCCGGATACATGGTGTCAATGTGCTTCCCGCCCTTGAGCACGTCGATGACTGCCCACTCGCTGCTGTAATTGAGATTGTCATCCTGGGTGTAGGACCGGCACACCAGCGTGTACGGACCGATGCTCATCCGGTCGCCGTACCCCATTTCCTTTTCCGTATCTCGATTGAAGACGGAACCGGCGAATCCGATCATGATGACGATGACCCCGAAATGAACGACATAGCCTCCGTAGCGCCGGGTGTTACGGCGAGCCAGCTGGCCGATCGAGGCCAGCAGGTTTTGGCCGGTGTGCCGGGCAATCACCCGGCCCCCGCGCACGAACTCCGAAATCACGGTCAGGGCGACCAGGACCGACAGCATGATGGTCACCAGCGAATAGAAATAGGAAGTGTCCTGCCACGGACGCATCCCGAGCGCGATGAGCAGCACACCCGTCGCCAGGGCCCCCAGCGCCGGCCACAAGAAGTTGCGCTTCAGGCTTTCGAGGGAAGTCCTGCGCCAGGCCAGCAGCGGACCGACCGCCGTAAGCAACAGAAGCAGCAAGGCTACGGGAACGTTGACCCGATTAAAAAATGGCGGGCCGACGGTAACTTTGTTGCCTTGTACCCACTCCGAGAGCACGGGAAACAACGTTCCCCAGAGCACGGTGAAACAAGCCACGACGAAGAGCAGATTGTTGAACAGGAAGCTCGACTCCCGCGAGACGAGCGACTCCAATTTGTGTTCGCTGCGCAAATGCGAGCGGTTCTTGGCATAGAAGAAAGCACAAGTGACAAAGATTACGACCAGGAAGGCAACAAACCAGTCACCGATCGAAGACTGCGCAAAGGCGTGCACCGAGCTGACTACGCCGCTGCGGGTAAGGAAAGTGCCAAAGATCGAGAGCATGAAGGTCGCGAAAATCAGCCACATGTTCCAAGTCTTGAGCATGCCGCGCTTTTCCTGCATCATGACCGAGTGCAGAAACGCGGTACCGGTCAACCACGGCATGAGAGAGGCGTTCTCCACCGGGTCCCACCCCCAGTAACCACCCCAGCCAAGCACGGAATAAGCCCAGTGCGCGCCGAGAAAAATCCCGCACGTCAGGAATCCCCACGTCACCATCGTCCAGCGGCGCGTGATGTGGATCCATTTTTCTCCCGGGTAGCGCATGATCAGCGCCGCTAAAGCAAAGGAGAACGGAACAGTGAATCCCACGTAGCCGAGATACAGCATGGGAGGATGAATCACCATCTCGGGATACTGCAACAGGGGATTAAGCCCGTTGCCATCGGCGGGCAGAGACCCTTCCATGATGGCAAAGGGATGGGCTGCGAAGTTCAGCAGCAGCAAAAAGAACACCTGGACGGCTGCCATCAGGACCGAGGCATAGGCAAATAACCGGGGGTCGGTCTTGTAGCGCAATCGAAGGACCAGACCGTAGGCGGAGAGCAAGAGAGACCAGAATAAGAGCGAGCCCTCCTGCCCTGACCATAAAGTGGCGAACTTGTAGGGCACGGGCAGGTCGCGGTTGCTGTGATGGAAGATATAGGCGATCGAAAAATCATTCTGGAATGCAGCGACGACCAGCACGAGGGCGGCAAGAAAGACTGCCGCGAAACTGGCAATTCCAGCTCGTCGGGCTGTCTCGCTCAGGCGAGCTGCGCCCGCAGTTTGGCGGCCGAGCGCCAGAGCCCCGGCCAGGAGGCAGTACGCGGACAAAGCCAGCGCGATCAGGAGGGCAAAACTGCCTATCTGTGACATGGGGAGACCCTGGAGTATTTTTCCAGAAACAGAGAGGCCAAGCAACCGGAAAGCCGAGACCAGGAGGCCTTAAGGCCAAACAAAAAAGGACGCGTGGCCACAGGAAAAGCTCCCCGCGGCGCAGTCAAGAACTTGCCAACCTCGAGCGAATCTCGAAATCCAACGTAAAGTTAAGTCTGTCTATGACTTACGCGAATTGCTCTTCGTTGCGGGCCTGAATTTCACGCTCTGCCTGCTTCCAGTCCTCCTCCTCAGTACCGGGGAGTCGCCCCCGCTCCTCCCAGATTTCGTAGGCTCGCAGACGAATCTGTTCCTCCAGATCAATCGGGGTAGGGGTAGTCGCTCCGACTTTCTTGCGAATTGACGGCACAGAGGTCGCTTCCGACATGGAGATTACTTGCTTGCTGGATGGGGTACCGTTACGGGGGTTTTTTGCTCTTGCCATTGCTACGTCACTCCTTACAGATACAGTCCGTGAGAGAACTGAACTGATATGACTTCCCGGATACAGAAAGGAACCGGAGCTCAATTTGCACCAGTTCTCTGTGTAGTAGCTATTCATGATAAACCCGGCGCCTGTGAATGTGGGCGAAAAGTGACAAAAAAGTCAACTTCCCGCGGGCAGACTCGCTGACTAGCCTCTCCCAGCACTCGAACCGGGACCAAACTGGCCGGTTCCCGGTACCTTATTCATTCTTCAACCCACTCGCTGCCGCAGCTGTAACACTTCCAATTGGCTTTGGGAATCGGGATAGGAAACGACAGCAGCAACCACAGACCATAGGTCCAGGGGCGATTCATCTTCTCAAAGCCAATGTCCAGGGAGCCGCAACGCGGGCAACGCGGCTGGATAAAGGGCTCTCCCAGCGCTTCGTCGCCGAATTCTGGAGGGATAGGCTCGTTCAATACGCCACGAGCCGACTCGAGATCGTCCTGCCGGACCTGGAGACGGATGCCGCCGATGGCGTTTGAGAGCAACCAGTCCATGCGGACAAGATTGTCGTCGGCGAGCAGCGAGTCGATACCGGCCGACTCTAGCTTGCCTTGCGCCAGCAAGGCTTCCGGCACGTCGCGGAAGTGCGCGAGCGTGACCAGCACCCAAGTGACCCCACGAAACCGCAAGCGCTGCCTCGGCGGTCGAAGGCAATCCCGCGAACCGAGGTTAGAAGGTAATCTTGCCTACAAATTGCACTCCCCGCGGACCGCCGCCTCCGAGAAATGGGTTGCCGATGCCGACATCCCCGGTTGCAGTCAGGGCCAGATTGCCGATGCCGCGCCCGGTCGAGTCGATTCCATTGGTCGCAGGATCGGAGATGAAACCCGGCAAGATCGGATTGGCGAAGTTGGGGTGATTGACAAAATTGAAGAACTCCGCCCGGAGTTGAAGAATCACCCGCTCGGTAATTGGGGTGTTCTTGAACACCGAGAAGTTCCACTCCTTGAAGCTCGGCGCGCGCAGAGCATCTCGCCCCAGGTCCCCGAAGTGACGGCTCCCGGTCAAGCAGTTGCTCTCGTCGGATGTCCCGTCGTTGGTGGTGTTGCCAAAAGTGCAGGGCACCTTAAACGAGGTGAGGTTGATAAAGTTGTTGGGGACACTTCCGTACTGGACTGGCCCCACGATGTCCGGGCGGTCGAAGCCTTCGCCGCTCCCGGAGTAGTCGCCTTCAAAATTGTAGTTGAAGCTGAAGGGCTGACCATCCTGTAGGGTGAGGACGCTATCGACGCCCCATCCGTCCTTCAGCTTCGCAAGACTTCCGCCACGGTGGGGAAATTCGTAGCTGAGGTTCCAACTAAAGCGGCGACGAATGTCGAAGTTCGAGTTGGCACGCTCTGCCCGGGTGTTATAGCTGTTGTTCGGCTGCGAGGCGTTAGGAATGAAATCCTCGAGGTCGCTGGCATTGTCGATCGAATGCGACCAGACAAAGTTGGCCTGCGAGGTCAACCCATGCCAACCGTTCACCCGCAGGCTGGCTTGCAGGGAGTTGTAATTCGAGTTCGCCGTCGCTTCCTCCTGATTGACGTAAAAGAAGTTAGGAAAGACGGTGCGCGAAATCCCGTAACCCACAACGGGGCAGTTCGGGAAGACGTAGGGCGCGACGCATTGCGCTTCGTCGCCGGCGGTGATTTGCTGCTGGGTGGGCTGATTGATGTCGCGGAAGCGGAACAACTTCGTGCCCCGGGAGCCGACGTAACCTAGCTCTAAAACCATCTTGCTTGCCAACTGTTGCTGCACATTCAGATTAAAGTTCTGTACATAAGGGGTGCGGATATTTGGGTTCGTGCCGAAGAAGTCACCGAGTGGAGAAGGGCTGGCGTAAACCGGGCCGGTGCCCAAAACGTTGCCCGTTGCTCCTTCCGAAAAAATCGCGGCTGGCCCGACCCCGGCATAGGCTGGCCCGGGACAGAAGGCACAGTTAAAGGGGGCGTGACCGACGAAGATGTCCTGCGAAAAGGCATCGTAGAACAAGCCCCATCCCGCCCGAATCACCGTGCGGCCCTTTCCCGTGAGATCGTAGGCGAGACCGATGCGGGGTGCGAAATTGTTGTAGTCGGGGTTGTATAGGCTGCCGGGACCGCCGGGGCTGCCGACCTGTAGCTCCGTACCGCCATTCGCCGGAGACATCTGATAAAAGAGATTGTTCTCCTCGTGTACCACTCCGAAGTAATCCCAGCGTAATCCGTAGTTGAGGGTCAGCCGCGGTGTGGCGCGAAATTCATCCTGAAAGTAGAGGCTGGAATTGTTCTCCGCAGTGTGGCGCAAAGTATCGCCCAGGGAGATGGACCCCTCGGTGTTGGGTACCCCTTGAAGGAACGTGGCCAGGGTATCGAAGTCGAGGTTGCCGCGGAAGCTATTGTTCTGGATAAGCCTGATGGTCGTTCGGCGAAACTCATAACCGAATTTCATATCGTGCCGGCCCGTCTTCCACGAATAGTTGTCGATGAAATGCCAGTTCTGATCGACACGCTGCCGTGGAATCGACTTTGTCGCCCCAATTTGCGAAAAGCCTGTAACGCTCGTCGCCGGCAGACCGTAGTTAAAGGGATCGGTGACACCCGTATCCAGGCCGATGGAACTGGGGTTGAAGTTCGAGTCTTGCGGAAAGAAGCCTTCGGCGAACCTGTTCCAGCCCAAACGGGCCTCGTTGACCTGGGATGCGGTCACACTCTTGACGTAGGAGATCGAAACCAGCTGGACACGGGTGGGAGTTACGGTGTTAAAGCCCGGCAATATGCCGGCCGCGAGTTGCGCAAAAGGAAAGCTCTGTGTGCTGTTTCCGAAGTAGTAGCGGCCGGTGAGCAAACCTGAGGCAAAGTTCTGATCAACCTTGGCAATTAGACTGTCGACACTATTGCTGAAGAGGGTGGCTGTCGAGAGGTTAGGACCGTTGGGGCAACCGGTATCGAATGGGCTGCTGGGACCTAGGCTCAGGATTTGGCTTGGCGTTGGTCTGGCACCGGGAATGTTCGGAGCAGGCCAGGGATCGCGGTCCAGCAAAGCCTGCGAGACCTTATTCGCCGGCCCGTTGACCGCCTCATCCGCCGCAATCTGAAGCGGGTCTGGTACACAGCTTAATCCGCCCTGGGCTCCGGTCTCGCGCTGGCCCTCGTAATCGAAATAGAAGAACGTGTGGTCTTTGACAATCGGCCCTCCGAGCGAGCCACCGAACTGATTGTTGTGAAACGGATTCTTGCCGCCGACGGAGTTGAAGTAGTTGCGTGCACCCACCTGACCACTGCGCCAGTATTCCAGAGCCGATCCGTGCCAGGCATTGGTGCCGCTCTTGGTCACGATGTCGATCACGGCGCCGCTGTTCCGCCCGTATTCCGCCTGGTAGTTCGAGATCGCCTTTAACTCGGCCACGGCGTCGAGTGGCAGAATGGTCGCCGGATCGCCAAACACACCCGCTTCGTTGATGGCCGGATCGTTGCGAAAGCCGTCGTTCATGTCGGTTCCGTCCAGCAGAAAATTGTTCGACCGGCCACGCGAACCATTCATGGAAAAGGTTCCGTAGGAACCGGGAGAATCCGTGATCTGGTCCGGCGATCCGGACACGCCGGGATTCAGGTAGATCAGTTTCTGATAGTCGCGCCCGTTGACCGGAAGAGAGTCGATCGTGTCCGCAGTCAGAGTACCGCCGATCTCAGTGGATGTCGTTTCCACCTGAGACAAGAGCTCGCCCGAGACTTCCACCTTGGTTGCCACCTGGCCCGGCTTCATCACGGCGTCAACGCGGCGCTCGCTCGAGACATCGACCACAACGCCGACGGTTACGAAGGTCTGAAAGCCGCTGATCGTGACCGTGACCGTGTAAGTTCCGATCGGCAGCTCGGGCAGCGCATAGCTACCGTTGGCGCTGGTTTCGCCGGTGCGCTCGAGTCCCGTGCCCACGTTTTTGACGGTTACCTTGGCCCCACCCAGGACGGCGCCAGAGAGATCGGTCACCGTGCCGAGAATCGTACCGCGGAAGGTTTGTGCCTGAAGGCTGACAGCCGCTAGAAACACAATCGCGAGCCCAATGCGCGCTTTCATAGGATCTCCCTTTCTGCGACTCAACTTAAGGAGTGAGGTCGGATGCCGCGAGCCAAATGGTTCAGACTTGTACTCGAAAAAGGCACAATCGCATGCTGACGAAGATGCAGGTCCCGATCGGACAGCAAACAGTATCGAAACCCGATCGCAAGAGTCAACCATGGATGTTCGAAGGCAGCGAGCGAATCGGACACATCACGGCTTGGGCGATGCGTCTGAGATAGCCGCTAAATATTGTTGGAGTTTGGCGCAGTCTTCGGAGGTGATGCCCGTAAACTGGATGCCATTCCCCACTTGCACGTCACAGGTTACGACAACCCCATCGACATTCAGCTTGGCATCGTTGATCCACAGCACCAGTTTAAGCTTGGTGCCCACCGGCAGCGTGAACATTATCTCGAGGTAACAACCGCCGAGACTGAGGTCCGCGGTCTTGGCCCGAAGCGGGCTGGTATGTCCCTGCAAATGCAACTCTACCTCGACCGCGGTTTTTGTTCGCTCATACCGCCTGCGCTGCTTGCGGGGCTCTGAGGAACTGCCAGGCTCGGTAGAACTCATGGCTGATCTCCCTCTGCGTCGAAACTGGCTGCAACCCGAACGACAGTCGACCACTGCCGAGTGCACCCTCAAGATTCTACTGCTAGGGAACAAGTCCTTCCCTGCCCGAGCCTAGGCATTTCTGGCGGCCTTTGGCCGTGGCGTCGACCGCCGCTGACAATCCATGCCTCCGGCGCCGGCTGTGGATCCCAGCCAGCGATCGATAGGAATTGACGTTTCTCGCTCGACGACCTACCATTCCCGCCCATGGCCGCATACCCCGCTCGCAGATCCGACCGCCTGGCCTTACAACGTCGTCCGCAAGCCTAAGGGGACTGGGGGCAGTGGTTTTGAGACGGTCAGCCCGGACTTCAGGCTGGGTGTGCCGCCGTCATTTCTTACCATAAGGAGGCGATCCGTCATGTCCGCCCAACCACAACCGATGAGGGGGGAGAATTCGTCGATTGTCATTCGCCGGGCTACCCCCGCCGATGCCGAAGCGTGCGGAAAAATCTGTTTCAAGGCCTTCAAGACACTTGCCGATCAGCACAACTTCCCTGCGGACTTTCCCGGTGCCGAGATGGCTATCGATGTGCTCTCGATGATGTTTTCGCATCCCTCGTTTTTCACGATCGTGGCGGAACAGAGCGGAAAGATCATCGGAAGCAACTGCCTGGACGAGAGAACCCCGATTGCTGGTGTTGGCCCGGTCACGATTGATCCCGGCACCCAAAACCGCAGCGTGGGCCGTCAACTGATGCAAGCCGCCCTGACGCGCGCCGCGCAGAGGAAATTCGCAGGCGTCCGTCTGGTGCAGGCGGCCTACCACAGTCGTTCCCTCTCGCTTTACGCGAAGCTGGGTTTCGTGGTGCGCGAACCGCTGGCCTGCATGCAGGGCCCAACCCTTCGTAAAACGCCGCCGGGCTATCGAGTTCGCCCGGCGCAAGCGACCGACCTTGCGGCCTGCAACGAGCTTTGTGTTCGAGTCCACGGGCACGACCGCGGAGGCGAACTTAGCGATGCGCTGGGGCAAGGAACCGCCGTGGTCGCCGAATCGGAAGGGCGGATCAAAGCCTACGCTTCTTCGATCGCCTTCTTCGGACACGCAGTTGGCGAGGCCAACGAAGACTTGCAGGCATTGCTTGCTGCCGCCAAGGAGTTGCAAGGACCAGGAATTCTCGTCCCGACTCGCAATGCCGGACTCTTCCGCTGGTGCCTTGAGAATGGACTGCGTGTGGTCCAGCCAATGACATTGATGACGATGGGCCTGTACAACGAACCCGCAGGTGCATACTTGCCTTCGATTCTGTTTTAGGGCACGTAAGCCAGGGCTGAGACATCTCCCCAAGCTGCGGCTCTGGCACAAATCGACAGTGCCGGTTACTATTGATGTGCTTCTTTCGCATGCTTCTGTGCGGCGTTCCCTGCGAAACCTGGCAACATCTCCTCACTTTTTTGGGGGAGTTGCTATATTTATCCGCTCTTAGCGGCAGGAGATTTCGTACATCGTTAGCAGCACGGGCGGGCTTCAAGCTCTACTCAAGAGTATCCGCCAAGCGTAAGGCTTAACCCCTGGGGGACTGCCGTGGAAGGATCAACCATTCGAGTTCTCGTGGTGGATGATTATGAACTTTGGCGTCGTTCCACGCGGTTGATGCTCGAAGAACATTCACGATTGAGAGTTGTCGGTGAAGTGTCGGACGGACTAGAAGCAGTCCGGAAAGCCCGGGACCTGGTCCTGCTCGACATAGGACTTCCAAAGCCTGAACGGAATCGAAGTTGCCCGGCAGATACGGAAGCTGTCGCCGCAATCGAAAATACTGTTCGTCAGCCAGGAATCTTCTCCCGAAGTGGTCGAAGAAGCCCTCGGCACCGGGGAAGGCTACGTTGTAAAGCGGGATGCCGGACGCGAGTTGCTGGCCGCCGTGACCGCCGTCGTTCGGGGCGAACGGTTTGTGGGCAACCGATTCATTAGTCATGGTTTTCTGGAAAGGCCCGAGAACCGAGCGCCGGACGGGGTCCGAAGCAAGGGAGTTTCCGCCTCGGTCCAGCAGGACAAGGACAACGTCTATCGCCATGAGGTGGTCTTTTATTCCGATGATCGATATTTCCTGGATAGTCTGGCGCAGTTCGTAGAGCCGGCTCTCAAAGCCGGAAATGCAGCGATCGTGGTGGCGAACCAGTCCCACAGGAATAGCGTGCTATCGAGATTACAAGCCAAGGGCATGGACATCGCCGCGGCTGCGGAACAGGGCAGATATACCGCGCTCGATTCCGCGGACGCGGTCGCAACCTTGATGGTTCCAGCACCAGGGGGAACCGCCTCGGCAGGCACGCCTGATCCAGCTCGTCTCTTGCGAGGCTTCGGTGACCTTCTTCTGGCCGCGGCAAAGACCGCGAAGGGGAAGCATCCCCGGGTGGTTGCTTGTGGACAGATCGCGCCTCTGCTGTGGGCGCAAGGTAACGCGGAAGCGGCGATTCAAGTCGAACAACACACCACCAGTCTAGTCGAGACCCACGGTGCTCATATTCTGTGCGGATATCCCCTCGATAGCTTTCAGAGCGACATCGGCGGTAGCATGTTCGAGCGAATCTGTGCTGAGCACTCCGCTGTCTATATCCGGTGAGAACTTCTCATCCCACAAACCATCGCCACAGAGCCGACGGTATAGAACTTCATAATCCCACTGCCAGCCGAAAGCAGAAACAGGTGGCGTCGGAGCCGGGACTAGCAAAAATTGACAGTGCCACTCGCAGGAGTCGTGGCCTTACACATGAATAGACACATTCGCCCAAAGGAATGCCCGCAAGGGTGAAACAGGGCGTGAACCTCAACCGCAACATTCATCCGCGTTTCTGAAGGAGGAACCGACCATGTTTCTTTCCGCCGAACAACGTGAACAGGTAGCCGCTGAACTGAAGAGATTCGCGGCCGATTTGAATCTCTCGGAGGACCAGAAGCAGAGATTGCACTACTTCCTGACCGACGCCTACCAGAAGGTGCAAGAATATCGGGAGCAGAATCCCAACGCCCCCAAGGAAGATCTGATCCGCCGGGTGGCAGAGAATCGCACCGACATCCGCGAGCGTCTAGTGAGTTTCCTGACACCCGAGCAACTCTCGAAGTGGGACTCGGAGGTAGCCAAGGCCAAGGAATTCCTGGGCCAGAAACTCGCCGCTTAGCCGGGCAACGTCGGCATTTTCTAGGCTTCCTCTGGTCGGGAACCGGCGGCTGCCTGGATCCGAAAGGGCGACTCGCCAACGGTCTAGGCCGCCGCCGTGTCTAAAACCGGATGGGGTAGAGCTGCAGCAAAAAAGCGCCCAATTTTTGGCCCAACCGTGGGTTGGTGAGTACAATCGAGCCGTTACGGTCCCAGCGAGAGGCGCCTATTCAATTGAGAGAGACTGGCAACCGGGAAACTACGACTTACGAAGAAGTGGGTGTTCCCCCGGCAGCATTCCGGGCAGGATGGACATTGTCTAAGTAAAGCCCCATTTCTGGTCAGGAGCAGGTTTGTGCGGTGGCTCGCAGTTTATCCTGCCGCCCGTTGAACGGCAGGTTCTGACCTCACGGGTAGGCGAACGTGGATGGTGGTGCCACCCATCGGCTTGGATCGAATCATGATCGTTCCGTTCAACACCCGCACGCGCTCCTGCATGCTCGTGAGACCGAGACCTCGGCCTTTCAAGGCCACGTTGAGGTCGAACCCTTTGCCTAAGTCGCTGACGATGAGTTGAATCTCCTCGGTGGTTCCGCGTAACTGGACATCGACGTGTTTTACCCCGCTGTGTTTGGCGGCGTTCTGTAGAGCTTCCTGCAGAACGCGGCTGAGGCAAAGGGAGGTGTCCGACGACAACGGGCCGGGCAATTCTTGGCCCCTGAAGTCGATCTCCATTCTGTGGTGCTCGGCGAACTCATGGCACAGGCTCTTCATGGCTGCCACTAGACCCAAAAGTTCCAGTTTCGGAGCATGCAATGCGTGGGACATGGTTTGGACATCGGTCGATAGCTCCATGGTTTGGGTCTGCAGCTCACGCATGCGTCGCAGGATGTCAGGGGGCAGGGCGGGAGCATGCTGTCGGATCTGATCGAATCCAACCGCCACCAGGGCAAGGCGCTGGCCGATATCGTCGTGAAGCTCTCGGGCGATGCGTTGGCGTTCTTGCTCCTGCGCTTCAATCAACTTTCGGCTTATGCCCGAAAGCACCTGTTCGGCCTCTTTACGCTTGGTAACGTCCAAGACCTCACCGACGAAATACTGTGGAACACCATCGCGGTTGAGAATCAAAGAAGCACTGCTTTCCGTATAGACGATGCGCCCACTCTTATGCAGACAGCGTTTCTCGAACCTCTGGAAACCGCGCCTCTCTTGGAGGGCCTCCCCTAACCTTTTTGAGAAAGCAGGCCAATCTTCGGGGGAGGTAATCGATTGCACGGTCTTGGCCTGAAGTTCCTCCTCCGTATAGCCAAGGTAATTGCAAAATGTTGAGTTCGTGGAGAGAAACCGTCCCTCGGGTGAAACGATGACCATGCCCACGCCGGCACCTTGGAAAACACTACGAAACTTTTCTTCACTCTCGCGCAGGGTTTCCTCCGCCCGTTTGCGCGCCGTGATGTCCACCGAAGCACCCAGCATGCGCTCAGGGGCACCATCTGAGTCGTAGAAAAACCGCGCCTGCGACTGTAACCATCGCACCGTTCCGTCCGGCCAAGTCACGCGAAACTCGACTCTGAGTTCTTCGTGGTTTTGCATGGCTTTTTCCACAGCCTTCTGCAACCAGCTGCGATCCTCCGGATGCACCCGATCCCAGAATCCCTCGGCCGAAACTTCGGATTTGCCTCCGAGTTGGGCGTGCTTCTGGCCAAACCACAAGTTCTTCCCACTCTTGATCTCCCATTCCCATCCCCCGACCCCGCCAGCCTCCATGGTGAGACGCAGTCGCTCGCTGGACTGCGAGAGTTCTTGTTCGGCCCGTTTGCGCCCGGTGATGTCCTCCACCATCGCCACTACCATCGGGGAGGCGCGATCGTTCAACAGGGAGATACTCAAGCGTCCCCAGATGAGCGACCCGTCTCGTCGACAGAAGCGCTTGTCGAGGTGATAGTGATCGATCAAACCCATTCGCAATTGCTCAAAAAGGGCCCAATCCTTGGCTGCATCTTCCGGAGGAGAAAAATCGACACAGTGCTTGCTGCGCAATTCCTCCTCGCTGAATCCGAGCATCGAGCAGAGAGCCTGATTTACGAAGAGGGGCTGCCCTTCGAGGTTCTCCAAAGCAATCCCGATGGGACTGGCTTTGAATGCGTCATAGAAGAGCCCGACGGGTCCGGCTGTTTGTGCTTCCGTCTCATCCATAGGTAGTAGAAGGTATACAGCACTCGTACTTCACACGCAAGACAGACCACCCAACCTCACACAGCATTCGAGTCTTGGGAAGATCATTCCATCCAGTGGCGAAATATCTCCAGTCAGGGACGCTCCAGCGCAGCGAGAGAGTTTTGGCGCGCAAGTGCACCCAAACTCCCTACGTGATGGTGGGGCGCCCACAGGATTCGAGCACCTAGGACGTCCACCGTAGGAGGAGCCTAGTTTACATCAATTTCCAGAGGTTCGCCGAGGCTGCTAAGCTTAGTTACCTGGACGTGACGCGAGTGCACATCGGGTCGGTTACCGGGCTGTCGTTGAACCGCTTCGGGGCTGAATCTGTCGACAGCAAGAGCACCTCCAAACTAGTGAGGCTCGCATGAAAAAAGTTTTCCACTTCGAGGCTTCGCGCGAACAGTATCGTTGCGACGCAGCCGTCATGTGGTGTTTCGATCACCGTTTCGAGCTTGGATTCCGAAAATTTCTGAAACGCATGGGTGTCACGACTCCCGATCCCATCAAGATCGCCGGTGGAGCAAAGTGCATGGCGTCTCCCGAGTGTGAGAGCGACCGCGAATTTGTGATGGAGCAAATCCGCAAATCCATGCGGCTCCACGGCACCCGCCGGGTCATCCTAATGCTGCATTCCGACTGTGGCGCCTACGGCGGCCTTGTCGCCGGATTCGGCGGGGACACGGCCGCCGAGGCCGCCCATCACCAGCGCGAATTGCAACGCGCCGCTACCCACTTGAAGTCGGCGTTCCCGGACCTCGAGGTGCAGGGGTATTTTGTCGACTTCGAAGGAATCTGGGATGCTGAAGTCGGAACCTTCGAGACAGCCGGCGCGGCGTAGCCTGCACGCGGGGGGGCTGACACCAGAAAGTGAAACGAGAGCCCAGCACTTTACTTTGGCCGGGTCCGCCTCTTATCTTGGGTTGATTCCGATGCCCTCCTACTTCACCCCCGACTTGTTCCGTTTCCTCACTCGCCTCAAGCGCAACAACAATCGCGATTGGTTCCTGGGGCACAAGGACGAATACGAAAGGTTCGTCCTCCAGCCGGCGCTCCGTTTTATCACCGACTTCGCGGCGCCACTCTATGAAATCACGCCGCATTTGGTCGCCGATCCCCGCCCTTCCCGCGGGTCCCTTTTCCGCATTTACCGTGATACCCGATTCTCGCCCGACAAACGTCCGTATAAAACTCATATCGCCATGCGCTTCTCGCACCCGGGTAAAGACGTCCACTCTCCGGGATTCTATCTGCATCTCCAGCCGGGCGGTTCGTTCGCAGCCTGTGGACTGTGGCATCCGGACCCGGCCACTCTGTTGCGAGTGCGCAGTGCGATCCTGTCGCAGCCAGAACCATGGCGGGCTGTCCGCAGACTGCTCAATTGGGACGATGCCGCCAAGCTCAGCCGCCCGCCGCGTGGCTTCCCCAGCGATCATGAATTCGTGGAAGACCTGAAGCTTCGCGATCTCGGCACGGCCGTGGAGTTCACGGACACTCAGTTGTGCAGCGCGAAGTTCATGACGCTCTTTGTGGCCGCTTGCCGCAAGATGTCCCCGGTCGCAGCTTTCCTCGGCGGCGCGCTCGGGCTGAAGTTCTAACTCTAACCTGTCCCTAGCCGGGACTCTGCGCGGCAGTTCGTACGATCGGTGGCGGCGATTCTTTCTACCCCAGGGGATGAGGAGTTCGTCCATCCGGAATCGCTCGCGCTGCCAACGTCTAGGTATAATCGCCGTTCATGCCACTGCATTCGGGAACACGGCTAGGACCTTATGAGATTCTGGCTCCCCTAGGCGCTGGGGGCATGGGCGAAGTGTACCGCGCCCGCGACACGCGCCTGGGGCGTGATGTCGCTTTGAAGATCCTTCCCGAATCCTTATCGCGTGATGCCGACCGTCTACGCCGATTCGAGCAGGAAGCGCGCGCGATTGCGGCTCTGGATCATCCGAACATTCTTGCCATTCACGACATTGGGGAGGAGAACGGTTCGCCGTATATCGTTTCCGAACTGCTGGACGGCGCAACGTTGCGAGCTGAACTCGAGAACGGAGCGCTCCCGCAGCGCAAGGCCGCCGAGTACGCAACCCAGATCGCCCACGGGCTTTCCGCTGCCCACGACAAGGGCGTCACGCACCGCGATTTGAAGCCGGATAACATCTTCATCCGCCGGGATGGCCGGGTAAAAATTCTCGATTTCGGACTGGCCAAGCTCTCCGCGAGCAGCGCCCACCCGGAGGCTGGCTCCCTGGGGCAAACCGCCACCAACCTGGCCACCGAGGCGGGCGTCGTAATGGGCACGGCGGGATACATGGCGCCGGAACAGGTTCGTGGTGCCGCCGTCGACTCCCGCACCGACATTTTTGCCCTGGGCGCCACCCTGTACGAGATGCTTTCCGGCCAACGCGCGTTTCGCCGCGACACGGCTGCCGAGACCATGACGGCGATTCTGAAAGAGGATCCACCGGAACTAACCGAACTCACGCCGGTTGCCCCGGGGATGGACCGCATTGTTCGTCGCTGCCTTGCGAAGCAGCCGGAGCAGCGTTTTCAATCCGCAAAAGATCTCGCCTTTGCGCTCGAAGCCCTGAGCGGAGCCAGCACCAAGACCGGTGCCAACGCCGCCGTGATGAGTAGCTCGGCTGAGCCCCGCCGTTGGACCGCGATCGCCATGGCCGCGGTTCTCGGTTTTGCGGCCGGCGGTCTCTTGTTGTGGTACCTGCGTCCACCTCCTCTCTCGGCCCCTTCGTTCCGGCAAGCTTCGTTTGATAGCGGCACGATATTTCGGGCCCGCATCGCGCCGGACGGAAAGACGATCGCGTACAGCGCGCGACTGAACGGCGGCGCCATCGATACCTACATCATTCGCCAAGATTATCCTGGTTCTGTGCCGGCAGGTTTGCATGGCGCTGCCCTGCTTTCGATTTCGAAAGACGGTCAGATGGCGGTGTTGACGCACCCGAAATTTTTCGCCCACCGCGTGTGGTCCGGAACCCTGGCAACTTCTCCCATGAACGGAGGGGCCCCGCGGGAAATGCTCGAAAACGTCTTCGAGGCGGACTGGGCGCCGAACGGCAGCGATCTTGCTGTGATCGACCAGAACGCGCCCAACGCGTGGCGGGTGCAATACCCGATCGGAAAGACGTTGCTCGAAGATCCTGGATGGCTCAGCGATTTGAGGCTCTCTCCCGACGGAGAGCACGTAGCCATGTTCCGTCATCCCAATCCTCCGGATGACCGCGGCGATGTCATCGTCATCGACAAGTCCGGTCAGGTGCACACGGTTTCTTCCGGGTGGGAATCGCTCGCCGGCTTGGCGTGGTCGCCATCGGGCCAGGAGATTTGGTTTTCAGCGACTGAATCGGGCGAGGATTATTGCATCTGGGCGGTCACGCTATCCGGGCGCCAGCGGGTCGTGTATTGCGGAACCGCGCCGACCCGGATTGCCGATGTCACGCAGTCCGGCACTTCCCTGGTCTCCGGGGAACAGAACACGTACGGCATGATCCTGGGCGAGCATGGATCAACACCCCCACGGGATATCAGCTGGCTCGGCGCCGTGTATCCCAGGCTGACGCGGGACGGCAGCGGACTTCTCTTTACCGATGTCTCGACAGCCGGAGGGAGCAATTACAACGTGTACTTTCGCAAAACGGACGGCTCGGCGCCCGTTCTCATGACGTCCGGCATGGGCGTAGATCTTTCGCCGGATGGAAAATGGGCATTGGCCGTGGATAATAAGGAGGCCACCGTGAAAGTCGTTCCGGTTGGACCCGGCGAAGCACACACCCTGCGTTGGGACGGAATCAGGGCGCGTTGGGCAAGGTGGTTTCCGGATCGTCACCACATTTTGCTCTATGCTGACCAATCCGGACAGGTCCGCAGCTTTGTGACCGACGAAAGTGGCTCGGTGCCAAAGCCGGTCGCAGTTCGGAACTTTACGGTCCATGATGCCGGGATTGCGCCAGATGGAGATACGACCTTCGACCAGCGGAATGGCGGATGGGTACTGGTTTCTCTGAAGGACGGGGGGAGTCACCCTCTCCCTTTCATTCAGCCGGAGGAGACGCCGATTGGCTGGGCGGAGGACAGAGACCATGCTTTTGTCGAAGTTCACGACAATTTGAACCTGGGCGTCTCGATCTACAAGGTAGAACTCAATTCGGGACGGCGCGAACTGTGGCAGGTGCTAAAGCCATCCGCGACGAGCGTCAATGTTTCGGCCAATAAGGCCGCCATTACGCCGGACGGTCACTGGATGGTCTACGCCTACCGGCTTAACGCCGGCCAACTCTACACCAGCACGAACCTGCGATAAGGATTTTGGATGTCTCCCAAGTGTTTTCGCGGCGGTTGTAGCGCAACCAGCCTGCCGGGCCTCGTGATATTACCCTTCTCGGGCAGGGGGGGCCTGGGGAAGATTGCGCAACTTTTCGAACGCCGCCAGCGCGTCGTGCACGGTGGGAAAGATGGATTCTGGACCGATCACATTCAGAAGGCAGTGGCGAACCAAGTCGGATTGGAGAGAAGAGGCTACGCGTGCCAAAGCCAAGTGGACACCGCAGCTCTCCAACTGCGCGTGCAGGTCGCACAGGGTGTGCGCGGCGGAGTAGTCGATGTTGGGAATCGCTTCGGCATCAATCACCAGCCAGCGCAATGGGGATGACGGGCGCTTCCCGGCCAGCTCACGGATCTCCTCCGACAGCCGCCCAACATTGGCATAGAACAATGCCGCTCCGAAGCGATAGATGGCCAGACCCGGCTTCGTGATCATCCCCGGTCGAGCAGGTCTTAATTCCCAGGTTCCGCGCTCGTCCACCGTCAGCACACCCGTTTGCGGATGATAGCTGTGCTTCACCACTCGAAGCAGCGACAGGACCATCGCGATCACGATTCCTTCCTCCACGCCAACGAACACGACGATGGCCGCCGTCAACAGAGCAAGCGCATATTCCCCGGGACTTTCACGCCGAATGTCCGCCAGGCTGCGGAATTTGACCAGTTGCAGGGCAATGACAAAAACAATGGCGCCCAAGACACAGTGGGGGAGATATTCGAGTGGCTTCGTCAAGAAGACCAGAACCAGGGCCACCACCGCAGCCGTAGCCACTTGTGCAAGTTGGCTTTGCCCACCCGAACTTTCCACCATCGCAGTCTGGGTCGGGCTGCCGTTCACGACGAAGGTGCCGCTAAAGGCCGCCGCCGCGTTGGCTGCCGACAGGCCGACCAGGTCGGCGTCCTCGTCCAGGCGCTGGTGATGGCGCTCCGCATAAAAGCGCGCCGTCGCCGCACTTTGGGCGACGATCATCACCATGCAAGATCCGGCGAGGGGAAAGAGCGCAAGGATGTCATGCCATGCAAGCGGGGGCAGGCTGAAGCGCGGTAGTCCTCCCGCCACGGGACCAACGATGGCGACGCCTCGCCCGGCGAGATCCCACTTTGCGCTAACCACGATCGCACCAACCACGGCGATCAGCGCACCCGGTACCTTGGGAGCAATCGAGCGAAGTCCGAGAACAATCCCTATCACGGCTGCGGAAATTAGCACGGTCAGCAGATGTACCTGGGACAGGCTCTGAACGACTTCGAGCAGCTGCCCGATGGTTCGCCGCGAGTGAACTTCCACGCCAAGCATCTCACCCAGCACGGCGATCCCAACCTGAAAACCAACTCCGGTAAGAAATCCCACCAATACCGTTTGCGAGAGGAAATCGGCCAAGAAGCCCAACTTTAGAATCCGCGCTAGTAGCAGCAAGACAGCCGTCAGCAGGGCGACCAATCCCGCCAGGGCAACATATTTTTCACTGCCCAGCGGCGCCATCTCGCGCAGTCCACCGGCCAAAATAGCCGCCGTCGCAGAATCGGCGGATACCACCAGATAGCGCGACGAGCCGAATGCGGCAAATGCCAGCAGAGGCATCAATAGCGTATAGAAACCGGTTACCAGGGGGGTGCCGGCGATCTTCGTGTAGCCGAGCGCCTGCGGGATGTTCATCGCCGCCAACTGGAATCCGGCGAAGCCGTCGCGGATCGCTCCCCGGCGCGTGACCGGACGCACGCCCTGGCCTAGTTTCGCCCAAGGACCTTCTGGCGCAGCACTGGGACTGCCGAAACGATCTAGGGGTGCTGGTTCTTGCGTGCGAAGTTGCTCCACAAAATTGTCCGTTCTATCGAAAAGCGTTGGCCACTAGCTCGTTGGTCGAGCCTCGGTGTCTCATTTCTTCTTACGGTGAACGGCTTCGCTCGCCGCCTGGTGATATTCCTTGCGAATGACGTCGAGATCGACTTGCGGCTTGGGCATTTTCATCCCCAGATCTTCCATCGTTCGAGCGACGATTTGCGAGATCGCCAGGTTGCGAAACCATTTGTGATTGGAAGGAATGATGTACCAAGGAGCATGCGTCGTGCTGGTTTGTTCGAACACGTCTTCAAAAGCCTTGGTGTAGTCAGCCCAAAGTTCACGCTCTTTGTAGTCGCTGTCGCTGATCTTCCAGTTTCGTGCAGGGTCGTCGAGTCGTTGCTTGAAGCGCGCCAGTTGCTCTTCCTTGCTGATGTTCAGGAAGAACTTAACGATGTGGGTGTTGTTCTGCTTCCGCAACAGCTTTTCGAAATCATTGATCAGCTGATATCGGCCCGACCAGACTTCCTTCGGAGCCAGCTTGTGCACGCGAACCACCAGGACGTCCTCGTAATGGGAACGGTTGAAGATCGCAACCGTGCCTTTGGCCGGAGCGTGAGGATGGACGCGCCACAGGAAGTCGTGCTCCAGTTCCAAGGCGGTTGGACCTTTGAATCCGGTAACGGTGGTTCCTTGTGGATTCATCGCGCTCATCACGTGATTCACCGTGCCGTCCTTGCCCGCGGCATCCATCGCCTGCAGCACAATCAGTAACGAATGCTGCTTCTCCGCATAGAGCAAGTACTGCAGCTGCGCCAGCTTGGCTCGATATTTCTCAATCTCGGTTTGGGCTTTGTCCTCGGAAACATGCTTCCCTTTGTAACCGGGGTCGATCTCGTGCAAGCGGATCTTGGTCCCCGGCTTCACGACAAAGTCTTTGCGATAGTCCATCCCTGTCCTTTCCCATGCCCGCAACTGGATAACTTTCGGGGCTCCTGGACACAGCTGCCCGGACCGTCCTTGGTCAGCATTGCTAAGCTTACGTCATCGTCGGAAGCCGCCGCCTCGAAAGCCGCCAAAACCACCGCCTCCACCGCGGTCGGCCCAGCCACCCCCTCCGAAGCCACCCCCCCAGCCTCCCGACCGAAAATTGTCCCATCGGCTTGATCCTGAATTGCGCGCCGACGCCCAACCGTCGGCCTCCGAGCGACTGAAGCTCGAAGACGGAGCGCCCCATCCGCTGCTGGTGTGCTGCTGCCATCCGCCGGATGGGTTGTACTTGTAAACGCTTCCGTCATGGTCGGCATAGGTATTGTTGTCATAGTGGCCAATGCCGTTGCCTGTGTTGGTGTTGTAAGCGAACCCGTGAGTCCCGGCAACGGACTGTCCGGTATAGGCGTTGCCATAGACTCCGGCAGCGCCGCCCCTCACCACACCAGTGTTTTGGTTGTAGTCCATGCCGCGGGCGCCGGATGCGTAGTTGCCGGTGTAGGCGTTACCAACCGTCCCACGCCCACCGGCATATCGGTTCCCGGTGGACGGATTGTACCCGCTGACTCGCGAGCCGGCTTCGTAGTTGCCGGTGTAGGCGTTGTAGTTTGCTCCTCTGGCCGCGACGCCGCTGTTACCTGTCACCGGGTTGTAGTAGGCGCCACGGGTACCCGCACCGACATTGCCTGTCCAGGGATTAGCCCATGCTGCCCTGGTACCGGCGAAGGCGGTGTTCCCCCAATGCCCATAAACGTTGGCGGCCGCCGCACCGCCATAGCCGCCCCATCCCCAGGCTGGCGCTCCGTAGTAGCCCCATCCCCAGCCTCCCACTGGCCCCCACCAGGGGCCGCACCATGAGCCAATCGCCATACCCATGCCAAAGCCAAGCGCCCAGCCCGCCGCCGCGCTCCAAGCGAAAGTGGCGCCCACTCCGTAGGTATAGGGCGCGGGGACCCACACGGCGGGAGTAACGTAGGGCGCGTAGTAATATCCAGTTCCATACACCACGACACCGCTCGACGACACAACCGTGCCGTAGTATCCCGGGGTGTACCCTACGTAAACCACGTTGGGGGTAAAGCCGTACATGTACACGTAGGTCACGTAGTGGAGGGGCGAACTTGGAGGAATCGTATAAATCACCGGTGGCACCGAGGTCGCGACCGCCCACGGGCCGGAAGCACTGGTCGCGGTGAACCACACCCCGTTCTCGACGGCATAGTACGAGTTGCCGGGAACCTGAACCACTGGTGTCGTGGTGTTCACCGCATAGCTCAGGGATGTTCCTTGGATCGGCTGGAAATCGGGCGCGCCAGAGTAGGTAACGTTCAGCTGGGCGGCCGTGCGTGAGATGGTCGCAGTTTGCGGAATGGAGTTCGCAATGACCGCCTCTTTTGCCTGGGACGTGCCCGGTACCGACACTAGGACGTCCGCCTTTGGACTATACGGTGGAATCTGGGCGAAGCCAGCCGGCAGACCGCTGCCGGGAACATAGCTCCACTGACCGGACGCGAGCGAGGAAGACTGAAACCACCGCCCGGCAATCAGTACGTAATAACTCCGGCTGGAAGTGTCTAAGAAGATATCAGCGCCGGAATTCGATACAAACTCGAGGCTGGTGCCGAAGATCGGGGTAAGCTGGGGTTCTCCTTGGGTAACCAGGAGCTCCGCCGGTACGGTGCTCACGTAAACCGTCGGGAGCGCGCCATCTTCCTCGGCATCTTTGAGTGACTCCTGCGGATTACCGAGAGGTTGGTTAGAACCGTTGTCGACAGCTGCTTTCTTAATCCGATTGAGGTCCCTGGCAGGTTCATGCTTCGCGGGAGACCACGGTCCTTGTACCGTTTGCGCTTCCATCCAGCCGTCCATCAGGGCGAGGTAGTACGTACTGTTTTCGGTATCGAATAGGATCAATGCACGAGTGTTGATGACCTTCTGCATGTTGTCGGCAGAGGCCTGCATAACTGGCGCTCCGTCGATCAGCGTTAAAACCGCGGGCGTAATGCTGAAGAAGATGGCCGGAGGATTGTTTTCGAGTTCATAGGTCTTCTGCTGGGCCGCGGCGTTAGTTACTGCCAGGTCCGCTTCCAGCAGGTCGAGCGCCATGGTCTTATTCCACGGTAGGTCCTTCAACAGCGCAGAGGTGTAGGCGTATCCGTTGTTGGGAAGCGTAGGAAAATTTTGCTTGGTGATGCCCGGATCGAGCAGCGTGACCACACGATTCACCTTGTCCACTTCCGTGCGTGCGGTCAACCAGATAACGCCGTAATCGGTCTTAGCCGACGTCTGGATTCGAACCGCTGCCCGACCGTGCATTTGATTGCCCGTCCAGCTCTCAAGCTGAGGCTGGAAGATAGAAATGGTGGCACCTTGATAGGTGGTTATCCGTGGCCACGGTTCGTCGGGAGATGGGAGTACAGCTGAGAAAGAACCTGCGCTAGTCTGCCCCACCACCAGCGAAGGCCCAAAGCCGATGACTAGAACTAAAAGATATGCGATGAATTTGTCGATGATGCCTTTCATGGTTTCACCCACACTCCAACTGAAATTCACGGCCAGGCGGGCTACCTATTTTTTCCTGTGTCTTGTGGGGTCAAAGACCATTGGGCCAATGGCGCTCTTCGCAGGCACGAACTGCATGCCGTATCGTCGCCCGGTGAGCAACCGTTCGTAGGCGGTTCCGTGCCTGCTTCACGGGAAGTCCTAAGCCCCGCGCTAACAATATCTGCCCACTCGATCGACTCCGCACCTGTCAAAACCGGCAGAAGACCTGCCACATCCGGCGAAGGCTAGGGAATCTTTCCTAAACGTCAGCAGCGTTCGAAGAAAAGCATTCTGCAGGTCAGCGGGCTTCTCTGC
>DASPTQ010000234.1:0-5232 GCA_035623335.1 Terriglobales bacterium
TTAGCTGACCAATGTTACCTTCGTGGGCGCGAGGAAATGAAATTCTGGGGCTCGCGGCAGGGCTCCGCACTCCCTGGCATAGCGGTAGAAGAGTTTCATGCCCGCCAGGCACGCAGGATCAAGGAAGTAGTGGATGTTCTCCCGCAGGTAACTCTGAATCTGATCGGCACTCAAAGCCAAGCGCGGCGCCCAATCCTGGGCAATTCGACGAAGGTTGCGGGGCAAGAGTCCATGATCGCGGGATTGCTGAAAGATACTCGCCAGGTCGCGATGCCGCTTTCCCTCGAGCGCGGCTCGCCGCACCGCCCAAAAGGCGAATACAAACGGCCGGTTGGTGAGCCGGATCCATTCCTCGGCAAGATCGTAGCTGTAGTAGGGCGCACGATCCAGCTGCAAAGCCGGGTCGCCAATCAGCAATCCGGCATCGTGGTCCTCGAGCATGGCCTCGATATCGGGGGACATCGTTCCGTACGTCCTCTCCCCACCCCACCATCTGGCGAACAAAACCTTAACCAGCGCGACCGACGTCAGTGAGGAGCGGTCGAGCGCCACCGTCCGGATGCGCTCGCGCGGGACTTTGCTGACCAGCAGGATCGAGCGCACGGCCTGACGGGCGGCAATCGCCACGTCGGGGAGGATCAACAAGTCCGGCACGCTCGTGTAGGCCGCGGCCGGAATGATGCCAATATCGGCCGATCCATTCTCGAGGCTGGCAGCACAGAGCGACGGAATCGTATACGAGATCTCGAAGTCCGGGTCTCGATCTCCGTGCTCGAAATCCCACAGAAGAGGAGCGGTGTTCAAGTAGGAGATGGCCGAGATTCGCAAAGGTTTCATTCTGGCAGATGCTCGATTTTAGCAAAGGCAGTGGCTTCGCTGGCTGCCTGGACGGGGAAGATCATGCGCGGTGTATCGTATGGCATATCGGTGGAGTCGGGAATGTTCATCGGCCACTTTGCCGTCGGGTTTGCGGCGAAGAAGTACGCTCCGCGGACTTCGCTGGCCGTGTTGCTAGCCGCGCCGTTGTTTTCCGATCTGCTATGGCCGCCGTTCTTGCTGCTGGGTTGGGAGCGCGTGCGAATTGATCCCGGTAACACAAGGTTCGTGCCGCTCGATTTGGTCTACTACCCTTGGTCGCACAGTCTGTTGCTGTGTGTGATATGGGCCACGGCGTTCTCGCTTCTCTACCATCGGATCCGGCACTATCGGCCGGGCACGATAGCGATTTGGATCGGTGTGATGAGCCACTGGGTTCTCGACTGGGTCACCCATGGACCCGACATGCCTTTATATCCAGGCGGACCTCGGTTCGGTCTGGGACTATGGAACTCGGTCGCAGGAACGATGGTAGTGGAGATTGCCATGTTCGTAGTGGGAGTCTGGCTCTATGTGCGCGCGACGCGGGCGAGCGACCGCATTGGGCAGTATGCGTTTCTCGCGTATGTCGTGTTGTTGCTCGTCACCTACATCGGTGACCGTTTCAGTAAACCTCCGACCTCGGTAGGAGAGATTGCATGGCCGGGCCTGATTGCCGGGGTTCTCATGCTGCTATGGGCGTGGTGGTTTGACAGCCACCGCACGACTGTCGACGCCGCTCGGCGGGAAGGATAGCGCGGCATCTCCCCAGAGAGTTCTTTGCGACGGCAAAACGACCAAGCGCTGAAACCAACTCCGGCTGGGAGTGAATGGGCGGCATTCGATCGATACCCGAGTGAAACTGCCGCTGGCGATCATCGCGCTGTCTATTTCTCGCTGCCCACGAGTTTTTCTACATCCGTTGCTTCTTTGGGCACACCGTCGGACAGAATTTCTGGCCCGTGGTCGGTGATCAAGATCGTATCCTCGACGCGAAAATGCATCTGCTGGTCGCGAAACTCGAGGATGGGCTCGACCGTCGCCACCTGGCCTGCCTTGATCGGGCCCCTGGGCAGCAAAACATCATGGGTGGCTAAGCCAACGAAGTGTCCGGGGAAACCGAGCCATTGCCTGCCTTCGCCACTCTTTTCGAAGACCGCCTTGCCCGCCTCCGACGCCTGCTCATAGGTATTGCCTGGCTTCAGCATGGCGATCACCGCCTTTTGCGACTCGAGATCAATCGCATACCACTTGGCCTGTTCGGAAGTAAATTTTCCGCTGCTATTGAAGGTCCGGGTGATATCCATGGTCATGTGGTCGAGATCGGCCGCAAAATCAAAGACCACCAGTTCATTCGCTTGAATCTGCCGCCGGTCGTTGAAATAGTGCCAGGTGTTGATGTTTCCGGCCGAACTGACAATCGCCGGGTAGGCCCAGCCCTGGGCGCCTCTGTCGCGGAACACATAATCCGCCCGCGCTTCGATCTGGTACTCGTACACCGGCGGCCTGGCGTGCCCGATGGCTTGCCGGACTCCCTCGGCGCTCAGGCGGCCGTTGCGGCGCAACACAGCAATCTCTGGTTGGGTTTTGATGTTTCGCATCTCGTCGATGAACGAAGTGGCATCTCGGGGATGGGCTGCCGGATAACGTTCTGCCAGCTTTTTCAAAGCTGCGCGGTCGCCGGGTGTGGGATCGCCATAGGGGTTCTCGTATTGGTCGGCATACTCTCGTCCCACTTCGAAGCGCGCCCCATCCGCCCTATCGGGAAACGTAAGGCGCAACCAAAGATCGGTCTCCCGGGCTAACAGGACTGCCAGCTGAGTGTCGAGAACACTGATGGGCAGGACCGTCTTATACCCCAGCTTCTCCTGCTGGTCCGCGGTCATGGACAGAAGATTGCTACCGTAGACTTGTTGGACCCGCGCACTCTGTTGCGGCTCGAAGATGATGCTCGTTCCCCGCACCACATCCACGACCAGCACAGCGCCCGGATCAGAAAGACCCGTATAGTAGAAAAAGTCGTTGTCCTCGCGATAGTGATTCGCCTCCGGCAGCCCCGTGCGGGCAAACAGTATCCAGTAGCCGGTCTTGAGTTGCTTCGCCAGTTCTTGTCGGCGGCGGGCGAATTCCTCCGCACCGCCGAGATCGGCAATCACAACCGGGTCGGTGTATTGCGCAAGTGCAGAAAGGCCGGACAAGAGAAGGATGAGCACCACCGCCGGGAAACGAAGCGCATGAGGAAAGCTTTTCACAATGTCCTCCCAACAAAGGGGGGAGTCTACCCTGGTTCGCCACGGTTGACAATCGAACCTCGTCCGAGGCTCAATTGGGCCTTACGACTGGCGGGCGAGGCTCCCTGCGTTCCCGCCAGAACCAGGTTGCATAACCGGAACTGTCGATGGATCTTGGACTTAAGCCAGTTCCGCCGCCCAAGGTGAATCGCCAGCGGAGAAAACCGCATCTCTAATTTGCGAATGGGTGAAGGTGGCGGACTCCAACGGGAGAAAAGATCTTTGTTCTTGTAAGGCCAACGAATGCAACCGGGCTTCAAGGATTTCATGATTGGTGCCGTCCGTTCGCATTAACCTCGAACTCGTGTTAGTGTCGAAGATCGAGACCCACTGAGGAACTATTGGCAAAAGGATTAGTCATCGTCGAGTCGCCTGCCAAGGCGAAGACCATCCAGAAGTATCTGGGCAAGGGCTATACGGTCGAGGCCTCGCTCGGCCATGTGAAGGATCTGCCCAAGAGCACCCTGGGAGTGGACGTCAACAACGATTTTGATACTGATTACATCGTCATTCCGGGCAAAGAAAAGATTTTGGTCAAGCTGAAGAAGTTAGCTCAGTCGGCCGACAGAATCTACCTGGCACCCGACCCGGATCGGGAAGGCGAGGCCATCGCCGCCCACCTCGCCGAGGAACTCAGCAACGGTGAGGGAAAGAAGAAGAAAAAGAAAGACGACGAACAAGGCGGGCGCATTCGCCGGGTGACCTTCAATGAGATTACGCAGCGAGCCGTGCGGGCGGCGTTTGAGCAGCCCCGCGGTCTGGATCAGCGCCTGGTCGAGGCCCAGCAGGCGCGCCGGGTGCTCGATCGTCTGGTTGGCTACCAGGTTTCCCCCTTGCTTTGGGACAAGGTGCGCCGCGGCTTGTCGGCAGGACGGGTACAGACCGTAGCCCTGCGCCTGATCGTTGAGCGCGAACGCGAGATCAAGGCCTTTGAGAAGAAGGAATATTGGACCCTGGATGCGCATCTGGCGGCATCGAAGCCCCCGGCCTTCGTGGCCCGGTTCTTCGGCCGGGGCGACGAGAGACTGGAGATCCCGAACCAGGAAGAGGCCGATCGGATTCGCGGGGCCCTCGAGCAGGCCGACTGGGTGGTGCGCTCGGTCGATCGCAAGGAAAGACGCCGCAATGCGACTCCACCCTTCACGACTAGCAAGCTGCAGCAGGACTCGTCGCGCAAGTTGCGTTTCAGCGTCAAGCGAACCATGATGATCGCGCAACGACTCTACGAAGGTGTGGAATTGGGCGAAGAAGGCCTGGTCGGCCTAATCACCTATATGCGCACCGATTCGACGCGCGTCTCCGAGGAGGCCTTGGCCGAGGTGCGGGACTACATCAAGAGCCAGTATGGCGATCGCTACCTTCCGGAAGCGCCCAATACCTACAAAGAGAAGAAAGCCGCGCAAGCCGCACACGAAGCCATTCGGCCCACCTCGGTGATGCGCCACCCCGATCAGATCAAGCAAAATTTGAAAGAGGATGAGTACAAGGTCTACAAGCTGATCTGGCAGCGCTTCGTCGCTTCGCAGATCACACCCGCGATCTTCGATCAGACTACGGTGGACGTGGACGCCAAAACAGCCGCGGAGACCTTCTGGTTCCGGGTAACCGGTTCGGTGCTGAAGTTCGAGGGCTTCCTCAAAGTCTATGACGAGTCCAAGGAAGCAAAGGACGAAGAGGACGAGGAACTCAAGCACAAGTTGCCGCCGCTCGAAACCGGCCAGAAGTTGACCCTACGCGAGCTGAAGGCGGAACAACACTTTACCGAACCTCCGCCGCGCTACAACGAAGCCTCCCTGGTCAAGGAACTCGAAGAGCGCGGGATCGGCCGGCCATCCACCTATGCCACCATTCTCAGCACGATCCAAGAACGACAATATGTGCAGAAGCTCGGGGGCAAGTTTGTGCCCACCGAGATTGGGCTGGTCGTGACCGACCTGTTGGTGGACAACTTCCGTGACATCTTCGATGTCCAGTACACCGCCCGTTTGGAGGAAGAACTGGATGAGATCGAAGAGGGCAAGGAGAAGTGGACCGACGCACTGGCGGAATTCTACAAGAAGTTTCTGAAGGACCTGCGCTATGCCGA
>DASPTQ010000235.1:0-65898 GCA_035623335.1 Terriglobales bacterium
CGGATACTTCCCGTTGTCGTGCGGGGCGACAACGATTTTATCTCCCACGAGGCCGACTCCGGCCAGCATTTACGCGGATCTGGAGCGTTATCGTCCAACGTTGTTCTTTTCCGTGCCCACGAATTACGCCGTGCTGCTGGCTCACACCCGCTCCGGCGGCGGAGACTTTGATCTAAGCAGCGTCCGCCATGCTATTTCCGCCGGGGAATCGCTTCCCGCCGTACTCTTTGAGCGCTTCAAGCAGCGCTTCGGCATAGAGATTCTGGATTCCCTGGGTTCGACGGAAACCCTGCAGATGGTGATCGCCAACCGCCCCGGAGAAGTGCGGCCCGGTTCGAGCGGCAGAGTCATTCCTGGGTTCGAGGCCAAGCTTGTGGACGACGAGAACAACCCCGTCGCCGCCGGGGATATAGGAAATCTGATCATCAAGGCCGATTCCACCTGCGCCGGCTATTGGAACCAACACGAGAAGACCAAACAGGTGTTTGCCGGCCCCTGGTTTCGCACGGGTGACAAATACTACCAGGATGACGATGGCTATTTCTGGTACGCGGGAAGAGCGGACGATCTGTTCAAAGTAAACGGCCGCTGGCTCAGCCCCAACGAGGTGGAGAGCGCGCTCATCGCTCACCCGGCGGTTCTCGAAGCGGCGGTTGTAGCTCGGGACGATGAGACGAAACTCGCCAAACCGGCCGCCTATGTGGTGGTGAAGGCGGACTTCAATCCCAGCGAGCAACTGGCGGGCGAACTCCAGGAATGGGTCTCGAAGCGAATCGGAGGCTACAAGCGACCGCGCTGGGTTCACTTTCTTCCCGAACTCCCCAAGACCGCCACCGGGAAGCTGCAGCGGTTCAAACTGCGAGAACTTCAGTCGGAGCGAAACTTCTAGGTGTCCCAGCCCCGTGGTGGCTTGTCGTGTTTTGGGAGCCAGATCAGAAGGTCACCTTGAGGCCGTAACCTCGCATAGCTCTGGCGGCTGCTTCTAGGGGGATGCCATAGGTCTGGGTGGTTCCAGGCTGCCGGCGATTGGACCCAACCAGGGAGACAACAAAAGCATTTTCTGGTTATACCTTTAGGGTATACAATTCAGCGCTCAATGGAACTCCGTCACGTTCGTTATTTCCTGGCCGTTGCCGAACATCTCAACTTCAGCAAAGCGGCGCAACAGCTACATATTGCACAACCACCGTTGAGCCGGCAGATCCGGCAACTCGAAGACGAACTGGGGGTTGATCTTTTCGTGCGTGACCGGCACCGGGTGCAATTGACCCGGGCGGGACGGGTGTTTCTCGAGGAGGGCCGGAAGCTGGTGGTGCAAGCTGGACGCGCCACGGAAGCCGCACGTCATGCCCAAAAAGGCGAGTCCGGCATCATCCGGATCGGGATTGCCTCGGGCCTGGGCGGCGTCGTGGCCAAGGCCGTGGCCGAACACTGCCTTCGTTATCCCAACGTCAATATCGAATGCAAGGATGTCTTCTCCAGCATACAAAATGAACTCTTGCACAAGGGTGAGATTGATGTCGGGTTTCTCCGCCCGCCGGTGGATCAATCGGCGCTCGAGTGCGAATTGCTTTTCGAAGAAGTTTTCGTCGTCGTACTGCCCAGGTCCCACGCCTTGGCCAAACGAAAATCTCTGCGGCTGAAGGAAATTGCCGACCAACCATTAATCATCTTCGACCGCAAGTTTTCGACCGGCCTCTACGATAAAGTTCTCGGTTTGTACAGCCGGCAGGGACTAACCCCGCACTTCGCGGTGACGCACGTCGAAGCTCATGAGGAGGCGGGAGCGATCATGGTCGCCTCCGGCAAGGCTGTGTTTATCGGTGCGGGCGCGATTGTCACCCGCTCCGTTGCCGGCATCGAACTGGTCTCGGTTCCGCTGAACGAAGCCGAAGCCAAGATTGAAGTCTACATGGCGTGGCGCAAGGAGGAAGAATCCGGGGTAGTGCGAGGCTTCTTGAATTCCGTGCGCCGCATCCATCACCTTGCGCGTCGAGAAGTCGCGTGAGCCGGCGTTGTTCCTAGCTGGACACCTATCCTTGCCGCCTGGTTGCGGTTTCCCGAAGCAGAAGCGTCGCTAGTACTACCACCGCGCTGCCCGCCGCCGCCAGCCACATAGTCAGTCCTAAGCCGTATCGTTCTGCCAACGTCCCGGCCAGCGTCGGAGCCGCCGTAGCTCCCATGACTTCTCCCACCAGGGTTGCGAGGCCGATCGAGGTGGCGCGGAATTGTCGCGGGACGCTTTCGGTGGGCACCAAGACGAGGACGAGGCTGGCGATACCCTGGCCGGTATTTGCCGCGAACACAATCACCGCCAGCACAATCGGGTACACATACAAGGCCGGTAGGAGGAACGCGAGAGGCACGACCGCCGACATCATGGCCATCAGCAACAAGACCGGCTTGCGTCCCACACGATCGGAGAGCGAGGGCAGCAAAAATCCGAGAAAGAAACTACCCAAGCCGCTGGCTCCCAGCAGAAACCCGGCCGTCGTCGCCGGCTGATGAGCCACCTCGGTAATGTAAAGCGGTGCGAACACATTTAACGAGAACAGCCAAGACATGAATCCCGCTGCCCCCAGACAACATAGCCCAATGTTCGGATAGCGCAGAATCGACAGGTAATCCGCGAGCGAGGGGTTCTCATGCTCCGCTCCATCGGCCCGGGCGGGTTCTTGGACGAACTTCCAAATCAGCAGACCCGAAAGCAGGCCGGGAAGCCCGGCAAAGAAAAAGGCCGCGCGCCATCCCCAGCGTGCGCCTACTTGCGTGGTCAGTATGGGAGCGGCCGACAGACCGGCTAGAGCTGCGGCGCTGACCACCAAACCAATGTTTCGGCCACGCCGAGCGACCGGCGAAGAGTCTTCGATCAGCGCGGTTATGACCGACCAGGTTGGCCCTTCCGCAATTCCCATCAGGGCGCGGATCAGGAGCAATTGGTGAAAGCTGTGCGCCATCCCCGACAGCCAGGAGAGCAGGGAAAAGGCAAACACGGCAGGAACCAGCACCGGCTTGCGTCCCACACGGTCCGACAACGCGCCGAAACAAAAGGTGGACGCGGCCCAACCCAGTGCAAGCACGGAAGCCAGCTTGCCCACCTGTGCGTGGCTGAGGCCGAACTCCGGGGCGAAGTAGGGTGCGAGATACATCTGAGCCATGCGGTCAAAAAAAACCGTACCCCAGCTGAAAAAGAGAATGGCAACCAGCGTGCGCTCGTAGCGCGTGGCTTGATCCATGGCGCCCGATCATAGCAAAGTCGCTCTCTGGGAATCGCAGGACAGGCAAGGAAGTGCCTTCGTTGCTCACCCGCCGGTGGATTTTGTTAGTCTTTGGCGATGCGACATGAGAAGCGCGGCACTCGAAGAATTCTCCGCTGGCCCCGGCTGGCTGTTTTCTGCGCCGTCGTTGCACCGATGGGCCTGGGGCAGGAACTGGCGACGGATCGCGTCATCGGACAACTCGAAGTGGTGGCCACCTTCCACGGTCCGATGCCGACAGGGGTCACGGTTTCTGACAACGGTCGGATCTTCGTAAATTTTCCCAAGTGGGGAGATGACGTGGTCTACACCGTCGCGGAGGTGAGAGATGGGAAGACCCTGCCGTATCCCGACGCCATGATCAATCACTACACTCAGGGTGATAACCAAGCCGATAAGCTTGTCTCCGTGCAGAGTGTTGTCGTGGATCCGACCGGCAGGCGGCTCTGGATTCTGGACACGGGTAGCATCGGGTTCGGTCCCGTCCGGGAAGGCGGACCGAAACTAATGGCGGTTGATCTTGCGACCAATCAGATCACCAAGCAGATTGTTTTCCCGCCCGAGGTGGTACTGCCTACCAGTTATGTGAATGACGTTCGTTTTGATTTACATCGCGGACCCGAAGGCATGGCGTTCATCACCGACTCCACGTCAAGTGGTCCGAACGGCATTATCGTGGTCGATCTGGCTTCGGGCAAAAGCTGGCGGCGGCTTCAGGATCACCCGTCCACGAAACCTGATTCCAAGTTTGTTCCGGTAACAGAAGGAGAGATCCTAGAAATGCGCCTTCCGGGTCAGCCTCCACAACGGTTTGCGGTTGGTTCCGATGGCATTGCCATCAGTGCCGACGGCAAAACCCTGTACTATTGCCCGCTCACCAGTCGCCGTCTCTATAGCGTTGGCGTGGATGCGTTGGCCGATCGCAGCCAGTCCAACAGCGCAGTCGCGGCCACGGTCAAAGATCTCGGGGAGAAAGGTGGTGCCGGGGATGGCCTCGAATCCGACGCCGAAGGGCGCGTGTATCTCAGCGATTACGAACACGACGCCATTCGCCGGCGAGACGCGCAAGGCCAGATCGAGACCCTGGTGCATGATCCTCGCGTCCTCTGGCCGGATACGTTGTCGCTGGCGGCCGATGGATATCTTTATTTCACCGCGAATCAAGTTGAGCGGCAGGCGGTATTTCACAACGGCCGTGATCTGCGCCAGAAGCCATACGTTCTCTTCCGAGTCAAAGTCGACGGAAGGAGAATTCAAAACTAACGCCCGGCCATTCAGACAAACATCTTCTTGTTGACCTTGATATGGTGCTCCCGGCAAAAGCTCAAGTAGTGATCCATAAACCAGAAGACATCGAGCGTCTCCAGCAACTTGTCCTGGTCGTCATAGAATTCGAGCGAACTGTTGAGCCAGAAAGCCGCCTTCATACCCTCGTCGGAGACCAGGGTGTGCGTGGCGCCCGGACTTTCCTGCACGTAGCTGCCAACCCGCGCCACCCAGTCATATTCGAGATAGCGCCAACTGCCCTCGAGGGTATAGCCGAAGACCCGCCCTCGATGCCGGTGTCGTCCCAACATGCCTCCCTTTTGTACCCACAGCACGTTGGCATAGAAATTGTTTCGCACATCAAACACCAGATGGCGAATGAAGACATTTTCCTTGAAGGGCACCCAAGGAGACTCCTCTTCTCCGCCGCCGATGTGGACATCCGGAAACGCATACTCACGCACAACCGCGTCCAGACTGCTGTTGGTAATTACCATACCCATAACCCCCCTCCCCTTCTTCCGTGCGTAGAGCAGTCTACGACGGATCAGCCCAACTGTACTCGATTCCCTTCATGAGTTGCCAGAGCGCGCGATTCAGCGGCACCGGAACACCGAGTTCTTCTCCTCGGTCCGCGATCGCGCCATTCACAAAATCAATCTCCGTTGGCCGCTGGGCCAAAACATCTTGCAGCATGCTGACCTTTCGTTTCCCCGGTTTGCTTGCGCCTTCCGCGATCATATCCCGCGGGTCTCCATGCAGGTTGATACCCAAGGCCTCAGCCACGGTTTCTCCCTCTTCGAGCACAGCTTCGTAGAGGGCCGCCGTCGGCGGGAAACGCGTAGCTGCGCCGTGATGGAGCTGCGTGAGCGCACCCACGGCATTCACCGCGGAGTTGAAGATCAACTTGGTCCACTGCGCGCCTCGAGCATCTTCGAGGGGAACAACCTTGAGACCGGCCTGGTTCATGATCTCCGCCAGTTGCGCGACCCGCCGGTAAGGAGTGCCCGACGGCTCAAACGGTCCGATCCACAGGGTGCTGTAAAATTCAAACCCGGCGTGGCCGGGCGCAATCAGGTGCGCGGCTAGCGTGGTTGCTCCGCGGATGACGAGGTTGCCCTGCTCGGCGATGATTTCTTCGTTGCCCAGGCCATTCTGCACCGAACAGATTGCCCCAGATTGGCTGAAGATGTGCGCCGTCTGCTGGGCCGCGGAGCGCGTGTGCTGGCTCTTGGTGGCAAAGATTCCAAAGTCACAGGGCGGAATATCCCGCGCATTCGAGGTGGCGGTCACCCTGACTATGAATTCGGCAGCGCCACTGATCCGCACTCCGTGTTGCTGAATGGCGCGCAGCTGCGACTCGGACACCTCGTAAACATAAACCTCGACGTTCTCGAGGCGGGCCAGATGAGCCGCGCAAACGCTGCCCAGGGCGCCACAACCGACGATACAAATCTTCACCCCTAACCCCTCTCTCGTGAGTCCCATCTGCGCCGTTCAGTTTCCTTGCGATCGAAGGTGTGAGACGATAGCATTCCTCGAAATGGGAAATCAACTCATCGACCAGGTCGCGGGCCTTGGAGCGTGCTTCTTGCGAGGTGGCGAAACCCGCTGCCCTTGCGGGCATACGGTTGTTCCCGACGTTGGAGCAACACCGTGAGCACGGTGCGCGAAATCACCTACCAGCTACTGCGCGAGCTCGAATTGACGGTCATCTTCGGCAATCCCGGTTCGACCGAATTACCCTTCTTGCGCGATATGCCCGGCGAGTTCGAGTATGTGCTTGGCCTGCATGAGCGATCAGCGGCGGGTATGGCGCTGGGCTATGCCCTGGGAACGGGCAAGGCCGCCTTCGTCAATTTGCACTCCATCGCCAGCGCAGGGAATGGTCTGTCGGCACTGGTGGATGCGCATTCCATGCATGTGCCTCTCCTGCTAACCACCGGGCAGCAAGATCGTCGTCAAATCCTCTCCGAGCCTTTTCTCACCAGCCGGGCCGTAGAGGTGGTCAGGCCGTACGTCAAATGGGCCTATGAGCCGCTGCGAGCCGAAGACGTGCCGGCGGCGATCGCTCGGGGCTATTACCTGGCGATGCAGCCACCCCGGGGTCCGGTATTCCTTTCCATTCCCATGGACGACTGGACCCACGAATGCGATCCGGTCGCAGCCCGCCGCGTCACGCAGACCGTCCTGCCCGATCCCGCAGCCTTGGACGAGGTAGCCCAGGCACTGGATGCAAGCCGAAATCCCGCGCTCGTGGTGGGCGCACAGATTGAAGAGGACGATGCTTGGCCCGAGACAGTCGCCCTGGCGGAGCACCTTGACGCCGACGTTTATGAGCAGCCGATCGCCCCTCGCTGGGCATTTCCCCGGTCGCATCGTCTGTTTCGAGGCGGCCTGTTGCCGGCGCAGCAGCCATTAGCAGATCAACTGGCTGGCTATGATACGGTGCTGGTGTTGGGCGCGAGCATCTTCCTGTATTACGCTTACGTGCCCGGTGTTCCCATCCGGCGCGGAACCAAACTCTTCCAACTCACCAACTCGCCGGAGCAGGCTGCCGCTGCCTTGGCGGGGCACAGCATCGTGGGAAGCCTCAAAATGGCCGCGGAGTATCTACGTGGCCACGCTAAAGGAAGAAAAAACCAAGCTTCCGTGCGGCGGGTCCAGCCGTCAGCTCCGAAGCCTGAGCATCCCATTACTGCGGCCTACCTATTCAGTGTGCTGAACCGGGTCATGCCGCGCGATGCGGTGATCACCGAAGAGTGCCCGTCTGCGAAAGGGGATCTGGAACGCTATCTCGTATCGGATGTCCCAGGTTCGTTCTACTCCGTCCCCAACGGGGTGCTGGGCTTCGGGCTTCCTGCCGCCGTGGGACTCCAGATGGCGCATCCCAAGCGGAGAGTCGTGTGCCCGATTGGCGACGGCTCGCTGCAATATTCGGTTCAAGCGTTGTGGAGCGCCGCGCAGCAGAAGGCGCCGGTGATCGTCATCGTATTGCAGAATTTCGATTACTCTGCGTTGAAGGGATTCTCGGATTTCACCAAAGTTGGGCGCAATGTGCATGGCATGGATATTCCCGGTATTGACATGGTCAAACTCGCCCAGGGTTACGGCCTGGCTGCTCAGGCCGTGGAGCGCACCGAGGATTTAGAGCCGGCGCTCCAGGAGGCGTTTCGCTCGCCCGAACCAAGGCTGATCAGTGTTCATGTGGCTAAGGGCGGGCAGAAGTGCATGGGGATGGATCAGTCGGTGAACCCGCCGAATTATCGTTGACCTCGTGCCCGGGGGCTCAGGACCGGTAAGCCAACTTCCTGGTACCACATGAGTGTCTAGGACACGCTATTGCTGCTTGGGGGACTCATGACGACTATCGAACGGTTGGCATCTGGTATAGCATCCATGGGGTACGAGGTACACGATGACCAACGCAGTCCCCCTACCAAGTGAAGTAACAAGGGAGGCCCACGAACCGCAAGCAAGCGGACTGGCATTGGTGCGGCTCACGATCGGCGCGATGTTCGTGTGGGTCTTCTTCGAAAATTTGGGTAAAGGCCTGTACAGTCCGGCGGGCTACGCCGGCCTTATCAGCTACTACATCAAGCAGGGTCATTCCCCGGCCGCCTGGAAAGCAGTGATGGGTCTGGCAGCGAGCCACGCCGCGATGGCGGCTCCAGCTCAGGCGCTAACGGAAATCTCGTTCGGCATCCTGCTGGTCATCGGCCTGCTCACGCGCCCGGTCGCTTTCGCGGCGTTCCTGTACCTTGGAAGCCTTTGGGTGTCGGAATGGGGAACCGCGTGGATCTGGGAGCTGCTGGTTCCGGTGCTCGCATCACTTGCGCTCGCGGTGGGGCGCGCAGGGAGAGCGTGGGGTGTAGACACGTGGCTGGCGCAGAAGTGGCCGTCCTCTCCCTGGTGGTGATTTCTTGCGAGTCTCCGTCATCATTCCTACGCGCAACGAAGCGTCGGCCATCGGCCGCGTGCTCGCCGATCTCCCGACCGATCTGGTCACCGAGGTACTGGTGGTAGACAACAACTCAACCGACGGCACGCCCGAGATCGCGGCCAAGATGGGAGCGCGCATCGTCCACGAACCCGAGCGGGGATATGGCCGTGCGTGTCTCAGAGGGCTCGCCGTCGCCGAGGCACCCGATATCGTCGTGTTTCTCGACGGCGATTATAGTGATCGACCGGCTGAACTACCGCTGCTTCTCGCTCCCATAACCGACGGCCGGGCAGATATCACCCTGGGTTCCCGCCTCCGGGAGCAACGCAGTCCGGGGGCGCTACCCTGGCACGCTGCCTTTGGGAATTGGCTCGCTGCCAGCTTGATCAAGTCTCTGTACGGTGTGAGGCTCACCGACCTCGGCCCGTTCCGCGCCGCACGTGCGGAGGCCCTGCGTGAACTCGCGCTCGAAGAGGCCACCTACGGCTGGGCAGTCGAAATGATCCTCAAAGGCGCTCTCCGTGGATTCCGGATTGTCGAGGTGCCGGTCAGTTATTATCCGCGCATCGGGAAATCAAAGATCAGCGGTACGATGAGGGGCACTCTGGGAGCAGCGTGGTTCATTCTCAGCCTCATACTGAGTTATCATTTTCGGCGTCGACGGGCCAGCACGCCGCGACCGGCGTGAGGCTTGGTATGGCCATCTCCTCTATGGAATCGTTCTGCCAGTCCAGTGTGCGTCCACTCCGAGGCGACTGCACGTTAGTCATTATGGCCAAAGCTCCGAAGCTAGGCATGGTCAAGACCCGATTGGCGCAGTGCCTTCCTCCGCCTGTCGTCACCGCCCTTTATCGTTGCCTTCTAGAGGACACGATGGCGCTGGCGCAGTCGCTCGGCCGTATCGAGGTGGCCATTATGTGCCCAGCGTCGGATCGCGACGATTTGACGCGCTTGGCGGGAGATGCGGTGTGCGTTGTGGCGCAGACGGGGGAGGGCCTTGCCGCAGGTCTGACCTCGGTGTTTGCGCAGTTCGCCGTGAACGGTCAGCAGCGCGTCATCGCCTTCAACAGTGACAGCCCGCATCTGCCGGCATCGGTGTTGGAGAGAGCCTTCGAGGCGCTCGCTACCTGCGATGTGGTTGTCGGACCGACACACGACGGAGGCTACTATCTGGTAGGAGCTAAGACCATCCATGCCGGGCTGTTCAATGGCGATGGCATGGGGACGTCGAGTGCGCTCGAGACATTGCTGGCGCGCGCCCGCGCTCTGGGGCTTTCCGTGCGCCTCGCCGATCCTTTTTATGACATTGACGTGGTGTCGGACTTGCTTCGGCTCGACGCGGAACTCAGGCTTTCTCCGCCCAGGGCGCCACGAACGGCGGCCTGGTTAGCGCAGTGGAGGCAAGTGGTGGCGCAGTTGAAGCCCACCACCGGAAACCCGTGAGGCTCACGCCATCCCGCAGGCTCTACCTCATCGGGGCAGTCTTACTCGCGGCCTTCACGATCTGCTCAGGCCAGTTCAGCAGCCGCGGCGCACCGTCCTTCATGCTGCCGCTGGCCGTTGCCGGCCTCGCCTACCTCCTCGCTATCCGTGAGTTCTTCGCTACGCCAAGTTTTCCGCGACGCGTCATCATGATCGGGCTGGTTATGGCTGCTCTGTGGCACCTTCTATTCCTGCTGAAGCCGCCGGGTTCCGATGATGACATCCATCGATACCTCTGGGATGGCCGCGCGCAGCGGCTCGGTTACAACCCTTATCTCGCCGTTCCCGGTGACCCTGCGCTCGGGGCGGTGCACACGCCTGAGACCCGCACCCTGAACCACCCGGATCTGCCAAGTCCCTATCCGGCGGGCGCTGAGCTTTTCTTTCGCGCGGTTACGGCAATTCACGAGTCTACTTTTGCACTGAAAGTAGCATTTGTACTTTGCGATTTGGCGGTGGTTCTGGTGTTGCTCCAGGTGTTGCGGAGCAGCGGGCAGGCGGAACACTGGGTTCTGGCCTATGCCTGGCATCCGTTGCTCGCGACGGAAGTGGCGGGCAGTGGTCATATCGATATTCTGGGCGCCTTGCTGCTGTTGGTATCCTTCGCAGCTCTGGGGCGTCGCTGGCGTGCCGCGGCAGCTCTGACATTCGGGCTTGCCGTCGCGGTGAAGTTGCTCCCGATAGTGTTACTGCCACTCTACTGGAGGCGTGTTCGTGTGCGCGATGCCGTACTGACGGTGATCGTGCTTGGAGTGCTATATCTACCCTTCCTCTACCACGGCCGGATTCCAATCGGTTCGCTCGGCACCTATGTGCAGAGTTTCCGGTTTAATGATCCGGTATTTCAAGCACTCGAGCGCGTGGCGGCTCCGAAGTCTGTAGCCGTGTGGGCTGTCGTCGTCGGTTTTCTCAGCGCGATCTGGCGGAGAAGAAGGTCGACGGTTTCTTCGGACGCCTTTGCCTGGCCGATGGCAGCATCGCTTCTCTGCGCACCGGTCGTATATCCCTGGTACCTGCTCTGGTTGCTGCCGTTCCTGCGGTCGGCCTCGACGCTGCCGATTACCATCTGGACGGTGAGCATTCTTCCCACTTACTACGTTTGGCATTTGCGCACACTCGGACGGCCGTGGATAGTTCCCGAGTGGATTATGTTGCTGGAATACGGAGCGGTGGCAATCGCTGCTGCCATTATCGCTTTGCGCCGGATCCCACGATCGGCTGTATTACAATGCTCAGCGGACCAGGTAGAGTGAAGGCAACGGGACCATAGCTTCTTGTATCCAGGAAGCATTGTGCGTCATCCAAAAGCACATTCAGCTCAATTCACTGAGGAGGACCGTCCATGGCAAAGCGGGGCTGCTCAACGATGATTCGTGTCCTGGTTGTTGCAGTGCTTGTATCTGCTGCAGCTTCCTGGGCACAAACCCCCTCACCCGTCGCCGGACAGATCGCCAAGGCCTATGGCCTTGATTCGTATGGGCAAATTGAAGCGATCCGTTACACCTTCAACCTAGACATCCCCGGACTGGTGAAACTCTCCCATTCCTGGGAATGGGAGCCCAAGACCGGCAAGGTTTCCTACGAGGGGAAAGATAAAGACGGCAAGCCAGTGAAAGTATCCTACATGCGATCCGCACTCAGCAGCCAGCCCGACGCCGTGAAGAACGAGGTCGATCCGGCTTTCGTCAACGACAACTATTGGCTTCTGTTCCCCTTCCATGCCTACTGGGACACCAGCGCCACCGTGACCGATCAAGGTATGCATAAACTGCCGGTGGGCAGCGGCTCGGCCAAGCTGGTCTCAGTAAAGTATCCCACGGAAGGGGGTTACACGCCCGGCGACACCTGGGACCTCTACGTCGGCAAAGACAACCGCGTCGAGCAAATGGTCTACCACCGCGGCGGTCCCAAGAAACCGAGCCTCGTCACTGCAACCTGGGCAGGCTACAAAAAGGCGGGTCCCCTGCTGGTCTCAACCGAGCACCGCGGCACCGCCGACGACAAGCCCCTGCATATCTCCCTTTCCGACGTGTCCGTTAAGCTGACAGGCTCGGATACTTGGACGAAAGCGGAATAAACGACCGCCGGGCTTATTCGAACGGTTGCTGTCGGTTGGTCACGAATCAGACTATCTCGCGACAACGACCGTAGTACAGGAACTGCTCAGCTTGGGCAGATCACGATCGGGGGCCCAGCGGATCTTGAGCGTTGGGCGTTGTCCGCGAATGATCGGACAATAGAAGTCGGGCTCGAGCAGCCCTCCGTGCAAGCGTCGCCGCCCGCCGCATCCACCGTGGCATGAGTCCCGAAACTCGCAAGGCTCGCAGGTTGGAGGAAGTGTCCTTGCCTGCTCAAAGGGTGTTGAGCTCAGAATGTCGGCCCCGGCGGAAATCAGACCCGAAAGCGGCTCGCCCAATCCTGGCCAATAAACGCAGGGTTGTGTCGTGGCTCGTGGCGTCACTCGTACGGTGCTGATGCCACAACCTGCTCCGAGCGGTGGAAGCCCTGCGATGGCCCGCACTAGCGGTTCCCCAAGGGCAACGACATCAGTTTCCGCAAACAGGCGCTCGAACCCCTGCCAGTATTCTCCGTAGCTCAGCGCATAGACATCGGTTCGCACCGCCTGGTACACGTTCACCCGTAAGGGAGCGTCAAACCGTTTGGCTACTCGCGCCACATCCGCTAGACGCAAGTAGTTCGGCTTCATCATGACGGCTATGATGGTTACGGGCACGCCCAGTCTCACACATCGCTTTGCCTGCTGATGGATGAGTTCCCAATTACCAGGCCCGCGCTGCGCATCCTGTTCCTTTTCGTTTGGGTAGTCGAGAGAGAACTCGATGTCGTGGAAGGCGCGCAGTTCGTCGTCTTCTAAAACAGCAACACTATGGCCGTTCGAAGTAATGGTCAGCTTGACCGGTTTCGTTTTCAGATAGGCCAGGATTGCCTTGAAGTCCGGATGCATGCCGTTCTCGCCGGTGCCGAGATTCACCGAACGGAACGGCATCCGTTCCATGACCGCCTTCACTTGGTCCAGAGAGAGGCGGTCCGTACGACTTGGATCGCGGTAGCAGAAGGCGCAAGTGAGATTGCACTCGTTGGTGAGCCCGAGTCCCAGGGCAATTCCGGCATCTTGCGGCACGGCGCGACTTGTGGTCAACCCACTGAATTCTGGCATTGCTCTTCGACTGTCCAAGATCAGAGGATGGGCGCAACGTATCTACGAAACGACCCCCAGACCAGGCTGGTAGTTACCGCGAAGGGCGATATAGCTATCAGCATGGAGTGAAGGCTCTCCGCCGCGAATAGCCCCTGCCTTCTACAGCGGACTCATATCCCCACGCGCGGTGAGGGACTGACCTTGCTCTGAAGCAAACTCACAATTTCTCTTTCCAAGACAGAAACGTCAGTTGGGCCGATGTGTTTGGCATAAATGCGACCATCACGCGCTATAAGAAACGCGATTGGCAAGCCAAGAATTCCTCCATAAAGCTCGCCGGTTGTTGCGTTACCCAAGACCACGGGATAATTTATCTGGAAGCGTTGATAGAAATCGCGCACCGGATCTGGACTGTCGTCCATCGCAATCCCGATAACTTGCAAGCCCTGCTGACCATATTTGTTCTGAAAATTCACAAAACGCGGAATTTCTTCGCGGCATGGATCACACCAGGTCGCCCAGAAGTCCAGGAGAACCACCTTTCCCCGATACGTCGAGAGTTGAAGGAGCTCACCACTCAACTGGGGCAGTGAGAAATCCGGAGCAAGAGCGCCCGGTGTGGTGGAGCGCTGGTTACCGGAACGGCCGGATCGTTCGAGGAAATAGATTCCCGCCAGAACCAAGACTACCAGGGCACCGTTGACCAGTCTTTTCTGAGACACGGAGAATCGCGATCTAGTCGCCCTTGGCCACGGGGTAGCCTCTATCCACCCAGTCGGTGCCGAAGTTGTTGGCGATATATAAGACCTTCACGTTGGTAAAACCCATGGCCTGCAGTAGGTCGTCCGCTGGTTGGATGTTGGGACAGTGGCTCCAGGGGCAACACCCGCAATAGAGGACAATGAATTTTTTGCGAGGTAACGGTTCTACTCGCTGGCGCAGTTGCTGCCGGCCGCTCGCACTGGAGGCAGGGCCGAGGTATTCAGAACCCGGAATATGCGCCTGGGAATAGAGCACATGGGAGCCGACTTGAATCAAAAGCGGCCTCTCGCCTGCGGAAGACTGAAGAACTGTGACTAACTCCTCAGGCTTGATCAGCCGCGTTTTCGGTATCAGGTCGGCCTGCTGAGCGGAGAGCGCTGGATCCAACGCAATCGAGATCAACCCCAGCATGAGAACGAACGGGAGATGTTTGCAGTCGACTTTCATTTGTTTCCTCCAGCATTATCGGTTCTTGAATAGCCCGCTCGCAAGGAATGGCGCCGGGTCCCCGAACCGCGTCGGCTCAGCTCGGCGAAAGTAGCACTCAAGAGTCTGCTTCCTGGAACTTAATGAATTTCCGCCTTCTCTGCGCCCAACCCGGTGTGGACTCGGACCGTCAACTCGTTGAATTTCCCCTCCTCACCCGGTTCGGTACTGACGAGCGTCCCCAGAAGAGCCGCCAGAAATCCCAGGGGCACACTCACGATACCGGGATTCTCCAGGGGGAACCACGGCTTCGCCTGAAACAGGTGCCGCGCCATTCCAACCGAATTCGGATCATCAATTCCCATGAAGGTTGGACCGGCTAGAATGAGCCCTACCGAGCCAAGTAAGCCGACTGACAGGCCGGCCACGGCTCCCCAGGTGTTCAATCGACGCCAGAAGATGGAAAGCAACAGCACGGGAAAATTGGCCGAGGCGGCAACCGCCATCCCCATGGTGGCCAAGATACCGACATTCGACGCCGGTCCCAGTGCCATGGCAATCGCAATCGAAACCGCGCCCACGGCGAGCGCGGCCAGGCGGGCAACCAATACGGTCTCGCCCGATTTCCGTTCCCTTCCGTGATGGACCACGTTCAGCCAGAAATCGTGGGCGAAGGATGTGGAGGCGCTGATGGTCAGACCTGCCACCACGGCGAGAATCGTAGCAAACGCGACCGCGGTTACCAAAGCCAGCATGACGTTCCCCGCCAAAGCCTGTGCCAGCAACGGGCCGCTCATGTTCGTTCCGCCGTGGGCCAGAATGTAATCCGGCCCGAGGATGGAAGCTGCACCCAGGCCCAGCACCGAGGTCAGGATGTAGAAGCTGCCAATCAGGCCCATTGCCCAAACCACGCTTTTGCGCGCGGTTGTGGCATCTGGAACGGTATAAAACTTCCCCAGAATGTGAGGCAGCCCGGCGGTACCGAAAATGAAGGCGAAGCCCAAAGAAATCAAATCGAGCGGACCGTAAGGCGGCTTGTAGCGCAAGCCTGGCAGAAGAAAATCGCGCACGACTGGCTGTCCGTTTTCCTGGTAAGCGACTTGGCTGGCGGCGGCGAAAAATTCGTCCAAATGAAAATGAAAATAGCCCAGCACCAGAACCGCTAGAATCAACGTGCAGGTTGACAGCAACACGGCCTTCACGATTTGCACCCAGGTTGTAGCCAGCATCCCGCCGAACACCACATAGATGACCATCAAAGTGCCCACTCCAGCCACGGCGAGGTTGTAGCTGATGCCGGAACCGGCCAAAAGCAGCGTGACCAGGGCGCCCGCGCCCACCATCTGCGCGATCATGTAAAAGAGGATGGTGGCCAGGGTGCTGATCGCAGCCATGGCGCGCACCGGCCGCGGCCGGAGACGATAGGCGAGCACATCTCCAAGGGTGTATTTTCCGGAGTTGCGCAGCGGTTCGGCGATCAGCAGCAAGATGGTGACAAAAGCGACGAAGCCGCCGACGGCATAAAGGAATCCATCGAACCCCTGCACGGCGATGAGGCCAACGATTCCCAGAAACGAGGCTGCGCTCATGAAATCACCGGCAACGGCGAATCCGTTTTGCCAAGCCGTAATCTTGCGCCCAGCGGCAAAATAGGCGCTCATGCCACGCGAGTGTCGCGAAGCCCAGTAGGTGATGCCGAGAGTGCTGGCAACGAACCCAAGAAAGATAGCCAGGGAGATTGACATGCGCTCGCCCCCTAGGTTTTGTCGCTCGGAGCCAGGAGATCCCGCGAGAGGCTATCAAATCTCGTTGCCGCCCTGAGATAGAGCCAGGCAATCGTCCAGCCTACGACGAATTGCGAGAGGGCCAGCAAGTAGCCCAACGTGACCACTCCGGCTGCCCGCACGGAGATCAGTTTTGGCGCATAGGCGGTCAGCAACAGAAGACCAAAGTGGTAAGCGAAAAACAACACAAAGGCGGGAACGATGAAGAGCCTCTTAACCGCCAACAGGTCCTTGAAGCCTGCGCTGGCCGCAACTGCTTCCCAGGCAGGACGCTGATGCTCTCGGTCGGCAGGTTTCATCGTCAGATTGGAATGCTCACCGATTGTACACAACCGTGAAACCGGTAAACGCAAGGGGACTCCATTTTCAACCACGTAGGTAGGGATGATGGCCTGTGGCGGCCTAAAAACCACGGCGGAAGCGGGTTTTGCCGGGGTTCGCAATCCCAAACCGTTGGTGTTACGCTGTTGAGGCCGTTGACCTCCAGGCGGCATCCAGGGTGACCCATGAACCAATTTGCCAAGCTGAATCAGCAATTCATCAGTGGCCAATGGCGAGATGGCAAGAGCCAAAAGGTGCTCTCCGATCGAAATCCATTCAACGGAGAGACGATCGCTCAATTCAAGCTGGCCAGCCTTGCCGATCTTGACGAAGCCTACCGGTCGGCCGCCTCGGCACAGAAGGTGTGGGCGGACGTAAATCCGTTTGAAAAGCAAAAGATTCTGGAAAAGGCCATCACCTGGGTCGAGCAAAACGAAGGCGACCTTGCCGACATCATCATTGAGGAGTTGGGGGGGACGCGGCTCAAGGCCATGATCGAGATCTACCTGGCGAAGACCTTCATCAAGGAAGCATCCTCGTATCCGTTGCGGATGACGGGGGAAATTCTGCCCTCCATGGTGGACGGTAAGGAAAATCGCCTCTACCGGGTTCCTGCCGGAGTCGTGGGAGTGATCAGCCCATTTAATTTTCCCTTCAACCTGAGCATGAGATCGGTAGCGCCGGCCTTGGGAGCGGGCAATGGCGTCGTACTCAAACCGCACGACGATACCCCCATCACAGGTGGAACGGTGGTTGCGAAGATTTTCGAGGAAGCCGGAATTCCCAAGGGATTGTTGAACGTCATCGTCGCCGACCTCGGTGAGATCGGGGATGCATTTCTCGAACACCCCATTCCGCGCATCATCTCCTTCACCGGCTCCGAGGCCGTGGGAAGGCACATCGGCGAGGTGGCGGGCCGAAATCTGAAAAAGGCGATTCTCGAGCTTGGCGGCAACAGCGCCATGATGATCCTGAACGACGCAGATGTCGACCTGGCGGTAAATGCGGCGGTGTTCAGCCGCTTCGCCCACCAGGGCCAGGTCTGCATGTGCTCCAATCGAATTCTCGTGCAGCGGGGTGTGTATCAAGAGTTCTTGAACAGGTTCGTGGACAGGGTTGGGAAGCTCAAAGCTGGTGATCCCAAACGGGCCGACACCGACCTTGGTCCGCTGATCAATCAGCGCCAGACCGAGACCTTCAAGAAGCAAGTGCAACGGGGCATCGACGAAGGCGCTAAAGTCGTGCTGCGTGGCAAGATCGAGGGCAACGTGGCTACGCCAACCGTCTTTGCCGATGTGCGCCCCAGCATGTGGATCGCCCAAAACGAACTATTCGGCCCCGCGGTGTGCCTCATACCCTTCGACTCCCCTGAGGAAGCCGTACGAATCGCCAATGACAGCCCCTACGGCTTGAGCGGAGCCATCCACACTCGCAATGCAGAATATGGTGCGGAACTGGCTAAGCAATTCGAGTCCGGCATGGTCCATGTGAACGACAGTACGATCAATGACGATCCGCTCATTGCTTTCGGCGGCGAGAAAGCTTCGGGAGTTGGACGCTTGAATGGAAAGTGGGCACTCGAGGAATTCACAACCTTGAAGTGGATATCGGTCCAGCACAAGCAGCGTCATTACCCCTTCGAGATCGCGGCCGCATCCTGACCTTCGGATTCGGCGTCAGCTGGACTCTGTCTGGACCGACAGTGGCTGCCGCCGCAGACGTGTCAGGAAAGCGTCTTCACTCGAGTGCGTATCTTCTCGAACTCATAGGTCCCCAGGCCACGCTGGGCTGCCATTTCGAGATATGGCAGAGTCGAAACATCGAGATTCCAGTAGGCCTTGGCTACGTACGCATCGAGCGCCACCGGATCGGTGCTGGCGATTAACGTCTTCTTGAGCACGACATCTTCGAGGTTCCCTCCGGTCGGACCGTTCCGCATCAGGACCCGGTAACAATCGATGATGGTCACAGTGGGACGCATGAAATCGGCAAGATCCGCGAGGCTTTCGTGGATCTTCTGGTGCAGCCGATGACGCGGCCCCCCTAGGATGCCGTACCAGTTCTTCATCCCCAGCGTCGTGCCGGTGAGGCTGTGATGCTTGGCAATGGGGACGTTGATGATTTTGTCGGCATGGAGGAAGGGATCGAGAACCGGCCATTGGCGGAGAACTTCCCCCTCGAGATCGACGTCTTTGAACCTGGCGGGATCGGGCAGGATGACTTCGGCGCCTTCGCGACCCGCCGCCTCGGCGATGCCCGACCGCTGGAAACAGCGGTGGGGCTCGTTACAGCTAACGTCGCTCACCATGACTTTCTTGGCCCCGGCGTTCCAGCACTGCCGAACAATTTCTGCGACGATTCGCGGGTTGGTGTTGGCTGCCTGTTCCGCCGTGCGATCCCATCCAATATTGGGCTTCACGACTACGATGTCGGAGCGACCAACGAAGCGTTGGATACCGCCCAGCTCTGCTAGGGCTTGCTGGACCAGTTGCTCGGGATCATCTCCCTGGATCACCGCCATCTCGGGCAATCCTGGATCTGGTGGCACGGTGTGATCGCGTTTCACCCTAATGGTCGGCACTGGTGCGGGGCGCTGACTGCGTTCGCTGAGCCAGAATGCGAGGCCGACGCTTCCTGCGGCAACCCCGCCCAAGCGCAGTAATTGGATAAGGGCTTCCCGTCGACTGAGCGTTGTATCAACGACCGGGACCAGATTCGCCTTCTGACTTTGCTTTTGCACGACAAGCAGATTCTAATTTCATTGAGTGGACGCACCTATGCAGTCGGTCACTAGGCCGTGTGTCGCGCGACGTGCGCCGGTGGCGCTGGGTCTCCTTGGCTTCAGTGCGGTCATCGGTCAGATCATTCTCATGCGGGAACTGATCGTCGTTTTCAATGGGAACGAGATTTCCATGGGAATCATGATGGCCACCTGGCTTTTGTGGACCGCGGCGGGAAGTAGGCTAGCCAGCTCTTCTGCCTTTCTCCAGGGCAGCGCTCGGAGGATGATCTGCGCCCTCGAATGCTTGCTCAGTGCAAGCCTGCCGTCGACAATCTGGGCCTTGCGCGCCTCCCGAGCTCTTTTTCAGACTGTGCCCGGCGAATCAGTTGGCCCCATACCGATGCTGCTCACATCCCTGGTCTGTCTGAGCGTTTTCTGTGTCCTCTCCGGGGCCCTCTTCGTGGTCGCAGCCCGCATGTACCAAGAAGAGTGTGTCGTCCCCGGGGGGGTTGCCGCTGGTTCCGCCTACATGCTGGAAGCGGCTGGCTCGGGCTTCGGTGGAATCCTGGCTAGCGCCGTGTTGCTGCGATTTCTTGACTCCTTCCAGATTGCCACCCTTGTGGCACTGCTAAACCTATGCATGGCTGGCATCTTGTGGTTCGGGAGGAGCCGTAAGCTTCTTATGATTGTGGCCCTGGCCACCGTGGTTGGTGGGATTCCTCTATTGAGATATCTCGCGCCCTCCCTGAACCGGTCGACGCAAAAACGCTTGTGGGAGAGATTCCAGGTATTGGGATCCCGCGATTCGATTTACGGAAACTTAGCAGTCATCGAAACCGGTAACATCCGCAGCATCTATGACAATGGAGTGATCCTTGCCAGCGCGCCCGACGAGAATGCAGCAGAGGAAGCAGTTCACTATGCGCTATTGCAGCATGCCGCACCCAGGAGGATTCTGCTCATCGGCGGCGGAGTGAACGGCAGCCTTGCCCAGGCGCTGAAACATCCGACGCTCGAGCGGCTCGACTACGTTGAACTCGACCCCATGCTCATCGCCATGTTCCGGGAATTCTTCCCCACCCAATCGGCCGCTTCCTTGTCGGATCCCCGTGTGCACGTCCACTACAGTGATGGCCGCTACTATCTCAAGACGGCTGGTACCACGTTTGACGTGATCATTCTTGACCTCCCTGACCCGCAGACCGCGCAGTTGAACCGGTTCTATACCGTTGAATTCTTTCGTTCTGCGCGCGATCACCTCACGGCCGGAGGTGTACTTGCCCTCGAGTTGCGCTCCTCGGAGGATTACATCAGTCCTAACTTGGCAGAATTCCTGCGCTGCGTTCGATGGACCCTAGGACAGGTATTTCCCTATGTAGTCATTATTCCGGGCGAAACCATCCACTTCTTCGCCGCCCGGGAGCCCAATGTTCTAACCGATGATCCTCAAACCCTGATCGCAAGATTGCAAAGCCGGCATCTCGAGACACGGTATGTTCGGGAGTACTTCATTCCATATCGGATGACACCGGACCGGATGGCGCAGGTTCGTGAGCTTGTACGACCTTTGCCGACGACGCCCGTCAATCGAGACTTCGAGCCGATCGCGTATTACTTCGACGTTGTGCTGTGGAGCACGCAGTTCAAGTTGAGTTTCTCCCGCTGGTTTCCGGTTCCAGGGCAGACGGGTTACGCGCCTATCTTGGATGGCGTTCTTGTCGTTTCTTTGTCGTTGGCGGTTATCTTGGCGTATCTGCCCACGGGGAAGAGACGCGCGCGTGCGTCCGCGGCCTATTGCGTGGCTGCAACCGGGTTCACGCTGATGACTCTCCAGATTTTCCTGCTGCTCGGCTTCCAGTCCATCTACGGCTACGTCTACCACCAACTCGCCATTTTGATCGGCATGTTCATGGCTGGCATCGCCGGCGGGAGTTGGTTGGGCATCCGCCGGACCGGCGCACAGGATCGTCCAGCGCTGTGGGCAATTGGCACTACGCAAGCCCTGCTTGCTGTTTCCGGGCCCGTGCTGGTCGTTCTGCTTCGGCTGTTATCGCAGATATCCAGTGTACCTGCGACGCTCGTGGCTGCCCAGCTTGTTTTCCCGGCCTTAGCCGCCTTGGCTGGAATCTTAGGCGGCTTTCAGTTTCCGATAGCGACCGCAATTTATCTTCGTAGCAGCATCCCTCGAGCGGGCCTGGGCGTAGTCTATGCTCTGGACCTGCTGGGTGGGTGCATGGGCGCCATGCTGCTGAGCAGTTACCTCATCCCGGTTTTCGGGTTCTCGAGAACAGCATGGTTCAGTGCGGCGGTAAACCTGGCGCCGGCACTCCTGGCGGTGCGGCTGAGCCTGGGGCCCAAGGTGTCTCCGGCATGAACGCTTTCCCCTGTGTCTCGCCAAACACCACGGCTGTGAACATAAAGATGTCTGTATCTTCGTCTTTCCAGCAGTCTGTTCGCATCGCTGCTTTGGCGCATGTTTCTTCAAGCAGCTTCTGCCGGTCCCAGTTTTGTTCCACCGGCACCTGCGGGAGTAGAAGACCTTCGTGAGCACCATTCTTCATTAACAGGCCGTGGCGGCCGATTTTGATCTGGCGTACATCCAGGACGTGCCGCAGGGGCGACAGCACCGAGATTTCGTAGGTGATTTGGCTCAGTTCGGAGCGCGAGACCGGTGGAAAGCGCGAGTCGCGCACGGCAGCTAACGCGGCTGTGTCTCGGACGGTGAGGTACAGGGGCTTGACGGGGAAGCTGTACCCGACGCAACCGCGCAGTCCTCCCGACTCTTTTAGTGTCACGAAGGCGCCACGCTCCTCGTTCAAGGAAGGGCTTGTGCTTAGGGGTGGTTCATACAGCTTCTTTTCCCGTACTGCCTGTTCCACCGAGGTGCGAGCTAGGGCGAGTAGTTCGTTTTTTTCGCTAGCAGTCAAGGAGAACGGATGCTCCGCAGCTTGGGGGCCTTGCGTTTTCACCAGCGCAACGGCGCTGTATCCGACCACTCGCGAATGATCACCCGTGATGTCGCCCGAATTGGCGTACTTGAGCACCAGCGCCTGGTTCGCTCCCATGCGTTCTGCGGCAATCATGGCCGAGACGATCGGTGCACCGCCACAAGCCTCCCAGATGCGCATCCCGAAGTTCTGCGACAGGCTGAAGTAGTCCCAAGCCTGCAGCGCATTCAGGGTTTGGTGATCCATCTTCACTGCCGTGTCGTACGGGTGATAGTGTGACAGATCTGAACTGGCTACGATCAGAGTGTCGCTGCCGCGAATCAGTTTCGCCAGCGCGAGGCCCAGAGCGCGGCTGCTCTCGTAACTTTGGTCTCCCATAATGACAGGAACGAGTTGGAAATCTCCCAGAACACGCTGCAGCCATGGCAGTTCCACCTCGAGTGCATGCTCAGCGCCCTGCGGGGTAGCCGCGTGTCCCTGGCTAGAAAGCCGGATGCTAGGGCTCAACTTGACCAGTTGACTGGCGAACGCCTTGTCAACTTGCACTGCGCCAAGCGGGGTTGCATACGCATCCCCGTCGAAGACTGAGGTGAATTCAAATGCCTGGTAATGGGAAGGTGCAATGACGATGACCCGCGAGAATTTGCGCCCCTTCAGGGTCGCATAGGTGTAGGCGGCCACCGGACCGGAGAACTGATAACCCGCATGCGGCGCAACCACGGCAAGAATCGGGTCATGAATTGGTGGCGGAGACGCATGCGCCAGCATATCGTCGATCATGGCCGTCAGTGACTTCGGATCTGCGGGATAAAAGCCGCCTGCCACTCCCGCTTGCCGAACGTTCTGCCGAACGGCACCGAAGGAATATTGCTGCATCACCATGAGGCAGGCGGCCATCAAAAAGGTGATCAAGGAGAATCCTGCGGAGCCTATCCCATATCTCATACGCTAACCCTCCTCTTGCCTCCCTTACGCATGCCACATTCCCGGAATTTGCTGCCCACAGAAAGGACAGCGGCCCTTACGGATCAGCATCTGCTTGACCGTGAGCCCCACGCGCTCCACCAACATGCGGCGGCACTTCGGGCAATAGGTATTCTCCGCAGGATGGCCGGGCACATTGCCGATGTAGACGTAATGCAGCCCCTCGGCGTCGGCAATCGCCTTGGCGCGCTCGAGTGTGGGAACCGGTGTGATGGGCAAGTTCTTCAACAGATATTCGGGGTGAAATTGCGCGAAATGTAGGGGCACGTCCAGCCCCAGATCGGTCTTAATCCAGCGAGCCAGGTTGCTGAATTCGGTATCGCTGTCGTTGAGTGTTGGCACCACTAAGTAAACGATCTCGGTCCACTTGCCCATCTTTCGCAGGGTGACTAGCGCCTCGAGCACCGGCTTCAATTCACCGACGACGACATCCTTGTAATACGATTCGGAGAATGCTTTGAGATCGATCTTGACGGCATCCATTTTCCCGTAGGCCGTCTTGAGTGCCTCCTCCTGCATGTAGCCATTGGACACGACCACACTGCGGATGCCGGCTTCATGTCCGGCATCGGCCGTATCCATCAGGTATTCACTGAAGATCACCGGCTCGCTGTAGGTGTAGGCGATCGTCGGACAGCCATGCTGCTTGGCTAAATCGGCGATCAATTTCGGGGGCGCGTAGTCGGCCGGAACCTGTTCCGGACGCACCTGGGAGATGTCCCAGTTTTGACAGAATTTGCAATTGACATTGCAACCGGCTGTGGCCAGGGAGAAAGCCAGCGTTCCCGGCAGGTAGTGGAAGAAGGGCTTTTTCTCGATTGGGTCAATGTGCGCGGCACACACGCGCGAGTGCACCAACGTATAGTATGTGCCCCCATGATTTTCGCGTACGCCGCAATATCCTCGCTCCCGATCTCCCACCGTGCATTCGCGCGGGCAGAGCTTGCATTTGATCTTCTTGTTCTGGAGCTTCTGGTAGAACTTGGCTTCGACGGTGAATCGCGACTCGTCCTGCTTCGGCGGGCCAATCCACGAGGGCATCGCGGTCTGGGCCCGAACCAAGTCACCGATGCTCAGGGCTGCGCCCGATACCAGTGCGCATCGCAAGAACGAGCGGCGGTCGAGGGGGGAGGAAAGTGGGCTTCGCTCGCCGCCCAGCACGGAATTCACGTCTGCCGAAGCCTTCCTGCCGCCGGACATTCTGCACCTCAATCACATGGCGCCTACACCTCGACCACCGCAATCTTCTTGGGATCGTCGGTTCCCAGCCGGTGTTGTGCATCGGCGGCCGTCGCGATGTAGCGGGGCGCCCTTCGATTGGCTTCTAGTGTCTCGAGTCCCTTTTCGGCTCGCTTGTGCTCGATGATTTGCCAGCCGATATAGTCGAGCGCGACCGGATCTTGGGAAACGATCAGTGCGTTATATCTCCAGTCATACTGCGGTTTGTATCCGGGACCGCCCTCGTAGGCTGCGGTGGTCGCATCGCAGATGGTCAAACACATCTTGGTCCTGATCATCGGCAGCATATTCACGTCTGCGATGTAGGGATTGCAGGCGTTGAGGTGGAACTTGTTAGGGTTGTGGATGGCACCATACATGTTCTTGAGAGCCGCGGTGATACCAGCGCCGTCGTGATCTTTCAGCACAGGTACATTGATCAACAGATCGCAGCTCCGTGTCAGAATCCTCGACAAGCGGCTGGCGACCTTGCCATAGGAGACCAATTCTTCTTCGTAACCTACGCGATCCGTGCCGAAGCACTGAACACGATTTCCCGCGGTAGAAACATGGAAACCAGCATGCTCCAATTCGTCACTGTCACGGTCCCAAATTACGATATCGCTTGCTCTGATTCCGGCCTCCTGCAATCTTTCACAAACGGCTTCGACCAACGGAAGATTGCTGGAGAGTCCCCGTCCCCCGAGCACATTCACCTTGAGCCCAATCTTCTGCTGGGGACGGACCAGCCTCTTCCACGCTTCGGTTGGATTGTCGCCGTCAAGGAGAGCCTGCATAGACCGGTCGAGCATGTTCTGTACACGACCAGAATCCACGCTCGCTCCACGACCATGCAACATCGCGTCACGTGCGATGACGACCCGGGATTTTCCGGCTACGGTTCCCGGTTCGGTGGCTTCGAGTCGTGGCAGTTTGCCGCTCGCGCGGAGGATCGCCGCGCCCGTCAGGCAGGTCTTCAGAAAATCCCGCCGGCTAGTGTCAGCGTTCCAAAACATAAAAATAAACGCCCAGGCGGGTAGGCTTGGGGACCTCTTTAATTCCAGCTTTATCGCAGGCGGCGCCAGGTTTCAGTGACCAAGCGCACACCCTCGATTGGCACGCTTACCCTCTCATCCTTCGCGCGATTGCCTGCCCGAGCGCGCAAAGCTCCTGCGGTGTTTCCTCGGACTGTTGATAGGCGACGATTCGCACCAAATAGGGTCCCTTGCGGAAGACCAGGCTTTGGCCGTACAAGCGTGCACCGTCTCCGAGTAGCACAGGTTTCGCGTCCCCTGTCGGCTCCGAGTCCAGGATCTGTTTCGGGCCCTGCACGTTGTTCATGACGTAGATATCGACTACCGCATCCACCTGGTTTTGGTACTTGTAATCGGCGGTGACGACTCTCTGCACTCCTGCCTTCCAGTACCGTTCTGCCTCGCCGTCGATGTACTTCCACAACTCAGGCGCCTCAAAGGTCCGTCCGTCGCTGCTCTTGAACCAGCCCGCGGCGTCATTAGAGGCCGGCAGGAGCACATCCGCCTGGGGTTCTCGATGACAACTGGCATCTCCCAGGAGTGCCAGGCAACACGTGAACAGCAAGGCGCTATGCAACCGCCTGAGCATCGTGGTCACGTTGCGCTCCCGTGGCTGCGATTCAAGACGATTTGGTTTGTTCGTGAGCGACTCTCGCCGACGCTGGTCACATAAGCCGCCGGGCGATCCTCGACGGGGCAAGCGTATTCGCAAGCCCCACAGCCCACGCAGCTCTGAGGATTCACGAACGGCTGTTGCACGGCCTTGCGATGGCCGCCCGCATCTGCCATCTCGGCGGGTTGAAGGTAGATGGCCTTCGGTGATGTTGGGCACCACTCTTCACAGACGATACAGGGCGTTGCCATGGCCCAGGGCAGGCATCGCCCACGATCGATAAAGGCCGTGCCCAAGGTGATCGGCTTGGCCTTGTCTTCTCGTCCGACGGCCCAACCCTTCTCCTTGGCTGTGATCTCCCAGATCGCTCCCGTGGGACAAACCTGCGAGCACAGCACACAACTGGTTTCGCAATAGCCAATTCGAGGAATCAGGACGGGAGTCCACAGGCCTTCCAGGCCGGCTTCGGTCAGCGCGGGATGCAGAGCATTGTTTGGGCAGACCTTCATGCACTCGCCGCAACGAGTGCAGCGCGACAGGAAGTACGCTTCGTCCAGCGCTCCCGGAGGACGCAGCAAGCGCTCATGACGCTCCACGGCAAATCCGGGTGTGCTCCGCAAGAGCGGAACCAGCGCCGCCCCGGCCGCCAATCCGCTGAGCACCTTGCGCCGCTCGAGGTTCACACCGATCGACTTCTGGGAGGGAAAGAACTTGAACTGCAGGCGGTGATCGGGGCACTCCTCAACACAGTTTAGACAGAGATGGCACTCAGCTTGACGCCAGGGCGCACCGCCGATCGGATCGTCGCCGCCTTGGCATCGCAGCAAACAACGATTGCAGTTATCGCAGTGCTCCGGCATCTTGACCAGACCAAGAATCGACCAGCGGGAGAGGATACCGAGCAATGCTCCCAGAGGACACAGGGCCCGACACCAGAACCGGGTGACACGAAAGTTCAATGCGACAAGAAAAATGAAGACTATGCCCAACCCGACGCCTTGCCGGAAGTACGGCTGTTTGAAACTCAGCAACCAGCCGCCAAGAACGAAGTGCACCGCGCTGCTCGCTGCGGCCAGCAGCGCCAAGCCGCTGTTTTCCATCGTGCGCAGCACGGCATTCAGGGCATAGTTCGTTCCCGGCAGAATGGACAGACCGAGCGAGCGTACCAGCAGCGAGAAAGGATCCAGCCATCCAACCATCCCGGTGCCCATCACTGCTGCGGTCAGGCACGCAATCAGGAGATAGTACTTCGTGTTCTGCCAAGGCTTGTACCGGTTCGACTCAATCAACTGCTTTCCACGTTTGCGCTCGGATCTCAGACTGCCGAAGAAGTGATGGATCGAGCCCAGAGGGCAGATCCAACCGCAGAAAAAGCGCCCAAGAAATACGGTTGGAATCAGAACCAGCAGGCTCCAGCCGAGGCCGTGATAGAGAGCATGACTGGAGAGCACGTTCGACAATGCCACCAGAGGATCAAGGCGAAAAAACAAGTTCACCGGATAAGGAAGCTGGAGATCAACTCCCGTGACGTGTAGCGATCCCCGGAACTCGGTGCGCAAGAGAAGAAACAGAAACAATAGGAAGAAGATGACCTGCGAAAGCCAACGCAGCCTGGTTGGTTTGAGCAAAGGCACTCCGGCGCTCCTTTGGACAGCGACCTACTCACCTTGGGCTTGGAGCGGTCCGCCTTGCGTACCAAACTCATGCTCTGCCGAGCTGTTCCTGATGGCTGTGCGCGGGATCACATGGCTTGGGCAACTACGCACCGACAGACAACTCTGCCCTAAAGGCGGCAAGGCATGCATGCCTGCGGTTGGGCAGCGACAGGGATGGGAGAGAGTTGTCGTTTAAGAATCTCCACTCCCATCATTAATAATGAATAAAGAGGGCCGTCGAATGGCACCTGGAGCCCCTTGCCGGAGCATGCCGTGAAACAAGGCATCCCATTGCTCATCGTTCTTGCCATTGCTGGACAGTCGTATGCCTCCGATAAGAGACGCATCACCGTAAACAACTACACTGCGGAATCGGGAGAATTTGTGATTCATGCCACGGCGGCGGGAAAACCCATTGAGCTGCTGTGCGATCAGGATAGCCCGTTTTGCGGCGTTCCAAAGCCGGGAGAATATTGGATGGTCGACTGGACAATCCCGACGATCGAAAATCGCGGGGACTACGTTTGCAAGGACGTGGACCTGTACCGAACAGCAGCGAAAGGAGAGAGGCACTCGAAGGTCGGCGAATACTGCTTGGTGGAGGAGGGTAGCCGGTAAGTGCAGAAATTGTTTCCGTGGCGGGTTCTGTGTATCAGAGAGCCATCTCGAGTTTCCATTCTTGCTTGTTTCTAACCTGAGTCAGTCTAGGCTAGCGATCGGATCGGAATGCGTCGGTCAGTCACCTGAGCCTGTGTGCTGCATCACTGAAAGCTGTTTGGCCCTAGGGTACAAATAAGCCAGGACCGGGCTTCTCTGTGGCAGCCGCGGGAGGCCAATCATGCCCGGACACAAGGTTCGCGCACTGGAAACGCTAAGGCTCGAACTCAACCTCGTCGAGCTGGGACTGTACCGCGTTTCGACTCCCGGTCGCCCCCTATCGGCATTCGAAGACTCACCGATCTGCCCGCGTAACCTGGTCAATTCTTGTGCCGATTGTGCACTCATACAGTTCGTGCCTTACGCATTTCGCGGCAAGCCGGTACCCTGTCACCACATCCGACTGAATCAGGCGCACGAAACCGTCGACAGTCTCTCTCGAACCGGCAGACAACAAGAACTGGAAGAAGCTCTGCGAGGGTGGCTCACCGCCACCATTCAGAGGCTTGAGCAAGAGGAAGTCCGACCAGGGAACAGAACTCTTGCCAGGTCTGTTCGAAACTCAGCTCGTAGCGCCAATTAAGGAGGCCTCCATGACAAGCCCTGCAGTGCTACCTGAGCCGCAGCCAGCGGTTTCGTTGAAGAACATCCTGCTGGCGACGGACTTCTCCGCCGCTTCGGAGAAAGCGTTCCCCTATGCCGTTGCCATGGCTCGCCGACATGGCGCAAAGATCGCCCTCATGCATGTGATTTCCCCCGATTCTGTCTCCTTTGTTCCCGCGCCAACCGCGGAGCGCCAGCGATATGAGGAAGAACGACAGCTCGAGAACCTCGCCAGTCGGAGCGAGCTCAACCAAATCCCCCATGAAACCATTTTGCGGGCCGGTTCGGTGGGGAGCGTGCTCTCCTCTGTGATCCATGAGCAGGAAATCGATCTTGTGATACTTGCCACACACGGGCGTTCGGGGCTTAAGAAGCTTGTACTCGGATCGGTAGCGGAAGAGGTCGTACGAAGAGCCGAGTGTCCCGTGCTCACGGTGGGACCCCACATCGACACGACCTCAGGCACAAGCGCAAAATTCTCGAGAATTGTCTTCGCGACGGATTTTCACCCGGCTTCTGCCAAGGCTTTGGACTACGCCGTATTTCTCGCGAATGAGCCCGAGACCAAGCTGATCCTTCTGCATGTCATGCCCCCGACCGCCTTACCCGGTCCCGGGCAAAGGTTCTACGACGAATCAGCGATCAATGCGTGGCAAGCCAACGTTAAAACAACGATTAAGGAGAGACTGCAGAAGCTGTTGCCGCCCGCAGCGAGGCTGTGGTCCGAACCCGAATATGTGGTGAGTTTTGATTTCATTGTGGACGGCATCGTGAAAGAAGCTGCTGCACGAAGGGCCGACCTGATTATCGCGGGGGCTAAGCGGCCGGCGTTTGTGAAAGCCTTTGCCCACTCCCTCGGAGGAGTGTCGTATGAGGTTATCCGTCGGGCGAGGTGTCCAGTGCTGACCGTCAGCGCTTGATCGCGCACAGCTAGGCTCACGGGTAGCTTAGGCAAGGACAGAAAGAAGGGCACTATGAGGATGCTCAAGATTCTTACCGTGTTTGCATTTGTAGTGGTCACATTGATGGTTTTTCGCCATGGTATGAAGCCGTCACCAGCTAGATACAATCCAGCGACTGAAGTGGAGATCAAAGGTGTTGTCCAAGAGGTACGCCAGTTTTGGTGTCCGATCAATGGTGATGAAGGGACACACCTGATGCTCAAGACAGACCATGGCATTCTTGAGGTGCACGTAGCGCCGGTTCGTTTCCTTCAGGGCAACGGCATGACTTTCAACCGAGGCGATCAGGTTGACGTGGTCGGGTCCATGGTCCTTTATCAGGATCATGATGCAGTGATCGCGCGCAAGATAACCCGTGGAGCTGAAACCTTTGCCTTTCGACAACCGAACGGCAGGCCTCTGTGGGTGGAGTTCCCCCGCGCATATGTGCGGTAGCGCTTCCACCATCTGTTTGGCCGATGTATCTGTCCAACCCGGAGGAGGCATTCATGAAGCAACCCAGGGTGTTATGTATCTCATTTGATACGGCGGTCTCCAATCTCCGTTGTGCTGCCCTGAGGGAAGCCGAATACGCAGTTACGGCCACGATCGACGTGCAAGAAGCTCTACGCCATCTCTCACGCGAAACGTTCGACCTTGTGATTGTCGGCCACAGGTTTGCAGCGGCTGACAAATACCTGCTGGCAGTCGAAGCCGAAGAGAAAGCAAACATTCCCGTGCTACTGGTGTGTGGTGCCTCGCCGGAAAAAGACATTCCCGCTGCAGGTCGCGTCTATGCCTTGGAAGGTACGGCGGGGCTGCTGGCTCGAGCTTCAGAGCTCTTATCCCGAGAAGCGGTAGGTACCCAGCAATCGGCTGCACAGCCTGATGGCGGGTTGTATGCGCATCAGTGTGCCATGTTATTTCGGGACGACGATGAAGAAGATAATGAGCTGTTCCGCTTTGCGGATCGAGCCGAAGCCGGACGCCTACTGGGGGCCCAGTTGGTCACATACTCCCGGCACGAAGGTGTGATTGTACTGGGACTGCCACGAGGCGGCGTGCCGGTCGCTTGCGAAGTGGCACGCGTTCTGAGCGTCCCGCTGGATGTTCTTGTAGTGCGAAAACTAGGTACTCCCGGACAGAAGGAACTGGCCATGGGTGCCATTGCGACGGGGGGCGTGCAAGTACTCGATGTGTCTACGGTGAAACAGTTGTGCGTGCCCAGTGAGGTGATTGAGGAAGTGGCAGCGGCGGAACGCAAAGAGCTCGAGCGTCAAGAGTCCGAGTATCGAGGCAATCGCCCGCCGCTCGCGGTGGCGGGAAAGACAGTGATTCTGGTGGACGACGGTATCGCGACTGGCTCCTGCATTCTGGCCGCCATCGCTGCGGTGCGCAAGCAAGGTGCGGCACGAGTGGTTGTGGCCGTTCCCGTAGCGCCGGCCACGGCTCGCAGTGCCATCGGGATGGAGGCAGATGAGGTCATCAGCCTGGTGGAGCCGGAGATCTTCTTTGCGGTGTCGCAGTGGTACGACGACTTCAGCCAGATCTCCGATGACCAAGTCCGCAGCCTGCTGGAAACGTCGATCCGGTCCAGCTCCGTGGCTGTCGCGGCGTAGATCGAAGGGAGAGAAAACTATGCAGCGCCATTTTTCGAATCGCGGCGAAGCACTCGCAGAAGCAGCGGCAGCCAAGATGATAGCTCACCGGATGCCCATCGCAACGTCCAGCCAGCGCAGGAGCAGCTTCCTACCTGGACCGTGGAAACGACGCGTCCCGGAAATCGATTCCCCCAGCGGTGCACAGAAACAAGGAGGAAGAAAAGAGAGCGGCGAATCCAGAATGGCCCCGCCGGAAACGTAAATTTTGCCCGACCAAGCGAGGAGATCTCATGACTTTGTGGCCCGAAGTCGAAGGGGTAAGCGGTGCCGAAGAAGTGGAACACACCGCCGACCGCGCCTTCCGCATCCGCGGCCGCAATCTGAGGCAGCTGCTGGAGCGTGCGGCACAGGTCTTAGTCGTTTTGGAGGGCGAGCCTCTTGCCCGCGAATGCTTCGTCCAGCGGGTGATCGAGGTTGAAGGAACGGACCGGGAAACTTTGCTGGTGAACTGGCTGAATGAGATCTTGTATTTGGAACAGACCCACCAGGAAATTTACCATCACTGTCTGCTCCAAGATGTTACCGACCATCACCTGCGTGCGCAGTTGTACGGCCGACCGGCGGACCACAATATTGCGTCCGCCAAGGCCGTCACTTTCCACAACCTGGAGGTAAAGGAAAGTTCAGAAGGACTGGAAGCCACGGTTGTGGTGGACGTCTGAACTCGCCGATCAAGGGTGATTTCATGCTCGGCACGCACAATTTCGTCCACGTGGAAGAATTTGTCTGGGAGATTCCCCCGACCTATCGCCCTGACATGCGGGTGCCGGCACGTCTCTATGCCGATGAGGAACTATTAAACCTCGCGCTCTCCGATAACTCCATCACACAGCTGGTCAACACCGCTACTCTGCCAGGAATCATCCAGCACGCCATCGCAATGCCCGACATTCATCAAGGCTATGGCTTTCCCATTGGCGGAGTTGTTGCGACCCGCCTGCCGCACGGTGTGATCTCACCCGGCGGGGTCGGATATGACATCAACTGTGGGGTGCGGCTGCTGGTATCGCAGGCAACCGTCGAGGAAATCCAACCCTTCCTCAAGGAGATCGCCTCGGCCCTTTACTCGAATTGTCCGAGCGGCGTGGGCGCCCGCGGATCCTTGCGCCTGACGGACACCGAGCTGGAGGAGGTTCTGCACGAAGGTGCGTGCTGGATGCTGGGTCAAGGATACGGCGAACCCGAAGACTTGAATCATACGGAGGAATTCGGCCGTGTTCCCGGAGCGGAGGCTGCGCATGTCTCGGAACATGCTCGTGAACGCGGGCGTGGTCAACTCGGTACTCTGGGTGCCGGGAACCATTTTATTGAAGTGGACAGGGTCGCCGAAGTCTGGGACCAGGCTATCGCTGCACGGCTGAAGATCTATCGAGACAACGTTGCCGTGCAGATTCACTGCGGTTCGCGCGGGCTTGGACACCAGATCTGCGAAGACTACGTGAGCCGCTTCCAGAAAAGTGTGCACGATTATGGAATTACATTGCCCGACCGGGAGCTAGTGTGTGTGCCGCTCGATTCCGAAGAAGGGCTTGAGTATCTCGGCGCGATGGCATGTGCAGCGAATTTTGCCTTCGCAAACCGACAACGGCTGGCGCACATGATCCGGCAGAGTTTCGAGCAGGTTCTGACTGGGAGGATCAAAGACTTTCATCTTCATCAGGTGTACGACATCGCTCACAACATGGCAAAGATTGAGGAGCACGAGATTGATGGGCATCCACTGCGGCTCTGCGTTCACCGCAAAGGTGCGACGCGAGCATTCGGGCCGGGATCTGCTGTGCTCCCCGATGACCTGCGGGATATCGGCCAACCGGTGCTGATCCCGGGCTCGATGGGGACCGCATCGTATGTCCTGCTTGGAACCACTGCAGCCATGCGGCAGACCTTCGGTTCCACCTGTCATGGGGCGGGTCGCGTAATGAGCCGGGTAAAGGCCAAAAAGGCTGTACGCGGAAGTGAGTTGCTGGAACAACTGAAGAGTCGCGGTATCGTTGTCTGCGCCGGATCGATGAGCGGACTGGCGGAAGAAGCCCCAACCGCTTACAAAGACGTGTCACGCGTGGTAGAAGTCGTCCACCAGGTAGGCATCGCCAAGAAAATTGCGCGCCTCGAGCCGGTGGCCGTCATTAAGGGCTAGGTTCATCGAGATGGTTGCCGAAGGGCGTATATCACCGACACTGAATTTCGCTTCTCTTAGGTTGGATCCTAGGCGCAAATTCGTTAGTTACGTCCATTCCTTGGAGGTGAGCCATGAAGGTCGGTGAAGTAATGACGAAGAATCCGGCATGCTGCTGGCCATCCCATTCGGCCGTGACAGCCGCTACCATGATGCAACACGGGGATACGGGTGTCTTGCCGGTCATCCAGGATCGATTCACTCCCACTCTTGTCGGGGTGGTGACGGATCGTGACCTTTGCCTGCATGTCGTGGCTGGCAGCAGGCATCCAGCGCATATCTGGGTCAGTGAGTGCATGACTGCAGACCCCGTCTGCTGCACCGCGGACGACGATGTCGTCTCGGCACTCGAGCTGATGAAGAAGCACCAGGTTCGGCGCCTGCCTGTGGTGAACATGAAGCGGGAAGTGGTTGGCATTCTGGCGCTGAGCGATTTGCTGCGCAAGAGGGCCGTTGCCATCGACGAGATTGCGGCAGCAATCGAGCGGATCTGCCAGCCGGGCCACGATGCTGGAAAGGCGGTGACGGACACTGCGGCATAGTCGTCGCAGGGTTCAGTTTGTCTTCCGGTTGGCGGCTATTTTAGGAAGGTCACTCGGCGAGCCGCGGGCGCTTCGACACGCCAAGAAAGGGCGACTGAGAGAATGTCCTTGGACACGCAAAATTCGTCAGCAGAGAAACCTGGGCTGGGCACTCGACCGCAGGCCCCTGAGGGATGCTTCGCACTTTGGCGCTGCCGCTACCCAGCGAGCATCATGCTACGGGTGTTTCTTGCGTTCGGGCTCGGCCTGCTGCTTGTTGCCTTCTTTTGCTCGACCACTGTCGAAGCAACCAAGGAAACGAAAGCCCCATCGGTTCATACCGTTGATGGAGCAGAGATCTTCCGGGATTGCTGCGCTTCATGCCATGGGTCGGACGGAAAGGGCAATGGGCCGGCGGCGTCAGCGCTGAGATCCAAAGTGCCTGACCTGACTCAAATATCGAACAGGGCTGGCGGCGAGTTTCCAACTGCCCGCATCCGCGCGGTCATTGAAGGCACCGAAACGGTATCGGCACATGGATCTCGTGCGATGCCCATCTGGGGACCAGCGTTCCATCAGATTGTTGATGACCAGGACTTGGGCTCTGTACGCACCGCCAACGTAACCCGGTATATCGAATCGATACAGCAGAAACGATTGCACCCCTGATAGCGGCGGGGTCACCATCCGATAAGGTCGTTGGTCAAGAAGCTGTCGAAGCGTCGAGCTACACGCATAGCATGAGCGAAGTAGCTTCACAACAACCCCATCGCCGAATGAAGGAAGGATTGGCAGATACCCTGCCAATTCGAATCTAGCATGCGAGCGGCGCGGGGGGATGGTGGGCCGACTCGACCGCCGCTAGTCTGAACTTAGGTTTACCGATTGACCGCACAGTGTACCCGTGGTCGTGCTGCTGCCATTGGACTCGGCCAGGGTGGTCAGATTTATGTTACAGGTGTTGCCGTTGACCGTCACCGCCCCGCCTGCCAGAATCGGCAGCGGAAACGAGATGGAACCGTTGTTAAAGGTAAAGGTCCCGGAGATGGTAACCTGTGGTGCTCCGTTGACCGTGTATCCAGAAACGGGGACGCAGTTGGTGAAGGTTTCGTCCACCTGGAACTGGATGCTTCCGGTGCCGCTGCTGCTGATGGTACCGTTCACATCACCCGCGAAACCTGACGTACCTCCGTCCTGGCACGCATCGGTAGTGTTGTACTGCTGCGAAAATACGCAGGAGTTCTGGGTACAAGAAACCTCCTGGGGTTCGATACGACCTTGGAGATGACCAGGGTGACGCACCACCGCTGCACTGGTGCCCTCAGAAAGATTCGTAACCGCGTTCTTGGAAATCATGGTGGCAACATCCTGAACGACCGACGCTGGAACCGTGGAAGATGAGCCACTACCGCTTCCGCCACCACAACCGACCCCGACAAGCAGGCTCAGGACCGCTGCCAGCAGACTAAAAGCCCTCCCGCTATACCTGAAGGTGGACAAGAAAATGCAAACCGTTCCGCCGGTTTTCATTGGCAAAACCCTCATCGGTGGAGTTGTTGGTAATCGTAATTTTTAGCGTGGACTTAAACAGAGATGAACGCAACGTTACTGATGTAACAGACCCGCGGCCGCAGGCGGTTAGTTCTAGTTTCCGGTTCCGGTCAACGTGACCCTCTGCGGGCTGCCGCCTCCATCATCACTCATGCTCACCGCTGCCGTCCGCTTCCCCGTCGCAGTCGGCGTGAACGTCACCGTGATCGTACATTTTGCCCCGGCGCCGATGCTCGTGCCGCAAGTATTACGCTGCGAGAAATCTGTGGGGTTAGTGCCGGTGATCGTAATGCCGGAGAAATTCAATTGGCTGCTGCCGACGTTCGTCAGCGTCACGTTCTGAGGCGCACTGCTCGTGCCTACCTGTTGATTGCCAATTGACAACCCCTTCTTGGACAGTAAGACCACCGTACCTGATCCGCTTAACCCGACCGCGTCCGGACTGGCTGGATCCGAGCTGCTGACACTCACACCTGCATCCCTGGCCTCCTTCGCCGTAGGTGTGAAGGTAACGGAGACGGTGCAAGTCGCATTCGGCGGCAGCCTAGCGCCGCAGGTATTGGTCTCGGCGAAATCTCCTGCGCTGATGTCCGTAGTAAATCAGATCCACGCCGGGATAAACATTCCCGTAGCGGACCTTGGCATATTGCGGAACATTGGTGTGCCACTTTTTCGGATCGTTGCCGATAAAGTAATTACTCCTGGCAGGTAGCTCGTCTTGCCCGCTCATTTGGGTGTTCGAATTAGCGCCCACCAGCTTCATCTGCAGCACTGCATTTGCGGATGCCTGGCTACGGGCGGGCGTTCGAAGTGTTAGCACCGCCTCTGCTGAGGTCAGGAACAGACTATAACCTGCCCCTCGAGAGAGAAACTTCACTTGCGAGTCACTTTGTCCCTGGTTCGCTTCGAAGGCCAGCGGCAGCTTGCCATAGCGCTCGACAATCTTCACTCGTTGGACACCCCTGACCGCCGGGGTGGTTGAAGTGCCGGTTTGCCCCTATGCCCATGTCGCCAGCACAAGCAAAGAAATGATCACGAGCAGCGTCATTGCAAGGATCTCTGGAGGAGAAGTTCTTTGCGAATGACAACGAAGACTGATGTGTCTCATGGTCGCCTCCTTGAACCAACCTCGAATTAAACCGCATGATTGGAAGTGAAGAGTAGGTGCTCTCGCCTGAGGGAGTGCTGCGTCCCGTCGGTGATGAACTGAGGGGGAAACCATGCGCGGGCTGCGGCAGCTCAGGCAGCAGCGGGACCCCGTCAGGTACCTACAACCTGACGGTCACCGGCACCTTTACCTCAGGCTCGAATGTCCTGAAACACAGGTGTGTCGCTCACTTTGATAGTGCAATAGGCTGAACGGGCGCGACTTTCGGTGATATTGACCTGGACTATGGCGCCCACCGATTTGCTCGACGGCCTTCGCGATCTACCGGGCGCTCCGCCAGCATGATCGCGCCGACGCTCGAAGATTGAGAGAGGCTGTTTGCGGGGAAGCTCAGCTCGTTGTTGGCTTGGTCACAGGAAGGCTAGTCTGCGATGAGGTGACTGTCTCTCTACCCCACACTTCCTGCGCGGTTTCGGCGACCAGACGCAGCTTGGCTTCCTGATCGGCTGGGGTCAACAGGTTTCCTTCGATGGTGGACGCAAAACCGCATTGCGAGCTGAGCGCCAGCCGTTCGAGCGGTATGAACTCCGACGCCTGCCGAATACGCTGTTTCAATTCGTCTTTGCTCTCCAGGGTCCTCTTTTTCGAACTGACAAGTCCTAGCACGACCGTACGATCTTCCGGCACCTGCCGCAAAGGTTCAAATCCGCCCGAACGCTCATCGTCGTATTCCAGCAGAAAACGATGGAACCGTGTCTTCCGAAATACCTTGGTGATCGGGCCGTAATCGCCCGAGGCATAGAACCTGCTCTGATTGTTGCCGCGGCAGAGGTGGAGACCGAAAATCACTCCTGGATGATGGCCAATAACCGCATTGTCCATATCGGTCGAAAGATCGAGAAGGCGATCTGGATCATTGCCACGCTGGCGGTATCCATCGCGTAGCTGAGGATCGAGCAACGCCGCATATTGCGGCGAATCGATCTGAATGTACCTGCACCCGAGGCGAATTAACTCGTTTACTTCATCCCGGAGAATGTCGACCAAGTCGGCCAGATAGCTGTCGATATTTGGATAAGCGCCTGAGGACTTCTTGTTGTCATAATAGGCGGCGGCTTGTTGGGCGCTGATCAGTGTGGTTTTCGCGGGATGCTTGGTGCGAGCCCGCAGATAAGTAAACTCCTCGGCGCACAGCGGACGCTTGCGGCGAAGCTTCGACACAACCACGGGCCGCGGCTGCACCAATTCTTCACCCTTTTCGTTGCGGAACGGGATCGCCCAGCCACCGAACTTGTCGAAACCCTCGACCGCATCGACCAGGTGCCCGAAGAATGCGTAACGGCGAAGCTCGCCGTCCGTAAGGATTTCGACTCCAGCGCGCTGCTGCAATTCCACGGCTTCGTCAACAGCCCGGTCTTCCAGCGACTTAAACTCGGAATCACTGATCCGCCCGGCCTGGTGACTTTCGCGGGCGTCCTTCAGATAATCGGGACGCAACAAGCTTCCGACAACATCGCTTCGATACATGCCAACCTCCTCCATTCCCGACCGCTACTCGGTAGGTGAATCAAAACGTGTTCGGTAGCGCGCAAGGATGCAAACAGGAACCCCAGAACAGCATTGTTAATCAGGGTCTCCAGTCGGTTTTTGACCCGCGTCCTGATTCCGCCGAAAAATTACGTACGAGCGGATCGCGGCTGCATCCTTGCCGGAAAGCTCCTTGGCAAAGGAGACCATTCCTTGCGATTGCAAATCACCCTTGAGGACAATATCGAACCACGCGTCTTCGGCGAGGGTGCTGCTGCGTCGCAAATCCGGCAACACACCTCCGCTCACGGCGACATCGCCGTGACATTCGGAACAATAGCTTTGAAAAAGCTCTTCACCTTTGCGAATCGTGGCGGCACTTGCGGTATTTTCTAAGGCCGTCAATGCTGGCTGCTTAACCGATTCCAACGGCGGCAAGCTGGCTTTCCCTCCGAGCTTGAAAACCAGCATGCGACTGATATTGCGCACTCGCCCGGAGGCAAACGAAACTTCCCCTGCGGCCAGCGGAAATACGCCGCCCCAACCGGCAAGCACCGCAACATACTGGTCGCCGCCGGACTCGTAGGCAACCGGACCTGCCATGACTCCGGTTTGGGCAGCGAACGACCACAGCTTTGTGCCGTTGTCGGCGCGATAAGCTTCGAAGTTTCCGCTCGCGGTTCCTTCGAAGACCAGATTTCCCGCCGTCGCGAGCGTACCGCCGTTCCAGGGGCCGGTCCGGTCCACAGTCCAGGCCGCCTTCTGCCGCACTGGATCCCAGGCCAGCAGCTTTCCTTTCACGCTTCGCAGGATTGCTTTCTTGATCTCGGGATCCTGCGGCAACCCGGCTGCTACGAGATCGACCCCGTAGTTGGGCGCCAGCCTCTTCATTCGAAAAGTGGCGGGTGTCTTGTACTTGAAACCGGCATCGTTCACGGGAATATACGCAAGGCGGGTGACTGGACTGTAGGACATAGGCTGCCAGCTGTGTGCCCCCATGGGTCCCGGCACGATAGGAGCAGGGTCAGCCCCTGCATACCTGGCGGTAGCGGTCTCGATTGGCCGACCGCTTTTCGGATCAACGCCCGTGGCCCAGTTGATAAACGTGTAAGGCTGGGCCGAAATGAGCCGGCCATTGGTCCGGTCCAGAACGTAAAAGATGCCATTCTTCGGCGCCTGCATAAGAACTCTGCGAGGGCTGCCATCCATGACAAGGTCGGCCAGAATGATGTCTTCGTCGGAATCAAAATCCCAGGCGTCGGCAGGGTCTTGCTGGTAGTGCCAAACGTAGTCCCCGGTTTCCATTTTGAGCGCGACAATCGAGCACGTGAAAAGATCGTCCCCGCCCTGGGGACTACGGAATCTTTCGCTCCATGGCGTACCGTTGCCTGTGCCAATATAGAGTTGATCGAGCTCGGGATCATAGGCAATGGCGTTCCACACCGTTCCGCCGCCGCCCAGTGTCCACCAGTCACCACTCCAGGTCTGGGCAGCTTTTGCCAGCACCGGACTTTCGAACGGCTTGGAGGGATCACCGGGTACGGTATAAAACCGCCAAATAAGCTCGCCGGTTCCCGCATCGTAAGCGGAGACATACCCGCGAACGCCGAATTCGCCGCCTCCATTGCCGATGATCACTTTTCCCTTGACCACACGAGGAGCGCCGGTAATCGTATAGCGAAGATTGCGATCTATGGTCAGTACCTCCCAAACACGTCGTCCGGTTGCGGCATCGAGCGCGATCAGGCGTCCATCGAGTGTTCCGACGAAGATCGTGCCATTCCAGGCTGCGACACCGCGGTTCACCACGTCACAACAGGCGTTCACCGCCCAGTCGCCTGGAACCTTGGGATCAAACGACCACCGAACTTGTCCTGTCGCCGCATCCAGCGCGAACACCTTACTCCAGGCGCTTGTAAAGTACATGACGCCGTCGACCACCAGCGGTGTCGCTTCCTGCCCGCGCTTCGTGTCCAAGTCGTAATACCAGGCGAGACTGAGCTGCGAGACATTGTGATCGTTAATCTGATTCAACGGGCTGAAATGCTGCTCGCTGTAAGTGCGGCCATAGACCATCCAGTTTCCTGGCTCTCGATCCGCGTTGATGATCCGAGATTCGGTCACATCCGCAGGCTTGCCAGGTTTATGGCCGGCATCGGTTGCCTGATGGCACGCCACCGAAGTTACAGCCAGAAGTATCGAAAGGCCAAGGATCCGGGTTACGCGGCCGAGCCGGGGTCTCCTATCTTCCAATTGCATGAGCGGCACTGAGCTTGAAGTCACACGTCAAAGAAGACCGTCTCCTGATCCCCCTGAAGCCAGACATCGAAGCGCCAATGCCCGGGGCGAGCAGAGTCTGGTTTGGCCATCAGGGTGTGATGTCGATCCGAGGGCACGAGCGCAAGAATCGGATCCTCGTCATTGCTCGGATCCCCGGGGAAATAAACGCGCGTAAAGAGCTGCTTGAGCATTCCTCGGGCGAAAATGGCGACCGTCAGATGCGGCGCCTGGATGGTGTCGTGGTGCACGCGTCCCGGCCGTACCGTCTCGAGCACGCAACTGCCATCTTCTCCCGTTGCCAGGCGTCCGAAACCGATCCAGCCCTCATCGAGCGACTTGGGCTGTCTATCATCGGGATGGTTGTACTTCCCGTTCGCGTCCGCTTGCCAGATTTCGAGCATCGCGTCGTCAACGGCAGCGCCATCGCCATCCAGCACGCGAAAGGTGATCCAGGTTCGCTCGCCCTTTGCCTGTGGGCCTGCCAGGCAGGGGACGCAGTGCTCCTTGGCGGTCAGCGCAATCTGAAAAAATGGGCCGACGGTTTGTGAGGGGCTGGGATCCAGGTCCATATCAGGTTTCAAATGGCGTAGCCTCGGGACCGCGCAGCACGATGTCGAACTTGAAGCTCTTGGCCCATTGAGGCTGCGTGGTCTCGAGATCGAATTTCGAGATCAGCCGCTCTCTGGCCTTTTCATCCGGCACCGATTGGAATATCGGATCGTAGGCAAGCAAAGGATCGCCGGGGAAATACATTTGCGTGACCAGGCGCGTGATGAAAGCATTTCCGAAGACCGAGAAATGAATGTGGGCCGGGCGCCACGCGTTGTAATGATTGAACCAGGGATAGGACCCCGGTTTGATGGTGATAAAGCGATACCCGCCGTTTTCATCGGTTAAGGTGCGGCCCGCGCCACTGAAGTTGGGATCGAGAGGAGCCGGGTGCTGATCTTTTGCGTGTCGGTAGCGCCCGGCCGAGTTGGCTTGCCAAATCTCGATCAGAGCGTTCGGGACAGGTCGTCGGTTGCTGTCGAGCACGCGTCCACAGACAATAATGCGCTCGCCGATGGGGTCACCGCCGTGCTGCCCGGTGAGATCGTTGTCCTTTTCCCCCATTTTTTCATATCCATAGAGCGGGCCCGTGATTTCCGACAGGGTGTGTGGCAGCACGATGAGCGGCCTTAAGGGCGCGCGTTTTATGGTCGCGCGATAAGGCTCGTAGAGCGACGGCGGTTGGCTGCCGAGAGGCGGCCGGCAGTAAGGTGTAATCGAAGTTGTGGTTACCCGGTCCATACAGAAGGCTCAATCCTCAGCCCAGAGCGCCGGTCAAATTTGCGCGCATACGGATTTGGTCTCGGTATACAGGTCGAGCGCGGCCTTGCCCCACTCGCGCCCCCACCCGGATTGCTTGTATCCACCAAAGGGGAGAGCCGAATCGAATACGTTGTAGCAGTTGATCCAGACTGTACCGGCTTTCAGTTGCGCCGCCAAACGATTCGCCTTGCTGATATCGCGCGTCCAGACCGCCGACGCTAGGCCGTAGACGCTGTCGTTGGCAAAGCTTGCGACCTCCTCCAGATCCCGGAACGGAATGGCCGTGACCACCGGCCCGAAGATTTCTTCGCGAACCACCTTCATGGTCGGCTTGACGTCGACCAGAACCGTCGGCTCCACGAAATATCCCGGCCCGCTGATTTTCTTTCCGCCGACGACGGCCTTTGCCCCATCATTGGCGCCTGATTCGAGATAGCCACAGACTCGCTCCTGCTGCTCTTTGGAAACCAGCGGTCCCAGGTTGTTCGCCGGATCGATTCCTGGGCCGATCTTAAAACCCTTGGCCACGCCGGCGACGCCTTCTACCACCTGGTCAAAAACACTTTCCTGGGCAAACAGGCGCGATCCGGCGGCACAGATCTCGCCCTGATTGAAGAAAATGGCCATGGCGCTGGCTGGGATGGCAGCTTCCAAATCAGCATCCGAAAAAACCACATTGGGAGACTTCCCGCCCAACTCCAGCGAAACTTTTTTCAGATTTCCGCTGGACGCGTTCACGATGAGTCTGCCCACCTCGGTCGAACCGGTGAAGGCGATCTTGTCGACGTCGGGGTGAGCGGCCAGCGCGGCTCCCGCGGTTTCGCCATATCCGGGGACGATGTTGACCACGCCGTCGGGGAAACCAGCCTCCATCACCAACTCTCCCAAGCGGAGCGCGGTGAGCGGAGTCTGCTCAGCCGGTTTCAATACACAAGTACAGCCGACGGCCAGGGCCGGCGCGAGCTTCGAGGAAGCCATAATGAGGGGAAAATTCCAGGGAATGATCTGCCCGACGACACCTGCTGGCTCCCGCAGGGTATAGGCCAGATATTTTGCTCCAGGTGCAGAGATCGGAATGGTGTTGCCTTCGACCTTGGTGGCCCAGCCTGCATAATAACGAAAAGCCTCGGACGAGCTGGGCACGTCAACCGCGCGCGAGAAAAACACCGGCTTGCCGTTGTCGAGAGTTTCTAGTTGGGCCAGCTCTTCGAGGTGCTCATCGACCAGCTCCGCGAGCTTCCACAGCAGCCTGCCTCTTTCCGAGGGCGACATCCGAGGCCACGGGCCGGACTCGAAGGCCTTACGGGCAGCTTTGACCGCCAGATCGATATCGGCCTTATCCCCCTCCGCCACTTGCGCCAAGACTTCGCCCCTCGCTGGATTGTAGGTCGCAAAGCTCTTGCCCGAAACCGCTTCCACCCATTTGCCGCCGATCAACATCTTTCGCGGCTTGCGGATGAATTCATGAACGTTATTTTGGATTTGCGGGGCTATGGTCGTGGCCATGATTCCTCCTGCTCATAGTCAGAATTCCTCGACGAGCTCCCATCAGCCTACTTTTCTTGCAGCGACTGCAGATACTTGTTCAGATTCGCAATGCGCAGCTGCACTTGCTCTTCGTGACCCTGGCTCATACTCCAAAACACCGGTCCCCATACCGGCATCTCTTGGTCTCCGTGGGCCATCAGACTGTTTTCTCCGCGAAGAATGCTGGTGACTTTGTCAGCAGGGTACTTTCCCCCGTTGCGCTGGGCAAGCCTGGTCAGGTCCGCCGGAGCCTGCTTCAGAGCGCCAGCCGCCGGACCGTCGCCCTTGGCGTCCTTGCCATGACAGGCGGCACAGTAGCTTACGAACATCTCCTTGCCCGACGCCGGCGATGTCATCGCTGCCGGCTCGTGTTTGACGCTAGACTTTGTTTCTTGTGCCAGGGAAACGAGTGCGCTGGCGACTACCATCGCGAGCAAAATAATCCATTGGCGAAACTGCATAAGATCCTCCTCTCGGCCTGAGACCTCCCCGCGGCAAAAGCCATGGGTTCGACGACGGCTCCTATTCACCGTCCGTTGCAAACCAATCGACCATCCGGCGGTTCTCGATGGGGGGATCGGGCTGTTTAAAACTGCAACTTCACCGAGAACTGAAACTGCCGCGGGTTGAACACCGTCCTTGGCGTGCCGAAGACAGGGTTCGGCGTGTTGGGGACGGTTACGGGCACAACTCCCGCTGCGATCCAAGCGCCTCCATTGAAATTAAGGGGACCGGGTCCCACGTTCTGCGCCTGTTGCGTGGCGCAGGATACCTGACCTGTCTGAATCGCGCGCGTGATCGCGTCGTTGTAGTGCTTTGGAATCACAGGCGTTGCGCCACAGAACACGGGCGAGCCGTAAACCGACTGCACCTCCTCAACGTTCTGACGGTTCAGCAGATTGAACGCGTCTACACCGAAGTTGAGCCGAAGGTTTTCACGAAGCTGGAAAAACCGGCCTAAATGAAAGTCCCAGGTATAGAGAGGGTCCCCGATATAGGTATTTCTCGGTACCATCGTTTGGCAATTTTGCACGGATGTGCAATTGGTCTGGACCGGTGGCCCTCCGACGCGATCGGTGCTCAGCCCAGCGAGGTCGCCCAGCACGTCGGCACCGGGGAAGAGCGTGAAGGGGCTTCCGGATTGCAAGGTGATGATGCTGCTGATGATGAAATTTCGGTACCAGCCGTGCGATGGCATGTTCGCCGTGAAGTTCGCTACAAAGCGATTGCGCAGATCTTGGTTGGAATTGGATTTTTCTGCGCCGTAATCGAATTGATTGGGAGGCAAGTTGATGAAGGTCGTAAAGTTCCCGTTGTCGATGGTGTGGGAATAGGTATAGTTGGCCGTCATGGTGAACAAACTTCCGATCTGCTCTCTCACGGTCACCGTCAGACCGTTGTAATTCGCATAGGCAACGTTGTTGTTGTAGTCCAGCAAGCCTCCGCTGATGGTGGGAGCTGGATTTGCCGCGCTCGGCACGCCAAATTCCAGGCCCGAAGGATTAGACAAGGTTGCAAACAAGGGGCCGAGGTTAAAAGGTCCGAGCGTTGGATTCCCCTGGCATGGCGTAAGCGATCCGTTGGGATTCAGCCAGCCTTGCGCGAAATAAGGATTTCCTGGCTTGCTCGTGCCGAGCGGACACGGCACATTGATGTTGTTCCCGCGAACCAAGTCATGCGCATCGACGAACAAGTACGCCAGGCTGAGGGTAAGGCCATGTCCAAGCTGACGATCAATTTGGGCACTGGCCTGACTGGCATAGGGCAAGCCGCCGTTCTTCTGTATTCCTCCTGAACCTACCCCACAAGCGCCCGTCGGGGCGCCATGCACCAGCGTGCAGGGCCCGGTCAGAGTCTCGGGCGGATAAGGAGCACCCGCGAGAACTCCAAAAGCCGTCAGCGCGGCCAGGCTGATCGTCCCTCCTTGCTGCGGTGGACACGCTGAAGCAGGGAGTCCAAAGACCACGCATGGGAGCGACGGGGTACCCGGATAGCCAGGTTGTCCGCCTAGCTGCCACCCGCCCTGGGGAGCGCGATTGTTGACCATGGGCACTTTCACAGCCGAAAGTCCTGCGGCAGTGCAGCTGGCCGGCGTCGGGCCGCCGTTGCCGCAAAAGTACCCCGGAATCGTCTTTTGGTTTCCGGTGACGAAGAAAAACGTCATATTGTTGCGGTCAAAAAACAAGCCGTAACCGGCTCGGACCACAGTCTTGCTGTCGGGAGACCAAGCCAACCCAGCGCGCGGCTGGAACCCTTTGTAATACGGATCAATGGCGTATCCTAGCCCAGTTTCAACATCCCAGCGCAGGCCGTAGTTGAGGGTCAGGTTGGGTTTGATGCGCCACTGATCTTCGGCAAAGACCCCCCAATAGCCGTGATCGAGGTGAAAGTTGAAGTTGCTGGTTAGGTTGACCGGTGTTGCATGCGGCCAGCCCTTGCCGAATCCAGCTCCGGTTGGAGGTGGTGGCACGTAGCCGTTGTAGAAGCCGTTCGAGCAGGGGGTATTCAGATCCGGACACAGCGCTCTGGGGAGCGATATACCTTGATACAGGAACTCCACGCCATCCGCCTGGGCCGGCAGAGGACAACCCGTAGTCGGAAGTGAACCGTAGGTCCCGGTGGTGATTGCGTTCACCGTATCCGCGAATGAATAGAGGCAGGCCAGGTTGGGCAAGAGAATACGCTCGGGCTCAAACCCGGGATAGTTATTCTGGTCCCAAAGATAGTTTCCGTCGAACCCGAACTTCGCGATGTGGTTGCCCTTTACCCAGGAGATCGAATCCGCTGCTTCCAGCCGGGTCTCGTAAATGGCATCGTAGGTTCCGAAGTTGTGTCCAAACTCCAGGTCGTTCACGACGCTCAGATCAGGCTCACCGGTCGCTCCCGGAAAGCTGTAATGCCGCCGGGCGTATTGGACGAGAGCCTGATTGACCACATTGGGTGTGATCACCGTGTTGACGGAACCGAGGAGCGACTGATCGCGCACGAAGAGATTGCGGCCCCCGCTGGGGGTACCAATGCCTCCGCCATCCTCGGTGAGGCCAATGAGCTCACCGAGATCGCGCGCATCTTCGATGTTGTAGCGAATTGCTAGCCGATTATTGTTGGTGAGTTGATGGTCGAGGCGGACGAAGCCATAGTCATTGTCGCCCGTACGCAAAGTTTGCTGCAGCCCGGCAAAGCCCGGCAGGCCACCTTCCGGGTTCAACCCCAAATAGGCTTTGGCGGTATCGATGTTGTTGATGTTGTTGTACAAATCCGGAGCAAAAGTAGGCGAGTATGCATTTCGGTGCCCTTCATAGTTAGCGAAAAAGAAGGTTTTGTCTTTTCGTATGGGACCGCCGACGGTGGCGCCGAATTGGTTTTGCCGCCATACGTCTGGTAATGGCTGCGGCTGCAGCAGCGAGCGGGAATTGACCGCGTTGTTCATCAAGTACTCATAGGCGGAGCCGTGAAAATTGTTCGTCCCGGACTTGGTGACCACGTTCACAATACCGCCGACCGTGCGGCCGTAATCCGCGGTAAAGCTGTTGTTCACCACACGAAATTCCTGAACCGAGTCCTGGGGAGGTGTGGATCGCTGCACCCCGCTTACTTCATTGACGAAGTCTGCGCTATCCACCGTAATTTCGTTACTGAACGATCTCATGCCGCCGAAGGAAATCTGCGTGGTTTCGAACTCCGTCACGGTAGTTCCTAAGCTGGTGCGGCTGATCGATACTCCCGGCGTCAGAAGGGCAAAGTCGGTGAAAAGACGATCGCTGATCGGCAGTGTCTGAATCTGTTGGGTGGCGATAACCTGACTGATTTCTGTCTTGGTTGGCTCGATCGTCGGAGCCTCGGTAGTCACAACCACTACTTCACCGAGAGATGCAACTCTCAGACCTACATTGACAGTTGCCACTTGGCCCACCGTAAGCACGATGCCGGTTTGCGTGTAGTTGGCGAAACCAGTGTAGGATGCCTTCAACTCGTAGGTACCAGGGGGAACATTCGCGATGGCATAGAATCCGCTGGTGTTGGAAGTCGCCGTGTAGGTGGTGGTGGTTGCCGTGTTGCGCAAGATGATGGCGGCACCCACGACGAGGCGACCGCCCTGGTCTGTCACCGTGCCACTCAACTGCGCGTTAGCGACAGCGCCTTGGGCAAACACCCAAGGTGCGCCGCCGGAGAAAACGGTCACAGCAAGCAAGACCTTTAGAATGGAATGCCTCCTCATCGCCACCTCCGGGGACCGCTGCTCGAAGAAGTAGGTTCTCGACGCCTCGTATGGGCCTGCGCGCGTTGGATCTAACACCCCGACCGCCGCCAGTGTTTATCACCGCAAAATGTACTCTGTCAATAAAAAAATGTATACGTTAGGCTTTTCGGATGCCCCTGGAGGCACCTCCGGGAGCTTGACTCCCCCGAACTCGGCGCCAATTTGCCTCAAAATGTATGCATCTTCACACGCTGGCAGGTTGCGAGGCGCTTCCTCGAGATCCCCGAATCGCAATCCCCGTGCGCTGTTCAGGGTGGGGATTCTTCGAGCGCTTGCAGCAGGCGATGCGGGCGTCGATCCGGGAGGCGCTTCGCCCGGGAAAGGTTGGTCATCCCGATCGTTGCTCGGAAGCCGATTCTGCCCCTTAACTGCTCAGGCTACATCGACCCTCAGCACTTGATCATTCGTATCGCCATATAAGGAATCGAGAAGCTCGGGACGGTTCCGTACGAGCGCACGACTGTTGACCGTGCCCTTCTCCGTCAGCTCACCGGCGGCGCTCGAGGGAGCGACTTCCACCAGCAAGGCTGCGACAATCCGGTTGGAACTGCCGGTTCCAGCGGCCGCTAGCTTCACCAAACGCTCGTGAAAGACCGCCCGGAGTGCCGGGCTCGAGGCGATTTCTGCCGGCGTCGCCGCGTGGTCCAGTCCGGCCGCGGCGGCGCAGACCTCCCAATTGGGAAAGACAAGGATTCGTACATCATTTCGGTCGGCTCCGCAAACTACCACTTCATTGGCGAGGGGACGAAGAGCGTCCAGCGAATCAAGCCGCAGCTTACCGGCGCTGACTCTTGTGCCGGAGCTCAGCTTGAAATCCTCGTTGATCCTGCCATCGAAACGGAGTCCTGTCTTGGGCCGTTCCGGGTCAATAAAGCTGAGCAGGTCGCCGGAGCGAAAGAAACCCTGCTCGTCGAAGGCCGCCTCGGTGGCCTTCCTGTCGCGCCAGTAACCCGGAGTGACATTGGGGCCGCGATAACGGACTTCAAAGCTGTCGTCGTGCGGTATCAGTTTGAGTTCGACTCCGGGGACGGGGATGCCGACTACGCCAGGTCCGCTCGCCTGCGCATTGCCGAAGAGCGCGATCGGAGCGGTTTCGGTCATGCCCAGCCCGGAGACGGTCAGAATTCTGTGTCCCACGGTTTCGATCGCAAGCCGTTCCAGATCGAACCAGGTCGCTGGCTGCATGGAAGCAGCGGCATACCAGAGAAACCTGAGCCGCCGGAAGAAATGCTCGCGCAGTGTGCGATCGGACTCGAGGTGGGGGATCAACAGTTCATAGCCCCGCGGCACATTGAAGTAGATAGTCGGCGAGATGCGCCGCAACAGCTCCAGACTTCGACCGAAGCATGCCGGAGTCGGCTTCCCCGGGTCGATATAGAGAGTCCCACCATTGTGCAAGATGATGCTGAAATTGCTGTTGCTACCGGCCGTGTGGTTCCACGGTGCCCAATCCACCATGACCGGAGGTTCTTCCTCGAGACAGGGCGCCACCTGCCGCTTCATCTGCGAGTTGGAGCAGATCATGCCATGGGTGTTAATCACGGCTTTCGGCATGCCTGTCGAGCCCGAGGTAAAGAGAAACTTGGCGATGGTTTCCCGGCCGACTCGCCCGGCGGCGGCGGCAACCGCATTCCTCCCCCGGCCATCCCCACAGAGCGATGCCAGGTCGCGCATCCTCGGAGATGCCGCCGCATTGCGAAGGGCGATGACAGGAACGTGACGGTCGAGAGCCCGCTCGATGGCGTTGCGATAGAGAACGCCATCGTCGATGACCACCAGTCCGGGCGTCAACAAACGAAAGGCATGGGTGAGCTTGATATAATCGGTGCTTTGGAGCGCGTACCCAGGTGCGATCGGGGCGATGGGAATTCCAACGTAAAGCGCAGCCAGCATGAGCAAGGCATGATCGATACCGTTTGCGGCGATGAGTGCCAGCGGACGGTCGGGACCGAGCCCGCAGCCGAGTATGCCCTCGGCGAGAGCCAAAGCCCTTTCGCGAGCCTCGGCGTAGCCGATGGTCCGTTCACCGCTGCCCGTCTGCTCGACCAGAAAGGTACGATCGGGGACCTCGCGTGCCCAATAGTCCAGCCACTCGCCCACGCGATGGTCGTACTCCGCCAACGGCTCGCCGGAGCGCATCAGGCACGTGCCGTCGGCATGTCGGATAAATTCGACTTCGGGCGAAAAAAAGCGGACCGGTCGCATGGGCGCAGGATCGGCACTTTTTCTGGCGTTCCGTGCACTCAAAGCCTACGAAGCTTAATCGATGGAATTCGCGACCGCAAGGGGATATAGGCCTGCCTTAGATGGGATATCGGTCGGAACCATGAATCGGGGGAGCGCACCAGCATCGAGGCGCAGGGGCAGACGCCAGGAATCCCCCATCGAGGTTTACGACGAGCCGGGCCACCTAATTCGGCGCGCTCAGCAAATCGCAGTGTCGATGTTCCACTCGACCATGGGCCACCGTATGACACCCGTCCAATATTGCGTATTGCGAGTTCTCCAGGAACATCCGGGAATTGACCAGGTCACGCTTGCCAGATTGTGCGCCCTCGATACCTCCACCGCCGCCGACTTGGCCGTGCGTTTGGAAGAACGCGGTCTTGTCCGCCGGATGATGCCCCTGAAGAGCAAGCGCTTTCGCCTGCTCCATTTGACGCCGGAGGGAGCCGCGCTATTGCGGAAGCTCGTTCCCTCGAGCCGACTCCTGGCCGGCCGTTTGCTCAAAGCACTGAGCAAGGAAGAACAGAAGATATTTCTCCAGCTGCTCAAGAAATTCGTGCATTTAAACAACGAGGAAAGCCGCGCCCCCCTCGACCGGAGATTTGCCGACGCGCGAAGGAACTCCCGTTCACTCGCTGGTTGAATCCGCGTTCGATTCTGCCTCTCCGGCAAACCGTTCCTTCACCTCTTCTGGAATCGGTCGTGATTCGAACTGCTCTCGATCCCCATACGGGTGTGCGACCCAGACGCGCGTCTCGAAACACTCGACGGCCAACAGGCCGCCTTTCATCAGGCGATGCTGCACCACAAAGCTTCTGTTTCCCCACTTCGCAATGGACGACTCCACTACCACGTCATCACCAAAGCGCGATGGCGCGAGGAATCGCGCCTTGATGTCGACCAACGGAATGCCGTTCATCGCGTATGACTTCATCATCTCGCGTTTGGAGAGCCCGGCCCGCTCAAACAGGGCCCTCGTGCAGGCGTCGAAACACTCGAAATAGCGAGGGAAATAGACGATCCCTCCCGGATCGCAATCACCCCACTCAATGCGCACGGTTCGTCGATTGATCAGCATGAAAACCTCATTAAACCAGAAGCCGTCCCGGCTCTCGCCGTGGCATCGACGCGCGCGAGGATCGACAGTAGCGGCTCATGGGAAACACAGGAGCCGCAGTTCATCCCCTGTGATCCCACTGCGTGAAACTCGAACGCTCAGCTGCCAAGCGCTCGATGAACGGTGCAGGACGCCAATAGTAGCCGAGCTTTTCATGGTAGTGACGGATGCGCTCGGCAACGCGGCCGAGTCCGAGGGCGTCGGCGTAAAACATCGGGCCGCCCAGGTGACGTGGAAAACCGTAGCCGCTGGTCCACACCACGTCGATGTCGGAGGCACGCGCTGCGATGGCTTCGTCGAGGACCATGGCCCCGACATTGATCAAGGCCAAGATGCATCGCTCGACGATTTCCTGGTCGCTGATTTCGCGCCTCCGGATCGCTCGCTCCGCGGATAGCGCTTCGATCAGTTTCGTGACTTCCGGATCCGGCAGCGCCTCGCGCCCGCCCGTCTCGTAGCGATAAAATCCGCGACCGGTCTTCTGGCCCAGCCTCCCGAGTTCCGTGAGATGATCGGCGATCACAAAATAGGGATCGGGGCGACTTTCCCGCTGGAAAAGCTGGATACGCGCCTTGGTGCCTACGTCAATCCCGCTCAGATCGCTCACACGCTGTGGTCCCATGGCAAAGCCGAAGGCCTCGAGCGCCATGTCGACCTGCATCGGTGAGGCTCCTTCGAGCAGCAACAGCTCGGCCTCACGAAAATAGCCATCGAGCATCATCCGGTTGCCGATGAAGCCGAAAGCATCGGCTGCGACCACCGGAATCTTCTTGAGTAATTTCGCGACCTTGAGTGCGGTGGCCAGCGCTTCGGGTGACGTGCCGGCACCGCGCACGATTTCGAGCAGCTTCGTCACCTGCGCCGGGGCGAAGAAATGCAGACCGGACACTCGGTCGGGATGCGCAGTCGAGCGGCCCAACTCGGTGACCGAAAGCGTGGACGTATTGGAGGCGATCAGCCGCTCGGGAGGCAGAATCGAATCCACCGTGGACAACACTTGCTTCTTGAGATCCATGTCCTCGAACACCGCCTCGATGACAAGGTCGGCATCGGCCGCATCCGCAAGAGCTAAGCTGCCCTTGATTCGGCTCATTCTCTCATCGGCCATCTCCTGAGTGACGCGCCCGCGTTTGATGGCGGACGCGTAGATGGTTTGGATCGCCCCTCGACCACGGGCCAGGGCGGCTTCCGCGTTATCAATCAGGATCACCTCGCGAGCAGCATCCGCAAATGCGATGGCAATTCCGCTGCCCATGGTTCCCGCACCAATGATTGCAACGCGTTTTATTTCCCGTGGTTCAGTGGGCTTGGTGATTCCTTTCACCTTGCCGCACTCGCGCTCGGCGAAAAACACGTGCCGTAGTGCCTGGCTTTCGGGCGTGGCCAACGACTGTTGCGCCAGCTGGGACTCGACCGCCACGCCCTCGGAGAATGGCAACCGCGCCGCCTCGATCGCCTTAAGTAGGAAGGTCTGGGTTGTTCGTCCCTTCAGGGCTCGGGATTGGGCGCGCAACGCTTCGGCGATGCCCGCTTCATCGAAGCCATGGGTTTGGACCGTGCGCTCGGACGTCGGCCGCGGACCCAATCCGTCCTCGATCAGACGACGACAAAACTGAAAGGCGCCCTCGGGCAGATTCCCTTCGACGACCTCATCGACGAGGCCCAGAAGCTGGGCATCGCGTGCCGAAATGGGTGCGCCGGCCAGAATCATATCGAACGCCGCGCGCGCACCGATCAGCCGGGGCAGTCGTTGTGTGCCGCCGGCGCCCGGAATGATCCCGAGTGTAATCTCGGGCAACCCAAGTCTTGCGTTCCTCTCGGCCACCCGGTAGTGACACGCCATGGCGAGTTCGAGCCCGCCACCCAAAGCCATTCCGTGGATGGCGGCAACGACAGGAACGCGCGCTCGCTCGAGCCTGTCCTCGACCATTTGCTGGGTGGGATCTTGCATCGGGCGATCGAACTCGGTGACATCCGCCCCCGCGCTAAACAGATTGCCCGCCGACGTAATCAGCAGGACCTCGATATCAGGACGATTCGCAGCCAGGGTCACGGCATCGGCGAGACCGGCTCGTACGGCATGGTTGATAGCGTTGACAGGAGGGTTATCCAGGCGGATTACGCCGATCGGACCAGCCTCCTCGAAGGCAACAATCTTGGACAAGGCGAAGACTCCCTGCTCCCGCGTAGTAAAATTCGAGGGCGTTCCGTATACTGAACGTTGCCCGCGCCCGGAATGTAGCATGATAGCCGGTTTTGGGGGAGCGATGAGCGAGAAGAGTCTTGCGGATTTATTACAGAATTTCGGGAGTCCGGCGAGGATGTTGCGCAATTCGCCGATCGGCGCTTACGTGTATCCGGTTGTCCCCAGCGAATACTCGAATTGGCGTGACGAACAACATGCCTGGCGGGAGACTGCGGTGCTTTTCGATCAGTCGCACCACATGGCAAACATTTACGTCGAAGGCCCCGACGCTCTCAAGATGCTCTCCTATCTCGCGACCAACAGCTTCCGAACCTTCCCGGTCAACCGCGCCAAGCAATTCGCTCCCTGCAGCTACGACGGCTTTGTGATCGGCGATGGCATTCTCTTTCACCTGGAGGAACATCGGCTGGTCTTCGTCGGACGGGCACCCGCGGCCAACTGGATTCAGTTCCATGCCGAAAGCGGAGGATTCAACGTCCACATCCAGAAGGACGATCGATCGCCTGCCAATCCAAAAGGAAAGGCCGTGGTTCGTAGCTGTTACCGCTATCAGATTCAGGGTCCCAAGGCGCCGCAGATCCTCGAGAAGCTGAACGGCGGGCCGGTCCCCGACATCAAGTTCTTCAACATGGATGTCATCAACATTGCCGGTCGTAAGGTCCGTGCGCTGCGTCACGGCATGGCGGGAGCCCCCGGCTTGGAAGTTTGGGGACCGTATGAAGAGCGGGAGGAGATCCGGGAGGCAATTGTGCGTGCCGGCAAGGATTTTGGTCTTCGCGAAGTTGGTGCCAGGGCGTACGCCACCAACACACTCGAGTCAGGATGGATTCCATCACCTCTGCCCGCCGTCTACTCCGGCGAGAAGATGAAAGCCTACCAGCAGTGGCTGCCGGCCAACGGCTATGAGGGAACGGCGTCGCTCGGCGGCAGCTTCGAGTCCAGCAATGTTGAGGACTACTATATGACACCCTACGCCTTGGGTTACGGGCCATTTGTCAAATTCGATCACGACTTCATCGGCAGACAAGCGCTCGAGAAGATGACAGGCGCAGCACAACGGAAAAAGGTTACCTTCGCATGGGATCGAGAGGATGTCGTCAAGGTGTGGTCGTCAATGCTAGAACCGGGAGACCATTACAAGTACATTGATATGCCGCTGGCCAACTATGCGTCGTCATCCTACGACGCCGTGCTGCGAGATGGGAAGATTATCGGCTTCTCGATGTTTACCGGCTACAGCTACAACGAGCGCTCGATGCTGTCGCTGGGAGTTGTGGACCCAGACGTCGCGATCGGCACCGAAGTGGCGATCCTGTGGGGCGAAGGCGGCGGCGGTTCCGAGAAGACCACGGTCGAACGTCATAAACAGGCCAAAATTCGGGCGCTGGTTAGCCCCGTACCTTACTCCAAGGTCGCGCGGGAAACTTACGCGGAAGGCTGGCGCACGGGGCAAGCCGTCGCGACTAGCGGGCCTGCTGGGCGTTAATCCAGTCGATCGTCTTATTGAAACCCCCAAAGGCAAAGAAGTGCAGACCCGCAATGCCGAGCGGCAGGCTACGGTTTGTTTCTGGCCCTGCGCCGTCGGCGATGCCCCGAATGATGGGTGCGGGTCCCTTCTCGGTGAGAAGCTTCGCCCAGGAGGTATGTTCTCGTAGGACGTGCAGCGAGTTTCCAATTCCGCAGTGCACGGCGTAGCGCGTGAGCGTCAGTAACGAGGCAGGGCCGGCAAGGCCAACCCGCACGGGGTTGTCAATGCCGCGGGCCCGAATCCCCTGCAACCAGCTCACGATCGGCTCAGCCTTGAAACAGAATTGCGTAACAATCGAAAGCTCGAGCCCGGCGCTGCGGCCGAAGTTCAGCTTGGCCGCCAATGCCTCCTCAAGAACGTTTGGCAAGATGCTGGGGTTGCCTTCCGGAAAACCGCCAATGGCCATGCGGGTGATACCCGCGTTCTGAAACACACCCGTCCGCATCACGTCGAGGCTGGCCTCATACGGTCCGGCGGGTCTGGCACGGTCCCCGCCGACAACGAGAATACGATCAACCCCTGCATCGCCCGCCAGGCGGACGGCAAGCCGCGCGAGCTGCTGCGAACTTTCTAGATGGCGCGCCCCTACGTGAGGCACGGGCACAAGGCCGGCCCGCCGCAGGCTGGAGGCCGGACCCACCATCTGCATCGGGTCTGCCCCCGGAATCCAAACCAGGAAAACTTCCGTCCCCCGTTCCAAGCGATCCAGGGCGGCATCGACAACTCTGGGCTGACGGGGATTAATTTCGATCGAGTAGCCACGAAGCATCCGAACCATAGACGATGGGGTTCGATCGTCGGGCATGAGGTAGTTGGCCTACGTTCAGTATACTGAATAAGGTCGCGCTCCATTGTTCCTGCTTGCAGGAACGCTTGTCAAGCGTCGACGTCAGCGAATCATGGCTTGCTTGACACGTGGAAATAAAAGTGAGAGTTATATTGAGTGTACTTAACGTTTGCTAGACACTTTCCCCGCCGGCAATAACTTGGCTGCAGTGCAACCTGAGATAGTTTCTGAGTTCCATCCGGTCGAGGTGGCGCATGCAAAATGAACCGGTCATGGATGTAGCCCACTTAGGGCATCTAGAATTGCTCACTCCCAAGCCCGAGGAGAGCCTGCGCTTCTTCGTCGAGGTGATGGGCATGACCGAGAGCGGCCGGGAAGGCGACTCGGTTTACCTGCATGCCTATGACGACTACGAATGCCACTCGCTAAAACTCACGGCCGCGAAGTTATCCGGCCTGGGCCACGTGGCCTATCGTGCCCGAAGCCCGCAAGCATTGGAACGGCGGGTTGCGGCGTTAAAAGGGTCGGGTTTTGACCTGGGCTGGACAAGCGGGGATTTGGAGCACGGCCCGGCGTTTCTCTGCCGAGACCCGGATGGGCACAAGATCGAGCTCTATTACGAAACCCAATGGTATCAGCCGCCGCCGGAGTTGCGCCCGGCTCTAAAGAATCAGGCGCAACGGTTTCCGGCGCGTGGCATCAACGTCCGCCGGCTCGATCACTGGAACGGCCTGGCGGTCGATATCAAAGCCAATCGCGAATTTTTTGAGAAGTATCTCGGCTTTCGCTTGACCGAGCAGATCGTGTTGGACGACGGTTCGGAGGCGGCCATGTGGATGACCTGCACCAACAAGAGCTACGATTTCGCGTACACCCGCGACCACACTGGAACGGAAGGACGTTTGCACCACGTCACCTACGCGGTCAACAGCCGCGAGGAAGTGCTTTTGGCAGCAGACATTTGCCTCGAGAACGGCGTCTACATAGAGACGGGCCCGCACAAACACGCCATTCAGCAGACCTTTTTTCTCTACGTGTACGAGCCCGGGGGGAACCGTGTGGAAGTCTGCAATGCCGGAGCCCGGTTGATTCTGGCACCCGACTGGAAGCCGATTCGCTGGAGCGAAGCGGAGCGAAAGAAAGGACAGGCATGGGGCCTGCAGACGATCGAATCCTTTCACACGTATGGCACGCCTCCGGTGGGAGCAGTCAGTAAAGCATAGAGCGGCCCGATGTCTTCCTGCCTCTATGGGTCATCGGGATGACCGGAAGTCGCAGAGGGCTGCGAGGAGCACACAGGAATTCAGCCTTCCCATGGTGACTGCCAAGAAAACCGCAATGGTCGTGAGTGCGCATTCAGCGGATTTCGTCTGGCGCGCGGGAGGGGCAATCGCCTTGTATGCGGAGCGTGGCTGGGAAGTCACCGTCGTTTGTCTCTCCTACGGCGAACGGGGCGAATCCGCTAAACTCTGGCGCGAGCCGGGAATGACGATGGAGAAAGTAAAGGCCAACCGAAAGCAAGAGGCGATCCAGGCGGCAGAAATCCTCGGTGCCAAGACGACGTTCTTCGATATCGGCGACTACCCGATGCGAATACCCGACACGGTCCTTTATGAGCTGGCTGGACTTTGCCGAACAATTCGGCCGGAATTCATCCTTACACATTCGCGAAACGATCCCTATAATTTCGATCATCCACTAGTGTCTTATGCCGTACAGGAGGCGCGCATCGTCGCGCAAGCCCACGGACATGAGCCGGGCACGCCTGTCATCGGGGCGCCGCCGGTCTTTCTGTTCGAGCCACACCAGCCGGAGCAGTGCGACTGGAAGCCGCATGTTCTGCTGGATATCACCTCGGTGTGGCCCCGGAAATACGAGGCCTTTAAGGCCATGAATGCCCAGGAACACCTGTGGCATTACTACGAACGAGTGGCCTTGCAGCGCGGCGTGCAGGCCTCGCGCAATTCGAATAGGAATGTTAAGTACGGAGAAGCATATGAGCGTGTTTTTCCCCAGGTCACGGAGGAGCTCGAATGAATCAACCCGTGGTAGTCCGGCAAGTGGAGCAGCCGCCAGCGCATATCGTCGCAGCTCTTGAGAAGCATGGTGTCACGACCGTTCATGAAGCGCAGGGGCGTTGTGGTCTGCTCGCGCCCTACATGCGTCCCATCTTTCCTGGCGCGGTCATCGCAGGCTCCGCCGTCACCGTGTCTTTGCCGCCGGGCGATAATCTCATGATCCATGTCGCGGTCGAGGTCTGCGTTCCAGGGAACATCATGGTCGTGGCGCCGACTTCACCTTGCACCGACGGCTATTTCGGTGAGCTGTTGGCAACTTCCCTGCGCGCCCACGGTGTGAAAGGACTGGTGATCGATGCCGGATGCCGCGATATCCGTTCTCTCACCGAAATGAAGTTTCCGGTCTGGAGCCGCGCCATCAGTTCGCAAGGCACGGTGAAGTCGACCCTGGGGTCGGTCAACATTCCGATCACCTGCGCCGGCACGCTGGTCGAAGCGGGGGATGTTATCGTTGCCGATGAGGATGGAGTGGTGGCTGTGAAGCGAGCGACGGCTCACGAGGTGGCGGCGGCGGCGGACGAACGGGCTCGTAAAGAGAGCGCAACTCGCGAGCGACTGGCGCGCGGAGAACTCGGGCTCGACATTTACGACATGCGCCCGAAAATCGCACAACTTGGCCTCAAGTATCTGTGAACGGGACAATGGCATGGCACGGCCATCGCAAACTCCGATTCCTTGCGTTTTGATGCGAGGTGGAACATCGAAGGGGCCTTTCTTCCTGGCCGGTGATCTTCCGAGCGATCTACAGTTGCGGGACCGTGTGTTGCTCGCAGCGATGGGTTCTCCGGATGTCCGGCAAATCGACGGTGTGGGCGGCGCCGACCCTTTGACCAGCAAGGCGGCAATCATATCGCGCTCTTCACGTCCGGGAATCGATGTCGAGTATCTTTTCGCGCAGGTGTCCGTCGATCGAGCCCTGGTCGATGTGACGCCCAACTGCGGCAATATGCTTGCCGGTGTTGGTCCCTTTGCCATTGAACATGGGTTCGTCGTGCCCCGCAGCCCGACCACACCCGTGACCATTTACATGGTCAACACCGGCAATGTCGCCGTCGCACACGTATCGACACCGGACGGACAAGTCACCTATGAAGGAGACGCAGCTATCGCTGGCGTGCCCGGTAAATCCGCCGCCATCCGCATCGACTTTCTCAATACTGCGGGTTCGGTATGTGGCGCTCTGTTGCCCACCGGGCAGGCGCTCGACAAAATCGGCGAGATCGAGGCAACGCTGATCGACAACGGCATGCCGGTCGTCGTGCTGCGCGCCGCCGACTTGGATAAGACCGGTTACGAGACTCCTGCCGCACTCGATGCCGACCAACCATTCAAATCGCGTCTGGAGGAGATTCGTATTCTCGCCGGCAGGCGCATGGGCCTCGGTGATGTGCGATCGAAAGTGGTTCCCAAAGTGACTCTGATCGCGCCACCACGAGACGGCGGGCACCTCACGACTCGCACGTTTATCCCCCACCGATGTCACGCAGCCATTGGAGTGTTAGGCGCCGTAACGGTCGGAACCGCGTGCGTGCTGCCGGGTTCGGTCGCGACCGGCATGGTCTCTGTGGCGGGCGACGTGGTGAAGCGACTTTCGGTTGAGCATCCCAGTGGCGAGTTTTCGGTGGAATTTGAAGTGGCAGAAACCGACACCGACGAACCGAAGGTCGTTCGCGCGAGTCTAATTCGGACAGCTCGCGCGCTTTTCCGCGGTGAGGTGCTGATTCCGGCCAAGATTTGGGATGGTACCGTCTCCCGGATCGAGGACGGGAATGCCTAGGCAATCCAACATGTATAGCGCGCCAGCCAATCCGCGAATAGCCATCATAGGTTTTGGTGAGGTCGGCGGTATTTTTGGAAATGATTTCGCCAAGCGAGGCATTGCGGTTTCGATTTTCGACATTCTGCTCGATTCGGAACGCCATCGCCAACCAATGCGGGCAAAGGCCGAGAGGTGTGGAGTCAAAGCCGAGGACACTCTGCGCGATTGTCTACGCGATGCGGATCTCGTCATTTCGGCTGTCACCGCTTCGTCAGCGCTCGAGGTAGCGGAAGCGGCCGCAACGATCCTCGATCGCAAGCAGATCTTTCTCGATCTTAACTCGGTGTCACCCGAAACCAAGCGCAAGGCGGCCGCCTGCATCGAGCAACCGACGAAAGAAAAGGACGGAGCGCGGTTTGTGGAAGCGGCCGTGATGGCAGGCGTCCCAGGCAAGCGATTGCAAGTTCCGATGCTGCTTGGCGGCGCGCATGCATTGGCGGCGAGCGAATTGCTCGAGTCGCTGGGAATGAATGCCACGGCTCTGAGCGATCAAATCGGCGTGGTATCGGCTGTGAAAATGTGCCGTAGCGTCATGATCAAAGGCTTGGAGGCATTGGCGGTCGAATGTCTCTTTGCGGCCCGCCGATATGGAGCCGAGCAGGCGGTGCTCGAATCTCTTGCCGCCACCTATCCTGGCATGGGCTGGAATGATCGCTTGCCGGATTATCTGATCGGCCGCGTTGCCGAGCACGGCCGGAGGCGCGCTGCCGAACTGCGGGAAGTTGCTCAGACGCTCGAGGAGGTAGCCGTCGAACCGACGATGGCGCTGGCCGCAGCCGAGCGCCAGGAGCAGCTGGTTTGCGAAATGGCTGAGCGGGAGCTTGCTGTTCCGCCGGACGACTCCTTTTCCTGGCGCTCACTGGCCGACTCCGTTGCGCAAAACAGACGATCGCGCCCTGATTGACCCTGTACGATTTTCAACCCGGCGCGGATTGTCGGCCCAAGCAAGCGTGGAAGAAACCCGCCTGGATTCCTTGCATGAGCGCGGTCCAATCGAAATGAGGGAGCAAGAGGACTCCTGCAGTCGTTTGATGGAGCTCGGATCGGCTACAGATCTGAACGTTCTGGATTCTCTCCGCCCGACCGCGACCCCGGACGCGTCATGTTGATGCTGGTCTTCGCTCCGTGCGCGTGTTCGACCATGAGTGCGGCGACTCTGGCGCTTTCGCCGTTTTCGAGCGCCTGAACGATGGCATGATGCTGTCGATGCGAGTAAAGCAGGTGATCGTACATGCGAGGAAGATCAATCTTATCGAAGGCTATGGCGTGGGCAGCGGCAAACGGGATCCGATCGTTGCGTCCGATCGCCTCCGCGACCACCTTGCTGCCCGACCCCTGAACAATGAGGGAATGAAATTGTTTGTTCATGTCGCCATACCTGGCTTCATCCGCGAGCACCAGATGGCCTTTGGCGAAAATCTCGTCGCCTTCACCAAGACACTCATGCAGGGAGTGGATCAGTCGGCGGGGCGGTCCCTGTTCGGCAAGCATGCGTGCCGCCAACCCCTCAAGCGCGCCGCGAACATCAATGGCGTCCATGATTTCTTGTGGCGTGAACGCACGTACAACGAAGCCACGAGTGTCCAGTTGAGTGAGCACGCCCTCTTGCGCAAGCATCGGCAAAGCTTCGCGGACGGGAGTTCTAGAGACTCCGAGCTTCGCCGCCAGTTCGACCTCCCGGACTCGCTCGCCTGGCGGGAGTTCGCCGTGCAAGATCATTTCGCGAATTCTCACAATTACGCGGGAATTCTTACCAGCCATGTTGCCTACAAGACTATATCAGGACCCGCCTGAAGTCGGATGTTCGGATCGACTGTCGACTGCCATGAGCTGCTCGTTCGTCAGACTCAGCTTGCGCGGAATTCGCCGGCACCTGGCCCGGTGACTGGCTCTCAATTCCATCAGGTCACCTTTCGCAACGACTCGATCAGCGCAGTTGAAGGCGGCGGTCGCAGTGTGTGCTTTCGCGGGCCTTCGGCTAGCAGAGGTTCGCGGGTTGAGGTGGTCCGATTACGACGGCGAGAACATCAGTGTTGAGTGGTCATCTTGGCGCGGTTCGGAGGGCGAAGCGGAGACACTCAGCGTGGGTGCCTAAGCAGTTGTGGTAGGCTATTGAAAACCAACGCCGGAGAGGTGGCCGAGAGGCTGAAGGCGGCGGTTTGCTAAACCGTTATACGGGCCAAAACCTGTATCGAGGGTTCGAATCCCTCCCTCTCCGCCAGCTTATTGATAACCGAGCAGTTGCAACTGAATGCCGCTGAAGTGTGCTGACCGGCTATACCTGTCGAGTACCGTTCGTGCGTATAGAAAACTCAACTCGGCGACGCACAACAAGGCCGACAACACCGGCTGCCGCATGACATTTATAATGCACGCTGCAACGCTGCGAAGCGACGCTTCAGTCAGGGAAGCCATGTCGGGCGGTGGAACGTACGAACGATTAGGAGATGCGGGAGGACCTCCAGCTACTGAAACCAGGACCGATTTCGCCACCTACACTTTGGGCGCTAAATTGGCGTGTTTTCTGGTATTTCTACCTCGTCCAACCAGTCGAGCCATCCCACATTACATCAATCAGGGCGCCATGGGCGGCCTCGATTCAGTCGGGTTCGGGTTCGTCCACATGGACTTTTCTCAGTTGCCGCGCAACTGTGCCAGGGAAGACTGGTGTTGTAGCCAACGTTCAACCCTTAAACGTAGGTAAGAACTGTGGCTACGGACCACAAAACAAAATAGGCGCTCACTGCACTACCTGCTTGAGCACCTCAGAAACGCTCGGCTCGAAATTGTTGTCGCCAAGATAGGTTGCGGTAATCGAGTACGTTCCAGGGAACGGTATGCTGGTCGTGAATTTCGCGACATATCCGATGCAATGCCCACCCGGGAGGGGTGGAACCGAACATTCGATAGCGACCGTCCCCATGATGTGGGTTCCATTCTTGAAAACAACTTTTCCAGTAGGTACGCCTCCGTAAGCTCCAACAGTCACAGCCGAGAAGGTCACGGATTTCCCAACTGTCGAGGGGTCGAGGGACGAAGCGATCTTTGTAGTGGTAGCGGCCATGTCGACAGTCTCCGTCAACACCGCGGAGGTACTATTCGCAAAGGACGAATTACCTGCATAGACTGCAGTCATGGAGTGCGTTCCCACGCTTGTCAGTGCTACCGTAAAGCTTGCTTTGCCACCAGCTAGCGTGGACGTAGCGAGCGAAGTCGCACCGTCTTTGAGCGTGACCGAACCCGTAGCAGGCCCCCCACTGGATGGAGTAACAGTGACAGTGAACTGAACAGATTCGTGGTACTTAACAGGGTTCAAAGATGACGTCAAAGTTGTCTTCGTCTGATCGCCTATCCCGAAGCTGACTGTTTTGGCGGCTTCTTGGTTCAAAGCATTGTCGGTACTGTAAAAGCTGATAGTGTAGCTGCCAGTGCCGGAAACAGTAAAAGGCGCAGTATAGAGAATCTGCAGCCCGCTGTTGATCTGATAAACCGTCCCACGCACGCCACTAGTCGCATCGGTTGCACTAAGAGTGACGGTTACGGGGCTGGTGTAGACGCCATTGACAATCGTGCCAGAAAGTTTGGCAGTAGTCACGGGCGGAACAGTGTCGTAGCACACCGGGCCATAAGTGTTGTCGGGAGATGCTAGTCCAGCATTGTCCCACGCTCTGACGTGCACTGTATGGCAGCCCTGGCCGGCCACCGATACAAAAGTATCTCCCAGATCAGTGGTTGTAACCTGCGGTCCAGACTGGTAAGAGTCGCAGCAGCTTTCAGTGAAGTCCCGATAAACATCGCCCGGGTCCACATCCCACTTACCCGTGAAGCCGGCGAGCCCGTTCGGAGGCAGTGCAGTGCCGCTGGTGTCTTTCGCGAGCCAAAAGACGCCCTGGTCCGAGTTATACCATTGACCTATAGTCGGGCCTTGGAAGGTAACCGTTGGCGGACCAAAATCATCGGCTATCGCAGTATTGAAAAGCCACGCGAGCTGAAGCATATTCACCGAACCCCATCCCGTCACAAGATCGTATCCGGTTGCCGCGCAGTAAGCGCTGAGCTCATTAGCGATAGTTACGTCGTTGGAGTTACATCCCATAGTGATGTCATAAAAAGGATAGTGGGGCGCGAACGCATTGAAGCCCTCGTCATAAATAACCTGATTGGGCTGCCCCAGCGGCGCACACGGCGTTAGCCCATTACAGTCCGGCCCCATGACAGCTCCGATATAAAGAAGGTACGCATTTTCCTGGGCGAAAAAGCCTGCCATCTCGGGTCCGGCAATGCTGGTCCCAAAGACATCCGATAACAGGCCTTGGACATAAACCGTCTGAGAAGGATTCGGATCGGCATTCAATGCGAGATCAGGAACACTGCGGCTGCTCGCGCCACAAGCAGGATTTTGCTGCTGATAATCGGGCGCGGCGAACACCTTGCTGCATCCACCCCCGCTGCCGCCATCGTTTTTTTTGCTACAAGAGCCGCTGGCAGTGCCCCCGGTCCAGGCGACTTCTGTGGGATCCAGGGGCGTCCCCTCCTTCAAGCGCAGCTTCGTCCCCCCAACCGTCAGCATGTACGGATCATCTCCAGGCCAAGCGACGCTGACCGTCTGGCAATCTGACGTCGCACCCCCATCGCCGGATATCGCTATGAGCGTCCAACCCTGCGCCACCATGGCGCCGAAAATTTCGTGCTGTGTATCCATCGTGCCTGTATCGTTGCAGTTGTTCTCGTCGCAGTAATGGCTGTTCTCAAACACACGAGCGTAACCGTCGCTTAGTATCTGATTGAAAATGTCAGTCCACGTTGAACTTTGATTGCTCGCGCCTTCATACAGGTAAATCATCGCGGTGTTCTGATAAGCGCCGAAACTATTGGCCATCGCCGTGGCCCATTCCAGATCTAAAGTTCCTTCTCCATCAAAGTGGGTGGGAGTCCCATCCACGTAATACATCTGGTAATGGTAGGCGAGATAGGGATAGGTGGTCTGAAAGCCTGCGATATCGCTTCCATTGTTGTAACCAAACGTTGCAATGGCAATTGAGCTTTCTGGAGGTGTAACGTTTGCGTTGCCCAGCGGGTTGCAGCAGTGACCCAGGTTGTTCAAGGCAATAGTGTCATACCCATAAGAACTGTAAATGTTAGCGGGAGTGTAAGCGCCATTCACAGCGGACAAGTTGGCTGGCAGCTGTGTCGCGTCACCATTGGCCTGCCCAGACGGCCCTGCCGATACAGTCGATCCAGCGGAATACATGACATTTTCCGGTTCCCCTTGAGGTTCCACAGAAAAATGATTCGCCGATTCTAGAACCTGGTAATCATTAAGGCCGATTACCGAATGAAGGATGCCACCCAGCGACGCAGGAATTGAGGGCACGCGGTCGTTGGAAAAGAATGTCTTTTCTCCCAGCGCGTAACGATTGATGTTCAGGTTGAGAGCTTTCTCGATGGCAGCTACCGGACCTTCGACATCAACAATCAAACGATTGGGAAAGCGATTCGTAATAGTCAATCCGTGGCTGGTCGCCCACTCCAGTAACGCCTGTTCGTTTTCTGCGGAAGGCGAAAAGCGTTCGTTCCATTCAGCCGCCGTCAGAAAATGGTGGAAACGAGGAGATTTTCTATCCTGCAGGTCATGAATGAGCTGCTGCTCTTCATCGGGATGAGGGGGCTCAAGGCCAAGTGCAAGTCGCAGCATTTGATTTGAATCTACGTGGGCGACCAGCTGCGCTTGACCACCGCCGACCGGCCATGGAGGCAAAGCACCGGTTGGATGTATGCTCGGTTCGGGCGATTGCGCTTTCAAGCTGCCCGTCGCCGCAAGTAGAACCATTCCCAAGAAGAACGTCAAATGCTCTTGCTTTTTCATAAAGCCTTCGATTTTCTTCATTGCATCGTGATTTGTAACCTTTCTTCGGTCACGCCTCGCCAAAATGCATCTACTACGCCAAACGGCTGCCAATCCAGAGGCAACCCAGGACGCAAGCGATTACAGGAACTTATCGGTAACGTTGAAGCACAAGAAGTTCCCCGCTCTGCGATAGTACGGGCCGAAAGCTATCCCAGCGGTGAGACGGGGCTATCGTATCGGATAGAGATCACAGGCAAACGCTGGCAGTCCGGGCGGCGGGTTCCAGCGTACGGCGTACGTTTTAGGGGCGCTGCGCTTGCTGCGCACTTTGCGCGGTTTTATGAAGGTCGAAAGAGGGTGGTGCGTTTATTTGCGGATCGGCGCGGAATGGAAATAAGAGCGCGGGCGCTATTTCTGGGGCGCGACGGGCCCCGGTCGTCACCGGCCAGGATGTCACCCGCGAGAAGGCCGAGCGGGTATGGCAAAAGACCTTCGCCGAGAACCTGCTCCGAAAGGTGGAGAACTAAATGAAAATACGCCCTTAGTGTCCCCGTCGGGGATGGTGGAAACCCCTCGCCTTCAGGCGAAGC
>DASPTQ010000236.1:0-10262 GCA_035623335.1 Terriglobales bacterium
CATGGCAAAATGCAACCAATCCGGTCTCCGTCGGGCTGGGGTGCGAGGGCAATGGCCCTTTCTGTGCGAGAATTCTACCCTTGGCGGTTTCGACGGCGCCGATCCACGATGATGACGAAATCCAAGCTCCGTGCCGAAGAGCAGCTCGAATCGATATGGAAATTAGGCGGTCTCACCCCCAGACAGCTTACGAAAGTCGCCCTCGGCGGCATCGGCGAGGACGACCTGCTGGGGCACGCGTCGGAACTGGCTTTCAACGTTCTTTTGGCTCTATTCCCGCTGATCATTTTGCTGCTGTCTCTGTTCGGCGTGTTTGCCCTTCACCAAGCCCAGCTGCTCAACAGGTTTATGTCGTATGTCTCAGACCTGCTGCCCCCGGTTGCCTTTGCCTTGTTCAACAGGGGCGTGGATGAAATCCTGCGCTCGACCGGCGGCGGGAAGCTCACCTTCAGCATCGTCCTGACGCTGTGGTTCGCATCCGGCGGCATGAGTTCCATGATGTGCACTCTCAATGGAGCATACGGGGTCCGAGAAACGCGTTCCTTCCTCAGGTATCGCAGCGTGGCTCTCGGCCTCACCTTCGCCATCTCCATTCTCCTGGTCTCGGCGTTGTTGCTCGTGTTAGTGGGAGGCTATCTTTCCGAACTCCTGGCGGCCTACCTGGGCTTACAGTCAGCCGTGGTCATGGCGTGGCGAGTTTTGGAGTGGATCGCCGTCTTGCTCTTCCTCAGCTTGTCGTTCTCGCTTATCTACTTCTTCGGGCCGAATCTCGAAGGACAACGGTGGTACTGGATCACTCCCGGTTCGACCTTTGGCGTGCTCTTGTGGCTGGCTGCTTCGGGCGCGTTCCGCTACTATCTGCGGTTTTTCGACTCCTACAGCAAGACCTACGGCTCGCTCGGTGCGGTTATGATTCTGCTGGTGTGGCTCTACGTCACCGCGCTGGCATTTCTGATTGGAGGAGAAATCAACGCCAAGATCGAGCACGCAGCGCGCATGCGCGGCCGTCCAATCGGAAAAAAGGCCGCGTGACCCTAGGTCGAACGTCAGGTTACCCATCGTAGGCTGACACACCACTTTCCCCGGCGTCGCTCTTCTACTTGGTCAAACGATCACGTTTATTGTCAATTCGTTCAACCTGCCTCGGAGCCTAGCGATCGACCCGGCTCGGAGGGAGTCGAACTTGAGGCTATCTTTCGGCTAGTTGGGGAAAATCCTTGCCCGGTGGCGCGGAAAATGGCGCAAGATAAAAGGGCGGGCTATGAAAGATTTGTGGTCCATCTATGCGCCTAGCAATCGCACTTGGATGCTGTTGTTGGCCAGTATTCTGATCGCTGCAATTGCCGTGGCCGACTGGGTCACGACCCACTATGTCTCTTTGGGATTCTTGTACTTGTTTCCCATCATCATGTTGGGCGGATTCCTGTCGCGGCCGCAGATTGTAGGTGTGGCCTTGGTGTGTTCAGTTCTGCAAGAGGCTTTCAGCAATCTTCCGGAGAATGAGGCGGTGGTCCGGTTGGTCTTCAGCTCAGCCAGCTTTGTCGGCACAGGCCTGTTTATCTCCGAGATGATCCGCAACCGGCGGATCGTCCTCAAGCACCTGGGAGAACTCGAGGATCAAGTGAAATTGCGCCAAGACGCCGAGGAACAACTGCGTTCGCTCATCGAAAGCAGCCCCGCCGCCATTGTCACCATCGACTCGGACGGCAAGGTTCTGCTGGCCAACGAAGCGGCCCAGCAGTTACTCGCTCCCGGCAAGGCGCCGCTGCCGGGACAACCAGTCAGTGCCTACCTCCCCGCCCTCGAAACCGTGCTCAAGACTCAGCCACCGCGCGTCTTTCGGACCACGCTGCAATGCACCGGACAGCGGAGTAACGGAGAAGTTTTTCTGGCGGGAGTCTGGTTTTCGACCTACAACACACTCTCCGGCCCTCGCTTAGCCGGCATCATCGTGGACCTCTCCGAAGACCTGCGCAATCGCGAGGACCTCAGCCTCGACCATCTGTTGAAGAACACCCGGATCCTGATGAGTGCCGTCGCCCATGAGATTCGCAACCTCAGCGGAGCTGTCCTGGTGGTCCACAAGAACCTCTCGCGAATTCCGCAGCTCGAGGCCAACGAAGATTTCAGGGCCCTGGGCAGTTTGGTCCAAAGTTTGGAAAGGGTGTCGGCTTTGGAGTTGGGTTCGACGGCGCAGAACGGACAGGTGGTTGAGCTGACGTCCGTGCTCGAGGAGCTGCGAATCCTGATCGAGACTACCTATCACGAATCGGAAATCAACGTGGAGTGGGATCTAGGCGAACCTCTGCCTCTGGTTTGGGCCGATCGGTACGGGCTGATTCAGGTGTTTTTGAACTTGGCCAAGAATAGCCAGCGGGCTATGATGGCGAGCGGGACCAAGCGACTTCGCATCTCCGCGGCCGCGGAGAATGGAAGAGTCGTAATTCGATTCGAGGATACGGGAATCGGCGTCACTTCCCCGGAAAAGCTCTTCCAGCCGTTCCAAACCGGTGCCAAGTCAAGCGGCTTGGGACTCTACGTTTCGCGCGTGATCATGCGCAGCTTTGGCGGCGACCTTTCCTACGAGCCCAGACCCCAGGGAAGCTGCTTTGCGGCAGCCTTGCGGTGGGCGGTTGCAGCGAAGGAATCGGTTCATGCCTGAGGCAGCGGAAAAAACGGTTCGCATTTTGGTGCTCGACGACCACGCCTTGTTTCGGGAGAGCGTGAGTCGACTTCTCAGCGTCGAGCCCGGATTCGAGGTGGCGGCCCATTGCGGGACGATCGAAGAGGCTCTCGAGGTGCTTCGCCACAAGCCGATTGACCTAGTGCTCCTCGATTTCGACCTCGGTGAGCGCGACGGCCGAGAGTTTCTCGGTTTGGTGAGGCAACAAGGCTTCCCGGGCAAGATTCTGGTGGTGACCGCGGGCGTTGATGCTGGGGCAGCGTCGGAGCTGATTCGCGCCGGTATTGCCGGGGTCTTTCGGAAACACGATTCGGCGGCCTTGCTGGCCCAGGGAATCCGCGAGGTGATGGCGGGAAAGGTGTGGTTGGATCAGGAGCAATTGCAAACGGCGCTAAGGTCCGAAGCAACCGCCTCGCTCGAAAACCAAAGCCGGCTGTTCACCCAGCGGGAACAGCAAGTCCTCTCCGGTGTGTTCGAAGGTCTGGCAAACAAGGAGATTGCCGGGCGCCTGGGAGTTTCCGAAAGCTCCGTGAAAGCCACCCTGCAACAGCTCTTTTCGAAAACCGGAGTTCGAACCCGCAGCCAATTGGTGCGTATCGTTTTGGAGCAGTATCGGGATCAGCTCTAATAGGGCAAGCCTGCCAGTTCCTGCCGCCTCTGGCATTGCGTGCAGCGTCCGTTGAAGGCAGGTTCTGTCAGATGCCGTCAGCCTGCAACTTGCGCGGCGAACTATGCCCGTACCTGATATTTACCCGCGCATAGCTGAGGAAACCCTTCTCAATCGGGGCCGCCTGGCAGATTGGCCGTAGGCTATAATTTCGCTCGCCTATGGCGCTCAGATCTGGCACCCAGCTCGGGCCCTATGAGATTCAATCGCCGCTAGGGGCAGGCGGCATGGGCGAGGTTTATCGGGCCCGTGATACGCGCCTCAACCGCACGGTTGCGATCAAGATTCTCGCCACCCATCTTTCTTCCTCCCCGGAGCTGAAGCAACGCTTCGAAAGAGAGGCCCGGGCTCTGTCTTCGCTGAATCATCCGAACATTTGTCACCTCTACGACATTGGCTCGCAGGAGGGCACGGATTATCTGGTGATGGAGTTCCTGGAAGGTGAAACTCTCGGCGAGAGACTGCGTAAGGGCGCGTTGCCCCTCCATGAGATAGCGAAGATCGGGGTGGAAGTAGCCGACGCTTTGCAGGTCGCACACCAGGCCGGCATCGTGCATCGGGATCTCAAACCGGGAAACATCATGCTTACCAAGTCCGCCGCCAAGCTCATGGACTTTGGACTGGCCAAGCCAACCGCTCCCGGAGCTTCCGGATCCGCTTTCGCGCCTCTGCCTTCGGGAGTAACCGTCGACGCCACCAGTGCGGGAAGTCCATTGACCAGCCTGGGCACCGTCCTGGGAACGATCGAGTACATGTCGCCCGAACAAATCGCGGGCAAGGAGGCGGACGCCCGCAGCGACCTCTTCGCCTTGGGAGCGGTGTTGTACGAGGCAGCGACGGGAAGGCGGGCTTTCGGAGGAAAAACCCAGATCAGCGTCGCCAGCGCCATTCTCGAAAAAGAACCGGAGCCTATTTCAGCCGTGAAGCCCCTGACGCCGTTGCTCCTGGAACAGGTGGTCAAGGGCTGCCTGGCCAAGTCACCGGAGGACAGATTTCAAACCGCCCATGACGTCAAGCTCCAGCTGAAGTGGATGGGCGAGCACGCCCAGCAGATCAGTACGGCAGCAGCACCTACCCGGCGAGGGAGGCGGGACTCGGTTCTGTGGAGCGCGATAGGGGCGCTGCTGTTGCTCCTGGTCGCGGCAGGGGCGATGGGATGGTGGCGGACACGAAGTCCCAGGCCCGTGTTGCAAGCCACGCTGTTGCCCCCCAACGGCACGCAATTCGCATTGCTCAATCGCAACGGGCCTCCGGCGTTTTCTCCGGACGGAAAACGCATCGCGTTCATCGCCAGCCGGGGGGGCAAAACATCGTTGTGGGTGCGTTCTCTCGACAAGACGGATGCCGTCGAACTGCCTGGCACCAGCGGGGCATTTTTCCCCTTCTGGTCGCCGGACTCGAACTTCATCGGGTTCTTTGCCAACGGAAAGCTCTTAAAAATGGATGCCAATGGCGGGCCTCCGGTCCCGATTTGTAACGCGGCGAACGGACGCGGCGCCACTTGGGGTGCAGGCGATGTGATTCTTTTTTCGCCGCAGATTGGCAGTGCTATTTTCCGGGTCCCTGCTGCGGGAGGCAAGCCTGCAGCGGCTACCGCGATGCCCACGACAGGTGAGTCCCGCCGTTGGCCAGTTTTTCTTCCCGATGGAAAGCATTTTATCTACTTGCGCACTCCGCTTGGCTCGGTGGATGAAAACAACGAAATTCGCCTGGCTTCGCTCGACAATAGCGAGGAGACCGTGCTGCTTCACGGCCGTTACTATCTGTCGTCGTTCGCCTCCGGGCAGTTGCTGGCCGTCCGCGATGGCGCCTTAACCGCACAGAAGCTGGATCCTTCAAGCGGTAAGCTGTCGGGCGCCGTCACCGTGCTGGCTGAACACGTGCAACGGGACGACTTGGTCGCGGGTGCGGTTTTCGCGGCCACCGAGAATGGCTTGCTCGTGTATCAATACGGTGTCGAGGCCGCAGCCGAACGCATGGTATGGGTCGACGCGCAAGGTAAAGAAGTCGAGCAGGTCGTGGAAGAGGGATTTCTGGGCTCGGCGCGTGTTTCACCGGATGAAACCAAGGTAGCCTACCCCAACGGTACTTCGGAAAACAATATCTGGATCGTCGATCTGAAGACCGGGGCGCGCACACGCTTCAGTTTCGGCGGGCGGTTTGTCAATTCCCCCGTCTGGTCCCCGGACGGCAAGACTCTCTATTTCAGCTTCAGCGAAAGCGGCGGTCCGGCGGCGATCTACACTCGACCGGCCGACGGCTCTGGTCCACAGCGGCGAGTTCTGGCTGGACCGAAGAGGCTTGCTGCCGCCGATGTCTCGCCCGACGGGAAATATCTGATCTACGAAGAGGGGGATACCGAGTCGTCGCAGCTGAAAGCGTTACCCCTAGATGGGGGTGGCCAGCCCTTCCTGCTCGTCGACCACTTGGAGGGTATGTATGGCGGGCTGGCGGGCGCCCGGAATGCACGGATTGCGCCAACCGGTGGCTGGTTGACGTATCAATCCAACTCAGAAGTGGGCTTCCCTATCCGGGCGAACGAATCGCACCAGACCGAGGTTTACATCGCCAAGTTTCCCGCCGGAGGCAGCATGTACCAGGTGTCTCCGGGAGGCGGTTTCATGCCCTTGTGGGGCAAGGATGGAAAGCATTTGTACTATCTCGATCCCATGCAAACCTTGATGGTGGTGGACGTCGATTTGGGCAAGGACCAGGTGCGCCTGGGCAAACCTGTCCCCCTGTTTCAAACCAGGGTTAGAACCTCGATCGGCGGCGGCGGCTACGACGTTACGCGCGAGGGACGTTTTCTACTCGTCAACTCAACTACCGAAAGTGCCACACCGTTGACTCTGGTTGCCAACTGGGATGCGGAGTTGAAGAAATAGCTGAGGTCATTGCCGAGTCCTTCGAGGACTATTCCCAATCCCACGAGTAACCTTCATGCTGATTTCGTTGGTGTTGATCTTGATCTTGGTTAACCTTCGTTAACTCTGCATGATATATTCCTGTTAAGTAGAGCCGTTGGCTGCCGCCCGAACGGTGCTGTGCACGGTGCGTTTCGTGCTCAATTGCAGCCCGAGGGTGCGACGGGGTCTGCCACAGTTTCCACGGACGAGAGAAAACAACAGGAGATGCCCACGCCCGATATTGCTCCGACCAGTGGCTCCCGCGAGGCCACGGCCAACCATGTGTCTCTCGAGAACGTCCACAGCACCGTGCAGGTGCCGCACCCTCAGGCCGGGTTCTGGGAGCAGTGGCGGGCTTTCGTTGGACCGGCCATTCTCGTCAGCGTCGGCTACATGGATCCCGGCAACTGGGGAACAGACCTTCAAGCCGGTGCGCAGTTTCGCTACGGCCTGTTGTGGGTGGTTGGACTGGCTAGCCTGTTGGCCATCTTTATGCAGGTCATTTCCGCCCGCTTGGGGGTAGTAACCGGCAAGGATCTCGCCCAATGCTGCCGCGACTGGTATCCGAACTGGACGCGTTGGCCGAACTGGCTGCTGAGTGAAGTGGCGATTGGGGCCTGCGATTTGGCAGAGGTGCTGGGCAGCGCCGTAGCCCTCAACCTCCTGTTCCATATACCGCTGCTCTGGGCGGTTATCATCACTGGCTTGGACGTCCTTTTGCTCCTCACCTTACAGCGCTTTGGACTGCGCACCATTGAAGCCGTGGTTCTTTTGCTGATAGCAACCATCGCGGTGTGCTACTTCATTGAAATCTTCATTCTCCCGCAGACGCAGCCGAGCTTTCTCGAGATGGCACGGTCCCTGGTTCCGCGTCTCGATCGACCTGCGATGCTCTACGTTGCCGTGGGCATCATCGGCGCGACCGTAATGCCGCATAATTTGTACCTCCACTCAGCCCTGGTGCAAAGTCGCAGGTTGCAGAGGGATGACTCCTCGATTCGACAAGCCTTGCAATTCAATACCATCGACTCGACGGTTGCCCTGACGGTCGCATTCTTTGTCAATGCCGCCATCCTGGTGCTGGCTGCGACCGTATTCTTTGGCAAGGAAAGCGTGATGATCGCGGGCGGACACCTCGTCAAATTCAGCGCGGAGAGCGACTGGATTCGGGTCGCGTATCTGACCCTGGCGCCGCTGCTCGGTACAACCATGGCCAGTACCCTGTTCGCCGTGGCTTTGTTGGCCTCAGGACAGAGCAGCACCATAACGGGAACACTCGCGGGGCAGGTTGTCATGGAGGGCTTCATGCATTGGCGGATCAGGCCGTGGGTGCGTCGACTGATCACCCGCACCTTGGCCATCCTGCCGGCAGTCTTCGTCATCGGTCTCAGAGGCGATAGCAGTGTCACCGAACTGCTGATCTTGAGCCAAGTGGTGCTGGCGCTGCAGCTTCCGTTCGCCATGTTCCCTCTCCTGCACTTCACCAGCTCCGGCCGACGCATGGGGACCTGGAGGAACGGCGCGTTTCTCCTCATTACCGGTTGGACTAGTGCTATCCTGATCACCGCGATGGACATTTACGGCTTGCCGGATTCGATCAGGGTAGCCTGGCAGGTCATCGCCGGCGGATGAGGCTGAGACCGAATCTGAGACATTCATGTACGAAACCATTCTCGTCACCTTGGACGGCACGGCGACCGACCGCGCGATCATTGAGCACGTCAAACAGCTGGCCAAGTTAGCCGGCAGCCGTCTGGTGCTGCTTCATGTTGCGGATGGATGGGCAGCCAGAACCTACGGTCCCGATGCGGTCAGCCCGGAAATCGCCGAAGACACCGCTTATTTGGATAAGGTTCGAGCAGAGTTTCAATCTGCAGGGATTCCCGCCGAGGCCGAACTGGCCTATGGTGAGCCGGCCGAGGAAATCATCAAGTGGGTTAAACAGAAAGGCTGCGACCTGGTGGCCATGAGTACCCATGGACACCGCTTCCTGGCAGACCTATTTCTCGGCGCTACCGCCACCCGAGTCCGGCATAGCATCGGCGTGCCCGTCCTTCTCCTTCGGGCGAAATAATTCCATGGGCCGGGAATCATGCCAGCGCCCATCGTGGCCTTGCGGAAGGATGATCCGATTCGCCGTAGAGCATCATCATCCCCGATGAGACTCTACTCTACCGGTCGGCTAACGACGACAGGCCGAGCAGTAGCCTCCGACTTCCAGGCGCGCCACCAGAATATGAAAGCGACACTCCTGTTCGAGCTGTCGCTTGAGAGCGTCAAACCGCTCGCTCACAAATTCCGTGATCTTTCCACAACTCAGACATGCAATATGAACGTGATCCCGCCCCAGCTTGCGTTCGTAGTAGTGGCCCTCACCCTTCAGATGCATCAAGTCCAGCTCGTCAATCATTCCATGGCGCTTCAATAGCCCCAACGTACGGTAGACCGTGCTGCGGTCGACCGAAGGATCCAGTTTCTGTGCTTTGCGCAAGATTTGACTCGCGTCCAGATGCTTGTTCGCGGTTTCGATCACGCTCAGGATGGCACGACGCGAATCGGTCATGCGGACCCCGCGCTCGGACAACAGGGCCTGGAGACGCCCAGGAATCTCAGTTTGCGGAAGGGGCATGGATTGGACCTCGCGGTTGCAAGTAATCGCAAACAGATTGCGACAGAATTTTCTGGTTCCGTATTGACCGCCAGCGGCCTGGAACCCTAAGCTACATTGTAGCCTCTGTTGCGACTGAGTTGCAACAAGTTTTTGCGACTGAGTCGCGGAAAGCTCAGCGCCGAAGTAGCCTCGGCTAGGGCAGGCACCCTGCTGACCGGGGAGAAACCGAGTATGGTGAGCACGGACATGCTTCCTCCAGGTCGCGTGTTGCGACTGGTTGGCAGAAGAGTTGTTGCCAGCCATGTCTTGGTGTGGCTGATCCTTGGCCTGATTTTCGTCCCCGGATCGTGGGCGGTATCGGGCGGCAGGGTGTCAGGAACAGTGAGGGATTTGAGCAACGCCGTGATTCCCAAGGCGACCGTCAAGGCAACCAATAGCGAAACGGGTGCTGCACAACAGATGACGACCGACAGCAAGGGAGCCTATTCGTTCCCCGACCTTCCCGTCGGGAGATACGAGATCGTCATTGAAAGTCCGGGGTTCATGTCGTATCGGCGAAGGGGAATCGTCATCGACGCCGACACTTCTCTTACCGTTGACGCTGTGCTTGAAATTGGTGAAGCCACCGAGGCTGTGACGGTGAACGAATCCTCGGTTCATGTGGAGACGTCGGACACCCAGATGGGTGAGGGCATCAGCGGTGACGAGATAACCACCATGCCCCTGAATGGCCGCAGTTATACCGATCTTCTTGCCCTCCAACCCGGTGTCGTACCGACCACTTCGCTTACTTCCGACACCCTGCAGGACGTCGGCGTCAGCGTGCTTTATCCCTCCGGTGGACTGAACCCGGGGACGATCTCGATCAATGGCCAGCGCGAGTTCGCCAACGCCTTCATCGTGAACGGGAGCGACGCCGAAGAGGACGTCAACGCGGGAACGGCGATCATTCCGAATCTGGATTCGATTGCCGAGTTTCGTGTGCTTACCGGCAACTTCGACGCGGAACACGGGGAATACAGCGGTGGCCAAATCAACGTAGTTACGAAATCGGGCACCAACGAATTTCACGGTGACGCCTTCGAGTTCCTGCGCAGCACGAACCTGGACGCGCGGAATTACTTTTCTCCTACCCGGGGCGCCTTTGACCAAAATCAGTTTGGTGGGACCTTTGGCGGGCCGATTCGAAAGAACAAGCTCTTCTTTTTCGCCGATTATCAGGGCACTCGCACGCAGCAAGGAGTGGACACGGGCCGGATTCCCGTCCCCTCCAACCAGGATCGAACCGGGGACTTGTCCGACATGGGAAACTCTCTCACCGGGGTCGTGACTGGCCAATCCTGGGCTGCCATGCTTTCCCGCGAACTGGGCTATTCGGTTGCCGCCGGCGAACCC
>DASPTQ010000237.1:0-8364 GCA_035623335.1 Terriglobales bacterium
GATTACCTAGGTGACCTAGCAAGATCGGCAGGTCCAAAACCCAGTAACCATCCAACTGTCCCTGTGGCGGTTGGCGCTGTGTACCTCGGATATCTACCACCGTCACAGGCCTTCCAGGAGACTTGTGGGTGAGTCGTTCCCGGTCCGGGCAGACATGATGGTTCCAGGGATCCGGCTCGATTTGCTGATTATGGTTAAGACGACCAAAGAGACTGAATCTAGACATCTTGGAAGGGTATTGGCTGCCCTGCTTCTTGTGGCGAGCCTGGCATTCCTCGGAGGTTGCCAGGGTGTCAGCGCCGGCCCTTCCAAGACACAGGTGCTGGTCGGTACGCTTTCCCTGCAGAGCTCAAGTCTGGACTTCGGCAGCGTCACTGCTGGCAGCAGCAAGACCATGACGGTCAATGCCACGAACTCCGGAGCTGGCCCAATCACCGTTAGCGGCGTTGCGATCTCGACCAAATATTTCTCTTTGATGTCGCCCAGCCTTCCGGCAACCGTTGCTGCGGGAGGCAGTATCGCGGTCAGCGTCAAGTTCAGCCCCAATACGGCCGGGACTTTCACCGCGAATGTCACGATTACAAGCGACGCACAGGACAGTGCAACGAACCTGTCGCTCACAGGAACCGGAACTGCGGCTCCAGAAGGACAACTTTCATCCAATCCGACCAGTGAAGACTTCGGCAGCCTGACCGTCGGAAGTCAACAGTCAAAGACAGTAACGCTGACCAATACTGGCGGAGCCAGCGTAGACATATCACAAGCTTCCATCAGCGGCACCGGATTTCGTCTTAGCGGAATCTCTACTCCGCTGACCCTCAATGCTTCGCAGAGCACTACGCTCAGCGTTACCTTCGCACCCCAGGCTGCCGGAGCTGCGAGTGGGACCGTAACGATCACTTCAAACGGTTCCAACCCCACGCTGACGATCGCGCTGTCAGGCACGGGCACGAGCCCGGGTGCGCTTGGAGCCAATCCTGGAAGTCTTAGCTTCGGCAATGTCACAGTGGGAAGCAAGCAGTCTTTGTCCGAGAAGATCACAAATACGGGCGGCTCCGACGTCACGATCAGTCAGGTTGGTATCAGCGGCAGCGGGTTTGGCCTCAGCGGCATCTCTGCCCCGGTTACGCTGACGGCGGGACAGAGCCTTAGCTTCAACGTGACCTTCAGCCCGGCGTCGTCAGGAAGTGCAAGCGGCAGCGTGACGATCAGTTCAACGGCGTCAAATCCGACGCTTACGATTTCATTGTCAGGCACCGGAACCGCCGCGGTTGGACAGCTCGGTGTTTCGCCCACGACACTGGCGATTGGCAACGTGGTCGTCGGGACCTCGGGTACGGCATCGGGGAGCTTGACCGCCAGCGGCGCAAGCGTGAAGGTCACGGCCGCAGGGACTAACAACTCAGCTTTCACTGTGAGTGGACTTTCGCTGCCGGTGACCATTCCGGCGGGCCAGAGTGTTCCCTTTACCGTGAACTTCGATCCTCAAACCACTGGAGCAGCGAGCGCGACGCTCACCTTTACCAGCGACGCCCAGCCCTCGACCACGACCGAAACGCTGACCGGCACGGGAACCCCGGCACCAACACACACGGTGAACCTGTCATGGGATGCGAGTACGTCTTCGAACATCTCCGGCTACAACATCTATCGCGCGGTGTATACAACGTCGTGCGGCTCCTTTGCCAAGATCAACTCCACGCTGAATACGACCACGTTGTATTCCGACTTGGTGGTGACGGACGGAACGTCCTACTGCTACGCCACGACTGCAGTAAATACCAGCCAGGAAGAAAGCGGATATTCGAACATCGTCTCGAACGTTCAGATTCCTGTCCCGTAGTCACTCGGCGCGGAGAAGCGCGCGAGAACAACCCTGTTGCGCGCGAGTCTTTCGCAACCCTCGCTACGTGCTGCTCGAAGATCCCCGACTTGCAGGCCGGTCGAGCAGCGATCCTCGCGCCCTTAATCTTGCGACCACCTCTGTTTTCCTTTTGACATCAGAACCGCAACGCGATATCTTACGCGACAACGGTTGGCCTGCGGGCGTGTGGGGTGCGGATGCGCATTTGTGTATGGGGATTGGTGTTGTCTCTTTTCGTTTCCGGCGTTTCTTCTCTGGTAGGGCAATCCCATTGCATTCCTGTCGTTGCTCGTGACGCAGATCCCAAGCCATTGGCGAATTTTTCTCATATTCTGCAGGAAGCGCAGGAGGACAATCCTGACGCCCAACTCCAGGCCGGTTGGGCCTTCGAGGCCGGCGTGGGCGTCGCCGTGGACTATGTACAAGCAGCTTTCTGGTACCGGCGAGCAGCTGATAACGGGAACCCGGCAGCGCAAACCAATCTCGCCACGCTGTATGCCAGGGGACTAGGAGTGGCGCGCGACGATATGCAAGCTGTCAAGTGGAACATGCGAGCCGCCGCCGACGGGTACCCCCCCGCCCAAACGAATGTTGGTTTGCTCTACGCGCGGGGCCGCGGCGTACCTAAGAGCGATGCGGATGCCATTCTGTGGTATCGCAAGGCTGCTGACAAAGGATACGCACCCGCCCAAACGAATCTGGGCCTCATGTATGCCGAAGGACGTGGCACGCTGCAAGACGAGCGCGCAGCAATCCGTTGGTACCGCCTTGCGGCAGAACATGGCTATGCCCTAGCCGAGGTCAATCTAGGGATGGCCTATTTCCGCCGGGGCAACGCCCACGATCTTGCCGAGGCTGTGAAGTGGTTCGGAAAAGCCGCGGCGCAGGGGTCCCCGCTAGCGCAGCATCAGCTGGCCCTTGCTTACGAACGTGGCCTTGGGGTCACGCAGGACTATGGTATGGCTTTGCGGTGGTATGCGAAGGCCGCCGAGCAAGGCTTGCCGGAAGCCCAGAACGCCCTTGGCCTAATGTACTCTGTGGGCCGGGGCACTCCTCGGAACCAGGTCTTAGCCGATGAGTGGTTTGCTAAAGCTGCGGCGGCTGAGGAGACCTCGGCTGAGGATTCTTCTACCTCTTCGCCTCCGGCAACCCAGCTGCAGCCAGCTCGGTCCGATGAAACCGATGAAACCAAGGTCGGCGCGGCGAGAGTGGAGTTGCCCTCAAGAAGGAATTGACGTCGGACGAATCAGAACCTCCACCTTCCTCTCATCTCGTACGAGCACCGACTTTTCCTACACTAACAGGGGGGACTTCCGGGCTTCCAGCAATCTTGATCGCGGATAACCTGGGACTGGTCCAGTCGACTCCCGCACGACCAGTTCCGGTTGCAGCGAAATTGAATGCAGCCTACTTCCGTTATCACTGGAAATTCGTTGCAATAACTGCTGAGCGGCGAGTTCTCCCATCTGGGTGAGAGGCTGACGCAAGGTGGTCAGCCGCGGAGTCAGATACGCGGCAACGTGGATGTCATCAAAGCCTATCACCGAAATATCCTCCGGAACCCGCAGTCCTGCTTCGCCGAACGCGCGCATCGCACCGATTGCCGAGACATCGTTGAAAGCAAACAACGCCGTGAAAGGCCGCCCCGTCGCCAACAACTTACGAGCGTTGACGTACCCTTCTTCCGGAAGCGAAGGCCCCGGATGGGCTGCATCCCACTGCAACTGCACGGTCAACTCTGGTTGTACTTTGATTCCGAAGAGCTGAGCCGCTCGCAAAATTCCCTTCCAGCGTTGTTCCGTATCCGCACTGCCCAGATGCCCCTTGAAGAATGCGATCTGCTCATGTCCGAGCTTGGCGAGGTGTTCGAGCGCCAGGAAAGCTGCCTTTTTATTGTCGACCGTGATATTGGTAACCCCCTGCACTCTTCGGTGGCCAGAGATCGTAACGATGGGCACGGATAGCTCCTGCATCACCGGAGTATTAATCAGAATGACGCCCTCGGCTGCGCGATCAGCCAGCAAGCGGGGATATTCTTCGATCAGATCTGCCTGACCCCGGTGGCTGGCGACGAAGTAGAAATACCCCTCACGCAGCAAGCGGTCCTCGATGCCACCCATGATCGAAGCAGCATAGCCCTCACTGACCTCAGGCACCAAGACGCCAATCATGAATCCACGCTTGAGACTAAGAGAGCGCGCGAAGAAGTTTGGCCGGTAGTTCAGCTTGCGGGCTGCGTTGCGAATGCGGTCCTGGGTGTGCGTGGGAATCGCCCTGGCCGCCGGCGAGTCGTTTATGACAACCGAAATTGTGGCCGGCGACAGCTTTAGATATTCGGCTAAGGACCGCAGACTAACCGACTTGCCCCGTCGGAAGACATCGGTGGTGCGGCGAGTGTTCCTGGTGCGAGCTTCTTTCATGTGAGGCGATAATAAACCGATTTTGTTAGGAACAAAAGCGCTTTAGCTACGCCGAATCGTGATCCCGATCACAGACGCCGGTTTCGTGTCGAGGTAGATTCGCACGTGTGTGTCGCTTCTCGGGCCGCGAAGTTTCTGCGGAGGCGCACACGGCGATTCCCAACCGGAGACCCGAAAATGAAACCTAAAAATGTCGTTTCATGGTGCCTCTTGATCCTGTTCACGCCCCTGCTCTGGGCGCAATCGGATCGTGCAACCATCAATGGAGAAGTCAAGGATCCTTCAGGCGCAGTCGTGCCTGGAGTTGAAATAAGAGCCAGAAATATCGGTACTAACGACGTGCAGTTGGTGGTAACCAACGAGAACGGACTCTACACCGTCCAGAATCTGCCGATTGGGACCTACAGTTTGACTTTTGTCAAACCTGGGTTCAAGACGTTCGAGCGGAGGGGCCTTACCCTTGCGGTCAGTCAAGTTGCGGAAATCGACGTTGTCCTTTCCTTGGGCACGGCCGCCGAAACCGTAGAAGTGACCGCTGCGGCTCCAATACTGCAGACGGCAGATGCCGCCGTTTCCACCAACTTGAACAATCAGGCGGTCAGCGAGCTCCCCTTGAACGTCTCGGGCAGCCGCAATCTTTCCAATTTCATGTTCGCCTACGTGCCGGGCGTTGAAGGCAGCGACTACAGCTCGCACATCAACGGCAGTATGGCGCTGAGCAAGGAAGTGATGATTGACGGCACCTCGGCGGTCTCGCAACTGGGCGGTTACATCAGCGAGTCGCAGCCCCCGATGGAAGCCGTGCAGGAATTCCAGGTTGATAGCGCTGGCATCACGGCAGAGGCGGGTCGCACCGGCGGCGGCGTCTTCCGTTATGAAATGAAGTCTGGCACCAACCAAGTCCACGGGAGTCTTTTTGGGTTTATGCACTCAACGTCACTGGACGCACTGAGCGCATCGAACCATCTGGCGATCATCACTGATCCCGCCAATGCCGCCGCCTACCAGCGCAAAAGCGATACCCTTTCCGACTGGGGAGGATCGTTTGGCGGCCCGATTGTAAAGAACAAACTGTTCTACTACGTGTCCTTTGAACGGTACATGCAGGACATCTGGAGCTTGGGGCCGAATACGCGCACGGTACCTACGGACGCCATGATGGGTCTGAACTCGAATGGCAGCCTGGCCCAGTACGCCGATCTGAGTCCGATGCTTTCGCCCAGCGTTCCAGTGCTCACCTATGGAGGCAGCCCGGCCGTCGACAGCTGCGGGAGTCCTATTTACGTGGGTGCGATCGTCAATCCCGCCACGGTAACCGGAGGTAACTTCGGCTGCGTTTTTCCCGGCAACCTGATCCCCACCACCATGATCAGCACGAACACGGCGAAAATCCTCCAGCTTTACCACAATTTCTACCAGCCAGAATCGTCGCTGACGACGAACGATGCTGGCCAAAGCTACAATCCCGATCCCTGGTTTCACAACACGCAGACCAGCGTGAAGCTCGATTACAACCTCAACGATAAACACCACATTAATGGCTCATTCTATTACGACAACTATCCGCGCATTAACGCTGATCAGGGCGGTGCGTGGTCGGCGACGGCTCAGTATGGTGGCCCGCTTGCAAATTCGTACTGGCACAACACCACAGCACCTTCCGTTCGCTTGAGCGATTCCTATTTCTTCAGCCCGACTGTGCTCAATACGGCGCATTTCACGCTGAACCGTTTCCGGAATCCCAGCATCGCGGTGTCTCAGAAGGACGGTTGGGACAAGCAGCTGGGGATTACCAACGGAGCTGGCAATTTCCCGTTGATTGTTTTCAGTTCCGGCATGTACACCAACTGGGGGAACTATCAGAACGGGTGGTACTTCTCCAATATTGGCAGTCAGTTCAATGACTTCTATGCAGCTAACACCTACGTTTACAACGACGAGGTTGCCTGGAACCGCGGACGCCACAACTATAAATTCGGCGCCGAATTCCGAGCGATGCAGTTCAACAGCCACCCGGATTCGGGCACATTCAATAACATCACTTTCGATCCGACCTCAACCGCTGGTCCGTGGTACGACTTCAACGCCTACAACCAACTGGGCAATGCGTTCGCCAGCTTCCTCTTGGGCGATGTCTATCTGGCAACGGCGACGGCCCCAGATCCGCAGTACGGACGCCGCAAGGCCTTCTCGCTTTATGCAATGGATGATTTCAAGGTCAACGGGCGTCTAACCCTCAATCTGAGTCTGCGCTGGGATTACAACAGCCCATACAAGGAGAAGTATGGTCACTGGTCGAGCTACGAGATCAATGATTTCAACCCGGTCTCGAAGGAAATGGGTCAGTACGAATACCTGACCAGCGGCAGCCAGTCGTTCGAGCGAAATCAGGACTGGTTCAACTTCTCTCCGCACATCGGCGCTGCTTACAAAATCACGGAAAAGACCGTGGCGCGCGGCAACTTTGGGGTCTTTTATGTGCCGCTGAACCTGAACACCTGGGGCGGAATTCCCTATCAGCAAACCGGCAACCCCGGCTTCTATCAACACAGCTCAGAGTCCAATTTCAATTGGGACGCCGGATACCATCCGACGCTTTCAGAAGTGAAGACGCCTGACTACACGCAATGGGGTGCTGTCAGCATCGATCCTCGGGCGTTGACGCCGGGCAACACGCAGCAGTGGACCGTCGGTGTGCAGCGCGAGCTGGCACGCGACACCAAGGTAGATTTCAGCTGGATTCAGAGCCACAGCTATCACCTGCAAAGTGGAACTCTGCTGACCAACCAACCCACCGTGGCCAACATGCAGAATTATGTTCTCCATGGAACCTTCCCTTCCACCTACAACCATTATTGGGATGCGGGCGGTCCCGGCTGGCAGGGCATCACGCCATATCCTCAGGTTGCCGTCGCCTACGGTCCGCTGTTTTCGGTAGGCTCGCCGCTGGGCAATGCCGATTACAAGAGCTTCCAGGCGAGTGTGACCAAGCGTGCCGCCCATGGACTCTCATTGCAAGGCAGCTATGCCTGGTCTCGGGCGCACGGTGATGTTGACTCCAGCTTCAACGAACTGTGGTGGGCGGGATCGCTGCAGAACGTCTACGACCTGAAGAACGAAGCCAAGGACATCTCCGACTTTGACATGACGCATATCGTCAAGGGATACATCACCTACGAACTTCCCTTCGGTCATGGCAAGACGCTCCTCTCGGGCGCGAGCCACTTGGCCGACCAGTTTATCGGTGGCTGGAGCTTGAATGGCGATTTCCACTACAACACGGGAACCCCGATCTCCATCCACTCAACCAACAACTATCCGGGCTTCAATTCCGTATATGTGGACCTGGTTCCCGGATGCAAGCTGACTAATGGCAGCCCCGCCCTGAACAAGCAGTGGCTGAATCCGAGTTGCTTCCAGAACCCGGCCGCGGCTCAATTGGGCACTGCTGGAAACTTCCTGGAGGGGATCAGATATCCGGGCCTCGCAACAGAGGATATCGGACTGCATAAGAGCGTGGCCATGGGCCCAGAGGATCATTACGTTCTCACGCTTCGCATGGAGTTCTTCAACGTCTTCAATCGTCACCAGCTCGGTGGTCCGGACACAGGCTTGTCGGATCAAGTCAACGGCGTGCCCATGTTCGGCAAGATTACCGGCTACGGTGGCCTTGGCGGACGTGTCGGCCAGTTCGGAGCACGCTTTACGTTCTAGGGCGACTCTCCTTCCACTGGGCAGCCATGCCTCGGCTGCCCAGTGTAGTTCGTAGGGGTCGGAGGACACCGCTATCGCTGGATTCGGCCCGAGGAGGCTCTACTGTGGGGAAGAGTCGAGGAGTTTCACTAAGCACATCTCCGTCAGTTGTGAGGAATCTCCTGATTCTAGCCATCATCTGCTTTGGCATCACAAGCGTTGCCAATGCCCAAACCTGGACTCTTGCGTGGGGTGATGAATTCGACGGTACGAAAATCGACACCACCAAGTGGACCTTCGACTATGGCGACCTCAACGTCAACAACGAGCTGGAGTATTACTGTGGGCCGGTTGGAGATCCCAACAATCAATCCCCATGCAACAGCC
>DASPTQ010000238.1:0-6630 GCA_035623335.1 Terriglobales bacterium
ATCAGCGTGACCTGTTTGTGCCACGGTGTACTATGTCCACGCTGCAAGACCACATTGCTGCACCGACCGGTTTCAAATACCTATGATCCCGAGGCAAATGAGGTCTGGCACTGGCCATACTTTGCCGGATTAATGCCCTGCACCGAATGCCGCTCGAAGTACGACGACGGGAAATAAACTCATGTGATCCAATGCGAATCGATTCGTTGAAGGTTTGCTGGATCATGCTGACGAAACATGCCGGGAACAAGGGAACAAGAATCGCAAGGACACAACAAAACCGGCGTAAACACTGGCGATATTTATGTTCCCGATTTCTTGCCTGCCTCGCCGGATGTCCCTGTTTCGGGGGAACAAGAATGCCAGCCACCGCCCTCAAACCTTTTTAATTTAGTGCACCTGACGAAGTGACTGCGATCACAGATCATTCCGATACCTTCGCCTAGGTTTGTTCTATCAGGTATTGGAGGTGCTGGTGAGTACAACTCTGCCCGTTAGTGTGCGCCCCTTCACCCGTACGGAGTTCAGGTGTAAGGGATGCGGCCGGATGGTACGTGTCGATTGTGAATTTTGGGGTGGTCCGATTGTTGGGCGGGAGGCGGAATACCAACACTGCCCGAACGACGAGGTTCGACACGTGGAGGGCCCGATTCTTGTCGTTTGGGAAAAACTGGACGGCAGCTGGATCCCGAAGAGCACAGACGGATGAAGCTTGGAGGGCACGGGACATATACGCAGTGGTTTGGTGAAGATTTCAATCCTTCCATAGCCGAGCGGAACTTGCGATTCAGGATCTTTTCCTCGAAAGCCCAGAATGCTTCGAATCGCTTCTTGTTGACATCTCCTGCCGGTTGAAGGCTTCGGGCATGACGTGATCGTGACGAATACTGATCTCTCGCACATACCATGTTACAATCCCGACCCATGGCAAACATCAACGCAATCGTGAACCAGCTCGAAGCAGAGCGTGACCGGATCGACGCCGCTCTCAAGGCTCTCCGGGAACTGGGCAACACGCCAGGCAGGCGGCACAAACGGCGAACGATGAGTGCAGCAGCCCGTCGTCGCATCGCTGCTGCTCAGCGGGCAAGGTGGGCAAAGGTGAAAGGGGCAGGTAAAACCGGCTAACACGGGTTTTTCTGGTTACTACTTCTCGGTTACCTTTGGGCCGCTGGCCGCTGTTCTTGTTTGTGTGATTGTCCTAGGTTAAATCCTTGCACGATATTCCGCCGGATGTTCAAGACGGCTTCCAAAATGAAGATCACCTGGGCGCCATAGCTAGCTAACCCTCCGCCGCCGGCGCTGCGGTCTCTCCCCCTTGATTTCCGCCGGTGCACCATTCAGCAAGCTGATCGCATACTTGCGGTGATAGCCGGAAGGTCTCGCTAGCTGCCTCTTGGTGCGGAAGCGGTGCAGATGCCACTCTACAGCATTGGGACGCTTTCGACTGTCTTAGCACAACCGTAACCTGCACTAGGTCCTCCGCCGGCATCACAATACGAACCATGCGGTCCTGCGCAAAACGCTTGATGCTGGCACTAGTTGTGTGCAGAATTGCCTCCCTCTTGTCGTCAGCCCAGCAAGAGATTGGCGGATATAAAAACCTGAACGCGATTGCAGCTCGAGAGAATGCCAGGCAAGCTCCAACGCTAAGCCCAGATGACGGCTTGTTAATTATTGCTGCCGCGCTTGATTCCCGCATCCACCTAACAAAGTCCGACTGCTCGCACCTCGTACACGCCATCTATGTTCGGGCTGGATTTCCTTATTCTTATGTGCGTTCGTCGGATCTCTATGTCGGGACGGATGAATTCCAGCGTGTGACGCGTCCACAGCCTGGCGACGTGGTGGTTTGGCGCGGGCATGTAGGAATTGTGGTCAATCCGGCGCAACATATTTTCTTCAGCGCGATGCGTGCCGGTGCAGGAATAGACGACTACGATGCGCCCTATTGGACGCGTCGAGGCCAAGTCCGTTTTTATCGCTATATTAAGCAGGGCGGAACGAAATCGCAAAATCGATTGCTTTTCACTGATCAGGACAAATAGATACTAGTGGTCAACAGCTAAAACATCGCAGCGATATTAAGCAGAGTTTTTGGTCGCGATTGGAATTGGGTAGTTCGAAGAATGGTCACAAGCAGACCCACGGACCACGGAGAAAAGAAAACCGGATGCTTGAGCAAAATCCTAAACGGTGGTTCCTTCCCATTACCCTTTGGCGAAGCACTCTGCAGCCGTGCTGCCGGGGGAGTGGGAAATGGGATGTTCAAGCATCCGGCATTTTTACTTTCTCACTTTCCCAAACTCTCTGCAGTGACATAGATCATCACCTGCTGTGATGCTCGACCCTCAACCATTTCTCCAAGCCGTGCAATCGGAATCTGAGATGGTGTGGAGATGAATCCCAGTCTCGGGGAGACATCGCCACCACTAAACGACCATTGAGGCTGGGCTCTCGTACCTACAGAATACACGGCCAATTCGCTTACGTGAAAGGATCGAAACTCACCACAGCGGCTTGCCCGTATTGTCACGCATGTAGTAACTGCCGTTTCCGACCATGATGATGCGCGGCAGAAATGCAGCCCGGCCTTCATACATACGTTTGACGCCGATCATGTCTACCGTCTGGCCGGCATGGAACTCTATTCCGTATTGTTGTAAGAAGCGGGCCGCGGCCACGTGAGCTTCGATCGGGCCCTCAGTCGTTTGTAACTCTAAGTGCGTGCCCACGGTGCCGGTGATCGGGCAGGAGTAGTTCTTTATTTCGCGGATCTCGCCTGTCAGTCGTACTTCCTGCTGAATATTGAACTGTGGAACTCCGGGCACCCGTTCTGAATTCTGGCTCAATACATTGGGAACCAGCAGCACCATTGCAGCAATCAGAGCAATGCAGGTGACTATTTTCATCGTAGTGCCCTCCTTGACAGTATTCCAGCGCGGGTGCTGCCGATCGTCTGTGACAGTCGACACAGGTCTAGTCCAATGGCCTAAGCGCCTGCCGCTACAGCAAGTAGCGAATGCAACTCACGGACTGCCGTCAGGTCACAAGCGGAGACCACCGGAGACAAACGTCGTGCCGCCTTCCGGGGGATTGAACACAAAGATCTCTACCGTTCCGGGTTGTGCCATATTCGCTGGGGTGATGACGGCGGACAATTGATGAGTACTCACAAAGGTTGTCACCACGAAGGAACCGTTCCAGTTCACAACAGAGTCGTGGCGGAAGTCATCGCCATTTACGGTGAGTAGGAACTGGCTGCCTCCAGCGGTTGCGCTACTGTGCGAGATCGAAGTAACGGAGGGCGAGGGCGAACATGTTCCACATGACAGGGGTGTGATGGAGCCAGTCTCCTTGAATTGCGGCGAATCCAACTGCCCGATTAAGGAACCGCATGGAATCCACGGTACTGACACCGCAGATCAGGGATCCGGGTGCTTCCGTTCCTGTTCGTGCTCCTCGGCGAGAACTTTTTCCAGCCAGTGCGCTTGTCGCCCGGCAACTGCCTTATCCACGAAGGTGAGGTCGTGAAACACAATGAATTCTTCGCCGCAACCCTCACAGCGTCCATTAGGGCGTTTAAGCAAAAGTTTAACCCCAAACATTTCGAAGATGAGCGGGTCATCGATATGTTGCTATGGGCATTTGTGAGGTGGGCTAATGGCGCGTTGGTCAGTGGTCAGACAGTGTATAGCTAAGACTCCTTTCTGGTTTAGTGCCACTGGAAGTTGCCCTTGTTGATTTTTTCCTCGATCAGGCGACGCACCCGTGACTTGTTCGCTTCAGACATGCGGCTCCTCCTTTCGCAGAACGAATCGCCGCAATGGTGAACTCTGTTGTCTGACCGCGTCAATGCAACCAGAATTGTGCATCCTGACTCTCAGGGCATATCAACGAACGGTTTTTGAAGTTCACTCTCAGTTCCAAGAAACGGAGTAGAATCTGAGGCTATGACGAGACCAGTTGCTCTTCCGATTTCGCATCGAAGACGCGGAAATCCCGACTGGGGCCGTCCCATATTGCACGTGCCAATTCTCGCGACCGAGTTCGAGATGCTGGTCAAACAATTGCGGCTCACCCCCGAGATGTATACCTTCTCGCACGAGTTGAAGAACTGGTGCGAGCGCAACCGCAATCGGGTCTACATTCCGGAATGGCTGCTGGAGGAGTGGGACATCTCAGTCAACCTGAACTTCAGCGACGCCGCCTGACCGTGTTCCCCCACATCAAGCAGTCGGGCAGGTCAAGGTTTCTGATGGCTGAATGAAGCCAGCCTACTGACCTGGCAGCGACGGAGGCTGTGGAAGCAGACCAAGCTGTCGCATCATTCCAACATCGTCCCGATTCGCAAAGTGCTCAGCGATCTTGCCATCGAGCATCCGATACATGTGGATGTGCTGAACCTCGAAAGTGCGCCCGGTGGGCTGCACGCCCACGAGCATTCCGCCATCGACCGGAAAGCGTGACGTGCCCCGGTGGGTTCCGCTATACGTGCATCGCACAACGACCCACTCACCCTCCGCGACGGAGTTCAGCGTAATCAGCCTCGCGGCGCACGAATGGGAAGCCGCTTGGCACGATTATGAGAATTTCCTGACTGTGGGCGGTGTGGGTCTGCCACCCACCGCTTGGCTCGATTTCTGTTCCATGCTGGAGGCCCGTCAAGAGTTCGAACGTGCCCTGAGCGAGTATGAGAACCTCGCCGTCATCCATCCTTCCGAGCGGCAACGTCTGCTGGCGCTGCTCGGTGCCGCCCGAATCTGCCTGAACCGATTGAACCGGCCACAGGATGCACTGAGATTCTATGAGGCAGCATCTGCTTCTGCCGTCCCGCACCTCGATTTGGAACGAGACATCGAATCAGGGATCCGGGAAGCCAAGATCGCTATCGCATTTAGGGGATGGTTCACCTGAACCGGGCGCGACTGATCCTGCAAAAGCGCTTTTGCGAGTATAGTTCCCCACCGCACTCCTTCGGGCGGCTGCGATTTGTGTTGTCCGGCCTTGCATCCGACGAAGCTGCCGTGCGACCAGTGCTGGGCCAGTCGAATAATGATCGGATGAGGCCCTAGATGTCGGACATCTGTTGACTCCTCAGCTTGTAATTCGATAAACATAAGCTTCCAACCTGCATTCCCGAGTTCTCAAGGAAGCTGTTCCCCGGTTTCTATCCTCAAACTCCTATTCGCTGCCTCCGATACCCAATCATGCTCTGGCAAACGCCAAGACGCACCATGTGCGCCCAATCACTGAATTTCCACACCCCCGGTGCTACAAAAGAAACGAAGGCCGGGTGTCGTCCGAAAGTCAGCACTCAACCTCTGCGAAACAAAGCGGGCACGAGCGCGGCGACACCCGGAGAAGGATCAAGTTGTATGGATTCGATCCTTTTGTTGTTTGTCGTGGCGATCTTATTTGTGCTTTGGCTGGTCCTGGTGACGCTCAGCACTTGTAACTTCCAAATGAAACGACATGTTCACCACCATGGGTTTCATCTCGGCGGACGTGGTTGAAGCTCACGGGGAAGAAATTTCGGAAGCGCCTAGTCATGTCCCGTTTTTCCACAAAACCCTCCACCCCTGTTCAGGACTACACGATCGAAAAATAGTCGGGGGTATTCGTGCGCTTCCACTTGATGTTGCAACCCACGCTTGGCTTCTGGTTTGGGGGCACGGAGTGTCCTGCTAACAATGCGTTCAGAGCCGCTCGTAGATCTGAGCCCGTGACCGGAAGAGCATTACCGGGCCGACTGTCATCGAACTGACCCCTGTAGACCAGGGTCCGATTTCGATCGAAAAGGAAGAAATCAGGTGTGCAAGCTGCTCGAAAAGCCTTGGCTACCTGCTGACTTTCGTCGTAGAGATAAGGAAAGGTGTAACCCACCTGCTTGATCTCTTCGGCCATTTTCTCAGGGCTATCGTCCGGGTAGTTCTCGACATCGTTAGAGTTAATCGCAACAACGCCCACTCCGCGACTTTGATATTCTTTCGCAAGGGATGCGAAGTGGAACCGGATGTGTTTTACATAAGGACAGTGATTGCAAATGAACGCAACCAGGAATGCTCTCGCCTCTTTGAAATCGTCCGAAGACACCCACTTTCCGTAAGGATCCGGGAGGCAAAAGGAAGGGGCCTTCGTGCCAAGCGGAAGCATTGTAGAGGGAGTTTCAGCCATGGTTCCTTCCTGCTAGTGACCGCAAGTTGTCCATTGCCAATTTAGCACGGAAACAGCGGGCCAAATTATTCAACTCGACCCCAGGGCGAAACCTCCCCATTCTGCTCTTGGTGTACTTTACGAGGAGTGCATCGCATGATTAACCGCAGGAAGTTCGTTGCCCTGTTATCGTTGGTGCCGCTGGTCGGCAAGAGCAAGTTGCTGGCCTGGCTGATGCCCAAAGACCGACCGCCACTCCCGCCCGGATACATACGGTGCAATGTCTGCGGGGAGTTTAATGGCAGCACGGATGCCAAGAACCTGTCGGGCAAGAATTACAGCCGGACGGGAAAAATCAGCGTGACCTGTTTGTGCCACGGTGTACTATGTCCACGCTGCAAGACCACATTGCTGCACCGACCGGTTTCAAATACCTATGATCCCGAGGCAAATGAGGTCTGGCACTGGCCATAC
>DASPTQ010000239.1:0-22827 GCA_035623335.1 Terriglobales bacterium
TCAATCTCGGTGGCACGCTTGAAAAAGGGTACGGCAGCTTCCGAACCCACTGAAAAAAGAACCCTATAGCCCGCGCTGTAAGCTTTCAACGCTTCGAGCGAAGAGGTTGTTGCGTCCTCGAGCGGCGTGTCGTGCTTTTCAACTGTTGTGAGTGATTCGCCGACGCGGGTTCTGAATTTGCTTGCGATTTGACTTAATGCATTGAGCACGTCTTCTTTTCTTGCCGCTTGAACTTGCTCCTGATCCAGAACGTCTCCCGTACGGCAGTCCTTGGCGCTCAGCCCCAATACGTACTGACTGCCGAGGCTTGCAATCGAGCCATCTAGCACGGCCGCACTTGCGGTTCGCTCGCAGATTTCCCGAGCTACGTCTGACGTAATTCGTGTATCTGGCGGTTTTCCCATCAGCTTTAAGATCTGCTGAATCCGCTCTTCGGAAATCAAGCTCAGGAAAGGCGACTGCTCAAGTTGCACAGCCATCCCTTGCCTCAGCGTGCCGTCAAACACAGGGTCGCCTGTGGTGTTCGCAAAATCGGCGAGAACGATTGTGTCCTTGTCGGTGAGCTTGGGAGTGCGATGAAGATAAAAGTAGGCTCCCGCGAGTGCCCCGATGACTGCAACTGGAGCGATTACCTTCCAGAGCAGTCCAAGGCGACTCGTCGCTTCGGTACTTGCTGCTGCTGGCGGTCGTGTGGACTCTGTGTCGCGCTTTACCCGTTGGAGGTCGGTGCGAACTTCAGAAGCGTGCTGGTATCGCAGGTTTCGATCCTTCTCCAAGCATTTGGTGATGATCTCGTCGAGCTTGGGCGAAAGGTCAGGGTTCAGCCGCAAGGGCGACAGCGGAACACGGTTCATGATCCCGTCGAAGATTACCGCTGTGCTTTCGCCCCGGAAAGGTAGCGTCCCGGTTGCCATTTCATAGAGAACCGCGCCGAAGGAGAACAAATCCGTCCGTGCGTCCAATTCCTTGGCGCGGACTTGTTCTGGTGACATATAGGCTATCGTTCCAACCGCCGTTCCTGGACTGGTGAGATGTTCCTCGGACTCAACGGTGGGGGCACTCATAGCGACGCTCTCCGGCGTAACGGAGACCTTTGCCAATCCAAAATCCAGAACCTTGATGTGAGAACGCTTAGTGACGAAGATGTTGGCAGGCTTGATGTCTCGGTGAATAATGCCAGCAGTATGAGCGGCATCCAGCGCATCCGCAATCTCAATTCCAAGCGATAGCACGGCCTCCATGTCCAACGGTCTTCCCGCGATCCGATGTTTCAGAGTCATGCCGTCGAGAAATTCCATGACAATGAACGACTGACCCTCGTGCTTACCAATCTCGTGGATGGTGCAGATGTTTGGGTGGTTCAATGCGGATGCGGCACGCGCCTCGCGGCGGAATCTTTCGAGCGCCTGCAGGTCTTGGGCTAGGTCTTCTGGCAAGAACTTCAGAGCGACGAAGCGCCCCAGATCGGTATCCTCGGCTTTGTAGACGACACCCATGCCGCCACCACCTAGCTTCTCGACGATGCGGTAGTGCGATATGGTTTGGCCAACAAGTTGGGTGGATGTACCCATTGGCGAAAATGTTATGCCGCAATCGTGGGTGGGTCAATGAGAACGGTAGCCGGATGCAGGCCTCTTGCACTTGTTGGTAGACCCAGAGAGGCTCAAGTTTGGCAGGTAGTGCGGGTTCGTCGGGGAGTGAACAGGCTTCAGGGGCATCGGCTACCCAACCACGCTCAGCCACCCATTCACCGGGTTAGCTGGTCGGCGTCACCAATATCTGTGATGAAATCACTGAATCAATCGCTCGGAAGACTGCGAGGAAGCACGACGCAGTAATCCGCAAGTCGCGCCGAGCTGTAAGCATTTACGCACCCAGGGCACAGAAGCGGCTCACCCGTCTGCTCCGACAGCGCAGGAACGGCTGGGGCGCAACCAGGCCGCGATGCGGGAGCGGCAAGCCCAGGATAGCACTGTCGTCCACCTACCAGACACCCCGGTGCCTAAGCTCTACTCAGCGGCAGAGGTGGCTGCGAACCTGGGGCGAAGCGTGAAGACCATCATTCGGTGGTTTGATCCCAGGATCGGTCGCCCAGGCGTCTTTGACTTTGGCTATGTGCCAAGCGATCTACACCGACGTTCGAGGTACACTCAGCTCCGCATCACCACCCAAGCCGTTCAAGATTTCCTCGATGAGCAAAAGGGTTGACGTATTGGATTCGTATTGTCGAATGTCGTTGTTTGCCCTTGTTTTCCTATTCTGTCCTTGAGGAATCATCAACTTAGTGCAACAACAATGGGTAGCAGGGTTCGAGTCCAACCGCCGCCACCAATTATCTCTAATGTTTTCAATTGGTTCCACGTGTTCCACCGGACCACTCGACCGTCTATCAATCAAAAGTGTGATGAAATTGTAATGTAAGAAGGTTTTATTTTCTGGAACGGGCGCGAGTGTTTGCGATCACTGCGCAGAATAATCAATTTGCGCTTTGGCTCAGATTGCCCCTCACACCGCATCCACTCCTCACTGAAACTCTACGCGCTCGAACCCCAGACCCTGCAGCAGACTCGTCAACGTACTGCGGGCATTCGCGTTCGCCGTCTTCAGAATCCCATCCAGCAGCGCCGCCTGCTGCATCTGCCTTTCCGCCTCCTGGCGTACCTGCGTCTCCAGATTCGGATCCACTGGAACCAGCAACCCTGTCTGCCGTGAATACACCTTGGTTCGCTCATTATCAATACGAGTCGAAAACACCTGCACCGACGGCAGCCGCAAAACTACCTTCCTCTCCTCTACGGCCACATCGCCACTCTTCAGCCCGCTGAAGTCGACTCCCGCCACCACTTCGCCGTGCACGACCATCAGCAACCGATCCCCCGCCAGAAAATTTGGCAGGACAGGGTTCTCCTTCTCTCCGCTGACCACCTTGTCCATCGTGTACACCACAGTCTCCAGGCGCTGCAGCTGCTGGATCTTGTTCACGACGGTCGACTGGCTCACATCGATTTTCGTGCTGCGCCCCAGCAACTGTCCTGCCCAGCCGTTCCACAACGACGGAGCCGCTTGCCGGGCAACTACCATTAACCCCAGCACGCCTAGCGCGATTCCAAGGAAGAGCGCCGCTGTAATTCTCCAACGGCCCTCCACTTCACGTCTGCCCTGATCTGTTCCCTGCATCTTGCCTCGTTGCCATCAATCTTATCGTCGCCCGCAACATAGCATAAGCCGGGTGCCCGACGTTTCGCAGCTTTCAAAATAGCGGGTGTTTCTGGGCGTTCGCCAGCAAGCAAGTCCCGCAATTATGGCTTTCTTGATTAAGCTCAACTCTGAGCGGTTGCAACGAGCCGCTAACGACCACCTCAACGTGGTTAGGAACGCCAAGAATGTTGTTGGAGAGAGGCGGATGCAGCCGGACTTTTATCCGCGCGGAGATGAAACAAGCGCGGTTGGTGCAGGTGCCAGCCTGTCAGCAACCGGACAGTTCGCCTGTGCAACAGAACCACGTGGAGTGCAAACATAAACATGATCTCTCGCCTGATTCCACATTCAGGTCGTCTTCATTTTGATGTTTAACCCGCTACCTCTGTTCGTGGTGCGTTTGACCCGGGCATAGTAAAGTGTTAGCGGACATTAGTTCCGGGACAAAGCCTTTGAGCATAAGTATTCGCAATATTGCCATCATTGCTCACGTGGACCACGGCAAGACCACGCTGGTGGACGCCATGCTACAGCAGAGCGGAACGTTTCGCTCCAACGAGCACGTTATGGAACGGGTGATGGACTCGAACGAACTGGAGCGCGAGCGCGGCATCACCATCCTGGCTAAGAACACTGCCATCTTCCATCACAACGTAAAAATCAACATTGTAGATACGCCAGGCCACAGCGATTTCGGCGGCGAAGTCGAACGCGCCCTAAAGATGGTGGACGGCGTGATGCTGTTGGTTGATGCCAGCGAAGGACCATTGCCACAGACGCGCTATGTTCTGAGCAAGGCGCTGGAAGCGAAGCTACCGCCGATTGTGGTAATTAACAAGATCGATCGTGCTGACGCTCGTTCGCAGGACGTTCTCAATGAGATCTACGACCTGTTTATCGATCTCGACGCCAAGGAAGATCAGCTGGACTTTCCCGTTCTGTATACAAATGCCAAGGCTGGGACAGCATCCACAGACATTAAGGGCGGAGGCGAGGACTTGCGGCCGCTATTCGATGCGATCCTGAACACGATTCCGCTACCCAAGGGAGATCCGGCGGGTCCGCTGCAGATTCTAGTGGCGAACCTCGACTACAGCGACTATCTGGGACGACTGGCCATCGCCCGGGTTTTCAATGGGACGATACATACTGGCGAAGAAGTAGCTATTGCCAAACTGGACGGCACTCTTCACAAAACCAAGATCACCAAGTTGTTTTCATTCTCGGGTCTGAAGCGAATTGACATCACTGAAACTACGCTGGGTGACATCATCGCGGTCGCGGGCGTGGAAGGAATCACGATCGGGGAAACCATAACCGAAGCGGAGAATCCTGCCCCGCTTGCCCACATCGCGATCGACGAACCAACCATCGCCATGCTGTTCACGGTCAACACTTCACCCTTCGCCGGAAAAGACGGCGCCTATGTCACCTCCCGCAATTTGCGGGAGCGGCTAGACAAGGAATTGTTGACCAACGTGTCGCTTCGTCTGGAGGAAACCGGCACAACCGATTCGTTCAAAGTACTGGGGCGCGGAGAACTGCAGCTTTCCATACTAATCGAGATGATGCGGCGTGAAGGCTACGAGCTGATGGTGGGCAAGCCGGAGATCGTGACAAAGCGTATCGACGGCAAGCTGATGGAACCGGTCGAGCATCTCACTGTCGATGTGCCTGAAGAATTCGTGGGCGTGGTGATGGAGCAACTGGGCTCGCGCAAGGGTGCGGTCACAAATATGCACAACCACGGCTACGGGCGGGTGCGCGTTGAATTCCGCGTTCCCAGCCGAGGGTTGATCGGTCTGCGCAGCCAGTTATTGACCGACACCCGCGGAACCATCGTCATGAATTCCCTGTTCGATGGATACACTCCGTGGCATGGCGAGATTCCACACCGTCCGACGGGCGCCCTCATCGCTGACCGCGCCGGCGTTTCGACGGCCTATGCGCTGTGGGGCCTACAGGAGCGAGGCGAGCTCTTTCTTGGGTCAGGCGTTGAAGTCTATGAGGGCATGATTATCGGCGAGAACACCAAGGGCACTGACCTGGATGTAAATGCGGTGCGCGAAAAGAAGTTGACGAACATGCGCGCCTCGACCGCCGACGAAGCGATTCGCCTCGTGCCGTTCCGGCAGTTGAATCTGGAGCAGGCAATCGAGTTCATCACGGACGATGAACTCGTGGAAGTTACGCCCAAGTCGCTGCGGCTGCGAAAGAAGGTTCTGCAGGCGAACAAACGCAAGAAGAGCATGTTGGCGGCGGTCGAGGAGTCGTGAAGTCTCGCGGGCAATCCGTGCGGAAAGACACTGGCGCTGGTTAGCGCGATTCGAGATACGTGAAACAAGTAGCGCCTTGGCGGGTCACGAGAAGGCCGCGACTGCCGGATGAAACTCCGTGTACCTGCCGTGTACCTTAGATCGGCGAATTGCGCGATTTTAGCGGTTTTGGCAGCTTGTATTTTCAATAAGTTACGCGCTCTCACTATCGCTGAACACTCGAGTCCAACCGCCGCCACCGATCAAATCAGCAACTTCCGAGGGGATCTCGGCCCCGGCTCTCTGTCCTTGTTGTGCGGACGTTGCGTTCGGTTGCGGAGTTGTCGAAGTGTGCGCACCCTTTCTTCGATTTCATCCGCACACCTAGCTAAGAACAAGCGCCACTCGAAGAGTCTCAGGAGGGTGTCACGAACGGCAGCTGGCACCACGACACAGCATCCACAATCACAGGGGAAATCAGAAATGACTTCTCGTTGACTCAATCGGGTATGACTCATAACATGATCGATATTCAAGAAGGCACTGGGGATGATCGGCCGGACAATCTCGCATTATCGTGTGCTTGAAAAGCTTGGCGGCGGGGGCATGGGGGTGGTGTATAAGGCCGAAGATACCCGACTGCGCCGCTTTGTCGCGCTCAAGTTCTTGCCCGACGAGGTAGCCAAAGATCCCCAGGCGCTGAGCCGGTTTGAACGCGAAGCACAGGCTGCCTCTGCGCTCAACCATCCCAACATTTGCACGATTTACGACATTGGCCACGAAAATGGAGTCGCGTTTATCGCGATGGAGTTTCTGGATGGCAGGACTCTCAAGCATGTCATCGCGAACCGCCCCATGGAACTCGAGACCTTTCTCTCGCTCGGGATCCAAATTGCCGATGCCTTGGATGCGGCGCACAGTCAGGGAATCGTTCACCGCGACATCAAGCCGGCGAATATTTTTGTCACCACTCGCGGTCACGCGAAGATCCTCGATTTCGGACTGGCGAAGATGACGGCTAAACCGTCCAGAGAAGCGACTCTCACTAACTCGACTGATCCGAATTTAACCAGCCCTGGATCGGCGGTGGGGACTGTTGCCTATATGTCCCCGGAGCAGGCCCGGGCCAAAGAACTGGACGCCCGCACCGATCTGTTTTCGCTGGGAGTGGTTCTTTACGAAATGGCGACCGGACAGGTGCCGTTTCGAGGCGGGAGCACAGCTGAGATTTTTGATGGAATTTTGAATCGGGTGCCGGTTGCACCAGTGCGGTTGAATCCGAGTTTGCCAGCGCGCCTAGAAGACATTATCAACAAAGCGATCGAGAAAGATCGCGAGTTGCGCTATCAACACGCCTCAGAGGTCCGGACCGATCTGAAACGCCTGCTGCGTGACAGCGGCTCAGGAGGGCACGCAACAACTGACAGCGCCGGCAGCGTGGGTGATGCTGCTGCAGCCCAGCTCTCGGCCGCGCAACCCGCTGTCTCGGCTGCTGTCGCGAGTGGGTCGTCATCGGCGGTGCGATCGCATAGTTCAACTTCGGCCATCAGTGAAGTGGCGCGGCAGCACAGGATCGGTGTGACATTGGGATCGCTGATTGCGATTCTGATTCTTGCGGCGGCTGGATTTGGCATCTATTCCTTTCTTAATCGCAGCGGTCCGTCCCCATTTCAAAACTTCACGATCGGGCAGATTACGAACACCGGAAACGCCGAGGAGGCCGCGATTTCGCCCGATGGAAAATATGTGCTGAGTGTGCAGCGCGATAGGGGATCGGCAAGTTTGTGGCTGCGCAATATCCCCACGGGCAGCGATACGCAAGTGATTCCGCCGGAGGTCACCGATTACCGCTCGCTGGCGTTCTCGCCAGACGGAAACTACATTTACTTTCGCAGAGCGAACAGCGCGCTGAGGTCGTCCTGGGATCTCTATCGCGCGCCTGTGCTCGGCGGCACGCCGCAGGATGTTGTGCACGACGCCGACGCCGGTCCGGCGTTCTCGCCTGACGGCGGCCACATGACATTCGCGAGGGATAACGATCCGGATATCGGCAAATTTCGCCTGATGACGGCGAACCCTGACGGAACCGGCCAGACCATTTTGTACATCGGAGACATAAACAAGGGCGATGTTCCGCGAGATTTGGCGTGGTCTCCAGATGGCAAGCAAATCGCTTATCGCCATTTCGGCGAATCCGGAGTGATGAGTGCCATCGACTTATTCGACCTTGCCAGCAAGAAGGAAAAGCGGCTGGGAACGTTCAAAGATGATTACGTCTATGCGATCCAGTGGGTGCCCGACGGCCGGTCATTAGTCGCGATTTTCGCGCACAAGGGGTCGTCTGTGGCCCGGCAGCAGATTGCCTGGATTTCGGCGCGGGGCGGGGTTCCTCAACCGATCACCCGCGATACCAACAGCTATCGCACGCTTACCATCTCCGTAGATGGCAGAGCCGTCGCCACCGTGCAGACGAAACGGACTCACGAACTGGATCTGGTTTCGGGCGGGTCAGTCATCGCTGCTGCGTTACCCGATGCGCAAGATCTTTCTGCGTTCGATTGGAGCGCCGACGGCAAACTGTTGGTGAGCAACGGGGCCAGTCTGTTTAGTGAAGCCCCGGCTGGCGCCAGTGCCACGACCTTGCTTAGCGATGTGAATGCCTACATCCTGAATCTCACCTCGTGTGGTCCGCGCTACATCATTGCGGCTTGGTCATTCCGCGACAATTCAGTGAAGACGAATCTGTGGCGTCTGAACAGTGACGGATCAGGTGCGATGCAACTCACGAAGGGACAATTCGACTCCTACGCAAGCTGTTCCCCGGACGGCAAGTGGGTTTATTACTGGGGAAACAATACCGGAGATCCGGCGTTCCGGGTTCCCATCGACGGCGGGACATCGCAGCCGGTTCCTGGAACCACGGTTAAAGGCAGCTTCGGCAAGATTGGCCAAGTGCTGTTCACGCCGGATGGCAAGCAGCTCATTTTCGGCAAACAGCTAACGGACGCCGTCAATCAGCGTGCCGTTCCAAAAATTGCCCTACTCAGCCTGGACCCGCCAGCCACATCCGCTCAACTGATCGACGCGGATCCGCGAATCAGTGGAACCGGCTTCACCGGTGGCCTGCGGATTACGCCCGACGGCAAGGCTGTGGCTTATGCCATTACCGACAAAGGGGTGGATAACATTTGGGTGCAGCCGTTGGACGGCTCGCCGGGTCATCAGATCACGAATTTTGCATCCGACCACATCGACGATTTCCACTGGTCGCCGGACGGCAAAACCCTAGCCGTCGATCGCTCGCACCATACGGACGATGTCGTCCTGCTGCGCGATTCTGGTAGGACGCCGTAGCGGGACCATATCGTTTGGCATCACCTTTGCTAGGCTGACTCATAATCGAGTATTGGACTCTCAAGGAACGAGCCCATGATCGTAGTCACAGTGTGGCGGCGGCACAGCGCGAGTGCCCGCACAACGGACGGGCAAGATTGTGAAGTGGCAGTAGAATCCGCCGCCGACAATGTAATCGTCAGGACTGTGGAGCTTGAAGAGGAAAGGCTCGCCGATGTGGAGAGCGCTGAATTGTTCTGCCCTGGGTTGCCGGAAATTAACTTCGCCAAGTCCATCTAGTCGCGACAGGTAGTCGAACCAATCACGATCTGTGATTCCGCCGAAAAAGCGCGTGTACTCTCCGGCAGCGCAGACCAACGACAGCCGATTCTATCCTCGCGATCTGGATTCGCATTGAATCCAAGTGGCGGCCCTTCGTAAGCCACATCTCATAATCCCTAGGTTGTTGCTTCGACTCCAACCGCCGTCACCAATCAAATCAGCAACTTCCGAGGGGATCTCGATTCGGTTCTCTGCTCCGTATTGCGCGACAAACCCATCCGGCAAGGGAAAAACGACTCATCCAAGATGTCATTCTTACCTTAGAGGAATGCTGTAAGTAATCGCGTCGCGGGGCCTAATCAGGACGCTCCTCAATTCGCGTGACAGCTCTACACGGCGGCAGGAGGCGGCCGTAAGTCGGAAAGTGAGGTGATGAAGGTCACATCGCTGCGTGTATCCGATTCGTGATACTGCAGTGTTGAACGCAGAGTCTCTTCGCAGGGTTTAATGTGGTCAAAGGGACGGTTAACATTATCGTTGAGCGCTGTAAGTCTTGCGGCTTCTGCGTGGAATTCTGTCCCACCAAGGTCCTGGCGATTTCTTCCGCTTTCAATTCCCATGGCTATCACCCGCCGCATGTAGTCGCTCCGGAAAAATGCAGCGGCTGCGACTTGTGCGGCATGTACTGCCCCGATTTCGCCATCTATGCCCGCAGGAATGCGGGTGGCAACGCCGCGGGGGTATCTGATGAAAGCTGATCCTCGCGGTGTCCTCACGGGAACACACTTCATGGACGGAGATTGCGCCTGCTGCGAAGGTGCCATCGCCGCCGGTGCCCGCTTTGCCGCCGGATACCCGATTACGCCGGCCACCGAAATCGTCGAGCGCTTCGCCTCACGCATCCCGACGGTTGGAGGCAATTTCATCCAGATGGAAGACGAGCTCGCCGCCTCGATTGTTCTGCAGGGTGCAGTTTGGGGCGGGGCGAAAGCGTTCACCGTAACCTCGGGCCCTGGGTTCTCTCTCATGATGGAGCACATCGGTTATGCGGCCATGACTGAAACCCCCTGCGTCTTCGTGGACGTCCAGCGTGGCGGCCCCTCGACTGGCCTGCCCACCCTACCCGCACAAGCGGATATGATGCAATCGCGTTGGGGCTCTCACGGCGATTACGAAATCATCGCCCTCTGTCCGAACTCTCCGCAGGAGTGCTTCGACCTCACCATCCGCGCCTTCAATCTCGCCGAGGAATTTCGCGTTCCCGTAATGTTCATGATGGACGAGGTCGTCGGCCATATGACCGAAAAGGTCGTCATCCCGGCCGCCGATCAAATCGAAATCGCCCCCCGGCGCTTCACGCGCAGAGGCAAGTGCGAATATCTCCCCTACGAGACGAACGGCGACATGGTCCCCGACTTCGTCCGCACCGGCGAAGGCTACAAGTTCCACATGACCGGCTTGACTCACGACGAGCGCGGCTATCCCAACATGACTGTGCAGGCGCAAGACAAACTCGTCCGCCGTCTGCAGAAGAAAATTCGCGCCGCTGCCGCCCGCATCACCTTTTTCGAGGAGGAAGGCACGGAGAATGCAGAGGTAATCGTCGTCTCCTACGGAATCACCTCCCGCGTAGCCCAGCGTGCCATCGAGCTCGGCCGCGCCCGCGGTTTGAAAATCGGCAAATTTCGCTTGATCACCGCCTGGCCGTTTCCCGACGAGCACATCCGGCGCCTCGCTCTGCATGGCAAAGCCCTGGTTGTACCCGAACTGAATCTGGGACAGCTGGTTCGCGAAGTCGAGCGCGCTGCCGCCGGCACGTGCCGCGTCATTCCAGTACCTCATGCCGGCGGCGGTGTCCACCGCACTGACGATATCCTGGCAGCCCTGGTGGAGGTCCTGCAATGAGCTCCCTCAACCCCGTCGAGCCGTTTCTCCGCAGCGACCGCCTCCCGCACATCTGGTGTCCCGGCTGTGGCATTGGTATCACCATCAACTGCTTCGCTCGCGCCTTGATCGAATCGAAAATCGATCTTGATTCTGTGGCGATCGTCTCTGGCATCGGCTGCAGCGGCCGCGTCGCTGGATACGTCAAACTGGACTCCTTCCATACCACCCACGGGCGCGCCATTCCGTTTGCCACTGGCCTAAAGCTGGCGAATCCCCGGCTGAATGTGATCGTCTACTCCGGGGATGGCGACCTCTGCGCTATTGGCGGCAATCACCTGATTCATGCTGCCCGTCGCAACATAGATCTGAAAGTGATCTGCGTGAACAACCTGACTTACGCGATGACTGGTGGCCAAAGCGCCCCCACCACGCCCGAGCACGCCATCTCGGCGACTTCTCCTTATGGTGCGTTCGAGCCCCCCTTTAACCTGCCGCATCTGGTCGACGCGGCGGGCGCCGTCTACATCGCCCGCTGGACTACTTTCCATGTTCGCCAACTCACCCGTGCGATGAGCGAAATCTTCAAGAAAAGAGGATTCTCTTTCCTCGAAGTGCTCTCGCCTTGCCCGACGCTCTACCAACGCCGCAACAAGATGGGCGATGGGCTCGAGACCATGAAGTTCTATAAGGAGAAGAGCAGGGTGCGCCACGGCGCCCCCACCAGCGAGGTTGGCCTGACTCTCAATGGCGAGATTATTGTTGGCCGGTTCGTTGACCGCGACCGCCCAGACTATGCTTCGCTGATGCGTGCCCAATATGTCGAAGCGTTAGGCGACCGCTACGTCGATTGTACGGAGAGCGCATGCAATTGACCGAAATTCGCATTGCCGGATTCGGCGGTCAAGGAGTCATCCTCTCCGCCAGCATCCTGGGCCGGGCGGCATCCATTTATCAGGGTATGTTCGCCACCATGACGCAAAGCTTCGGTCCCGAGGCCCGTGGCGGAGCCTCAAGCGCTCAGCTGATCCTCTCCGAATCACCGATCCTGTATCCTTACGTCACGCAACCTGACATTCTAGTCGTCATGTCGCAGGAGGCTTGCAACCGCTTTGTGCCCGAACTGAAAGATGGCGGCATCTTGATTGTCGAGCAGGACCTTGTGCGCATCACCGCGCTAAAGCCTAACACTCGCGTCTTCAGCGTTCCCGCTACCCGTCTTGCTGAGGAACTCGGAAAGCGGGTGGTCTTAAACTCCGTAATGGTCGGTTTCTTCACTGCCGTTACCCAACTCCTCGACGCAGATGCCGTCGCCCGAGCCGTGGCCGACTCGGTTCCTCCTTCCCTTAGAGATCTCAATCTGCAAGCCTTCCGCAAAGGCATCGACTATGGCCTCTCACAACCGGCCGCGGGAATTGGAGGAGAGCTTGAAGACGTGGCATACCTACAAGATTAGGGGATAACCCCTGCGCAGGTGTGCGGGTGGCCAGAAGGAGCGCACACCTCCGGTTCGCCTCGGTTAAAGAGGCCTTCACCAGGTGCCGCTGGTCAGATAATCGTGAATCGCCTTGGCCGCGCGCCGTCCTGCCCCCATGGCTGAAATCACCGTGGCGCTGCCGGTCACGATATCACCTCCGGCGAAGACACCCCGGCGAGATGTCCGCTGGGTGACTGGATCCGCCTCAATATAATTGCGCTCGTTGGTGGCAAGACCTGGCGTCGTACTCTGGATTAAGGGATTGGCGCTGGTGCCGATAGCAATCACGGCAACCGACAAAGGCAGGTCGAATTCCGACCCCTGGAGCGGCACTGGCCGCCTCCGTCCGGAAGCATCCGGTTCACCTAGTTCCATGCGCGTGCAGCGCGCACCGGATAACCATCCCCGGCCGTCGGACAGAAACTCGGTGGGCTTGGTCAACATCCGGAATTCTACGCCTTCCTCCCGGGCATGTTTCACTTCTTCCTTGCGCGCCGGCATTTCGGCTTCACTACGACGATAAATGAGGTATGCCTTGCTGGCGCCCAGTCGCAAAGCAGAACGAATTGCGTCGAGCGCGGTGTTACCGCCGCCAATCACAGCCACATCTTTCCCGCGGAAATCGAGCATCGGCTCGTCGTACCTAGGAAACTCGTAGGCATGCATCAGATTGATGCGGGTCAGAAACTCGTTCGCCGAGTACACGCCATTCAGGTGCTCGCCGGGAATATCCATGAACACCGGCAGCCCCGCGCCCGTTCCGATGAACACCGCATCATATCCTTGTTCTTCCATCAGCTCGTTGATGGTGATGGTCTTGCCCACTACCACGTTCGTTTCAAACTCCACTCCCATGGCGCGCATGTAGTCAATCTGCTCACGAATGATCTGTTTCGGCAGACGGAACTCGGGGATGCCGTATACCAGAACACCGCCCAATTCGTGCAAGGCCTCAAAGACATGTACCGCGTGTCCCTTCTGCACAAGATCTCCTGCCGCCGTTAGCCCTGATGGCCCGCTGCCCACGATCGCGACCCTCCTTCCGCTAGGCTCGGCCTTGCGAATCTGGCTCCGAGCCATGTGGTGTTGTTCGTAATCGGCGGCAAACCGCTCCAGATATCCGATACCGAGAGGCGCAACCTTCTTGCCCATGACGCATCCGCTCTCGCAATGATCCTCCTGTGGACACACGCGCCCCGTAATGGCGGGCAGCACATTATCTTCCCTGATCTTGGCGACTGCACCCACGAAATCCCCGGCCACCATCAACTGCACAAACTCTTTCACCTTAACCCCTACCGGGCAGGCGGCCACACAAGTCGGTTTGGCGCACTCCAAGCAGCGCTCTGCTTCCCGGCGCGCTAATTCTTCGGAATATCCCAAGTTCACTTCTTGGAAATTGCCGCCGCGCTGCAAGGCAGACTGCTCCGGCATGGCCTGCCGCGGCACCTTCATGCGTTCTTTGAGGGAGAGCGGATTTAACGATTTCGGTGCGCTCGCGTTCACCGACCGCTCCTTGAAGCACCCAACGGGGCCTCTTGTTCAGCCCGAATCCTTCTTAGCAGCAACTCGCGCTGGTGCGGAAAGTCCTCCAACGACTTCTGCTCGGCCGCGCGATAGATAGCATTCCTCTGCAGCAACGCGGTGAAATCGACCAGGTGCGCATCAAATTCCGGACCATCCACGCAGGCGAACTGACTCTTACCGCCCACCAAGACCCGGCAGCCTCCGCACATGCCGGTGCCGTCGAGCATGATCGGATTCAGACTGACGATGGTACGGATATTCTCCTTGCGCGTCATCTCCGCGACAGCACGCATCATGGGGATCGGTCCCACCGCCAGCACCAGGTCGATGGTCGTACCTCGGTCGATCAGCTGAAGCAGTTTGTCGGTGACGAAGCCCTTGTCGGCGTACGTCCCGTCATCCGTGGTGATCATCAGTTCATCGCTGACCTCCAGCATCTCATGCTCCAGGATGACCAGTTCTTTGCTGCGTGCGCCGATGATGGAGATCACCCGGTTGTCGGCATACTTCAGGGCCGCTGCCGTAGGATAAGCCATAGCGGTACCGACGCCTCCGCCTATCACCACCACGGTACCGAACTTCGTAATTTGCGATGGCTTGCCGAGTGGCCCCACCACATCCAGAATGCTGTCTCCCGCCTCAAGCGAGTTCAATAGGTGCGTCGTCTTGCCCACCGATTGCACAACAATGCTGATGCCGCCACACTCCGGATACGACTTTTCGATGGTGATTGGGATGCGCTCGCCCTCTTCATATACCCGCAGGATGACGAACTGGCCGGGTTGCTGTTTGCGCGCGATGCGGGGCGCGTGAATGACAAACCGCTTGATGCCTGGTGCAATGAACCCGGCCTGCATGATGTTGAACATCAGTATCCATGCCTGGAACTACAGATCATTGTCGTGAGATTGAAGGTAAGGGGGCTGTGATATGGGTCACGCAAGAAGGTTTTCGAGCCACGCAGGTGCCTCGGCCAAGAGCAAGAGGTGCAAGCTGTACGCCCCAACCGGTCGGGCAGCGAAAGGTTCTCTAGGGAGGCGTATCTGTTGAAAAAGTCCCTGAGTCGGCTTGAGACGATGCACTGGAAGGATGGGAGTACGAGCCTGGCAGCAAGGAATCCACTCAGATCGTGGAAGTAAGGTTCTGAGCACAGGAGTCGGGGACAGTCCGGCTCAGCTGTTGTCGGACACCTGGAAAAGCGTCCCCTGTCCAAGCCACTGAAATGACCCTCGTAACTTTCGCCTGCTCCGCCCTTCATACCATAATGCGGGTAGATGACAGAGAGGCGGGCACAGCCGAGGAAAAAGATGGTGTTGCCGGTGAAAGTTTCCGCCGGCGACGCCACACGCCTGACCCACACCGTCGACATCACCTGCGCAGGGGCGCGTCTAGGCGGTTTGCAAGCCGAGTTAGAGCCTGGACAAACGGTCGTCCTGCGGCGCGGTCTGAAGAGAGCCCGCTTTCGGGTAGTCTGGGTCAAACACCTGGCCGCCGAGGAGATCCGTGCGGGCCTGGAGTGCTTGGAGCCGCAAAAAGATTTCTTGGGGCTTGACCTTTCCGAAGCCGAGGGCGATCGTAACAAGAACCCCGACACGCTCATGACCGTGCTCTTAAAGAACTCGAAAGCCACCGCCGCTGGCTCATAGCACCCACCGCCCTTCTAGCTTTACTCCAATCCGCTAGCATTGCATTTCCCCCCCGGTCATGTTCCAAAGCTGACGAATGAACTCACATTGCGTGTGGTTTGGTGTGCGAGTGCGATTGAGAACAAATGGGGTTACATGATGTGGCGTTCCTGCGGAGAACTCATAATCCATAGGTCGTTGGTTCGTCCAACCGCCGCCACCAGATTCAAAGGGTGCGCCCCGAGCGTGTGCGCTCGGAGAAGAGCGCCATTCCGCTCTAGTTAAAAGAATTGCCGACCTCCAAAGGGCTCTTTCCTTAAGCCTGTTGTGACGTCACATCCCGCGGTGACGGACGGCAACGACATGTCTCGTACACTTCGCAAACAATCAAGTCAAACCGTTGATCTGGAGACACACTATGGCCTGTAAGCGATGCAATTCCGCTAGCCAGAACACCTTTAACGGCGAAATTGCCATCCATTTTCCCGGAATCGAAAATCTGGACAAACCCATCGTGTGGGTGTTCCCGAAACTTATCATTTGCTTGCGTTGCGGCTTCGCAGAGTTCTCCGTTCCCGAAGGTGAATTGCACGTTCTGGCACAAGATATGTCCGGTGCGTCACAGGTTGGAATGGAGGCCAATTCGTGACAGCGATCTGGGCCTCCTTGTCTGCAGATAACAAAACCGGGCGGCCTCTTGCGCCTGCGCCTGCTTAGGAGTCGGGGAGCGCTCCCCAATATGCTCGAATCCATCCATGACGTCTTGATCCTGGGCACTGGCCTAGCAGGATTGCGCGCTGCGGTCGAGATCAGCATCCGAACTAAGGGGGCGGCTGACATCGGTATCGTCTCCAAGGTGCAGGTGATGCGAGCCCACTCCGTTTGTGCCGAGGGCGGAACCGGAGCGGTCATGCGTCCTGAGGAAGGCGACAGCTTTGAATTGCATGCCTGGGACACGGTGAAGGGGTCCGATTTCCTTGCGGATCAGGATACCGTAGATCGTTTTGTGCACGCCGCACCGGATGAGATCCGTCTCCTCGAACATTGGGGAGTGCCTTGGTCACGCCGCGAGGATGGTCGTATTATGCAACGGCCTTTCGGGGGCCATTCGTTTCCACGCGCTTGCATGGCTGCAGACAAGACCGGCTTTTTCGAAATGCAGGCGCTCTACGACACTCTCCTCAAGTACAAGAATTTCAAGCGGTATGACGAATGTTTCGTTACCTCCTTGCTCCTCGCCGACGACCGGTTCGCCGGTCTCACGGTGTACGACCTTCCGAGTGGTGAGTTTCTGATTCTGCGAGGCAAGGCTCTACTGATTGCTTCCGGGGGGTTGGGAAATCTTTATGGATTCACGACCTACTCACAAACCGTCACCGGGGATGGGCAAGCTGTTGCCTACCGTGCAGGTCTGTCCTTGGAAGACCCCGAGTTCCTGCAGTTTCACCCGACAGGCCTGGTGCCCTCCGGCATTCTGATGACGGAGGGCTGCCGCGGAGAGGGCGGCTACTTGCGCAACAACAAAGGCGAGAGGTTTATGGAGAAGTATGCGCCTAAGATGATGGAACTGGCGCCTCGCGACATCGTTTCCCGATCGGAAATGACAGAAATTCTCGAAGGCCGTGGTTTCCCCGGAACCGATGGATCCGATTATGTCCATCTCGATCTGACCCACCTCGGAGCTGAGCGCATCAATAAGCGCCTGCCTTTAATAAGAGAAGTGTGCATCAAGTTTCTTGGAATCGATCCGATCACTGAGCCGATTCCGATCCGTCCCGTGGCTCATTATTCGATGGGCGGCATTGAGGCTGATATCGATGGGAGAACCAAGATTGAGAATATTTGGGCTGCCGGCGAGGTAGCATGCCATTCCATGCATGGCGCCAACCGACTCGGGTGTAACTCTACTTCTGAGTGTCTTGTTTGGGGCGGCATCACTGGACGAGAGATCGCGAAATATTTGCAGCCATCTCCCTCGCTGAGCGAGGTTCCACAGGGAAGGCTACGAGAAGAACAGAGGCGCATTTTCGATGGCCTGCTCCAACAGAGAGGAGCAGAGAGCCCAGCCCAAATCCGCTGCGAGCTTCGGGCCGTGATGGATCAACACGCGGGCGTTTACCGAACGGGCGATTCTATGAAGGTGGGACTGCGCAGGATTGCTGAGCTAAAGCAACGCTTCCGAGGAATTACGATTCAAGATAAAAGCCGCATCTATAACACGAATCTCGTTCAATCCTTGGAAACCGAAAACCTGCTCGACCTGGCTGAGGTCCTGCTGCTCGCGGGGCTAGCTCGTGAAGAATCTCGAGGGGCCCACTCTCGCACGGATTTTCCTAAGCGTGATGATGAAAGATTCTTAGCTCACTCGATGGTCGATTCCACCGGCAGCAGGCCGAGGCTGCATTACAAGCCGGTCATGATCACGAACTGGAAACCCGTGGAGAGGACCTACTAGGAAGCACCGGGTGCTTGGAAAAGGATGGTATGACGGAGATAAAGAGGTACGAGAACCGGCTTGGTATATGGGGATGGCTCGGAGGCGGACGTTGGGGCGTGGAGCGCTACGCCTACATCCTGCATCGCATCACGGGTGTAGCGATTCTTCTGTACTTATTGATGCACACCGTCGTCACAGGCCTTCGGGCTAAGGGCATCTATCTATGGGTCGCCGGAGGATTCTTCCATCGGCCTGTTTTCGCGTTTGGGGAATTTCTGGTTTTTACCGCGTTCGCTTATCACGCTTGCAACGGCATCCGCCTCATCCTCGTGGAGCTCGGGTTTGCCGTGGGCAAGCCTATCGAACCGGTTTATCCCTACAAGACATCGCTGGATGTGCAACGGCCGCTGCTGATGGGCATGATGATCCTGACCGTCGTTGTTCTGGCCATGGGTGGCTATGCGGTTCTGACAAAGTAGGAGGACAGATGAACGAGACAAACTATTGGACTTGGCACATGACGGCGGGAGCGGTGCTACTCGTTCTGCTAGGACTCCACATGCTGATCATGCACATGGGTGGTCCTGGGGTGTTTGCTCCGCACGGCACCGACCCGACGTCTTTCGAGAACAGCCTGTTTCGCGATGGAAAGCCATTTTTCACGGTGACCTATGTCCTTCTTCTGGCGGTGGGGCTCTATCATGGTCTCTACGGCCTCCGGACCATTCTCTTCGAGCTGACGCTGAAGCCGGCAACCGAGAAAACCATCACCATCGTTCTACTGATTATGGGGGTGGGACTGTTGGGTCTCGGTACCTGGGCCGCCGTGGCCGCGCATGGCATCGCGGTGGCAGGAGCGAGGGGGTAGCCATGCCGGCAACCGGCCAAAGCCCGCAACCGATCCAGTTCCACATCACCCGGTACAACCCGCAAAGTGACAGCTCACCACACGTCGAGACCTACGAGGTTCCTGTGCAACCAGGCATGACCGTGCTCGATGGCCTGCATTACATAAAAGATCACCTTGATTCCACGCTGGCCTGGCGGTACTCGTGCCGGATGGGGATTTGCGGTTCGTGCGGCATGCTTCTGAACGGGCGCCCGGGTCTAGCCTGCAACACGCAGGTCCTGCACATTGCTACGGCAAACCTCCGCGTGGCGCCCTTGCCGAATTTCGAGATCATTCGCGATGTGGTGCCCGATCTTTGGGAGATGCTCGATAAACACCGTTCCGTGAAGCCCTACATCCTGCGCAGGAATGAAGCTGAAATCAATGATCCAGCCGGAGAGTTCTACCAGTCTCCGGAGCAACTGGAGAACTATCTGCAATTCACTTACTGCATTAAGTGTGGGTGCTGCATGGCCGCCTGTCCCACTCTGGCTACGGACGCTAGTTATCTCGGGCCTATGCCCTTGACGGCGGCACAGCGTTATAACGCTGACACGCGCGATGAGGGTCGTGGTGAGCGCAACACGACCACCGGTGTGTCGATAGGTGTCTTTCGTTGCCATTACGCGGGCGAGTGTTCGCGTGCCTGCCCGAAGGGTGTAGATCCAGCTCGGGCATTACAGCTGCTCAAACGCTCTCTGGTGCTGGATTATTTACATCTTGCCTCCCGCCCAACACCCTCCAACAAACTGCCAGGTGCCGGAGATGGCAAGCGGCTGCCGGGTATCGCTGCCGCTCCGAAAAGAACAGTAGAAGCAAAAAGGTAGGCAGGTTCGTGAGCTTGTAAGCCGCTGCGTGCCTTCACTTACCTTCGTCCCGCTCGATCCGAAGAAGGGTCCGACTTCTCCGCGGGTCGGAGAGGAGACTGCGACTTATGGGGCGTGCCAGTTACTTTCTCGTTTTCAAGCTGGTCGAGCCGCGCCTGCACTTTGTTCATTTGTGCTTGTAACTCGTTGAGTTGTTGACGGAGCTCCTGCGCGTTTGGCCCGAGGGCATTCGATTGCTAACCCGAGTGTTCTGCTCGTGGTGGTTGCGTTCCTCGTGGCACAGGCCGTTGTCAAGTCTGGACTAGGGCGGCGGATCAGCTTCTTCATGGTGAGCCGTTTCGGCAAATCGTCGCTGGGACTCGCCTATAGCATCGTAGTCACCGACGCGGTGATCGCGCCGGCTTTCCCGAGTAACACAGCGCGCGGGGGCGTCCTGTTTCCCATTGTGCTGTCGGTGGCCCAGGGATCCGGCTCTAAGCCGGACGACCCTAGCGGCCGCCACCTCGGCGGCTATCTGATGTTCTGCGCGATGGCTAGCCTGGCCGTATCGTCGGCTCTTTGGATGACGGCCACCTCGGCAAATCCCATCGGCATTCAGGTGGTACGAGAGTCGGGCGTCGAAATCGGCTTCGGGAAATGGCTCATCGTTGCGTCGGTGCCCGCAGTCACAGCCATCCTGGCACTTCCTTGGCTGGTCGCGCGCCTCTTTCCTCCCGGCGTCGACGAGACCCCAAATGCTCCGCTCGAGGCGCGAAAAGCGCTTGCTGGATTAGGGCCACTGTCGCGCGAGGAGTGGATCACGGCGATTACCTTCGTGCTCATGGTTTCGGGCTGGGTCTTGGCGGACACGTTGAAACTCAGTGTAACCATTGTTGCTTTTGCTGGCCTGGGTCTGCTGTTAATGGCGGAGGTGCTTACGATTCATGACATCGCCTCGCAAGGGGACACACTGGCCACATTTCTCTGGCTCGCAGTGCTGTTTGCCTTGAGCGGTCAACTCAACGAACTCGGTTCATGGGGTACGCGGGGCAGCGCTTGGCGGCGCACCTGAGCGGCCTGTCGTGGCCAGTTACGTATGTGTCGCTGATCGTGATCTATGTAGCCATTCACTACATGTTTGTAAGTCAGTCATCGCAGGTCCTCGCACTTCTCGGGGTGTTTCTCGATGTTGGCATCCGGGGGGGCGTACCCGCTCCGCTCATGGCATTCGCGCTGCTCTTCGCCAGTAGTTACTTCTCGGTGATCACGCCGCAGGGCGGAAGCCAAAATGTCATTTTCGTCGGTAGCGGCTATCTCACTCAACGAGAGCTCTACCGCCTTGGGCTGCTCACCACTCTCTTCTTTCTTGCTGTGTTTATGACGATCGGGACTGGGTGGATGTTTCTGGTGACGCGCTGATTACGGGGCCGCCACGCGCAAAATGGAGGCATCGCTCACCGGGGTGGAGCGGTACGTTACGTGGAACCTTTCAGGCACCGGCCCAAGTACGGGCAGATTTCCGCTTGAATTTGCTGCCCTGCGCTTGTAGAACTGTGGTATCCCTCGCATGAATTGATCGCTTCTATTGGTTAGTTCGGGGTGGAGCATGCCCCACGAAGGTAATTTGCTGAACATGCGTGGCGTTGGCACACTACGGAAAGCGCTGTGCACGCTGCCGCGCCTGTGCGTCCGCGATGAACGACAAATTTTTTCAAGCATTTGCGCTCGCCTACATGATCGGCTGGCTCCTCGCGCGCATGCCCAAGAAGAAGTAGTGAACGAGTGTACTGGCGATGGCACGCCGGCGATATCTGCTTCCCGAGAGCAGACTAGAAGCTCTCTTGTCCCTCAGCACATCCGTATGTGATTGAATTCACTGACAATTCTGGGCGCGACGCCAAAATTAGGTGTGTTCTCTAAGTAGAGTTTGCGATTCGATCTGTAGTACGATTTCGCGTCTCTCATTTGAGGATTACGGGAGGATCACATGGCCTACGGGTTTATCTGGTGGATCGTCGTTGGGCTGATTGCCGGCTGGGCTGCTGGAAGGATCATGAAAGGCGGCGGATATGGCATGATCGCCGACATTCTACTGGGAATTGTGGGTGGCATAGTTGGAGGATGGGTCGTCGGCCTATTTGGTCTGGGGCCTGGGGGCTTCATCTGGACTATTCTGGTCGCAATTCTGGGTGCGGTCATCCTTATCTGGATTACCAGGCTCATCAAGAGAGAAGTCTGAGTTGCCGCTAATTTCAGGATCATCTTGGCTGCTCGGATCACTTCACTTTGCGGCCTGCTTAAACCGCCTGATGCCTAGAAGACTTTCTTTTGGATCAGGCGGAGCTGGTTCCAAGGTAAGTGTCGAAATCGGCGATTTCAGGTTTTGACCACTGTCTGCATGGAATTGCGCCCAGTGGAATATTCGAGCCTACGTTTCTTTCCGAGAGCTGCGACGAAGGAATTGCCGTGTTGCGGGCGGGGTTTTCACCGTCCAAGTAGCCTTGCTGTTTGGTCGGACGGCAATTCCCGGCGCGCATCGGTGACCGAAGCTGGGGTGTGTCACTCAAGCAGCTCCACCCCGAAGGGAAAATTGTCGGTGGTCGAGCAGGCGTCCGAGACTTGTTCCCGCGACATGCAGATCGGAGTCCCATCACTTGCCCTCTGGGTGCAGCCCGCCGAGACTTTGCAGTCTCGGCGCTTTTGCCAACCCGAACTCAACTCTAAAACTTTGGACCTGCTTTCGACACCATCCCATTCGCCGGCGTCGCTGTGCACAATTCCCTCTTCGTGAGCTGCGGCGAGCGCCTTCCGCAATCGTGCCGGCGATTTCGATGATCCGGTCTGCCAGCAAGCCATTCCCAGAAATCAGCCGATCAAGCGGCTGACCCTCGATCAATCCCAGAGTGATGAAGCGCACGTCATCTGATCCCTCGACTGACCAGGCCGTGACCACCCGTCGGGATGAGTGCGGCGACAGAGCAAGCCCTCGCTCGAAGGGGCGAGCCGATCGAGGTCGCTGGCCATCTCGGGCGGCAGCTCTATTTCCTTCGAGCTTCGTGTCCGTCGCCGGTGAGCGCCCTCCAGCAGGCTGTACCAGCTGCGCTCGAGCACGCA
>DASPTQ010000240.1:0-2532 GCA_035623335.1 Terriglobales bacterium
GCTTGGACTCGTCTGCCATGGACCCTGGGACCAATCCGTTGCAAAGGTACGAACAGAAAAACGAGAATAGTGCAGCCTGAACTTAATTAGCTCAGGATGGATGCCTCAACTGCAAGAACAAGGAAGGAGCGAGAACGCACAATCCATCCTGCAAAGCCGATATGCTCTCGACCTGGCAGCCATTCTCATCGTTCACCATGGTTTCTAGCATAGGAGAAAAGGGGCAGTCAATGCGTAGGGACACTTGCCCTCCCCCACTATTTAGGCACTCCTGCGGAGTTGGAGGCGAGCCACGAGTTCAAGGCCGCTATGATGACTGGTGATTTAGGTGCGTCAACCCGCTTAGGCAGCTATAGGCGAGGGTAGTCGCACTTCGAAGATCAACAGAAACGGCGTGTTTCTACTGTGCGGGAGCGAGTCGGGATTGGAGACAACAGATAGCTTTCTCCGACACAGACAGGAAGAGAGAATCGGGATCGGGAAAAAAAGACAGCGCTGAGTGTTTTAAGGCGAGAAAGCCGGCAGCAGCCCAACTCCACGTCCCTGCGCCAGTCGCGAAAGAATTTGCATAAGCCGTTTTCGTGCCTGTTGCTGCCAGTGTGGGTCAGCGAGCACATGCAAGGCGATCGATAGCACGCTGAGCACTTTGCGCGTGCCGTGGCGAAGCTTACGGCGCTCCTGTTCAAAGTAGGGCCGGAGCTTTTCGGCGAGTGGATCGGTCCCTAACAGCAGAACGAGCAAATAAGCGAGTGTGAATCCCATCAGCACCCGGAGCAGACGCTCCGATCGGTTGATCTGTAGATGCAAGCCGCGCAGTCCTAGATGACTTTTCCAATCCCGAAAACACTGCTCGATTTGCATGCGTTGGCGATACAGTCGCACCACGTCTTCGCTGGACAGCCACGATTGAGAATCCGGCGGCACGATCAAGAACCAGGGCTCGGCAAACCCTTTTTCGCGGTATACGATCACGTCGACCGGTTCGGCTTTCTGACTGTGGTAGAGGACATGGGCATAGCGCGTGGGGCATCCGCTGCGATGGGGAAGCCGTCCCAAGCTTCGCCAGCGCCGCTGGCCGTGCAGTTTCGTTTGCACCACGACATTGCGGCGAGCACGGATGAGGAAGGGCTGCTGACCGTTATTTAAGTCCTTGATTAACTCCACGCGGGCGTAGCCACGGTCGAAAACCAAGATCAGTCGTACGCCCGGAGGGACCGCCAGCCCCAACCAGGTCAGCAGGTAACGCTCGATGGTGTTTTGCGAGGCGGGAAACACTTTCTTCCAGGGATATTCAAAGTCCACCCAAGCCACCGGCACGGCTCGTCCTTGGAAGGGGATGGCCGCGTTCACAACCTCCACGCCATTCACGGTAGTTTGGTCGACCAGCACAATCACCCAGCTGGGTGGCTGGTTACCCAGGATCACGGACAGCATGCACTGGGCCAAGCTGGAGGCGTCGAAATATTTACATTTCAGGAAGCGCGTAAGCCACTTATAGCTACTTTTAAACTTTTTTCCCGCGGGCAGCACGCGAGCGATCGAGGTGAGGTGCAGACCGCCATAGCCAAAGCGGACGCCCCAGGCCAACTGCAGGAAAGCGCCGGTCAACCGGGCGAGGTTCTTGCGCACCGTGCGGCGAAGGCACGGAAAGTGAGATTCCACCAGCGAACCGATGAGGGTTTGGAGCTCGTCGTGGTTGTGTTGCATCATTATTGATGAAACACAGAAGAAGTAAAAAAAAGAACCTAACGGCCGGTCTTCAGCAATTCATGATTCAGTTCGCAAATAGCCTCCAACTTGGCCCGCAACTTTCGATAATTTCGTAGCCAGCGCTCCACCTGGCCCCTTTGTTTGGCCGGAATCGTGAACTGACGCGTCCGTCCGCCCGGATACCCGACGGTAAGCACCCAGACCTGGTGGCCTTCTCCCCGGCGACACTTGAGACAACCTTGCCGATGGAAAATCCGGCGATTCAAAAGAGAACCACGCACGATTTCGGTCGGGTCGGGCAGTTCGCTCAGAAGTTGTCGCCGAGCCTCGCGAATCTTATCTTCGTTCATCAACAATAGTGAAACAAAGACAGAATGCGATGTCAACCCCCTTATTCTTCAATCACGTCCAAAAACTGGGGGAGGGCAAGGCACGACATGAGCAGGACATGAGCAGGACATGAGCAGGACCCATTAACGCTAGGGACGCCCTCACGGCTAGTCTGACTGACGCCGGCGGATAGATTTTCTTTGCGGTATCGCGAACAGCCCGGGACACGTCACCCTAACCTGCGGGAGGGTCAACATAGGCAGGAGAATTGCGGACAGACTCTCCAAGAGGACGATGCGGGGAGGCAAGCGCACGGAAGGCTCCCAAGATCAGAATATGTCGTAAACCCGACACGTTTAAGTAACCAAGAATCATTGCCGCGGTTTTGGTATGTGACCGGAGCAATGCAGCACAGGTAGACGCGGATACTTGAGGAACTGGGGATTGCTTTGCGATAGCTGGCAGAAAAGAAACTGCGAGCCTCGATCGGAG
>DASPTQ010000241.1:0-110581 GCA_035623335.1 Terriglobales bacterium
CGTCGTGTGGTCGGCCAGATCCGTCGCCAGCTGGTAATAAGGCCGGACGTGTGCAATACACTCGGGCGACAGCGGGTTCAATCCGTCATTAACATCCTTGAAGTAGGGCGGGGCGAGGTGGTTGATGTCAAGGAAGCTAAAGTCAAGCGGGCAGGTGTCGTACACGCCGCCGCCGAAGTCGGGCTCGGCGTACGCCATCCATGAGATGCCGGCATCTTGTAGAAGTCTTGCCAAGTGCTTCGAGCCAGGATGAATCCCAGGCACTTGCCCGGGCTGCGTGTCGTCGAGTGTGCCAAAGTTAGTTCCCGCTTCCAGCCACAGGTAGTTCGGTTGGCTCGGGTGGTTGCCGGGAGGATTGAAATACTGCTCCGCGTGAGCCGACCTGCTTAGCAATTCCCCGTTGATATACGGGGCCAAAGGATTGCCTTTTAAGTCTGGATCACCAAAGGAGGCGCCGGCATCGTTGCCCGTCCAATTGTGATTTTCCATAATGATGATCCAGACTGTCTTTACCTTACTCATTTGGGCGTGCGTGGCTACCGGCATCACGACAGCCAGCCACAGCATGGCCGCGCTAAAGTTCAAGGTCTTCGCTAGGTATTTCACCGTCCCCTCCCAACACCATGTTGAGAAACCTGTTGCTTGTGAAGTTGCCGAGTTTGACGGGTAGACTTTGAAGTGAGACCTACAACTCTAGGAAGGTTATGCCACGCCGGTTACAGGGAGAATTAAGAGATGGTTAAAAAGCTTGCAGCCACCCACTCCTTAGCCACAGGCTCCAACCTCTACCCAGCCTGAGGTTCGGTCACTCCCAGCCGCCTATCCCGTCGATGCGGGTAATCGGGTGTTACGACAGTAAGCTGCCTGACTGCGATGGGAAGACTAATCTGGTCTTCATGGCGAGCGTGAAAACGGCACCGGGCAGGCTGGCGCTGCGGCCTGTGTTTCTTAGCCCGGCCATGTACGTCGTGGCCTCGTGTCTGGCGTTTTGTTGCTTCGCAGCTGGCCAAGTCGCTTACCCTGAACAGGAAATCCGCATCCGCGATCTGCCTTCGTTGACGGCGCGGTCTACGCATGCTTCCGATGTGTTGGCAGCATCGTTGGAGATCGCGTTCAACGATCGGCAAGTATGCTGCGGGTATGACTCTGCTCTCGAAGACACGGTCCAATCGTCTGATCCAAGGTCTTTGGAGGATATTGCCAACAATCTGCAGGGGAGACATCTTCTAAGCGATGGCCGCCCCATCCGGGTCACGGCGGAATATCTGCCAGCGAATGCGGTGAATTCAGGCCGTCTCATCAGCCTGATCCTGAGCCAACACCCACCTCTGATGGAGTGGAATTCTCATCTGTATGTAGTTTGCGGTGTGACCTATGTCGAAACGGTTGACAACTCCACAGGGTCGGACATGAAGGCGATCCACAAAATCCTGCTCCAGGATGAGCGCTTCTCTGATGCCCGCCGAGAAGTCTCCTTCGATCGCCTCGTGGATGATTGGAGCAAGGTACAAGGGCTTTTGTTGGTTGAGGCTGCGCTGCAATAGCACGCCGCAACTGCGTGAGTGGCGGCCAATTGCCTCTCTGACCATGTAAGGAGTGCACGAGGCTACCGCCGCTGAAATTGGTGACTTTGAACGATTGATCGGCAGTGCAGATGAAAAACGCACTCAAAGATAGCGGAATAAAATCTTCATGCACCCGAGACGAACCATGCCGAAGAAGTTCTCGACGTGGTACTCCCAGCGGATCACCAATCGACAGAAGTGATGAAGCCAAGCGAAAAGTCGTTCTCCTCGTCAATAGAACCGGCTCTAGTTCGTGAGAACCGGCGCAACGAGCCCCATCGATTAAGAGGTGAAATTCAGCAATAATCCAACGATGATCAAGATCGAATCCAGCATCAGAGCAAAGAATAAGGCCACGATGAATCGACCGCCACGACGGAGATTATTCGTTGCAACAGCCGACCGTTTACAGACAATCGTGTTCGCCCACTCATCTCCGTGCCTCTGCATCTGCGGACTACCCTTCATTGCCATGTAACCAATCAGTCCAAAGAACAGGGCATCCACAAGGTAGGCGAACGACCGAATCAAGGCGGACTTGATCCGGCACGGAGTACCATCTTCCTGCACAACCGTCATGCCAAGCGCCAGCTTTCCCAGCGTGCTTCCGTGCAAACCCTCGCAGATGATCTCGTAGGCGATGCTGCCCAGCAGCGAGAAGACAAATACGGCAATGCCAGTGCGTCGCATCCTCTCTATGAACAGCGGATTGGGGTGCCCGGCCGCGGCGATCAGGAGCAGAACGGCAAAAAGGAATCCAGAGACAAGGGAGAGCAAGTAGTGGACGATAAAATCGATGACTCTAGCTGCAACACGCGGCCAGAAGCTGACACCTTCAATTTCGCTAGGCGGGCTGGTGTAGGGGCCGAGAGCAGAGAGGGGGCCAACTTGGGGGGTAATGGACATTGACGGTAGCCCTGCCTTCTTCCACGAAGGATGGCGGTCTTGCCAACCGCTGCCGGAGACTATATACCCGGTGTCAAGGCCTCGACCGACGTTTGGCTCTCCCCTTTGTAGCGCCGGCCCCCTAACCAGTCGCGATTTCCCACGAACAGCTTCAAGCCTGTGGGGGACCGATAAGGCAGATCAGTCGTAATTGAGTCCAAGGTGTTCGTTACCGACGATTCTTGCCCAGCGTGGGTATTTCTTGGCCTGTCCGTCCACGCGGGTAACCCGTTTACGAAGGGAATAAAACTGCACCCTTGTGTTTGTCGACTGTGTAACATCATCCATGGGAACCGTGTTCGGACGTACCGCCTCATGACCAGAGATGACATTCGGCTCCTTTATGAGTACGACCGTTGGGCGAACCGCAGGTTAATAATCGCGGCCGGTACGCTGAACGCTGAGCAGTTTACGCGAGATTTGGGCGGCAGCTTTGGCTCGGTGCGAGACACTCTTCTGCACATCCTCGGGGGGGAATGGATTTGGCTTGCGTATTGGAAGGATCCACCCCCAAGTCCTGCCATCTTGTCGGATTTGATCGCGCGACGCGACACCCTATTCCATCCAGATGTATTTCCCAACGCCAGTGTTGTGCAATCAAAATGGATGGAAATTGAGAAGGAACAGGCCGAGTTCGTGAGTCGCGTAACCAACGAGGCCTTGGAAACAATGCTCCCCTTTCGCGGAACGCACCTTAAATTGATGCACCTGATGCAACACCTGGCGAACCATTCCACCTATCATCGCGGTCAAGTCGCACTGACAATGCGGCAGCTTGGTGTTAAGCCTCCGGCTACGGATTTCCATGTCTTTCTCACGCAAGATTTCCCCGAGGCTGCGACTGCACAGTAGAGCAGTCATGAAACCAGTGCTAGGGAAACCCCGAATTCAGTAGGCGTGGCGTCGAATCCAGAAGCATTCGACTTAGGTTAGGACGATGTCTTGTCGTGCTTACGTCAGGCCGAGTTTCGTGAGAAGAGACTGGAAGCGAGGCAGCGCGCGAAGAGGAGCAAAGGAGACCTCGCAGCCCAGGACAATGTAGGTGCCGGTGCCGGCTTGCTCGAGGCGCTCCAGCCATTCGACGGCGAGTTCCAGATCGCCTAGCAGGCAGTGGATAAGTCCCAGAATGTAGGCAGCGGCAGGCTCGGAGGACACAATTTCTTCCAGCCGGGCAGCGATCTCCAGAGCCTTGTCCCGTTCTCCCAACCGCGCATAAAGCACACCTAGAACGCCAGAAGAGGCAGTTTGGCCACTTCGGGTGAGGCCGGCGATCCTTTTGAGGTCTTCAATGGCGCGGCGACATCGCTCCGGTGTTGTCGCGACATACATGAGAATGCGGTTGGCATAGTAGTCGTTGGGATGAAGGTCCAGAGCGGACCTGAGCTGATTCCAGGCTTCCTCGCTCTTGCCGGCGTTGTGGAGGATCCAGGCCAGGTGCGCCTGGAATAATGGGGTAAGCGGATCGAGCTCGGCGGCTTTGCGAATGGCTGTAACCGCAGGCTCGAAGTCGCGCACGGAAATTTGAGCGATCGCCAGGGTGTGATAGGCGATGCCAGAGTTAGAGTCAAACCGAGTTGCCTGCTCGGCTAGACGGATGCCGAGTGCAAAGTCGTGCTCGGCCTGCATGGCGTGGAGAGAAAGCGCCGCGTAGGCTTCGGCGTTGGAGGGATCGAGTTGGATGGCTCTCTTGGCGGCGGCTTTCGCTTTGGGAAAGGCCTCAGGTCCACGAATGAAGCCGTAAAAGCCCATCATCACGAGGGCGTACGCGAGGCCGGCATGACTACGACCGTAGGTCGGATCGATGGCGATGGATTGCTGGAAAAGCTCCAGAGCGTTGCGAAAGCCTTGCTCCGACCATGTTCTGGATTGGTGCGTGCCTTTTAGGTAGAGGCGATAGGCCTCGGGATCGGCAGTTGTTGACTCGGTGACGGCGCGAGTGGATGCGGAGGAGGAACGCCCGCCTGCCTGGGGTTCGCCACCGAGACGCTCGAGGAGGCGCGAGGCAATTTCGCGGGCAATCTCCTCCTGTACCTCGAACAGGTCGGTCATCTTGCGGTTGTAGGAGTCTCCCCAGAGTTGGTCCTGGCGGGCGACGTCGACGAGTTCCGCTTTCACAATCAGAGTGTCCTTGTGCTCGAGTACGCGGCCGCTGACGACGGCGCGGACGCCGAGTTCGGTCGCAGCGGTAAAAGCGTCCACATTCTTCCCTTTGTAGCGGAACACGACGCCACGCGGAACGACACGCACTCTAGGCAGCCGAGACAGATTGTTGATGACGGTTTCGGTGATCCCGTCGCTGAGGTAGTCCTTGGCCGAATCGCCACTGGCGTTTTCAAAAGGCAGCACAGCCAGCGAATCGATGGTCTTAGCGACCTTTGGCTTGCGAGTTTTGCCGGAATCGCGGGTAGCTGAGTCGGCGGCAGAAACGCGTCCGGAGACAGCGTCACGCTTAAGCCGCTTGAGGTCGGCGCGCAGTTCGGCAGCGCTTTGGTAACGGAGGTCGCGATCCTTTTCGAGAAGCTTCCCGATGATTTCGTTCAGCTTTGGCTGGAGCTTGCGTTTGGGCTGGGCAGGCGGACGATTGAGAATCGCATCAAAGATCACGGCAGTGGTATCACCGCCGAAGGCAAGTTGCTGCGTTGCCATTTCAAAGAGGACGGCGCCCAGGCTGAAGAGATCGCTACGGGTGTCGAGGTGCTGGCCGCGGGCCTGCTCCGGCGACATATACGCAACTGTGCCGATGGCGATGCCGGGGCTGGTGAGATGTTCTGTTTCGAGGCTTTGCGTTACCAGGGATTCATCTGGGTGAGTCGAGAGTTTGGCGAGGCCGAAGTCGAGAATCTTGGCGCCGCGGGGGGTCATGAAAATGTTGGCTGGCTTGATGTCCCGGTGGATGATGCCTCGGGCGTGAGCAGCATTGAGGGCGTCAGCCAACTGGATGGCAACTTCGAGCAACTCTTCGATCTCGAAGCACGCGGAATCGATGCGATACCGCAATGTGAATCCCTCGAGAAATTCCATGGCGATAAACGCCCTGCCGTGGTCCTCGCCGATGTCGTAGATGGTGCATATGTTGGGATGGTTCAGGGCCGAGGCAGCCTGGCCTTCCCGCTGAAAGCGGCTCAAGGCTTGGGGATCACGGGCGACTTCGTCGGGCAGAAACTTGAGAGCGACGAAGCGTTTGAGGCGGATGTCTTCGGCCTTGTAGACAACACCCATTCCGCCCCCGCCGAGCTTTTCAAGGATGCGGTAATGAGAGATCGTCTGGCCAATCATCGGGCTCAAATCTTAGGTGCTAACGTACGGTAAGTCAATGAATGCGCGGAAGTTCGACGAGGTTTCCTGTGCCAGCTCGCGAAAAATCAGGGGCGGCAACTCGCAGGATGAGGAGTTTATGGGCAAGATTCACTTTGTTTGTACCTCGCCCTTTATTACCCTCTGACGGACGCTGCGGCTAATTGCTGGGCATTGCGAACCTTTCGTAGCTCTTTCTGGTGCTTCAGCGAACGCTCTGCCTCAGCTAAGTTGGTGCCAATCCCAAAGCAAAAGTCCGCCCCCTGAACGTTCGTGATGCGACCGTCTATCCCGCAGACTGCAAACGGTTCTTCCTGCAACAATCGGTGGGCGAGGGACAATTTCTGATTTAGTTCTTGGTATGAGCTTCCCCTGCAAAGAAACTCGTCGCCTTTGTCGTGGTAAGCGTCCACTTCAACACTCGCGAGCACTTCCGCCAACCGGCGGATGAGGATGTCCCCGGCAGAGTACCCAAAGCTGTCGTTTAACGCCTTCAGCCCGTTGACATCGCACATGGCGACCCAAGGACTGGGTTCGCGCTCATCGAATGCGCGCCTGTTTGGCAGTCCCGTCGTGTCCGAGACCAGCAACGCCTGCCGCATCTCCTCCGGCGACATCTCGGAAATCTGTTTGCGCCTGGCATGGCTTATCCTGCGCTCGATCATGTGGCGGCTCCTTTTGCCTCATGGCATAGCCAAGTTCGCTGGACTAAGTTGTGGCAGACGCAATCCTCACTTCCGAGACGCTTGCCTGCGGATGACGTGATCTCTCGCAGGGCAGCGTCCGTGCAAAGCCTCCCCACTCATCTCACCCGTGGCAGTTGTGAAACTCACCGATGAACCACACTCCAAGCAATCGTTGTGATATCCGCCGCGCCGGGGCTGCCAATACTTTGGATTGACATTGTGGCCTAGACTCAACAGCCGTCTAGCCACATTTTCCAATAGCTGGAACGCGTCGCGCAGTACAGAGCGCGTATATTCAGCTTCTTCGTATGGGTCAGCTCCAGCTTCACTGATCTCTTCAAGAATCGCCTCGTCTGGTAACATCAGCACGGAATCGGCCAATTCGTTCGTTATTCTCGCTAAATGGTCGTTATTGTTTTTGTCCGTCATTTTTCCTGCCTCGGGCCCTAGTTATTCCTACGCTTGCGCTCGGTTGCCAAGCAGCTTGCGAATCCGCCTCGTGATGGCCACATATCTCTTTTCATCAAAACGATACTTCTCCTTTATTTGGCTGTTGGTCAGTCCGTCTATCAGCCCTCGAAGTACCTGTTTAGCTTCGAGATCATCGTTGAACAGCGCAAGAACCTGATCCTCCTCCTCCCGATCAATCAATTGCTGGTCTGCGGGGGCGCGCCTTGAAGCAATGTAGTCGAGGGGCGTACGTTCTCGTCCTTCAGCGTCCAGCGTCGAGAGTTCCGAGATTAGATACGTCTCCCTCTCGTTGCTGCGTTGCCGCTTCCATGAGTCACAAATGCTCCGCATCGCCCACGTGAGGTGTCGCACAAAATCAACTTTCTTATTCCAATGTCTGCCGTTCTGCCGGGACTCGGCTCCAATCCATGTCCGAAGGAACGCCTCCCTAAGCAGGTCTTCCCAATCCGCGCCACGTGCGCGACGGCCAAGGCCCCGAACGAGTCGCTCGGCAAACTTCTGAAGCTTCAGCAACTCGGGAGGGGTTAACGCTTTAATCGCTCTATCAACCTCCATCTTCTCGAGCAAACCGCGCAACTGGCCATTTCCGGTTTCCGTTAGAAGAGAAACCTGCATCAATTCTCGGGGCCGGGGTACGTCCGCCTCACCTTGGAAGTCGAGGGCAGCAATAATTATTCCCTGCAAGGGAGCAAGGTTGCGGACTGCCATGGCAAGCTGGACGCCGTGAACCTGCGGCGCCAGACAGTCGATCTTGTCCCCGTTGCTCCGGGGCGCGTAATAGTCGATAAGCACCACATTGAAGGGCTTAAAATCGCAGAAAAGACGAAGACCCTCTTGCGTATTCAAAGCAGTACGCACAACATATCCGTCTCTCTCCAAGTGTCTTCTAAAGCAGTTCGACAAAGATTCGTCATTTTCCACTAGCAGCGCTGATTTGGGGGAAGCAGTGATGCTTCTGGTTGGCGGTAGAGGGGAAGACGCCATTGTTTCTTCTCCGATCTAAGAGCGTTCTAATCTCTATCTGCACCGGATCTGCTGTGAGTCGCTAGATTTTGTGGGGTGGCGAGATTACGGAGGTAATCACAGGCTGCCCATCAGCGGTATCAGGGGGATTGTTGCTACACCGCCTTCGACTCCAAGGGAGAGCGGCTGGTCGGAGAGAACCACTACAGTGTCACGTTCCGGACGGGCGAGTTGCCACTGGTTAATGGATTCTGGTCGCTCACTTTGTACTACAAGGCGCATCTGTTCGAACCGAACTCCCTCGATCGCTACTCGCTGGGCACGAAAAGCAAGTCTTTTGAAGTACAACTCAGATGGTTCTTTGACACTCTACTACCAGCACCACTCTCCGGGTTCGGACAAGGAATCGAATTGGGTGCCAGCGCCGAAGGATGAGTTTTCCCTATACATTCGCGCGTACTGGCCCAAGGCAGAGATTCTCGAAGGTCGCTCGACACCTCCACCGGTAATCAGAAGCTAAAGAGTCGCACTGCCAACCGAAGAATCTCGTCCAGCCGAGTCCATCTCAACCGCTGATGTAGGGCCCCGCCCTTCGTATCGAGGCGGCCTTTTGTCATTGGCGTAGTCTCGGACAATTTCTGGGAATTGTCTCTAGCATCTGGTTCCATTGAACCCCCTTAAATGGTGGTTTTTGGGCAGAATCAGTAGTTTATGGGCAAGGTTCGCTTCTTAGGCAAAGCCACGAACTGTGGCTAATTGGCCACAGTCGGGTTTCCGGCGGAGGTTGTAAGCTATGGTTGATCCTACAGGTATCTTCCCGCTGAGACACGAACAGACAGTTCGAAAAGCCGTGGACTGTTCCGGAATGGGACTCCATAGTGGCGCACCGGTCCGTGTGCGAATTTTGCCCGCGCCGCCGGGCACCGGCATCGTGTTTCGTCGGGTGGATCTCGACGGGTTTGAAGTGGAAGCCATTGGGCGGAACCTGGCCCGCGTCAGCTATGCAACCAGCTTAATGAAAAAGGGCGTGCTGATTTCAACCACCGAGCACCTGCTCTCCGCCTTGATGGGAACCGGCATTGACAATGCCATTGTGGAGCTGAATAACCTGGAGCTTCCCATCCTCGATGGCAGTTCGCAGCCTTTTGTCGATCTAATCTCCAAGGCGGGAGTCCAACGGCAGAGGCGGGCCCGCACCTATCTGAAGATTCGGCGGGAGTTCCATCTGCGAGAGCGGGACAAATATATTGCCGTGTATCCTTCGCACACCTATTCGGTCTCCTACAGCATCGACTTTCCCCATCCTCTCATTGGAAGAGAGACCTTCACCTTACATCTGGAGAACGGCAGCTACGTCCGGGAGATTGCTCCCGCCCGCACCTTTGGTTTCCGCGAAGACGAGCGGGCGATGCGCAACATGGGACTGATTCGCGGGGCTTCGCAGGAGAACTGCATTGTCCTCACCAAGAACGGGATCGAAAATCCGCCCTTGCGCTTCGAGGACGAGTTCGTCCGTCACAAGGTTCTGGACCTGGTGGGCGACCTGGCGCTGCTGGGGAAGCAAATCCTGGGGAATGTAGTCGCCGATCGTGCCGGTCACGCCATGCATACTGCGTTGGTCTCCCGCCTGCTTCGGGATAAAACCCTTTGGGAAGAAACGACGGTGGAAGACGAAGAGGTGGGCTCGGCGGAGAACCAAATCCCGACCACGGCCCACACCCTGGCCTGATTCTGGCCGATGGTAAACCTCAAGTGGGGAATGGGATCAGTCGGCAGGGTGGGGCGTTGACTCCATGGAATCCAACAGGGCATGCTGCTCGATAAGTTCTTCAAGCTGCGCGCGGGCGTGTTCGGTCAAGCGGGCGGCATAATCCTTGGCTGATTTCTGACGCTCCGGAGTCAACTCGCGAACCCGATTGGCGAGCAACCGGGTGTCTTCCTCGAGCATTCGCACCCAGCGCTGGGCGCGATTGATTTTTGCTTCCATCGAAAGCACTCAAAATCCTCTTTCGCGTGAACCTGCGCAGTCAGAAAGAGTGTCGAGGTTGAAGCACGAACGCCGACACATCTCTGTAGTTTTTCAGTTTCTCCCCTCTGCCCACGGATTTGCAAGTTGCAACCCAGATGCGTAGGAATCTGTAGATCGTTTTCTCTGGAAACTGGGACTGAGAAACCGGAAACTGTTTCCGTGCACAAAATAGTCTATCTCTCGCTTGGCTCCAACCTCGGGGATCGAGCCGGCAACCTGCGTTCCGCTATTGAACGTCTAGGCACCTTGGGCAAAGTCGTGGGACTTTCCTCTTTCTATGAGACAGAACCAGTCGAGGTAACCGAGCAGCCATGGTTCTTGAACTGTGCTGTCAAACTCGATACGGAAAAAATGCCTAGGCAACTGCTGGCAGGAGTTCTTGCCTTAGAGCGGGAGATGGGCAGACACCGCACTCAGTACAAAGGTCCGCGCACGATTGACATCGACATAGTCTTGTTTGGGAACTCGGTGGTTGCGACTGCGGACTTGATCATCCCTCACCCGGCGATGCAGGAGAGGCGGTTTGTGCTGGAACCCTTGAACGAAATCGCACCTGACGTGCGCCATCCGAAGCTTCAACGAACAATTCGAGAACTGCGCGACGAGCTTCCGCCCGGACAGGTGGTGCGCAGGCTGAGCAACATCTGAACCACAAATTCAAATTCAGGGCACGATCAGCCCGCTGCGAGTTTCTCCCGGCGCCGCCGTGGGGCCCTCGGACATTTCTTGCAGCAGGAAATCGACGAAGGAACGGGATTTGGGGCGGCCTGAGGTGCGGCTGTGTGCGATCCGAACCAACACAACCAGCGCCTTGAGCGCGTCGGAATCACGCAACTGCGAAACCCCCAAGCGGGCTTGCTCGGCCTCGCGGTACTCCTTGAGACGGGCTTGCAGTTCGGCAATGATCGATTGCTGACTGACGCTGGTCAGAGGAGGTTCATAGTAGAGGCCGGCGTTCACCCGCGTGTCATACGATTTTGCGAGCGCGGTTAGAGCGCCAATCAGATCTTGATCGACAAGGTTGCGATCGGCTCGCACGCTCTTGGCCAGGGCAAACATGAAGCTGCCAATCAGAACCCGACCGTCGTAGAGGAAGTGGTCACCCACGTCGATCGCTGGGAACAGAGCACTGTGGTCCAAGGCCTCGAAGGGGCGCGGCTTCTCGTATTGACGAGCCTGCTGGAGGTACACACACGTGCTCGGGCAATCGAGACTTACTTCGCGCTGCTCCCCGCAACACTGCGGGCAAATCCGTTGGTGGAGGGCAGGACAGAAGCGTTTCGGTTTGCGATTTTCGCAGATGGCACAAGTCACCGAGACTCTCTCCTTAGCTTCATTATCCCATGCCGACTAGCGCTGGCCGGCTCGGCAGCAGAGGTTGCGAGGGGCCTTGGGAAGCTCCTGCACAGCGCGCTTTAGAGCAAGCAGATCTGGAACAAGGCTATTTTTGTGGCCTTCTGTGGTTCCTGGTTGAGAAAAACCGCATAAAATGCGCCAAAAATCTACTTTTCCACAGGAAGTCTGGTATAAGATGGCCGACATCGCAGCATAAATCCCACTGCAGTTTCGAGGAGGTTTAATGGCATCTGGCATGACCAAAACGCAACTTGTCCGCCACCTGGCTGAAAAAGTTGGCACGAACAACAAGACGGCTGCTACGTTTCTCGAGAACCTGACCGAGACCGCCATCAGGGAAACCAAGAAGAATGGCGTGTTTGTGATTCCAGGGTTGGGCCGTCTGGTAAAAGCCCATCGCAAAGCCCGTATGGGACGCAATCCCCAGACCGGTGAACCGATTCAGATTAAGGCCAAAACCGTGGTGAAGTTCCGCGTGGCCAAGGCTACTAAGGACGCCATCGCGCCTCGCAAAGGGTAAGGATCGCGCCCGCAGATTGAAGAGGCCGGCCAACGCGCCGGCCTTTTGCTTTCTCCCGCCTGCTGCCAACAAGAGCGTCCCCTCCTACCCCAAATGGCGAAAGCACGGCATCGGCCGGAAGTCTCGACGCAAGACCGGTTCCCTCGTATCTCAGTCTCCTCCGGGAGCATCGTTGCTGAGATACTGCTCCAAGGAGCCGAGTTCGCGAGTTAAGTCTTCAATCCGCCATTCCAGGAGATTGCGAATGGAGAGCATTCCCAGCAATTTGCCATTGTGATCCACGACCGGGAGATGGCGGAAGTGCCGTTCTACCATGGTGACCAGCGCTTCACTCGATCCGGTTTCCGCCGTCGCCAGCTCGACCGGTGTGGTCATCATCTCGCGGACTGGCGTTCCCTCCGGGTCACGTCCGCTCAAAGCGAGCTTGCGCAGGACGTCGCGCTCGGTAAAGATACCGGCTACGCGACGCTGATCGTCGATCACGGCCACGGCACCGACGCGCCGGTCGAGCATGGTTCGGATTGCCTCGGCCACACTGGCCTCGAGAGAAACTGCCGCCGGGTAGGCATCACATAATTCAAGAATGCTCATTGCCGCCTCCGCCGCTGGCGAGGAGCAACCCATGCTCCCGCCGAGCTAGGGTTGGAGCCCCTGGGATTCGGGCATTATGACCTCTAGGGAGCAACTGTCAAGAGGGATTTTGGACAGGTATCGTTGCCTGGCGGTGAAGGATTTTCTGCCATTTGCGCTCCGGAACCCCCTTGGTTCGGCCTGCGGGTACAACTGCCGCACAGGAAGACGGGCGAGAATCGATCGGATCTCCGATTGCCGGCAAGCTGGGAATCCTGTCGATACCAGTGTCGGTTCTCTTGCGCCTTCGGCCGCGCGAAAGGTGACGGCCTCCTCCCCTAGGAACAGATGACCGCGTCCGCCTCAATCTCCACCAAGATCTCGGGAGAGATCAGTTGCGAAACTTCCACCATGGAGGCTGCCGGACGTATGTCTCGGAAGAACTCTCCATGGGCCTTGCCAATCTCTTGCCAATCTCGAATGTGGAGGACAAACATTCGCGTGCGCACTACATGTTTGAGGTTGGCGCCAGCTTGGTTGAGAGCTGATTCGATATTCTTTAGCGCTTGCACCGTCTGGGCATAAGCATCGCCGATGCCCACAATGTTCCCATTGGAGTCGGTGGCTGTGGTCCCGGCCACGTAAACCTGATCGCCCACCCGCACCGCCCGCGAGTAACCCACAAGAGGTTCCCAAAGTGTTCCGCTCGAGATGTTCGTTCGTTCCAAATATCCTACCTCCGTGGCCCATATTGTATCTGCGCCGTACGAAACGCTTGCATTTGGCAGCCGACAACGCTGACTGCCAACAGAAAGCAGGGAAAACCTTTGTAGCCAGCGGTGGATTCTAATGGATTACTACTGGCGCGCACGAAAGCTACTTGCCTTTCGAGGAGAGCTGGGTTAATTAATCAGGCACGCTGGTGGTGCTAGCAGCGCCCGAGCAGGGGATGGACCGGAATGATTCGAGAATCGCATGCTTTGCAGCAGCTTTTCCGTGAGCTGGTGGGACGGCATTACGCCGAGGAGATCGGCCTCCGCGATGAGGAAGTCGTGAACTATGTTGCCCACCTTTTGACCGAGTTTTCCGAAGGGGACCAACTAACGAAGATCCGCAACGCTGCCGGGCGGCCACTCACCGACTTGGGAGAGATGCTGGTTGAATCGAATCCCGTCTTCGGACCTGCGCCTTCGTTTGACCGCGAGCGTCAGGTCCACAAACACATCGGCGACTGCGCCCTGTTTTTCACCGGCATGTTCCCCGAGAGCATCAATCACCTCCGCCTGCGACGCCAGCGGCTGGAGGATTTTGTCGACTGGATCAAGGCCGGCAAGGAAAGCTATTACATCGTTTCCAAATTTGATTGCTTCGAATATACCAAGGTGGCACCGCTGTTCGCCAATCTCTCCAGCCACTTTGAGCAGTGCGTACATGGGCTCAACCGGGTAAAAAATGATCTCGCGGAGATGCAGCACCCCATCGCCCGGCGCCCCAGCGAACTCCTGATGTGATGGCTGGCGCCTCCCGCCCCAGGCATCTCGCTGCGTAACTCCCTGTTTTTCGGTTCGCCACCTCTCCTCCCCAAATCTCTATGACCTCGGGGAACTAGCCAGGATCATGGGATCGGAGTGTGTCTTTCGGCGGTTGTCAGAAACGAACGCCCGACGGGTGGCGAACCGGCGGCGACCATACCTCGATCTTTCGATAAAAGCTCAACGCCGAATCTCCCTGCTCGAGCTTGCGGTAACGAGCCAGGGATCGAAACACCTCTCCGGGATCAAATTTTCTTTCGTGCTCGGCAATCACCGTAGAGCTTGGTTTGAGCAACTTCGAATTGGCGAGTGCGTCCAGCACGCGTCGATACTCCGCTTGCCTACGATAGGGTGGATCAAGAAATACAACATCGGCCTCGGCGCCTTGCGCCTCCAGTTCCGCCAGCGCCCGCTCGGAATTTTTCTTGAGGACTTGAAAGCCTGTTTCCAACCCGAGAGACTGGAGATTCTGACGAATCAAGGCTGCCCTCGGCGCCGATGCTTCGACAAAGTACACCATCCCGGCGCCGCGGCTGAGCGCTTCGATGCCCACCGCCCCCGTGCCTGCATAGAAGTCGATCCACAGCGATCCTTCGAGGGCGGTCCGTCCTCCCGCGGACAGCACGTCGAACAATGTCTCCCGCAGACGGTCGGAGGTGGGACGCAGGTCGAGGCCAGGCAGGGAACGCAGCCGGCGGCTTCGGTATTTGCCCGCAATCACTCTCATCCCTCGACCACCGTTCGAGCCCGGAGCTCGGCGCGGCTCACAGTAACCACCGAGCAAGGCTGGTACTTTCGAGTCACCGAATCACAACTCGTAATCGGAGCTCTGATGTTTCACAATATAAAATAGGTTTCAGGGCGCACGAGGCACGAATGAGAAATTGGTCGATCCCGGCGGGGCGGGTGTTCGGAATTGAGCTTCGCATTCATCTGACCTTCCTGTTCCTGCTGATTTTCGTCTCACTGACCGAATCTGCAGGGCATAGCCAGGTGAGTGTCGGACGGGTTGTTGCTTTGGTCGGAATCATTCTGGGCTGCGTCCTGCTCCACGAATTGAGTCACGCCATCATGGGCATTCAGGCCGGGGTTCCGGCCAAGGCCATTGTCCTGCTACCGATCGGGGGAGTCACGCTGCTCGATGAAACCCAGCAGCCCATCGAACCGGGGTCGCTGACCTGGAAGCGGGATGTCCGCATTGCTCTCGTCGGCCCCCTCGTGAACCTGGTCATGGCGTTCGCCGTGAGCAGCATCTTGCTCGCGGTGGCCCCGGAGATTCAACTCTGGACCAAGCCGTATGTCAACTCCGGCAATTTGCCGCGCAGCCTGGTCTGGGCGAACCTTTGGTTGGGACTTCTGCATCTGTTGCCGGCTTATCCCATGGATGGAGGCCGGATTCTGCGTGCGCTGTTCAGTCGGCACATGGATCCGGTTCGGGCCACGCGGCGCGCGGTCACGATCGGGCAAGCCTTTGCCACGCTGTTCATGCTGGTGGGCATGCTGTGGAACATCTGGCTGACCATGATCGGATTTTTCCTGTTCATCGCCGCCCAACTCGAAGAGCGGTCGGCCGTGTTTCAGTCCGTCCTCGAGACCGTCCGTCTGGAAGACGTCATGCTCACCGACTTTGCAACTTTGTCGCCGGCTGACACCCTGGAAGACGCGCTCGAAAAGGCCGTCCATTCCTTGCAGGATGATTTCCCGGTGATTCGCGGTAGCGACATGGTCGGCGTGATCTCAAAACAGAAGATCCTGCAGGCGCTGCGCGCCGAAGGTAACGGCTACGTGCAGTCGGTGATGAACCGTATTTTCGAGGTGGCGCAGAAGAAGGAGTCGCTGGCCTCGGCTTTCCGCAAGCTCAGCGCGCGCAATCTCAGCATCATCCCCGTTGTCGAGGATCAGCGGCTGGTCGGCATTGTCACCCTGCAAAATCTCATGCATTCGATGACCCTGCTGGCGGAAAGCCGCAAGTTGCGCAAGACGGCGCTTAATTCCTAGCCAACTCTGGCTACACCATTCCGCCGTGCGCCTCGCGGAAGGGTGCGCGATCCCCATCTAGAAGCGAAACACGATCCCCGCCGAGGGTTCCGCCATGTGGCCGTGAGCGCCGGTAAACAAACTGAGGGTGTTTCCCGAGGCCGCGTCGACCTTGAAATCAGGTGCGTTGTACAGAAATCCGCGGTATTGGACCCGGAGCGAGAATCTCGTATAGCGGGGAATCGTGTACTCCACGCCGCCTCCGTAGACAAACGCCAGTTGCCACTGCTTGAGAGCATGCACATTGATCTGAATGTTGTTCGGGATGTTGTGGGGAAGCGGGGGCAAGAAGATCCAGGTGCTGCGGGGATAAAAGCCGAGATCTCCGCCGCCCACCAAGAGGAAGGGCCTCAACTTCGTGGCTTTGGGATACAGACTGTACCTGTAGACCAGGCTGTACTCGGAGATGGTCGTGGCAATGTGAAAGTCTTCGATGCTCTGGTATGTCTGAGAATTCTTCATTCGTCCATACGTGAACTGAATGGCGTGATGCGGATTGAAGTTGTACGCAAAACTGGCGAAGGCAGCCAACCCGATCGTCGCGCTCTGGGTGATTCCATTACCACTGGCTTCGTTGGTGAACATCGTCCCCGCGAGGGCGGCGACATCGAATCGGCGATCTTGCGCCACGCTAATCGAAGAAACCAACCCTACCATGAACAGTGCAGCGGCCGCTTTCTTGAGCATCCCTTTTCTCTCTCCGTAGGAGGCTGAGACCCGCCCGAGGTACTGGGCAGCCGGTGAGAATCCGTATCCCGAACTCACGTCTGGTCCTGATCCGCGCTGACCTGAGCTCGGATCGCGGTTCTGTCGCGCGTCATTCGGAATTGCCTTTTCAGAATAACCGGATCGCCTTCGCCGTCTCAACCGCAGGAATCTTTCGCAGTTCGGCCAAAATCGCCTCCGGCACGACTTCGTCTACGTGAACCACCGCGATGGCCTCTTTGGGTGCCTGATCTTTCTTGCTTTCTCGGCGGCCGAGCGAGAAATCGGCGATGTTGATCTGGTGATCGCCCAAGATCGTTCCCACCTTGCCGATGACTCCGGGTACGTCGCGGTTGCGAAGATACACCAGGTCTCGCTCGAGCGGCGCTTCCACTTCGATTCCATCCACGTGCAACAAACGAGGCGCCTGGGCGTGGAGCACGCCACCTTTGACCAGGTGCTCTTCCCGGTGGGTCTGAACGAGAATGGATAGAACGCTGCCCGCGCCTTCGCCCGAGTTTTTCCCCTTGTTGGCCTCGCGCACCCGCAATCCTCGCGACGCGGCAATCGCCGAGGCATTGACCAGATTGGCTTTCTCTTCCAACGCCTGGTTCAAGATACCCTTGATGGCGGCATTTCGGATCAGCTCTGTCTTCCATTCCGCGATGGGCCCGCTGTAGCGCAGCGAAATTTCCTCCAACGCCCCCTCGCTGATCTGCGCCAGAAAGGAACCGAGTCTTTCGGCCAGCACGATATAGGGCTGCAGAGCGAGATATTCATCATGCGACACGGAGGGCACATTGACCGCGTTTTGGATGACACCATGCTTGAGGTATTCTTTCACCTGCATCGCAATCTGGTAACCCACTGCGTCCTGCGCTTCCTGGGTGGATCCTGCGATATGCGGCGTGAGAATGACCTGGTCGAGCCCCTTCAGTGGCGAGTTGGGGAGGGGCTCTTGCGCGAAGACATCGAGAGCGGCGGCAGCGATCCGGCCTTGTCGGAGCCCCTCCGCCAAGTCCGCTTCCTCGACCAGTTCTCCGCGGGCACAGTTCACCAGCCGCAGGCCCGGTTTCATCTTCTTTAGCGAACTGGCATTAATCATGCCCGCGGTTTGGGGCGTCAGCCCAACGTGCAACGTCAAGTAATCGGCCGCCGCATAGACCTCATCAAGGGTAGCCATTCGGATTCCCTGGTCTTTGGCCACCGCGGCGGAGACGAACGGGTCGTGTGCCAACACCACCATGCCAAAGGCATGGGCGCGACGCGCCACTTCCATTCCAATTCGTCCTAGGCCGACGATGCCGAGGGTTTTTCCCCGCAGCTCGCTGCCTTGCAAGGATTTCTTCTCCCACTGACCGGCGTGGGTCAGTCGATCGGCCTGGCACAGATGCCGAGCCATCCCCAGCATCATGGCGAGAGTATGTTCCGCCACCGCCACGGCATTCGCGCCGGGCGTATTCATGACGGCAATGCCTTGGCGGGTAGCCGGTTCGAGCTCTATGTTGTCGACACCGACTCCGGCGCGCCCGATGACCCGGAGTTTGCGCGCTTTCGAGAGCAGTTCAGCGTTCACCTGAACCGTCGAGCGCACGATCAGGGCATCGGCTGATTCCAGTTGGGTCGCCAAAGCGCCGCCGATCTGCTCGGGCATCACGATTTCCCATCCGGGTTCGCGAAGCAAATCCACCGCAGAGGATGAAATCTTTTCCGCGAGCACAATCTTCATGCTTTGCTCTCCATCCTCCCCGGCCAAACATCGCCCAGAGAGAAAGGCGCTCCGGGCAAAACTTCCCCGGTCTCCGGACGGTTGTCTGACTCACTCTCTGCCATGTCTGCCTTTCTGGTACAGCCGTCTCCCTCGCGGGCTTTGGTTAACGCTCACTTTGGGATCGGACACGCTTCCGAAGGAGGGCCAGGAGCGCAAGGGGTGGCGCAGCCCTCCCCTACCGTGCCGCCGCGGGAACATTCGATCCCTGGCGGTGCTGGGAGTAAACCTCCTGGGCGGCGCGCACGGCCGCACCGTATTCGACCGTCCGCCCCGTGACCTGGGCCAACACTTGTTCGAGCGCAGCCAGAATCGCGATGGTGTCGAGAGAGTCATAGTAGCCGAGGTGCGCGATGCGAAACAGCTTGCCTTTCATCTCACCCTGGCCGTTGGCCACCACCGCCCCAAATCGGTCGTGGAATTCCCGTATGATGGCTCCGGATTCTACGCCGCTGGGCGACTGAATGGCGGTAAGCGCCGCAGCCGGCGAGCTGCGGGCAAACAATCGCAGACCCAGGCCCTCGGCCCCCGCGCGCGTCATCCGTGCGGCAAGCTCGGCGTTTTCAATGAGCGCCTGGCGCCCGCGGATCAGGTCGCCATCCCCCATTTGGCGGACGAACTCCAAAGCCGCGGCGAGTCCGGCCACCAGCGAAGTTGCCGGCGTATAAGGGGACTCCCCTCGGGCGGCAGCCTTGCGAGCCTTGCGGAAGTCGAAATAGTACCGGGGACTCCGGGTGGTTTCCATCCTCTTCCAGGCTCGCTCGCTGATCGCGCAATAGGCCAAGCCGGGAGGAATCATCAGCGCCTTTTGCGAGCCTCCGATTATGACGTCAACCCCCCCGCCGTCCACATCGAACTGGGTTGTGCCCAAGCCGGTAATGGCATCGACGACCAGCATGGTGCGTTCGCCCTGCTCCCGGACAAGCCGTGCAATGGCCTGAATGTCATGGCGAGCTCCGGTAGAGCTCTCGGTAGCCTGCACGTAAACGGCGCCGATCTCGGGGCGAAGCTTCTGCCGAAGATCGTCGAGCGCAAAAGTCTCGCCATAAGGCGCGCTCACGATTTCCACGCTGCATCCAAAGGCTTTGGCCAGCTCCGACCAGCGCTCGCCGAATTTCCCCGCGCTCAACACCAGGACTTGGTCTCCGGCCGAGGTCAAATTCGAGACCGCTCCCTCCATCACTCCCGTACCGGAACATGCCAGCACCAGCACATCATTGCCGGTTCCGATAAAGTCCTTCAGATCCATCAGCACGCGCGAGAACAGACTGCGGAAATCCGCGGTGCGATGGTGCATGCCATAGACAGCCATGGCGTTCTGAGCGGCGGGAAGGATCGGGGTCGGCCCGGGAGTGAACAGTCGAGTCTTCCGCAACATGATCGTCAGTCCTTGGGATAGGGTCTTGGTTAGTGTACCTGAATGCCGGAATCGAGCGACGGCAGGGGCGTGCCCGCAAGACGGTCGGCCGCGAGGCTATAATTCTTTAAATGAGCATGATCGAACAGATCCAAAGAGATATCACTGGTGCCATGAAGGCCCGCGACGAGCCACGACTGTCGACGCTGCGGATGGTGAAAACGGCGCTCAAGAACCGGGAGATCGAGAAAATGGCGCCGCTCGACGATAAAGAATCGCAGCAGGTCTTGAGCACACTGATCAAACAGCGCAAGGATTCCGTGGAGCAGTTTCTCAAGGGCGGCCGCAAGGAGTTGGCCGACAAGGAAGCTGCGGAGATTACCCTGATCGAGACCTACCTCCCGAAAGCCGCCAGCGAGGAGCAGATAGCAGCGGGCGTGAAAGCGGTGATCGCGGAGATGAATTCGCCAACCCTGAAGGATATGGGAACGGTGATGAAAAATGCCATGGCACGATTTGCGGGCGCGGGAGTTCGCGTGGATGGCAAACAAGTCAGCGAAGTGGTGAAGCGGGAGCTGACGCCTAAGTGATCGAGGAACGAGCTCCTCGCCTTCGGAACCCCTATTTCCGCCTCTGCAACTCCCGATAGGCTTGGCTTCGGGAGATTCCCATGGTTTTCGCCAGTTTCTTAAGCGCGGCTTTCTCGTCGAGGTTCTCGCGAGCTCGGAGCTCATCGAATCGCTGGCGCAGGTCAGGCTGGGCCGAGGTCGGGGGGGGGCTGGTCTTTTCTGCTCTCCCCACCAGCAGCGTGATCTCCCCTTTGACGGGAACCTCCAGAGCGGCCAGCACGGTATGGGCTGTTCCGCGCAGGAATTCCTCGTGCACTTTGCTGACCTCGCGGGCGATAACCACCGGGCGGTCCGGGCCGAGCACCTCCAGAATGTCCACTAAGCACTCGCGCAGGCGATGAGGAGCCTCGTAGAAGACCTGCGTGCGCGGGGAATCACGGATCGTTTCGAGCAGCGCCCGACGGTGGCCGCGGCGTGCCGGCAGGTATCCGTTGAAACGGAAGGAATCGGTCGGCAGTCCACTGGCGACCAGGGCAGCCAGAAATGCCGACGCCCCGGGGATGGGAACAACCAACACATGATGGCGGATGGCCAGAGTGACCAGGCGAAACCCGGGATCCGAAATGCCGGGCATTCCGGCATCGGTAACCAGGGCAATGCGCGCTCCCCGCTCGAGTTCCGTCACCAAAGCCGGGGCTCGGGTCATCTCGTTGTGCGCGTGATAACTGGTGGTGGGAGTGGCAATACCGTAGTGATTCAGCAGCTTTTGCGTCTGGCGGGTGTCCTCGCAGGCAATCAGGTCGGCTTGCTCGAGTACCCGCAAGGCTCGCAGGGTGATGTCTTCGAGATTGCCGATGGGCGTTGCCACCAGGTAGAGTGCCGGCTCTAAAGCACGTTCCGTCGGCGTTGGCTGGCCGCTGCTCATGAACGCGAGTCTACCATCCGTGCCCGGGGCCGCATCTGGGTCGAAAATTGACGGAAGCGAAACCAGTCCCTAGAATCAAAGCACAGAGCCCTAGATTAATTTCCGCGTCTATGCCGATCTACGAATACCAGTGCAAGCGATGTGGCCACCGTTTTGAGCGAATCCAGAAGTTTTCCGATCCCCATGTCAAAAAATGTCCGGATTGTGGTGGCCCTGTCGAGCAGCTGCTTTCCCCTCCTGCGGTGCAGTTCAAAGGCTCCGGGTGGTACGTGACCGACTATGCCAAGCCGTCTGCGAAACCATCCACTGCGGGAGATTCCGCCTCGACAGCCGAGTCGGGCACCAAGGCCGAGTCCGGAACTAAGAAGGACCAAAAGCCGAAGTCCGAATCCAAGAAAGCCGAAAAGAAATAATCCAGCAGTGCAGTGGGGGCGTTCCCCGAGACACCGATGCCAGTTCGACTTCGAGCGTTCGGTTCTCAAAAATGTCCGAAAGGAGCGCAGGAGCTCAGGGAACCGCAAGACTTCCCGGGTTTCAGCTGGTAAACTTCGAGCGTGCCTTCTCGTTCCGCGTCAGGTTATTCGGGTGATTTGCTCGGTTCGCATGCGGAGCACGTGCCTGAGCACTACTTAGTCGCACATATCGATGGCGGCTCGCGCGGCAATCCCGGCCCATCCGCCTACGGCGTGCTCCTTGAGGATGAAAAGGGCCAAAGCATCGCGGAACTCAGCGAATTTCTTGGCCGGCAAACCAATAATTTTGCCGAATACCAAGGCTTACTCGCGGCCCTCGAGTATGCCGTCAAGCATGGTCACAAGGGGCTCAAAGTGATCAGCGACTCGGAGCTGTTGGTACGGCAGATTCAGGGCAGCTACCGAGTGCACCACCCCGCTTTGCGGGACCTGCATGCACGCGCCAGACAATTAACTAAACAGCTAGACTGGTTCTCGATCGCCCACGTCTTGCGAGGCAAGAACGAGGCAGCCGATCGCCTGGCCAATGCGGCTATGGACAAGGGCTTGGGTCGACGACCTGCGCCTTCCTCGCCCACCCGATCCGTGGCCGGCGTCGGACGGGAGTTCAACGGCATCGTCCGCAACGGCAAGATCGAACTTCTCGAAGGCGAACTCTCCGACGGTACCCGTGTCCAGGTGCGAGTCATCGGTTAAGGGGGCCTAGGGCACGCTTTCGCTTACTTCGGCAGAGGCGGCGCTCTGGTTCCCGCGAATATCGACTGCCGAGACGGAATAGTAATACTCGTGCCCGGGCCTCACGTTCGCATCCCGGAATGCCGGCACTCTCACTAACTCCGGGTTGATCTTCAGCGCTTCACTTCCCTGTTCACGCCGGTAGACGTTGTATCCAGCCAGGTCGACTTCGGTGCCAGGCGCCCAGACCAGGTCGATGAACCCCGGCTGGACTCCCCCCGAATACCCAGCTTGCAAACCGGAAGGTACAGACGGCGGGAAGATGTCATGGGCAAAAACCTTTTGCGAAGGAGTATCAAAGCCTTCGAACTCGGTTTCCTCCCGCCCTTTGACCTCGACCAGGGTAGCCACGGTAGCCCAGTACGAATACGTCTTTTCCCATTCGAAGCTCTGATCGGAGACCACATAGGACGGCCGACCGCCAAAGAGCTGCTCTGCGACCAGAATGTCATTCGTCTTTCCCTCTTCCCGACGGTAAACGCGATAGACATGTCGCAACTCTGACACCTGTGTGGATTCAAGACTTCCTGACCAGCTCAACGAGATCCCTGCGGCGGTAACCTGGGCGCGAAAGTCAGGAGGCGGCGGGGGAGCGGGCATACCCGGCACGGTAACCTGATTGGACAGCCCGGCACTTCGGCCGTTCGGATTCAACACGGAAACGGCGTAATGAATCAAGGCTATGGGATCGTTACGTAGCAAGGATGGAGGCAGCGCATCCGTGTAGGTTTGCTTTGACTCCACGGTTTGCGCTGGACGCTTCGAGCGCTTGGAGTTTGGCGGAGGCGGGGACGGCGCAACCGTTCCCACCGGATCCGGGCAATCGGTGAGGTCTTGGTCGCAGCTCCGGCAGATTCGAGTCATCCCCAATTGCCGCACCCTCAGCCGATCGGTCGTTTCCCTGGGCACTGTCCAAGCCAGAGAGACTTTGTCACCCTTACGTAGGGCGCCCAGATCGGCGACTGGCTGGGGCAAGTCGAGCGAGGGCGGATGGGGAGCACCGGGGACGCCGCAGGCTGTAAGCATCAAGACGGAGAGTACGGAGCAGATGTAGCCGGAATAGCGGGCAAGATTCATCGAGCGAAGGTCAGGGTACCACGCCGTGCCATGACCTTTTCCGGCTCCTTCTTTAACTCGGGAGGCACTCCTGCTGGTGAAAAAGAGGATAGGGGGTATCGCCGAAAGGGGTCACAAGATGTACCTCGACAGATCTTGGTCTTTCACGATATCAGCCAGCATCTGGCGTACGTAGGGGGCATCGACTTTGACGTGCTCGCCTTTCTTGTCCGGGGCATCGAAACTGATTTCGTCGAGAACCCGTTCCATGATCGTGTGCAGACGGCGAGCTCCGATGTTTTCTGTGCCCTCATTGACCCGAAACGCAAAGCGAGCGATTTCCTCGAGGGCCTCGCGTGAAAACTCGAGCTTGACGCCTTCGGTTTCAAGCAGCGCCGTGTACTGTTTCACCAGCGAGGACTTGGGCTCGGTAAGAATCCGGATGAAGTCTTCCATGGTGAGCGACTGCAGCTCCACCCGGATGGGAAAACGGCCCTGGAGCTCGGGGATCAGATCGCTCGGCTTGGAAACATGGAAGGCGCCGGCCGCAACAAACAGAATATGGTCGGTGCGGACCATGCCGTAACGAGTGTTGACGGTGGTGCCTTCGACAATCGGCAGAATGTCGCGCTGCACCCCTTCGCGGGAAACGTCTGGCCCGTGGCCACTCTCCCGACCCGCGATCTTGTCGATCTCATCAAGAAAGATGATTCCCGCGTCTTCCACACGGTCAATGGCAGTGCGCGTCACCTGATCCATGTCAATCAGCCGTTGTTCCTCTTCCTGGATCAGGTATTCGAAGGCTTCGTTGACCTTCAGCTTACGCTTCTTGGTGCGTTGCCCGAAAATGTTGGGCAACATGTCCTTGATGTTGACGTCCATCTCCTCCACGCCCTGGTTGGAGATGATTTCAAAGGACGGAAAATTGCGCTCGCGCACATCGATTTCGACCATGCGTTCGTCCAGTTTGCCTTCGCGAAGTTGCTGGCGTAACTTTTCGCGAGTACGCGACTGAGAATCGTTCGAGGAGGCCGTCGATTCGAGCGTGAAGCCGGCCGGAGCCGACTCGGTCGGCCGCGGGGAGGCGGCTGGCGGCAAGAGAATGTCCAACAACCGTTCCTCGGCATTCAGTTCGGCCTTATCGGCGACATCTTCGAGCTTCTCTTCTCGCACCATCTCGATGGCGATCTCGACCAGGTCGCGGATCATGGACTCGACGTCACGCCCGACGTAGCCGACCTCGGTAAATTTCGAGGCTTCGACCTTCAAGAACGGCGAATTTGCGAGTTTCGCCAAGCGCCGGGCGATCTCGGTCTTCCCCACCCCTGTCGGGCCGATCATGATGATGTTTTTGGGGATCACTTCCTCGGCCAGTTCGGGAGCCAGTTTTTGCCGCCGCATGCGATTGCGCAAAGCAATGGCGACGGCACGCTTGGCGTCTTTCTGTCCGACTACGTGTTTGTCCAGCTCGGCGACGATCTCACGCGGCGTGAGCTCATCGAGAGCCAGGTGTTCTTCCTCTACTGTCCCGGGTAAATAAATGGCCACGCGAAAACTCTCAGAGTTCCTCTATGGTTACTTTCTCATTGGTATAGATGCACATTTTGCCGGCAATCTTCATGGCCTCTTCCGCGATCTGGCGGGCCGGAAGCTGGGTATGATCCGCCAACGCCTGGGCTGCCGCCAGGGCATAGGGTCCGCCGCTGCCAATCGCCGCGATACCGCCATCCGGCTCAATGACATCGCCTTGTCCACTCAGCAGAAACGTCTGTTCCTTGTCCGTAACCAGGAGCAAGGCCTCGAGGTGGCGCAAAAACTTGTCGGTCCGCCAATCTTTGGCCAGCTCAACTGCTGCTCGGCCAAGATTTCCATGATATTGCTCAAGTTTCGATTCGAACCGGCTGAAGAGCGAAAAAGCATCGGCGGTCGAACCTGCGAAGCCTGCCAGAATCTTGTCCTGGTAAAGGCGGCGAATCTTCTTGGCGGTGTGCTTGATCACTCCCTCGCCTAGAGTCACTTGCCCGTCCCCGGCCATGACCACATTGCCGTCCCTGCGGACACAAAGAACCGTGGTCGACCGCACTAAGGGTTTTCCCGCCATGAGGACAATTGTTGATTATAGCAGCGGTAAAACCGTAGGCGATGGGCGCGCTGGCGACGCGAATGCACAACCCCGGCAAGTGGTAGAGGAGGCTTGAGGAGTCGGGCCTCTTCCTGACCTCAGCCCGAGTCGCAGGCGTCAGAGGCCCCACACTTCCGGTTTTGACGCTGCGGATTTTCCCCTGCTAGACTGACTTCTGGTCATTCCCACCCATTGCAATCCGCAGAAAGGGAGTTCGTGCGCGCACAAACCCGTCATCAGTTGAAACAGGACCGGTTTAGCCAGGCCACCCTCGACGTGGCGGAAAAAACCGTACATTGGTCGGTCGAGCACCGAGGCAAGCTGATCTTCGCCGGCATCGTTGCACTGGTGATTGTGGGACTGGGAATAGGCGCGTGGTACTACCTGAATCTCAAGGACCAGGAGGCCAGCCTCGAGTTTAGCCGGGCGGTGCGAACGCTCGATACGCCGGTGCGTCCGCCGAACATGCCGCCACAACCGGATAACCCGAGCTTTGCCAGCTTGCAGGAGCGGGCCACGACGGCCCATAAGCAATTCCAGGAAATTGTCGACCGATATCCGCACACTCATGCGGCGCGTTTCGCTCATTACTTTCTGGGCTTAACCTCGGCGCAGATGGGAGACAACGCCGCCGCCGAACGCGAACTCCAGGGAGTGGCCTCCTATCACAATGCCGATCTATCTGCCCTGGGCAAGTTTGCCTTAGCGTCGGTGTACCGCAGTACGAACCGCGACTCCGCCGCCATCAGTCTGTACAAGGAAATCATCGCCAAGCCCAGCTCCACCGTGAACAAAGTCATGGCACAAATGGAGCTGGCTGCGACCTACGAGACAGCGAACCAACCTCTGGAAGCCAAGCGAACCTATGAGCAAATCCAGAAGGAGAACCCGGCGAGCCAGGCTGCCCAAATGGCCTCGACAAAACTGCAAGCCTTGAAGTAGCATCCCCGGTCGCCTCTCGACAGCCAGCTTCGCGGTACTTGCCACCCCCGTCTCTGCCCAAAATGGCCAGTTGCCATGCCATGCCTAGTAGAATCAATGGGTTAGAAGAATGGCCGGGATGGTGGAACGGGCAGACGCACAAGCTAACCAGTAATTTTCAGATTTCCAGCCACAGTTCAGCCATAGCCGCAAGTATTGCGTTCTCCGTACATCAACTCACCCCGCAGTGTGATTTTGAATCACGGGCCTAACGGCGTGTTTTGGCAGTCCGCCTCAGCAGGGCGCGAAGTACAATATCTTAAATTTTTATAATGCTGCTGCCTCATGGCGGTGGCCGGTCTTCGTTCTTGAAAGCGCTGGACTGGGATGGAGGCCACTGTGGGTAATTTGAGTTCCAAATCTCAAATCTCAAAACGTTGGCAGCAGGCTTTCGAGCCGGCACTACTAACCGACACTGACCAGTGGGCCATCCGGTACGCTTTGGCAATTCTGGCAGCCATTGCTGCTCTCCTGCTTCGTAAGGCACTGATTCCAGTGTTCGGAGAAACTAATCCCTATCGCGTTGCATGGTTGGCCGTGGTTTTCTCTGCTTGGTACTGCGGATTCTGGCAGTCTATCGTCGCTTTAGCCATCGAAACGTTGGGCATCTGGTACTGGCTCGTCCCGCCCTACAACAGTTTCCGGATCGAGGATCGGGGTGACCTTTATGGAATCCTGAGTTTCGCCTTGGTGGGCGGCGTCATCATCGGTTTGGGTGAGTCATACCGCCGAACACTAGCTCGGAAGGCGGCTGCTGAAGAACAGGCTCATCGCACGGCTGAACTCGCTCGTGCAGAGGCAAGATTTCGGGAACTTCTGGAGTCAGCACCCGATGCGATGGTCGTGACCGACAAAGCTGGGAAAATCATCCTTGTCAACTCGCAAACCGAAAAGACGTTTGGGCACAGGCGGGACGAGTTATTGGGTCGTGAAGTTGAAATGCTGCTGCCACTTCGGTTCCGCCATCACCACGTTCAGCACAGGAACGATTTCGCCTCCGAGCCACGTTTCCGAGCCATGGGGGAAGGTCTGGAGCTATACGCTTTACACAAGGACGGTCGGGAGTTCCCAGTTGAAATCAGCCTCAGTCCTCTCGAAACAGAGCACGGGTTAGTGTTTACCAGCGCTGTGCGAGACATCACTCAACGCAAGGCAGCGCAGGACGCAGCACGTCAACTCAGTGCAAGGTTGCTCATGATGCAGGATGAGGAGCGCCGACGACTAGCACGGGAGCTTCATGACAGTGCGGGGCAGATGATTGCCGCTCTCATCATGAATATTGACCAGTTGAAGAAAGCGCAAAGGGAGGGTGGCGAACGAGCACGCCTGCTCTCAGATAGCGATGCCCTTCTGCAAAATCTCAATAAAGAGCTACGCACCATGTCGCATCTGTTGCATCCTCCGCTATTGGACGAAGTCGGCTTGTCGTCTGCACTCCAGTGGTACGTTGATGGATTCAGCAAGCGAAGTGGGATTGCCACTTCGCTGGACTTGTCAGCCTATTTCGGACGGGTAGATCCAGACCTTGAGATTGGAATTTTTCGAGTCGTGCAGGAATGCCTCACGAATGTGCATCGGCATTCTGGTAGCTCAAAAGCCATCGTACGGCTGAAACGCTCTCAGGATGCCCTTCTTCTCGAAGTCCAAGATTACGGCAAGGGCATAGCGCCAGAGAAAAAATCTCTTTTGCTAGGGACTGGGCCAGTGGGAGTTGGTCTCAGAGGCATGCGTGAACGTGTCCTTCAGCTTCGAGGAACACTCGACATCCAATCCGACGAAGGCGGAACCACGATTCGGGTCATGTTTCCGATTGCAAAATCCGCAACCGTTTCGGCCCAAGAAGTTGCCTGAAAGAGACTAAGTTGTATGGAATAGTTCCTTCCAACGGTCGATGGGGGTAGGGGAGGTCTGTGCGACTTTAAGATTGGCCAGTACATGCTCTTCATGGCCCATGCCAACGAGCGCCGTCGTCAATCCTGGCGCGGAGCGGGAGAATTGAATGGCGTTCTCCACATCGCTCTTCAAGCCCAGAAGATCACCCACGGGGTCCGGCAGGCCATAGGTGAGCTGCCCCTGGAGCAAGGTAGCACTGCCGATGACCGCAATCCCCAGTTCCGAGGCCGCCGCCAGCAAAGACTGTTTCCTCCCGGAGCCTTGGTTCGGGAACGTATAAGCCTCCGGCAAGGCCAGGTTGAAGGGAAGTTGGAGAAAGCGAAGATGGTGCTGTTTGCCGCCAACATCCTCGGCCAGGAGCACAATTTCCTCCAAGTCGAGGAAGTCTCTTGCGCCCTGGGGTAAACGAAACCCATCCCAGGTTGCCAATCCGTAGTAGACGAGCCGGCCAGCTTGGACCTGCCGCTCCAACACGGCGAAGGCGTCACCCAGCCGGCGCAGGAATAGATCTCGCGACACCTCGCGCAACTGGGTTTCTGGATTGTGAAGATAGAACACATCGATGGTTTCAATTCCCAGGTTGCGGCGGGATCGCTCGATTTGGTTTTCAAGGTAGCCCGGGGCCATGGCGTGCATCCCCCCGGCGATCTGGCTGGGATCGAGGATGCCCGGTTGGACGTACTCCTCGAGGATGTAGGCCCGCGGGTCGGGTGGCAGGTTGGTATCAAAGGACAGATAGCCCGCTTTGGTCGCGATCAGAACCTGATTGCGGCTGAGCTCGCCCGCCCCGATCAGTTGTCGCAGGGCGGCGCCGATGGCGCGCTCGGAGCGCTGGTGGCGATAGTTAATCGCCGTGTCGAGCACATTCACGCCGGAGCGCAGAGCCGTAACGATCGCTTGGCTGTATTCCTGATCGACGGCATCATCCGGTTCCCCCAGGTAGGTTCCGACTCCGATCGAAGACAGCCAGAGCTCACCTGCGCCGGGTACATCTTCGGCGCGCCGGAAATGTCCGGCAGCCCGCAGAGACGGAAACCGAGCGCGGTACTCGGCTGTCCCTTGGGAATCGGCGTGCCCTTCGAACACCGGGACAGTGTAGCAGCGCCGCGGCCACGATTTGGTGGCGAAGCATTCCGCTTGCCGGGGATTTCTTTTACCATAGGGGTTCTATTTTCACGGGTTGACGAGATCCTATGGCATCCATGACTCTTCGCATCAACGGCACGGAGCGCACCGTCAGCGTCGCACCGGAGACACCACTACTATGGGTACTGCGGGATACCCTGCAACTCACAGGTACGAAGTTCGGATGCGGAGCCGGGCTTTGCGGGGCCTGTACGGTGCACCTCGACGGCCAGGCAGCCCGATCCTGCGCGACCCCAGTTTCCCAAGCCTCGGGCAAGACGATCACCACCATTGAAGGTCTATCGGCGAACGGATTGCATCCTTTGCAGCAGGCCTGGATTGCCGAGCAAGTGCCGCAATGCGGGTACTGTCAGGCGGGGCAGATCATGGCGGCGGCGGCTCTTCTAGAACGCATTCCCCAGCCGTCGGATGAGCAAATTATCGAGGCCATGAACGGCAATCTTTGCCGCTGTGGGACCTACGAGCGGATTCGGCGGGCCATTCACCGGGCTGCCGGAGGTGCGCGATGAGTCCGCTTTCGCGCCGCCAGTTTCTGAGCGTCGGGGTGGCGGCCGGCGCCGGATTGGTGATCGGATTTTATCTCCCCCATGGGTCGCACGGTGAGTCAGGCACATTGGCTCCCAGCGCGTATTTGAAAATCTCTCCCGAGGGAAAGATCACCATCGTGGTCGCGCGCTCGGAAATGGGGCAAGGAGTTTGGACCTCGCTGCCCATGATTTTGGCGGAGGAGCTCGAAGCCGATTGGAAGCAGATTGCGATCGAGCAGGCGGGTGCCAGCACCCTCTATGGAGATCAGACGACCGGCGGCAGTGCCAGCGTGCGAACCACCTGGGATCCCATGCGCCGGGCGGGAGCCGCTGCCCGGGAAATGTTGATCAGCGCCGCGGCGCTGGAATGGGGCGTGCCTCGTGCCAGTTGCAAAGCCCAGAACTCGGCGGTGATCCATGCTGAATCCAACCGCCGCCTGACCTATGGGCAACTGGCAAACAAGGCCGCGAGCCTACCCGTGCCCACCGATCCACCGCTCAAGGCGGCGAAGGACTACCAGATTGTCGGGAAGATGATTCCCCGCCTCGATGTGCCCTCCAAGGTGGACGGGACGGCAGCATACGGAATTGATTGCCGCCTTCCAGGGATGAAATATGCGGTCCTCGCCCGCTGTCCCGTCATTGGCGGAAAGCTCGTGCGGTTCGATGACAAGGAGTCGCGAAAGGTGGCCGGCGTCACCTATACCGGGAAGGTAGGCGATGCGGCGGTTGCGGTGGTGGCCGATAGTGTCTGGGGCGCCATGGAAGGACGGCGCCTGCTGAATGTCGAATGGGATGAAGGACCGAATCGCAGTATGAGCAGCGTCACGATCTTTGAGGCGCTGAAAACATCCGCCGCGGGCAAAGCCGCGACTCTCTACTCCCGGGGAGATGTCTCGAAGGCTTCGGGGCGACGTCTTGAGGCCTCCTACCAGCTCCCATTCATGTCCCATGCGCCCATGGAGCCAGGGAACTGCACCGCCCAGTCCCGAGAGGACCGTTGCGAACTTTGGGCCCCCACGCAAGTTCCCCAGGATGTCCGTGATTCCGTAGCCCAGGCAATCGGCCTAGCTCCAGATCAGGTGAGGGTCAATGTCACGCTGATGGGTGGTGGATTCGGTCGCCGTCTCGAACACGATTACGGTGTCGAGGCTGCGCTCGTCTCCAAGGCCGCCCATGCTCCCGTCCAAGTCCTCTGGACGCGGGAAGACGATATGCGCAACTCAACCTATCGTCCCGCCAGTTATCACCAGCTCAGCGCTCGACTCGACGCCGCAGGCTGGCCCGCCGCTTTTTCGCACCGCATCGTCTCACCTTCGATCAGCGGCCAGAAGGGATCTCCTGGCGAGGGAGGAGTGGATCCAGACCTGAAGGACGAAGCTGCTCTGATCTATACGCTTCCGAACGCCACCCTGGAATACGTGGATAGCCAAACTCCCGTCCCGTTGGGGTGGATGCGCTCGGTGTACGCTCTTCAGGTCGCATTCGCCAGTGAATCCTTCATCGACGAGCTCGCAGCCTCAGCCCAGCGGGATCCACTCGAATATCGCCTGCACTTGCTGAAAGAGGACGAGGACATCAGGTACTTTGACACGATTTGGCGTACGGCACGCCTGCGGGGCGCCTTAGAGCTGGCAGCGGAAAAAGCCGGCTGGGGCAAGGCGCTCGCACCCGGACATTATCGGGGCATCGCCTGCTTTGGATGCTTCAGCTCGTATATGGCAGAGGTGGTTGAACTCTCGATGGAGGGTAATCAGCCGCGCGTGCACCGGGTCGTGGCCGCCATCGATTGCGGGCAGGTGGTCAATCCCAACATCCTCGAGCAGCAGATTCAGGGCGGCGTGATTTACGCGCTGACGAATGCGCTGCGTGGCCAGATCACGATCGAGAAGGGACGAGTAGTGCAAGGCAACTTCGATGATTACGCCCCCATTCGCATGCGCGAAGCACCCGTGGTCGAAGCCTACTTTGTGCCGAGTTCGGAACCTCCAACCGGCGCGGGAGAGCCGCCGGTGCCGCCGCTGGCTCCCGCGCTCTCGAACGCCATTTATGCGGCAACGAAGAAGCGGATTCGTGCCCTTCCGATCCTGACCTAATCGATCAGACCGCTTGCGCCGGTTGGGTTTCGAGCTTCCCGCCGGGCTGAAAGCCCAAAGGGTGCTCAGTCGCGGGCAGGACGCGGATTCTGCGGGCTTGACGTACTCCCGGGCGTGACGGCACAATCAAGTGATTATGATGGCTTATCTTTTCGTGCTGCTTGCCGTAGCCGTGCGGTTCCTGCCTCATCCTTGGGCCTTTACCCCCGTGGTTGGATCCTTGTTGTTCTTTGGCGCGCACCGCTCCCGCCGCGAGCTTTGGATTGCGCTGGCGTGCCTGGCGGCCTCGGATGTGGTTCTGACGAAGCTGGTCTATGCTTTCCCCATGGGTTGGGACTATCTGGTGACCTGGGCGTGGTACGCAGCGATCTTAGGGCTAGGGACCGGCTTGCGGCGCCACCAAAAGCCACGTTGGGTGATTGCCGCGGCGTTGACCGGCTCGATCTCGTTTTTCCTCCTCAGCAACTTCACCTATTGGGCGTATTGGAAACCTTTTCCCATGAACCTGAAGGGGCTCGAAATGGCTTACGTGGCTGGCCTGCCGTTTCTCCGCCGTGCCCTGGAGGGTGATCTGCTTTTTACCATCGCCATGTTTGCCGCGCCGCTCGCCTTCGAGGCCTTGAGCGGGATGTTCAAGAATCTGGGAGATCACACGGCAGCTACTTAGTCTCCTGCGCGCAGGGCAGCCGGCCTGTCGTTCGGTTCTGCCCGTCGGTCTAACTCATCCGTCAGTGGGAATTCTCGGGTCGGGAAGGGTTGAGCCTATGTGTCTTCAGCGCGTAGCAGATCAGCCAAACTACAGCCACGGCGGCGATCAGCAACACGACCAGGGAGAGATGTTTGCGGAAAACCGCGCTCATCAGGTGTACGGCCCCGGGCCCCAGCTTCATCGTGAGGAACGCGAGCAGCAAGAAGCGAACCACCCGTCCGAAGAAGATGGCTAGCACGTAGTGAGCCAGTCTCATTTCAGAAATAGCCGCAGCCAAAGCAAACAATTTGAAGGGCGTGGGCGGTGGCAGCATCGCCGGCAACATCAAGCTCCAGAAGGGATGTTTGTCGAATGCGGCATGAATCTTGTCGAAGCGCTCGCGCGAGATGCGCTTGCGAAGAAGTTCTTCACCCCCCTGGTAGCCAATGCCATAAATCACAAGGCTACCGAGCGCCGATCCTGACGATGCCAGCAGGACATACAGAAGAAAACGGGAATTGTCCTGGTAGACGTAGCTGGCCAGGGCCGCGTCGACGGGAAGCCCCACAAAGGCGCCATCGATCGCCGCCACCGCCATGATGCCCCAGGCGCCCAGCGGTTTGAGCAGTGCCCACAGCCAGGCGGTGTAGTGTGAAAAGATGTGTTTGAGCCTATTCAAAATTCGGAATTAAAGTGTAAGCGAAAGCCAGAATCGAGGATAGAGAAGGCGCACCCGAAGCTACCGGGGGCGGCACTCGGGTGCCCGCGGCCTCTTCGCCGCCCGGCCTTCCGGAATGAGTCCGAGCGCCATGGGCTCAGGTCAGCCGGCAGGAGGATGAGGATCTTCCGTGTGCTCGGTGTCCCCACCGAGCAACTGCAAGGCGTGAGGAAGCAAATCAATAACCGCCTCGAGCGACTCAACCGCTGCGCTGGGGCTGCCGGGCAAGTTGAGAATGAGCGATTCGCCGCGAATGCCGCACACGCCGCGGCTGAGAGCGGCAAACGGGGTCTTCTTCGCTCCTTCGAGGCGCATCCTTTCGGCGACCCCTTCGAGCAACCGCGTGGAAACTCGCCGCGTGGCTTCCGGCGTTAGATCGCGCGCGGCGACGCCCGTTCCTCCGGTGGTCACTACCAGACGAGATTCGCCGGCCCAATGGATCATGGCTTTCTCGATCGCCGATTGTTCGTCGGGAACGATTTCGGTTCCTACCAGCAGGAACTTGCGCCGGCGAAGAAGGTCAGCAACCGCAGGACCGGAACGGTCGGTGCGTTCGCCGCGCGCACAAGAATCGCTGATGGTGAGAACCGCAGCCGTCCATGACTTACGGGTCGAGGAGGACATCTTCTTCTTCCTCCACGACCTTTCCCGCGTCTCTTTGGGCCTCGTCCAAGAGGCGCAGGCCCTCCATCAGCAGACCCTGGGTGTTGAGTGTGATGGTCTGCTTCGTGGTCTTGCCTTCGAAGTCGATTTGGAAGCTACCATCGGTCCAGCGCAACACCTGAAAGACCGCCTGGTCACCGAGCAGCGCTCCATACTGGGCATGCGTCACCTGTCCTTCCTTGAAATACAGGGCACAGGTTTCTGCTTTGTTGGTAAGAGTCAGAGCACAGCTCTTCCTTCCCATTTCGAGCGACTGCACAAGGTCAATCACGTTCATCTGGGCGATACTCCCGCGCAGCACACCATCGGAAGCAGCGGAGGTTTTCGCCATCTTTTCCAGCGCGATTTTGTCAATGATTCGCTTGAGGCGCTGGGTAGCTTCTCGTAAAAAGAATGGCTTTTCAACGAAATCGTCGATCGCCGGTTCCTGGGCGCTCAGTTTCTCGGTGATGTCGGCTCTGGTGGCCAGCAAGATGACGGAGGCTGCCGCCGTTTTCGGCCGGCTCTTGAGTTTCTCGACCAACTGGCGGCCATCCATCCCGGGCATGCGGTAGTCGGCGACCAACAGGTCCGGAGGGTCCTCCACCGCCTTTAGCAAGGCATCGGCGGCATCGGATGCGGTACTGACATTCGCCAAAGGCGTGAGCGCAGTCCGCAGCATTCCCAGGATCATGGGATTGTCATCCACCAAGAGAACCTTGACCTTATCTGCCATGCACCGTGTTATTTCGGGCTGTGCTTGCGAACGTAGCCACCACCCTTGCCTCCGGTCTTGCGTTCGAGCACGATTTCGCGAATGGCGATAGCCTTGTCGAGAGCCTTACACATATCGTACACGGTCAGCGCCGCCACACTGACCGCGGTTAACGCTTCCATTTCCACGCCCGTTGCCGCCAAGGTCGTGATCTTGGAACTTATAGCGACGCCATTCTCGCACAGCCGCACAGTGACATCAACGTGAGACAGGGGCAGAGGATGGCACATCGGGATCAGCTCGGAGGTTCGTTTTGCAGCCATAATCCCCGCCACCCGCGCGACCTCGAAGGGATTCCCCTTGGGATTCTTGGGTAACGCCTGCAGCACCTCCGGCTTCAAAACCACAAAAGCGCTAGCCTCGGCTTCCCGCCTATTGGGCGCCTTGGCCGAAACATCGACCATCCTGGCGCCTCCCCTCGAATCGTAGTGGGAGAGCTTGTTCGACATAGCCAATTCCCATCTTACCTGGCGAACGATCCCCCGAGAGGCGCAAGCCACCGATCCAAGGTCGTCAGCCCAAATTTTAGGGCAAAACAAGGTCCCAAACCCAACGGTGTTGCTCGAATTGTGGCGGTTCAAGCCTTCATCGGAGCAAGACCGGCACCCATTCCCCCGCTTCAATCCGCTCCCGGTCGGGGGGGATCACGACGTAGCAGTCGGCCCGGGCGGTCGAGGCAATATCTCCCGACCCGTGCCATGGCAGCAATTCAACCTCGCTCCGGTCAAACTCCCCGCAGAGGACGGCGGGCAAGAATCGCCGCAGTCCGGTCTTGGTCTTCACCTCCGATTTGAGCCTGGCGTGCAGGAACACCAGCTTCGCCGGGGTCATTCCCGCTAAGGCTTCCACCACCGGCTTCACGAACAGCTCAAAGGTGACCATCGTGGACACGGGATTCCCCGGCAAGCCGAAGAAATACCTGCCGTCGGAACCTCGGCCCGGCGGGGTCTCCTCTGCCCTTGCCGGAAGCCGCCCGAATACAACCGGCCGTCCAGGCTGGATCTCGGCCCCGGTGAAGAAGAACTCCGCCTTCAACTCGCCCAACACCTGCTCCACGAAATCGTATCTTCCCGCCGATACACCGCCGCTCAGCAACAGCAGGTCGGCGTCCAGTCCGTCGGAGATCAGCGTGCGTAACCGCGCAGGCTCATCGGGGGCAATCGGCAACAGCCGGGGTTCTCCTCCCGCAGCCTGAATCTGGGCCGCCAAGGAATAACTGTTGGAATTGCGGATCTGCTGGGGAGCGGGGGGCACATCGACATCGACTACCTCGTCTCCGGTAGCCAGGACGGCCACGCGCGGCTTGAGGTAAACCAGCGGACGGGACCTTCCCACCGATGACGCCAGGGCAATCGCCGCCGCATCGAGCCGGACGCCGGGAGAAAGCAACCGTTCCCCGCGTTTGGCCTCTGCACCTTGCGGCACAATATTTTCCCCGACGGCAGTTCCCCGGCGGATCTCGACCCTGTCGCCCTCGCGGGAGGCATATTCCACCATGACGACCGAATCCGCCCCGGGTGGTGCAGGCGCGCCGGTCATAATCGCTGCTGCTTGGCCCGATCCCACTTGGATCGTGACCTTGGCTCCTGCCTTGATTTCGCCGACCACGGCAAGAGTCGCGGGCAAGGGGCTGAGATCGGCAGCCCGGACCGCGTAGCCATCGCGGGTGGCGCGGGGAAAGGGTGGAAAGTTGCGATCTGCCACCACTGGCTCGGCCAAAATCCGGCCGGTGCTGTCGACGAGGCTGAGCCGTTCGCTCTCTTGGGGACGAAGACGGGAGGCATGTTCCTCGACCACATGACGGGCCTGTTCAAAGCTCAACATTCGGCCGTCGGACCCCATGGAAGAGATGATACGAGGAAAAAACGAAGAACTCGACTCTTGCCGGGTGGCGGGTCGATTTTACGCGGCCGTCCTCAATATCTGAAGCATGCCGCATCAGACGGGCTGCGCCAAGCGCTGGCGGAGGCCCTCGGGGTCGGTCGAGTGCAAAATCGCGGTTTCCGGACTGATCGTGCCCTGGCGCACCAGCTTTTCAATTTCTCCGTCGAAATGCTGCATTCCCTCGCGCGCGCCGCCTTTCATCACGTCGAGCAACCTTGAGCTCGAGAAATCGTTGTCTTCCAGACATTGTTGGACTTGAGCGTTGATTCTCAGAACCTCGGCGGCGACGATCCTTCCGCCTCCGCCCTGACGCGGCATGAGTCGCTGCGAGACCACCAAACGGAGGGTCTTGGCCAGGCGCTTGCGAGTGCTGGCCTGTTCCGACCCGGCGAACAGGCTGAGGATGCGTTCCAGGGTCTTCGCGGCATCCGGGGTATTCAACGCCGAGAAAACCAGGTGCCCGGTTTCGGCCGCCTCGAGGATCATCTCCATGGTTTGATGATCCCGCAGGTCGCTGACCAAGATCACGTTGGGAGCCTGCCGCTGCGCCGCTTGCAAGGCCAGCACGATGCTCGGTGTATCGCTGTGCAATTCGCGTTGGTGAATGGTGGCACGCTTGTGGTTGTGCAGAAATTCGATGGGATCTTCGATGGTGAGAATGTGACAGACCCGCTCCTGGTTGATGCGGTCCACCAGGGCCGCTAAAGTGGAGGACTTCCCCGAGTTCCGCGGACCTGTGGCCAGCACAATGCCGTCCCGAAATCTTGCCGCATCTTCCAGGTGCGCAGGCAGGCCGAGGGCGGCCAAGTTGGGAACTGCGGTTGGAATCACCCGCATGACGACTGCACAGCTGCCGCGCTGAATGAACACATTGACGCGAAAACGAGCCAATCCCGGCAGCCCATAGGACAAGTCGCAGGAGCCCTGATCCCGCAAGATGTTGATCGCCTGTTTGTTGCCGCCGATCAGGTCGGCGGCGATGCGGCGCGTATCATCCGGGGTCAGGGGTTGGGAGGTCAGCGCTTCGACTCGACTCAGCTCACCGTGGATTTCAACCGTAGGAAAGCGGCCAGGCGAAAAAATCAAGTCGCTGACTTGATCATGAGCGCCCAGCATGGCGGAAAGCAGGGCATTGGTGTCGAGGGTAACTGAACCGCTCGAGCGATCGTGGGAAACCGGAGTTGGAGCACTCCCCGTTGCCATGGCTCCGCAGACAGGCGCGAAAGCGTCTTAATCAGGCTAAAAATCCACTCTAGCCGAAAGCCAGGGACTGTTCTATGAAGAACGCCCCAGCCCAGGAACCTTCGTAACCGGGCACCGGCGGAGGGGGGCTCGAGAAATCGTCCCCTAAGAAACGAAGCGGGCGGCCCTGAGGCCGCCCTGTAGGTTCAACTAAAAAAATAGGGAGGGACTACTTGGCCGGCTTCTTCTTGTTGCCGTACTGGGTCTCGACGCTCGCACCAATGCTGGCCAACATCTGTTTGGCGGGTTCGGCAAACTGGCCATTCGGCTGCAGTTCGAGATATTTGTTGAACGCCTGGGCGGTGCCTTCGGGAGCCACCATCTTGTCGCCCTTTAACGTGGCCTTGCCAATCATATTGACACCCTTCCAGTAATAGGATTCGGCACGGGTCGGATCCGCCGCTATGGATTTATCGAAGGCCGCGATGGCATCATCCACCCGGCCGGCATTGGTCAGGACCGCTCCGGTATTAAAGTAGTACTGCGCTGCGCCGGAGGGATCGACTTGGACGGCCTGAGCATACGACTTGACGGCATCATCCGTCTTCCCGGCTTTGGCTTGCGCCTGTCCTAAGTTGTTGTAGTAGGAAGCCAGCTTTTTGATCTCGTCCGGTGTTTTCTTCGAGGGCTCAGCGTCGAGAGCCTTCTGCTTCAGATCCACGGCCTTCTCGTAATCGGTGACCGCCTCGCCATAGTCCTTGCTTTTTTCCGCAGCATCCGTGCTCTTACCACCGGCGCTTTCTTCGTAGTCGCCCAGCTTGGCCCAAAGCAGATCGCGATTGGGATCCATCTGGGTAGCTTCGTTCATGGTGGCGACCGCAGCATTGAAATCTCCCTGGTCCGCCTCTTGCTTGGCTGCCGCCAGCTTGTCGTTGAGCGATTTGATGTTGAGATTTTCCTTGGTTACCTTTTGTTCCTGCTCCTGGTGAGCCTTCAACTGCTCGGGAGTTACGCCGGCCGCTTGAGCGTTTGCGGCCTGCTCCTTCTTCATGTCGAAGTCGAGCGTGGTCTCATCGAGACTGACATTCACTCCGCCGAAGTGATAGATTTCCTTGCCGCCGCTCGATAATGTCACCTTGTACTTTCCGGGGACAATTCCCAGAGAAAAGTATTCCCCCTTGCCGTTCGTCTTCAGTTCGTATTTTCTGCCGTTCTCGGTGTTCAACCACTCGACCTGGGCACCGGTAATGGGTTTACCGTCCACGTCTTTGCATGCGCCCTTAACCGTACCGCTGTTCTGAGCCTGCAGCCACGGCACACACACAACCGCCAACAGGCTGAATAGGATGGGTATCAGTACCCGCTTCGTCATCTTCGCCTCCCACTCGCACTCTTTCCTACAGTTGCGACTTTCGATTCTCGCTTGCCAGCGTCGTCCAGCCGACCCGGCAGGCCACCCACGGGACACGCCGCTCAGGTTCTCGAGAATACAGCCCGCAAGCGGCCATCACACCCTGTCGGTTACCTCGTCGTAGGGGATCGGATCGGTGGCTCCAGCCTCCTGAAATGCTCGCAGACGGAGGACGCAGCTGTCACAGACCCCGCAGGCGCGGTCCTCATGGCTGTAACAAGACCACGTTAAATCGAACGGCGCGCCGAGTTCAAGGCCGAGCCTCACAATCTCGGCTTTTCTCAGCCCGATCAAGGGGGTGAGGATTTGAATCCTACCATCCTTGGTGCCCGTCTTCACCACCTCGTTGAACGCGTGATAATAAGCCGGACGACAGTCGGGGTACCCTGAGCTGTCTTGTTCGACCGCACCGATATAGACCTTGGAGGCCATACGGACCTCGGCCCAGCTCACGGCCACAGATAGAAAATGCGCATTGCGAAAGGGCACATAGGTGACGGGAATCCCGTGGCCGATTTGCCCTGACTCGGGAACTGGGATGCTCCCATCCGTGAGCGCGGACCCGCCGATCGCCCGCAGGGCCTCGTTCCGTACCATCAGCCTCTGGGAAATGCCCAGCCGCTCGCAGATAGCCAAAAAAGCTCGCCGCTCCCGCCCTTCGGTCCGTTGCCCGTAGCTGATGTGGAGTGCGGCCGCATCGGAGTCCCGCACCGCCAGCGCAGCACACACGCAGGAATCCATCCCCCCGCTGAGCAAGACCACAGAACCTGGTTTCATCGCTGCCATTCGAAAAGGAAAGGTACCTGCCCCAGCCCTTGCCTCACACCCCCTTCATTGCCGGATCCCAAATGAACTTATGAATCTGCAACCCGAGGCGGGCGGAAATGTCATCCGCCACCATCCACTCCGCCAGCTCTCGCGGGTCGAGCAGGCAATGGGACGCATCGCGGGTTCCCTCGGCGTCCTTGCGGAAGGCGGGAGAAAACAGCACGGCGTTCACCCGTGCCGCAAGCTGGTGGTGGCTGACGAAATTTCGGGCGAACTCATAGTCAATCCGATCGCTGAGCACAAACTTCACTTCATCTCTGGCAGTCAAAGTCGCAAGATTCGCCAGGCGAAAGGTGTCGGGCGCGCCCGAGTGGGGGCACTTCACGTCCACAACCTTCACCACCTGTTTGGGAACGTCCTCGAGGGGACGCTCGCCGCTGGTTTCGAGCAGCACCGTGTAACCGTCCTCGAGCAAGCGTTGCATGGTCGGCACCAGCTCACGCTCTTGGAGCATGGGCTCGCCACCGGTAATCTCAACCAGGCCTCCCTCTGGACTCAGCTGTTCGACTTCCGCAATCACCTCTTCCATTCCCATGCGATGCCCACCGCTGAACGTGTACTCGCTGTCGCACCAGGAGCAGCGAAGATTGCATCCGGTCAGACGTACGAAGACGCAGGGCAGGCCGGCAAAGGTGGACTCCCCTTGGATCGACTTGTAAATTTCGATGATCTGCATAGGGCAGCCGTCAGCCCTGGCGGCCAGTCGCCCGAGGGTAGCGATGGGACCGGGCACGAGCGACGCCGACTAGTCCGAATAGGTCGCCGTCGTACTCTCCGTCTCGAAGACGGTCACGTTCTTGATACGGACCCGCCCGCCGCTCATGCGCTCCAGCCTTTGATGAACCTCGTCGTAAAAATATCTGGCCAGGTTCTCGGCGGAAGGATTCACGGTTGTAAAGGGTGCCACTTCGTTGATCATCTGGTGGTCCAGACGGTCAATGACTTGCCGCATGGCTTCCCGCAAGTCTTTGAAATCGACGAGCAGCCCAGCCCGGTCCAGCGCTTCTCCCGCCAACGTAACTCGCACTTTATAGTTGTGGCCGTGCGGTTTCTCGCATTTTCCTTGGTAATTGCGGAGAAAATGTCCTGCGGCAAATGAATCTTCAACGCTGACTTCGAACATGAATCCTTTGCGGGCCACCCCGGTTCCTGCCGATGACGGCCATTCCGCTCGTCTCTTATTGTATCGCGTTGCCGCCACAAACCTAATCGGCGGGGATGGTCGCCCCGACCACCAGCCCGCCCCAACCGCCGTCCACCAGGCAAGATGGTTGAACCAAGGATCGACCATTGGGATGCGAGAAATCCACGCGCGGCCAAGCGCTTTCCTGCCCCTATCCCAACGAATTAACCAACCGGTTAGAAAACTTTTTTAGCCGTGGCGGGTTTGCTTCTCCTAGAGGATCGGAGGCAGTTATGAAACGAGCGATTCGGATTTTGGGTTTGGTGCTGGCGGTAAGCGCGTTGAGCGCAGGACTGAGGGCCGGTACGACCCCTCCGGCACAACGCGATACGTCCATTCAGTTGAAGGCTACGCACGAGTTCGCCAAGAGCAAGCAATTCCGTAATATCCAAGCCTCGGTGGAAGATGGAATTGTCACCCTCACCGGCCAGGTTGAGCTTTACCAGCAAAAACTGGACGCGGCCAGGAAGGCCGGCAAGATAGCCAAGGTTCAAGGTGTGCGCAACTTGATCGAGGTTAAGGGGAAAGATGTGCCGGATGTCGAGCTCACGGCGCAGTTGGACCGCAAGCTCTACTACGACCGCATGGGCTATGACATTGCGTTCAATTACCTTACGGTGTCGGTAGAGCACGGGGTGGCTACCATTAACGGCGAGGTGAGGACCGGCTACGACCGCGACTCGGCCATGGCGCTGGTGAGCCATACTCCCGGGGTGAAGGATGCGATCGACGATGTCAAAGTTGCGCCGACGTCCATCTTTGACGACCAGATCCGGATCCGAGCCGCGCGAGCGATTTATCGTGACCCGGTGCTGCAGCGTTACGCGATCGATCCGGCTTATCCCATTCGCATCGTAGTCGACAACGGTCATCTGATCCTGTACGGCACGGTAGCCAGCCAAATGGATAAGAACGTGGCCGGGATTCGCGCGAACCAGGTCTTTGGAGCATTCAGCGTTCAGAACAACTTGGCGGTGGCGAAGGTCTCTTGAAATGGCACCGGACTGGCAGGCAGGCGCGGCTTCGGCCGCGCCTCTTTCGCTTCCCACCGGAGCACCGTTCCTGTCCGTATCGTGCCCTGAGGACTACAGGCGATTGATCAGAGACGCCACATAAGCTGCGCCGAAGCCGTTATCAATGTTGACCACGCTGACGTTCGACGCGCAAGCATTCATCATCCCGAGCAGGGCAGCCACTCCTTGAAAAGCAGCGCCATAGCCCACGCTGGTGGGAACGGCGATCACAGGAACACCCACCAATCCGCCAACCACGCTGGGCAAGGCTCCTTCCATCCCGGCACACACGATCACCACCCGCGCCCGCAATAAGGTGCCATGATTCGCCAGCAGACGATGAATGCCGGCAACTCCCACATCATAGAGGCGGGCCACGCGGTTGCCCAGGATCTCGGCGGTGATGACCGCTTCTTCCGCCACGGGAATATCGCTCGTGCCCGCGGAGACGACGGCGATCGTACCCTTGCCGTAGATTGCCGGGTCGCGCCGCAACACGATGGCTCGTGCCAGCTCCGAGAACTCAGCTTTGCGCAACTTCTTTTTGACGGCGGCGAACTGCTGCCGAGTGGCCCGTGTGGCCAAAACGTTGCCCGGCTGCTGCGCCAGTCTTGCGAAGATCTTGGCCAACTGCGCGGGGGTCTTCCCTTGACCAAAGATGACTTCTGACATCCCGGCCCGCAGCGCACGATGGTGATCCAGCTTGGCAAAGCCCAGATCTTCAAACGGCAGATGACGCAGTTGCTGCACCGCCTCGTCCGGAGACAGCCTCCCCGAGCGGACCTGTTGGAATAACCTGCGAATCGATTCAGCGTTCACGGCAATTGCCGGCGGTTGGGTGTACGGCCGGAAGGTCTCTCGACTAGATTACACCGCGCTCGAACCAGGGATCGAGGCCAAGCCAGGTGTGGGGTGCCTTGCCGTGGCCCCTAGCTGCGCACCGATGCGCACGGTTTTTTCCCTCCGCCGCGCGTCCGGCGGACGATTTCGTTCAAGACCCGGCTAGCTTCGCCGGGTCCTTCAAGACGGGAAAGGAACAGGTGGCGCAGAGTGGTGCAGCTGACGGAGCCTCGAAGATAAGCGCCGTAGAGCTCGGTGCCCACGAGGTAGCCCAGCTTTTGGGCCGTGTCATCGAATTTCTTCCGATCGTTCGATACCGCCTGTTCCGCCCATTTGTGGCAAAGCCGCTGCGACAAGATCTCATCCCCGGCGGCACCTTCGGCGCACCGCGCCGGATACATCACGCAGGATCCGAAGTAGGCGAGAGCGTGTTCGACCGTGCGGGCGAAGAACCTGTCTCGTACGTCTCCCGTCGCGGGAAACCAGGCATGTCTCCGCAGCGGCAATCCGCGGCAAGCGTGATGCAGGAAGCGGGCCACCTCTTCCGCGGTGTAGGACATCTGAAACTGGCGCAAGTAAATTGCATTGACCGAGGGTAGATACACGCTGCCCCGTGTCTCCACCTTCGCCAGCATACCTTCGATCTTCCTGGGGTCGTAGCGCGCGCGGGTCAACAATTGGCGCAAGCGCGCGTCGGAGGAGCCACAATACACTTCCGGGAGCAGATCCACCAAGAATCTGGGCTGCGTGCTGTTTTGGGACGAGTAGCGGTTGATGCCGAGAAAACAAGACAAGCTTTCCACTAAATTGTAAATCGTAGGAACCGCATCCTGCTGGCCCGCCTCTCCTTGGCAGCGTGACAAATAGAGACGATAGCTTTCGTATTTCTCGAGCGGCGTCGAATTGAAAACACAAACCACATCCTCATTCACCTGCACGGCCTCGACCCGATCCTGCTGCTCCCGGGTTGCCTGCCAGTAAAGGGCATCGACGTTTTGCAGAACCGTAAGCACGCGATTGCCCGGCAAGCGCTCGTGCAACCAGCGGGGAAGATGCCCGGGGGCAAGGTGGGACTCGCCGAATAGAATGAAAATAACGGCATGCGGATGGCGTTGGCGAATTTCAGCGAGTTTCTCCGCGGCATGGCGGTCGCGGGTTCCGATCCTTCGCATGTCCTCCCGTGGCATGCAGTCCACGCCATAGACGCCTTCGGCGTGCTCGCGGGCTGCCACCAGAAGCTCGTAGAAGGGAGCCCAATCGTATCCCCAGTCGGTGGCGAAGCGAATCCGTTCCCGCAGCTCGTGTTCCTCAATCTCGCGCCGCCACCATTCGTCGAGCACGTGCTGGTGGTGGGAAAAAATGGCTTCGACTCCGAGGACCACGGGACGGTCGCCCGCCCGCTCCTCGATGAGACCGGCAGCATACCTCTGCGCGGCCGGGAGCGCGTGATAGTCGCCCATCAGAACAATGTCAGCCCGCCGAACCTCGGCCATTAGTTGTTCGTGATCGAGCACAGCCTGGTAAGAACTGAAGGACTTGGTAAAGTCTTTGAGATATTTTGTTCGGCCGGTAGAGTCGGTGGCGCGAAGCTCGCGTTCTACGCCTGCCAGCGCATGCAACTGGGCAGCGTTGCGTCGAAGCCCGACGGTACTACGTTCAGCCATAAAACTCCGCGTTCGCTGGTGCTCGTGGCCGGTCGGCAAAGCCTCCCGACGGACCGAACCACCGGCTTGACTCCGTGGCGCGTGAACCCTATGCTCAGAACTCGCCAGGAGCTCGTTTGCCCAACCTTCCACCCGAAAACCTGACGGTTGCCACCACGGGCGCAAGCGGGTCACTATTCCTCAAACATCTGCTGCTCACCGTCGACCGTGATCGGCGCATCCGGACCGTCAACTTCATCGCCTCCGATAGCGCGCTTCGCGTCATGGCCGAAGAGCTCAAGGTCGAAGGCCGGAGCCACCTCATCCGCCAGATCCTGGGCAAGAACTCGGCGAAAATTCAGCAGCTGGCCAATGCCGACATCGGCGCCCGGGTAGCGAGCGGCTCCTACCCCGCCGACGCCATGGTGGTGATCCCCTGCAGCGTGGGAACGCTCGGCCGCATCGCCAATGGCGTCGGCGCCCATTTGATCGAGCGCGCCGCCGACGTCACGGTCAAGGAGCGACGCCCGCTGATTCTTTGCCTGCGCGAGACGCCTCTCAACAAGATCCATCTCCGCAACATGTTACGGGCCGCCGATGCCGGAGCGACCATCTTCCCCCTCATCCCGTCGTTCTATGACCACCCCCACAATGTTGATGCTATGGCACGCCAATTCGCCTATCGCGTGCTGGCTCATATCGGCCTGCCGCAACCCGACGCATATCAATGGAAAGGCTGACACAGCAAGCACTTACCTGCACAAGCCCGAGCTCTGGGGAAATCTAGGCGGAAGCTTAAAGTCTAGGGTGATCTGGGGGGCTGGGGGCAGAGTACGGAGGGTCATTGTACCAACGGGTTCGATTCCTAAGAACAACCATCGGGCGGTAACCAGCCACGTGGTTCCTAAAGTAAATCGCAAACGCGCCCGTTGACTTCAGTGGTTCGGTAAAGTCATCCCGGCTGGTTTAGGGCAATAGGCTATTTGCCCGGGGGTATGTTTTCCGGTAATCTGAAATCACACCGGAAAGGAGGTGGTCCGATGACAAGTTCTGACTGTAATAGATGTACCCAAAGACCAGGTGAGGTGGCTGAGACTTAGGGCTGGTTGCTCTAAGCGGGGCTTCGGGCAGAAGCGCCCGAAGCTACAGCCCGCACACTACCGGTGAGTTTGGATTCGATTCCGTCCGGCGTAAAGGTCGCGCTGGAACCCGGAGTTGCCTGGGAGGCCACGTAGAGTGACCACCTCATGGTCAATCCTAAACAGTCCACCGGGGCGGCCCGCGTTTAAGACGCGGGCCGCTTCCTTTTTCAGGCATTGAGTATCAGGCGGTTACACTCGCGATGCGCCTTCAGCTTTATCGAATCCGAGCTTGATGACCGCCGCCGTATCTTTTGGCAACGGGAGTTGAGCGACCTCCTCCTGGCTGAACCAGCACACTTCCGCTGCATCGCCCGCCGCATGCGGCTCTCCCGAGACGCGGTGGCAGAGATAATCGACCAGCACGTAGTGATAAAGAGTGCGCTCATCGGCATCGCGCAGAACTCGGTCATAAACGCCCAACAAGCCTGCGGTTTCAACCCTTAAACCGGTCTCCTCCCAGGTTTCGCGCACTACCGCCTCCTCGAGCGCCTCACCCAATTCGAGAACGCCGCCCGGGATCGACCACTCTCCCAACAGGGGAGCATGGCCTCGCTTCACCAGCAGCACACGCTCGTTTTCGACGATGATGGCGCCCACCCCCACCAGGGGAGAATCTGGATACTCCCGTTTCATGAGCACGGGAAATTGTACTCGAATTCCCGGGCCTTTCCCTTCCCGGCTGTTTCCGCAAATCCGGCTCCCTGGTTCAATCACTTCACGCCCGGAGTGGTTTAATGGTTCTATGGCGCTAGAGGAATACCGGCGAAAACGTCGCTTCGACGAAACTCCCGAGCCGCCGCCCAAGCTGAGCTTGCACTCGAAGCACCGTTTCGTTGTGCAGAAGCACCGGGCCACGCGGTTGCACTATGACTTCCGTCTGGAGATGGAGGGGGTGCTCAAGTCCTGGGCCGTCCCCAAGGGGCCTTCGCTCGATCCCGCCGACAAGCGTCTGGCCATGCAGGTAGAGGATCACCCGGTTTCTTACTTCGACTTTGAAGGCATCATTCCGGAGGGCAACTATGGTGCCGGCACGGTGATGGTTTGGGACGTGGGCACCTGGGAGCCGCTTTCGCCGCAGCCGGTTCGGGGCAAGTACCTCCCCGGAACCGACGCCGAAGCTTCCGCGATGTTAGAAAAGGGTGACCTGAAATTTCGCCTCCGTGGCGAACGACTCAAGGGAGACTTCACGCTCGTCCATATGAAGTCGAGGCGGGCGGGAGGCAAGGGAACGGAATGGCTGATGATCAAGAAGCAGGACGAGTACGCCGTCCCCGGCTTCGACAGTGAAGAGTACGAAACCTCGGTGTTGAGCCGGAAAACCATGGGTGAGATCGCGGGGGACGAGAAGGCGGCCTCCTGGGGAAGCGATCGTAAGGCCTCGCGGGGAAAATTGAAAGCTCCATGGCTGGCGGAAACTCTGGCCAAGCTCGAGAAAAGAAAAGCTGACCCGAAGTCCAAGGACACGCCGGCGAAAAAAAAAAGAGTAACCTCTTCGTCAGGGACTCGATCGATCGCCGCAAAATCCGAACCCCCGGCAAAGAATGAGCCTCCCTCCCGGTCTCCCGAGCTTCGGTCCCTCGAGGGCGCCGTAGCCGGTAAGATGCCGACCGTGATCCACCCCATGCTGGCCACACCGATCGACAAACCGTTCGAGGATCCCGACTGGCTGTTCGAGATCAAGTGGGACGGTTATCGTGCCCTCTCGTTTATCGAACGAGGAAGATTGCGTTTGCTCTCGCGCAATCAAAACGATTTCACCGCCCAATTTCCCGAGCTCGGAGAACTGCCCCGCGCGGTCCAAGCGGAGGTCGCCATTTTGGACGGCGAAATTGTTGCGCTCGACGAGCAAGGTCGCGCTTCCTTCAGCCTCATGCAACAGCGCACCGGCTTTCGCGAGCGCGGGCGGAGAACGGCGGGCCGCTCCGACCTGCCCATCACCTACTACGTTTTCGATCTCATTTACCTCGACGGCTACGATCTTCGCCGTGTCTGGCTCGAGACCCGTAAACAGGTTCTTTCACAGATTCTCCCGACCAGCGACATCGTCCGCTATTCCGAGCACTTCGCGGAGCGGGGAATTGCCCTGTTTCGAGCCGCCGAACAACAAGGCCTCGAAGGCATTCTCGGCAAACGGCGGAGAAGCTTCTATGAGGAACGGCGCAGCCGGGAATGGCGCAAGATCAAAGTTACCAAAACCATTGAGTGCGTGGTCGGAGGCTACACCGACCCGGAGGGCAGCCGAGTGAACTTTGGCTCGCTGGTTCTGGGGCTTTACAACCAGCAAGGACAGCTGATCCACGTGGGCAACGTAGGCTCCGGGTTCGACCATCGCTCGCTCGACGAGGTCCGAGCGTCGCTCGAGCCCCTGGCAACCGAGGAAAATCCCTTCGACGAACCGGTCGAAGCGCGCAGCGTTCACTGGGTGAAGCCAGAGCGCGTGGTCGAAGTCAAATTTACCGAATGGACCCACGAAACCCGCGAAGGCGGTGTCAAGTTGCGCGCCCCTGTATTCCTGCGCTTGCGGGAGGACAAAACCGCGAAAGAATGCACGTTCAACGACCAGATTCCATCGCCAACCAGCGAATAAAGTCGGAGAGTTAGAACGGAGGCAGTGGCGATTTCTTCTTCTGCTCTCGCCTCCTCTGAACCCCGAGCCGGGCTTGATCAATGAACGTCTTTCATCGCCAACAGCGAACCGTAATCTTTGCCGGAGGGTTCGACGGCCCGGGCTACCAGTCCGTCAAAGGCCTGGCGAAATTCCGGGAACTTGGTCACCAGTGCCCGCATCACTGCCATATTTTCCTGAAAAGTCTTGCCGACGTCTGACACGTCGGTAGACTGATACTTCACCACCAAATCCAGATCCTGGCCCACGGGAAGTGGAAACATGGTGGTGAGCCGATAGTTCTTCCCCCCGGCGGCGAGATCGATCTCATGTCCTTCGACCGGCAGGTCAGCGGGCTTCACGGTTTGCGACTCGTCATAGAGCTGATCCGTCAGCTGGGTGGACATGAACGGGACCGCGACCAACAGCTCTCGCGCTTCGAGGTAGTAAAACCAGGCATTGCGGTTCTGGCCCTTGGCCTTGAAGGCGCGGGCCTGGTCGGCGAACCAACGCCCATCATGCCCCTTGGCTTGGGGATTCTTCACGTAAAAACCCCCCATTTTCCAATCGCTTGCTTGTAGTTCGAGTACGAACGAAACGGTGCGCGGCCCGCTGGCCCCATGGACGTCAAGGATGACAATGCCGTAATTGCCCGCAGACAAGTTCGGGATGATGAACTCGGTGCTGTTTGCGGTCTGGCCACTGGGGCCGAAGACGCCGCAGAGAAACTCGCCTCGCGCTTCGGAGGGCTTTTCCTCCTCCTGCAGCAAGAAAGGAGGGCGGGGCGTGACGGATGCACCCGAAAGACTCGGCTGGTTGTCTTTCACCGCGGCTTCGATTCCGCTGAATTGGCTGGCGAGACTAGGAATCGCATTTTGCTTTAGCGAGGCACTGTCGCCCCGAGCCGCCATATCAAAATAACGCTTGGCGGCGTTCTCCAACGCACTCCGCGTGGGCTCGCTCATCTCACTGGCGGTCGAACACGTCTGTGCGATGGCAACTCCCGCCGAAAGCAGCACCAGGATGACCTGACAAGCGAAGGATGGAGAATACTTGCGGAGACGTTTCACAGATCGGTCCTCTTTCTACAATACGACGTGCTGTCTCCGATGCCAATCGTCAATCGCGTCGCGAAGTTACTTTCGCCGAACGCTCCCGCCCAAGCGTACCTGAGACGCGCCAGCGCCCCCTCTGCCATTGTCGTCCACCGTCCATGCTGCGCGTATTGCGCCGGTTGGAGGCGTGTGTTACCGTCCCTTTCATTCTACTGGGGAGAAAGGAAGACTGAAAATGGCAGGCTGGGCCAGCCTCGGCTTTCTCATCGTGGTCGGCTTCATGCTCATGAGGATGTACAACCGGCTGGTCCGCTTGCGAGTGCGCGCGGATGCCGCCTGGTCCGACATTGACGTACAACTCGAACGCCGCCACGATCTGATTCCCCAACTGGTCGAGACCGTGAGGGGCTATGCCCCCCACGAAAAAGCTAGGTTTGAGAATATTCGAAAATATCGCTCCCAGGCGGTCGAGGCGACCAGGCCGGCGGATCGAGCGCAGGCGGAAAATCAGCTGACGGGCGCGCTCACGGGCCTGCTGGCAGTCGCGGAAAACCATCCTGGCCTCAAGGCGAACCCGGAATTCCTCGAGTTACAAGCTTCCTGGAACCAGACGGAAGAGGCCATCCAGAATGCCCGCCAGTATCACAACGCCGTGGTCCGCGATCTGAATAACAACCTTCAGTCATTCCCCACCAACATCCTTGCCGGAACCTTTGGATTTAAGCAGCGCCAGTTCTTTGAAACCGCAGCCGCCGAGCGCGAACCGGTGGCCGTCAAGTTCTGAGGGCAAGGACCGGGTTTCTCTAGCAGCGCGGCGACGGTGCATTCTGAGCGACCTCAGAGGAGAGAGATCCCTCTCCGGCTGGCTCACATTTCGAAAGCTAGCCACTCTAGCTTGCCGTCGCGCTCGATCTGCAGTACCAACGGGGAATTCGGACTAAGATTCTTGAGCAGAGCACGCAATTGCTCGACGGAATCGATGGGCTTGGCGTTCACGCTGTGGATCACGTCCCCGGTTTTTAGCCCCGTGTCCGGACCGAGAAGGTCGGCGGCGCGGGCGATGACAATCACTCCGTTGGGAAAGCGCAAGTCGCCGAGCACGGATCGGAATTGATCATCCAAGCTGACGGCTAGAATCCCCAGCGGCTCGACCAGGCTTTTTTCGGGATCGACCTCGTCCATGAGCTTGTCCATGGGGTCGCGGTGCTCGCTCACCGGAATTAGCAGAGTTTTCTCTTCGCCTCTTCGCTTCACCACCAACCTAAGGACCTGGTCGACCGGGTGGAGATACATGGCAGCGGTCAGGGCGGGAAGAGTATCGATCGGCCGCCCGTCGGCACTGACGACAATGTCTCCAATCCGCAAGCCAGAGGATTCGGCGGGACCTCCGGGTGTGACGTCGCACACGATGACACCGAATTTCTGAGATAGCCCAAGACCTTCGGCCAGGGCAGGAGTGATGTCCTGGGTGGCCGCCTGGATCTCGATGCTGTGGACGTGGCCGTATTTTCGCAGGCTCTGATAGACGAAGCGCACGACTCTGGCGGGAATGGCAAAGCCCAAGCCTTCACTGCCGCCCCCTTGGGACAGAATCATGGTATTGATTCCGAGTACGTATCCGTCCATGTCAACCAGAGGGCCGCCGCTGTTGCCTGGGTTGATGGGAGCATCGGTCTGGATGTACACCATGGGGTTATCAGGATCGGGCTGCCGGCCCACGGAACTTACCACCCCCATGGTGACGGAATTCTCCAGGCCTTCCGGGCTGCCCATGGCAAACACGAGCTGACCCTGACGCACCCGCCGCGCACTTCCCAGAGAAAGCGTGGGTAGACCCTTCTCGTCGATCTTGATGAGAGCCAGATCCGACTCCTTGTGCAAGCCAATCAACTTCGCCTCTTCTATTCGTTCCTTCCCTACCGGCTGGACTTGCGGAAAGTCCTCGGAGGGCATCGGCAGGAGGACGCGAATGCGGCGTGCCCCCTCGACCACGTGCGCGTTAGTGATAATGTAGCCGCTCGGGTCGACGATGACTCCCGAGCCGATGGCCCTCTGCCGCGTGATCACAGCGGTTTGGCGATGGCTGCTCTCCTCGACCGCACCGTAGCCAGTCACTTGAATTTGAACCACCGCGGGGGAAACCTTCTCGACCAGGGCTACCAGCGACGAATTCAGCTGCTCGAGAACCTGGGGAGTCCCGGAAGGACGCGGGCTTGCTGCCTTGCCCGGCTCCGTCCCCGGGCTGGCATTCGAGGAAGCCGCATTGCCCGGGGCTGGCTTCGCCGTAGAGTTCCCCGACGGCTGCTGCGCCAAGCCATGGGTCGAAACCATGAGCAGCGCAAGGCTTGAGCAAACCATCGAAGGGCGGATCCAAGAGAAGCGGCTGCTTTCGATCATCCTAGTAGACTCCTTGACCCGATACCTGCGCCTCGGCACTCAGAATTTATCCCTCCCAAGTCCAACCCGCAAGTCGTGGCGGAGGCGGTTTTGAAAGGGGCGAGCGTTCCCCTTCCCTGCTGGTATCGGCCGAAGCCAGCCTACGGACGAGGCCAGGTGGGAACCAAGCGGGATGGTTACCCTATGCGAGCGAGCAAGGTGCGGACGCAGATGCAGGCGGCCGGAAGACGAACTTCGGCGCTCAACATGGGGAATCTAGTTGCTACCGTCTTCGTCTACATTCGGCCGGAATCGTGCTTTGAGGGGGAGTGGTTTCCATGATATAAGGGCAAGTTAGTAGAAATAAACCTCCAATTGGGAGATGTGGGATGGAGCTGGCTTTCAGGGAGACGAATGGCCAGAAGCGAGGAGGGCTTGTGTCCGAATCACGGACGGGAAAACGCTTCCCTCTGGAATTGCCGATTAAGATTCACAAGGCGGAAGAGGGTGCGCAACACTCCGGGGTAACGGGAAATTTGAGCGCGGCGGGAGTCTACATGCGCGCCGACGCTACACTCGAAGTTGGATCCAATGTCGAGTTTGAAATCGTTCTTCCTCCCGAGGTGACTGGCGCGAAGGAACCAGTGATCGTCCAGTGCCGCGGGCGCGTGGTGCGTACCGACGAACCGGTAACGAGCAACGCGAAGCAGGCGCGCGGCGTGGCCTGCGTGATCGATTCCTATGATTTCGTTCGCCGAGAATAAGCAGTTGTCTGTTCTTTTCCGCGGCCTGGGAGCGGTCGCGCTGCCCGCAAATGGAATAGGACCGGTCGGGTTGCTCCCCCGGTGCCGGGCCGGTGCCAGATACAACTTCGAGGTGATGACGCCATGCTGAAACTCATTCTGGCCGACAATCAGGCGATCTTCCGCGCCGGAATCGCGAAAGTGCTGGCGGTGGAAGATGAGATGCGTATTGTGGCGCAAGCCCAGACGGCCGAGCAGATGTTCATGGCCGTGGACAAGTTCCGCGCCGCAGTGCTGATTGTAGCCGGCGGATTTCACGCCGACTTTAACGCCGTGTTGCAGGCGGCCAACAAAGTCAAGACGCGGGTGGTCGTGCTCGCCGATACCGGCGAGAGCGCGCAACGCTACATGGGCGTCGGTGCGCATGGCGTGGTCTATCGCAACGTGACCAGCTCCGCCCTGGTGGATTGTGTGCGCAAAGTAGCGCGCGGAGAAACCTGGGTACAGGACATCGCCGTACCGAGCGAACTCACCGAAAACGATATTGTGGGTTTGCGGGTTCGCGACCGCCTTACGGCCAAAGAGCTGCGCATCGTCGCCCTGATCGTGCAAGGTTATAAGAACAAAGAAATCGCCGCGCAGCTGGGGACCACCGAGCAGGTCATCAAGAATTACTTGCGCAACGTATACGACAAGATTGGCGTTTCCGACCGGCTGGAGCTGGCCCTATTCACCATCCATCACCGCATCCTGAACGAAGCCGCTGCCGCCACGGCAGCCGCGCAGCCCCAACCCGGACAAGCCGTGCCTTCGTAGAGATTTCGGCCAAGGCATGGCCTGACCCAAGGAATCTCGCCTGGGCCCGCAGAAGGCGGTGTGCGCTGGTCCAATTCAGGTGATCTTTTCTGCGATCGACTTGGCCTGGGTGAACAGACCGAGATAATCGGGCCCGCCCGACTTTGAATCGGTTCCCGACATGTTGAATCCGCCGAAGGGATGAGCGCCCACTATCGCTCCGGTACATTTGCGATTGATGTATAAGTTGCCTACGTGGAATTCCTGCAGGGCGCGCTCAGTTTTCGCTGGCGAACGGCTATAGACGGCTCCGGTCAATCCGAACTCGGTATCGTTGGCGATCTCGAGCGCATGATCGTAGTCTCTGGCTTTGATGACCGCAAGCACGGGGCCGAAGATCTCTTCCTGCTCGAGCTTGGACTTGGGCTCGATGTCAGCAATCACCGTGGGCTCGAGGAAATAGCCTTCGCCGGCACGGCTGGCCCGCCCACCCCCGGTGATGAGTCGTCCACTTTTCTTCCCATATTCGATATAGCTGAGAATCGACTGCAGGGCGGCTTCATTAATCACCGCTCCCATATTGGCGTTTTCCGCCGGATCGCCGATCGAGATTTTCTCCACCCGAGTCTTCAGACGCTCGAGAAACCGGTCGTAGATCCGCTCGTCGACGATGGCCCGCGAGCAGGCGGAGCACTTCTGTCCCTGGAAGCCGAAGGCAGCTTGTGCGACACCCTCGACCGCGGCGTCCAGATCGGCCTCGGCGTCGACAATGATGGCGTCCTTGCCCCCCATTTCGAGAATCGTGCGTTTGATCCAGATCTGTCCGGGAGCCATTTCCGCCGCCCGCCGGTTGATGTCCAAGCCGACCTCGCGCGAACCGGTGAACGCGACGTACCGGGTTTTCGGATGGGATACCAGCGCGTGTCCGAAGGTCGCACCCGAGCCCGGGCAGAAGTTCACTACACCCTCGGGAAGCCCTGCCTCTCCGAGCAACTCGACAAACTTCGCCGCCACCGTGGGCGCATCGCTCGACGGCTTGAGAATAACCGTGTTTCCGCAAACGATCGAAGCCAGGGTCATGCCGGCCATGATCGCGCAGGGAAAGTTCCAAGGCGGAATGACCGCTCCGATGCCTAAGGGAACATACACCAGACGGTCCCGCTCGCCGGGGAGTTGCACATCGGTCTGAACCTTGGCGAAGCGCAACGCCTCGCGGCTGTAGTACTCACAAAAATCGATGGTCTCGGCGATGTCGCCGTCGGCTTCCGCCCAGTTCTTGCTGACTTCGAAGACGAGCCACGCCATGAACTCGAACTTTCGCTCCCGCAGGAGATCCCCGACCCGGAACAAAAAGCCAGCCCGCTCCTCGACCGGAGTACGACTCCAGGATCGAAAGGCCTTTCCCGCCGCCTCGATCGCCGGCTCGACATGTTCCTTGCCCGCCTTGGAGTGCACCCCCACAACTTGGGACGGCTTAGCCGGGTTGACAGATTTGATCTTGCCCTCGGTTCGGATCCGTTTGCCGCCGATCCGCAGATCGTACTCTCGGCCCAATTGGCCGGACACCTTCTCGATGGCCGCGCGCATCTTGCGGGCGTTTTCTGCCTGGCTGAAGTCGACCGACGGCTCGTTCTCGAACCGGCCCTCGTGCCGGCGAGTTTCTGGCCGGACGGAAGCTTCAATGGTTGCCATGGGTTACACCTCCGGGCGCTAGGGATGTTGCGGGGAACAGCGCATTCATTGTAGCACCCTGGCCCGGCGAGGCCGGCGCGCGCTACTCGCGGACGTTGACCGACTCCCGGTTTTCCTCTGCCCGGTAGCTCACGGCCGCCGTACGTTCCAGCTTGTCCCAGGAGAAGCGCTGACCCTCAATCGCCCGTATCAGCGTCTTGCCTAGAACCACCGAAAACAACTGGCGATAGGCAAACCTCTGCAGCCACACCTGGCTGAGCAGCCAGGCGTCCTCTCTGGCTTCCGGCTGGCGCCGTTCCAGGGCAAAGGCGATGGCTGAGATCACAAAATCAATGATCAAGAAAGCGGCAAAGAACAACACCAGCCGCCGGAAGTCGGCGGGGTCGGTGGAGTCGGGGTGAAAATGCTTCTGTACGAAATACCATAGGGCTCCGACCCCGAACATGAGATCGATGAACGGAGAAACCAAGGGTAACAAGATTTGGAAGATCACGATATTCGGCAAGGCTACCCAGCCGAGCGCACCCTGCCGGGCAAATACGCCGCGATGCTTCCAGACCGACTGCAGAATGCCAAACGACCAACGAAATCGCTGCCGCATGAGCCCATTGGCACCGGTCGGCGCTTCGGTATAAGCCAGCGCCAGGTCTTCATATTGCGTCCGATATCCCCGGCGCAACAGGGCCATGGTCAGATCGGCGTCTTCGGCGACCGTATCGGTGTGGTAGCCGCCTACCTCGCGCACCGCCGAAGTTCTCCAAGCGCCGATGGCTCCCGGCACGACGCTGACCACTCCTAAGGTGTTCAGTGCGCGGCGCTCGAAATTCTGGCTGGTGATGTACTCGAGAGCTTGCCAGCGCGTCCAAAGATTCACCCGGTTCCCCACTTTGACGTTGCCCGCCACGGCGGCCACCCGGGGATCGAGAAAATGCGGGACGAGGCGAGAAATGGCTTCTGGGGCGACGACGGTATCGGCATCGATGCCGACAAAAATTTCCTCCTCCTGCAAGTACTCGAGTCCGAAGTTCAAGGCGTCGGCTTTGCCCGAGTTGGCTTTGGTGAGAACCAGGACGCGGCCGGAGTCCTGTTCACTGACAAACACGCGGCGCGCCACCTCGAGAGTCCGGTCTCGGGATCCGTCGTCGATGACAATGACACGCAAATCGGGGTAATCCGAAGCCAGAACGGCGCGCACCGTACGCTCGATCACTTTCTCTTCGTTGTAGGCGGGGATCAGGACCGCCACCGCCGGCCGGTAGTAGGCCGCCTCCGGTGACTCGAGCAACGGGCGTTGTCGCAAGCGGTCGAAGATGGCAAGGGCGCCCACAAACAGCAAGCGCCCCGTCATCAGCAAGTCGCCGAGGAAGAAGATCCAGGCAATGCCCTTGCTGACAAAGGTCCACAGCGCGAAACCAATCCAATCGACGCGGGCTGCCCAGCGCTGGTTCGCGGGCAGAGCCGGCATCACGTCGGCCTTGGTTTTTCCCATCAGCTGATGCAAGGGAACGATGGTGAGCCCTTTGGCGCGGATGCCTTCGATAATTGCCGGCAGCGCCGCCACGGTTTGACGGCGGTCTCCGCCTCCGTCGTGCAACAGAATGATGCTTCCACAGAACCGAGTGTCGCGGCCGCAGGGCGGCAGGTGGGAAACTACCCGGTCGGCGATTTCCCCTGCCTTCGGGCGTGGATTTTCCTGCCAATCATTAGGATCGATCTTATCGCCCACCAGAATGTAGCCCATGTCCTGCGCGATCTTCAGGGGCCGCACCTGATCGGTCGTGTCCGGCTCTTGATCGATCGAGTAGGGAGGCCGGAAGAGAATGGTATGCACTCCCAGACGGCTGGCAAACAGCTCCTCCGTCAGATTGATTTCGAGTTCGACGAAGGCCCGAGAAATGTTGCTGATGTCAGGATGGGTGAAGGTGTGGTTGCCGATCTCATGTCCTTCGCGATAAATCCGCGAGGTGATGCTGCCAAAACTCTCCGCCTGCAACCCGATGAGGAAAAACGTCGCCGGCGCCTGCTCGCGCTTGAGCACGTCAAGAATCTTGGGTGTCCACTGCGGATCGGGACCATCATCGAAGGTGATGGCCACCTGGTTGGGGTTGTAACCGTAGCGGGCGACGCGATAGGGTTCGGGCAAAGGGTCGAACTCCTCATCGGTAATCAACCCGGAAGAGTCGATGGTCAGCGTGCGGGCCCCGTGAGAGGGTTCGGCCTCGATCCTAAAAATCTCTCCACTCCCCACCATATCCACGAGATCGCCCGGCGGAACGTCGCGTAATTTATTCGCCGCGTTCGACTCGCCGGGTACATCCCAGACCTTCCACAGGGAGCGATCTTCGGAACCGAGTCGCCACAGGGCGAAGGTGTCCACTCCCAAGGCCTGAGCCGCGCGCATTTCATTGAGTGCGGTAGCCCCATCCAGGAACCAGACGTCATGACGGAGATTCTGCTCGTCCATGTAGCTGACGTGAGGATTGAGGCTGTCGCCGTCAAAATCCACATCCTCTTCGGAATCTCTGGCCGTGAGCCAAGCCTCCTGCACGGTGGAATTGGTGTCTTTCGTGCCCGGCGGCAGCGTGCCCTGCTTGGTTCGTTCCACCCAGTCGTAACCGTAATTGCCAATGGCACAAATCAGCTTTTGCCGCGGGATCGACTTCGCGGCAGCTTCGAGACTCGCGACAAACCAGTCCTGGGAAGCCACCGGGCCGGGCGTACCGCCTGGGAAGTGCTCGTCATAGTCCATCACGATCACGCCATCGGCGGCGGCGGAGATGCGCGCGTAATTGAAATCTTCGTTGTGGGGCTGAACGCTTACGTACAGCTTCTGCCCGCGTTTGTGAAGATCGCGAGAGAGCTCCTCGAGCAGGGTGTTGTATCCCGGCTGCCCGCTCTTCGGAAACTCCTCGAAATCGACCATCAGGCCGCGATATTTGTCGGTGGCAAGAAAGGCTGCCACTTGCTGGCGGAAGCGAGCTCGGGCCTCAGGATCGTTCAGGAACCGGCTGACGTCTATCCAACTCGCCCCATCGGAATTGTTGACCATGGGATAGACTTCGAGACCGGCCTCTTCCGCCTTGAGGAAGGGCATGACTTTATCGTCGACCGTGCGAACGGAGGAGGTCTGCACCACATCGAAGAAACTCCCCGTCTGCTCATCGATCGATTGCAACCGTCCGTCACTGGTAACTACGTGCAACCATTCCGGATACAGCAGGTCGATCTGGCGAGCAAAGTCGCGCAGAGAAGAAAAACTGGCCGCATCCCAAGGCACGTAAAAGGCAGCCCGGACGCCTTCCTCGTGTCCCAGGCTGAGCTGCGAAGGAAGCCCGGGGGTCCTGCGTTGGCCGCGTCGGAGCGCCGCCAGGCGACGCCGCTCTTTGGCCTTTTCTCGCTCCGTTTCCCGCAAAGCATGGTAGGGCTTGGTTTCTGTCTTCCACAACAGCGTGGGCAGCGGCTCATCATGCAGGACGTTATAGACAAAAAAGCTCACCAGCAGCATGAAGCTGACGGCGAGGGCATCGAATAGCCACCGCAGCCGCCGCCAGCGAGCCTGTCGGGGATCGAAAAAGACCGGTTGTGCCATTAGACTTGGGCCGATTCCATCCTAAGCCGTGCAGTAAGTAGGGTCAACGACACGCCCCCGCCCCGCCTCGCGCCAGGAGGCTGCAGCAAGTGGGGAAAACAAGCTATAGTGCGAGGGTGCGCGAACTTGTGCGCAAGAACCCCGAGTTTTTTCTGTTCGCAACCCTGGCTGCGATCGCGCTTCGCCTTCTGTTTATCCTTAGGGTTCCTGCCATCACCGCGGATTCCTTCGTCTACGGGGAAATCGCCAAGAACTGGCTGGAACACGGAATCTACGGCCTGAGCGGTCTCACGCGAATCTCTCCCACAGATATCCGCCTGCCGGGGTATCCCGCCTTCCTGGCCCTCATTTTTCGCCTCTTCGGCATGGAGCACTACCGAGCCGCGCTGCTGACGCAAATGCTGGTCGACATCGCGACCTGCCTTGTCATCGCCGATCTGGCTCGCCGCTTACTCTCGTCGCGAGTTGCCAAGGCGGCTTTCCTGCTGAGCGCGCTGTGCCCGTTTCTCGCCAACTACGTTGCGGCTGCGCTCACCGAGACCTGGGAGGTCTTTTTCACCGTGCTGGCCCTGGATTTCGCCGTCGCGGGCTTCGAGGCTTCCGGCTGGCTGCGCTGGCTGGGTTGTGGGCTGGCCTGCGGGGGGGCCATCCTCATGCGGCCCGATGGTGTCCTGCTGCCGATCGCAATTGAGCTGTATCTGGCGGGCTTAATCCTAGCTCGTCTTCGCAGCCCCGAGGCGGAAACCGGCACAGGCAGCCTTCGATTCTCGCTCCGCGCCGGCTTGGTCCTCGGGGTGTCTGCGCTCCTGCCGCTGGTTCCATGGACCGTCCGCAATTGGCGCACCTTTAAGGCGTTTCAGCCCCTGGCCCCGCGTTACGCCAACGAGGCGAGCACATTTGTCCCCCTGGGATTTGAACGATGGATGAAAACCTGGATCGCCGACTACGTTTCCACCGAGGAAGTCTACTGGGCGGTGCCGGGAAGCCCCATCGACGCCGCCAATCTGCCAACCCGCGCATTCGACCGCCCGGATCAGCAAGAGCGAACCGAGCAGTTGCTCGACGACTACAATCAGCGCCTGCAGATTGATCCCGCTCTTGATCGGAGATTCCAAGAGCTGGCCGAGGAGCGGATCCGGCAGGATGGTTGGCGTTACTGGGTTTGGCTGCCCCTAGTACGGATCGCCGACATGTGGCTAAGACCGCGGACCGAGATTTTGCCCTGCAATAGCCGATGGTGGGAGTTTGACGAAGAACCGCGATGGTTGGCGGTGATGATCACCCTGGGCATCCTGAATCTTCTTTATTTGGGCGCCGCGCTCTCGGCCTTGGCCAAGGGAGCGAGAATACCCCGCCTTGGGCTGCTCCTCGGCTTTGTGATTCTACGATCGGCTTTCTTGGGCACGCTCGAGAATCCGGAAACCCGCTATACGCTCGAGAGCTACCCGGTTGTCATTCTGCTGGCGGCAACCGCTTGCCGTAGCTGGGGTTCGGGCGAGGAGAACGCTCGCCGGGGTCAGCCAGCGTCGGGCCGGTTGCGAACCCTATTGGCCGAGTGGCGAATCCGTCATGCGGAAGCGTGTGCGGACATGCTCGGAAAGCAATTCAATAGCAGATCGGTTGCCAACACGATCGGCCTGCGCCAGATATTTCATGGCCTCGACGAGGAGGCGCTGGCCATCGACGTAGCGCGGATCAGAACTGCGCTCCCGGCGACGAGGAGGCTTGGGAGGAACGGGAATGGTAAAAACCTTGGCCATCGACTTTTTGCCTTATGAGTAGCTTTCGGGCTTCAGTTTACCGAGTATAACGCCCGGCCGCATGTTTTTCAGCCTTTATCTTCGTTGACTTGCCTTCCATCGTCAAAACTAGCCTTTGGGAGGCAAGAACCTGCTGTTTCCACTGGTCCTAAGTTTGAAAGCGCTGTCGGGAATCTTTTCGTCGAGATGGATATCGGAGTAGCTGGCCAGGCGATAATCGTTTTCCGGCGCAAACAGCTGCTGCTGCACCGAGACACCCCGCGTCAGGTCGATCCATAAACAAATGTGCTCAAAGGTATTGCGGGCTTTTTCCGACTTCGGAATCAGGTCCAGTTTTGCCGTGGCGATGCCGTCCACGGTTTCCCGGCCGAGGTAGCTCACGGTAAACGACTTCAGCATGTCCTGGCCGCTGCCGCCAAAACCCAGCACCAAAAAACTTTCCACCAAAGCCCGATTTTTGCCCGTGTCGTATTGCGTAACTTGATCGATATTTGGTTGATACAACTGAACTTTGCTATCGGTAAAAAGCACCTGCTTGGGGGTTGGTTTGGTAATATCGGCGGCCATCTCCACTTGCCGGCCGGCTCGCCGGAAGTAGACCATTCCCTCCTGCACGTCTTTTTCGTTCACCACCGAGGTGTACTGGGTCCAGACAAACTTGGCCTGGGCGGTGTGAAACTTGGCGGCCGCACGGTCCAGCTCCGCGATCACCCGCCCCAGTTCAGAATCAATCGGCTGCTTCGGCGCGTCCTGCACACGCCGTGCATGCACTGCTCCATGGGGCAGCAGGGGCATGGCCCACAGGAGCGCCGCCACCGCCAGCATGCATGCGCCGCGGGGAAACCATCTTGACACGCCGGTTCTCCTCGGGAACCCCATTTGGCTATTTGCGTTCGACCCAGACCTTGTAATGCTCCACGCGTCCAGATCGGCCGCGCTCGGCTTCAACCTTGGTGATGGTTACTTCCCCGGAAATCGGTTCAATGATGGCGAGCAATTCCCCTCGCCGCGACTCTTCATCCTCGCCCGCTACCGCGGAACCTTCGACTTGGTAAATCAGCCCTCCCTGGCCATCGGGCATGACCACTACTCCGGTACGATGAGGATTATGCTCGACGGGTTTGTCCTTGAAGTTGATGAACTTCGGGGAAAAGAAAACAAAGAGCAAGATCAGGGTGACCATCACGTCGTATTGCACGCTGCCGCGCTCGTGCGACCACAGGATATAGCTCCGCAGGGTGCGCCAGATTCCCGCCACCGGAGCGACCGGCTTCGAAGCCGCTGGGGCATTGGCCTCGACCCTATTCCAGCTCATTTGCGGATCACCCATTGGACCTCCCAGCTTCCACCGGGCTACAACATGATTCTGACACGTCCCTTGCTTCTCGGCTAAAACTTCTTTGGCGTAAGCCGTTCAACGCCCATGTAGGGCCGAAGTGGCTCCGGGACCAACACCGTTCCATCGGCCTGCTGATAGTTCTCGAGGACAGCTAGCCAAGTGCGGCCGATAGCCAGCCCGCTGCCGTTCAGAGTATGCAGGAATTCCGTCTTGCCTTTTCCTTCCGGCCGGTAGCGGATATTCGCCCGCCGCGCTTGAAACGCCTCGAAGTTGGAGCAGGAGGAAATCTCCCGAAACAGCTGTTGCCCCGGCAACCACACTTCGAGATCATAGGTTTTAGCCGAAGACGGCCCGATATCGCCCGTACTCAACACCATCACCCGATAGTGCAACCCTAGCTGCTGCAGGACCTCCTCGGCGTCGTGAGTCAGCTTCTCCAGTTCGTCGTACGAGCTTTCCGGACGGGAAAACCGTACCAGCTCGACCTTCTGAAACTGATGCTGGCGGATGATGCCGCGTACGTCCTTTCCATAGGAGCCGGCTTCGCTGCGAAAACAGGGCGTGTAGGCGGTCACGCAGACCGGCAGGCGGGAAGCTTCGAGCACCTCGTCGCGGTAAAGATTGGTCAGCGGGACTTCGGCGGTGGGAATCAGCCATAAGTCTTTGTCGCCATGGGGAACGCGAAACAGTTCGGCGGCGAATTTCGGAAGCTGGCCGGTACCATACATCGACGCGGAATTGACCAAGTAGGGCGGCAAAACCTCGGTGTACCCATGGCGGCGGGTATGCAAATCGAGCATGAAATTGGCGAGCGCCCTCTCCATCCGAGCGCCCAGATCCCAATACACGGCAAATCGCGCACCCGTTAGCTTGACCGCTCGCTCCAGGTCCAGAATCCCGAGCTCGACCCCCAGCTCCCAATGAGGTTTAGGGACGAAATCGAACCGCGGTGGTGTACCCCAACGGCGGACTTCCACATTCTCGTCGGCGCCGCAGCCCACCGGGACGCTGGCATGCGGTAGGTTGGGGATGCCGGCGAGAATTTCTCCCAGACGCTGTTCGTACCGTTGGGCGGCCTTTTCAAATTCCTGCACCGACTCCTTGGATTGTTTGGTCTCTGCCACCAGCACGGAGACATCCTCTCCACGCTTCTTCCGCCTAGCAATCTCCTCGGCGGCTTGGTTGCGTTGCGCCTTCATGGTCTCGGCGCGAGCAATCGCCTGCCGCCGCTCGCGCTCGACCTCCCCGAAGTCCTGCAACACGGCGGCGGGATCAAGGCCCCGCTGGCGCAATTTCTCCTCGACCAGGGGCAGATTGTCGCGGACGAAATTCAGATCCAGCATGGCAAGCAATACTGTACCAAAAAGGCACGGTAACCGAGGTGCGCCGGCTTCGGTTGGGAACGGGTCAACTCTCGCGGTCGGAGCTCGGCAGGCTTGCTCTCACGAACTGGACCATCTTTCGATCGACATAGTTGGGCGGCTGAATGCGGAAAATCCGCCGGCGTTCGATGCTGTCGAGATCGGTTCCCCACCCCGCAGTTCGGCCGCTCCATTCCAGGTCATGCAGGATGATGGCATCGGCCAAGTCGAGAAACTCCCGCGCCGATGGCTTGAAGTCTTCCGTGGCGGGATTAAGAACCGTGAGATAAAGGTCCGGTGTCAGGAACTTCAGAATACTGTTGGATTCGACGATCGCGTTTTCTGATTCGGAAAGCTTGCGGTAGATGGTGGGCATGGCTTCGGCCAGGCGGCCCTGCTCGGTTCGCACCCACCAGGCACGCTCCGCCCCGGCCAGGAGAAAGCGCGAAGTGTCGGATTCGCCCGAGCGATCCCGTTCTTCGCTGATGGCCCAGCTGTGATCGCGGGTGGCGCACGCGCACTGACAGGCTTTACCCTTGCGCGAGCAAATCCCGTGGCCGTACTGGGTGATCTTAAACGCCGTCCAGTGATGCTCGGCCAGCGCCGCAATCAGTCCCGCCACTACGCTGGTCTTGCCCACATCGCGGGAATGTCCGCCAATGACGATAATTGCCATCTGGTTCGACCCGAGGAGCTGGCTAGCGTTTCTTCGCCAATCGCGCCAGCAGCGCCAGCTCTTTCAAGTACTCGCGAATCGGTCGCGCCGGTGTTCCCCAGAAGGTCACACCCCGGCCGCGAATCACTTTCTTGCTGGGAATACCGCTCTGAGCGCCCAGAATTGCGCCGGCTTCGATGCGAACATGATCGGCGATGCCGACCTGGCCGCCGACCAGCACTTGATTCTCGATCACAGCGCTGCCGGAAACCCCGGTCTGCGCCGCGATGACCACGTCTTCCCCAATCTGCACGTTGTGTCCAACGTGCACCAAATTATCGATCTTCGTGCCTCGCCCGATGCGAGTAACCTCCAAGGCTCCCCGGTCGATGGTCGAATTCGCGCCGATCTCGACGTCGTCGTCGATTTCGAGACGGCCTACCTGGGGAAATTTTTCGTAATGCCCGCTTGCCCTGTCCCGCACATAGCCGAACCCGTCGCTGCCCAGTACTGCGCCGGAGTGGACAATGACCCGGTTTCCCAGCCGCACACCGGGATAGACCGTCACCTGCGGATAGAGTTCGCAGTCCTGTCCCAGAATGGCGTGGGCCCCGATCACGCCGCCCGCTCCAATCCAACTCTTGGCACCGATCTTCACCCCTTCCCGAATCACCACTCGCTCCTCGATGGTAACGCCGGCACCGCACTCGGCGGAGGGATCAACCCAGGCACTGGGATGAATGGCCGCCTTCCGCTCTGGTTTGGCGCGCAGCAGTTGCGCGGCTCGAGCAAAGGCCAGACGAGGCTGCTCGCACATCAGCACGGGCTTCAAGCTTGCTTTTTTGAGCTCGACCTCGCCGGCGATGACCGCCGCGGCGCGGCTTCGGATCGCCTTCTCCAGATGTTTTCCCTCTTCGACGAAGACCAGATCCCCCGGTGACGCCTGCGCAATGCTCGAAATTCCCCGCAGCTCGACCGACCCGTCTCCGAGGAGGCGGGCTCCGATCCAATCGGCGACATGTTTGACTGAACACGCCACACGACAGTTTTATATGTTTGCTGCCAGAAAGGAAAGCAGCGGCTAGAATCGAGTTATGCCGCGAAAGGTCTTCTGGATGAGCTTTGTGCTGCTGGGGCTATTGGCGGATTTTACCCTGCCCCTGACCTGGGCGCTCGTCGCCACCATCCCCATTGCCTGGGTCAGCTGGTGGGTGGCGTACCGCAGTGACTGGTTTTGATCGAGGTTCGGCGGCGGTTTCCGCGAGAACCGCAGGGCTAGTAGAACGGGGGCTGGCCTTCCGGCCTGGTCTTCCAGCGACGATGTACCCACAGCCACTGCTCGGGATACTGGCGAACATATCCTTCGATAATGCTGGTAAACAGGGCGGTATTGGCCACGGCGTCCGCATCGTCGTCCCCGCTTCTAATCAAGGGAACGGGGGGATCAAAGCGCAAACGGTATTTCCCCAAGCTGGCATCCCAGATCGTGAACCCGGGAACCACGGCGGCGTCGGTGCGCAACGCAATCCTGGCCAAGCCGCTGGCGGTGCAGGCGGGAATCCCGAAGAAATCGACGAACACTCCTTGCGGCGGGGTCATGTTGGTGTCCATGAGTATTCCCACGGTCTCGCCGGCCTTGACCGCCGCAAGCAGGCCGCGAACAAAATCGTCCTTGTCGACCATGGTGTTCCCATGCATGGTGCGATATTGGCGAACCAGACGATCCAGGCGAAGGTTGTCCAAAGGTCGCATCACCACATGCAAAGGGTAGCCCTGCAAGGAATGAACAAAGGCCGAGAGCTCCCACCCGCCGAGATGGGCGGTTAGGAACAACACGCCTTTCCCTCGCTTGAGGGCACACTCGAAGTTCTCGAATCCGTCGTACACCACAACCTCGCGCACATTTTCCCGCGTGTATTGGGGGAGAAGACAAACCTCGGCGGCTTGTCGTCCAAAGGAAACGAAGACACCGCGCAGGATGCGGGCGCGCTCGCGGTCACTCTTGTCTGGAAATGCCAGCTTGAGGTTGATCCGACCTACCCGCCGCAGACGGCGATGCAGGAGGTAAACCGATCCGGCCAGTGCGATGCCGGTGGCGCGGGCAAGAGGACGAGGCAAGGCCCCGATGAACTTAATCAGGATCCAGGCCAGAGCATACTGCAGTCGCTGACGCATGGGGCGACAAGCGCCGACGGTACAACGACCGCCGCCTGATGTCAAACCCGCCGCGGCCGGCGCTCGCCAGCATCTGAACCCTAGGAGCTTTTTTCCCCGTCTTCGGACCTTCGGACCTTCGCCCGTATGCGCTCAATCTCCTGCCTACGCTCCTCCAGCCGCTTTTCCATCCCTTCGCTCGTGGGGTGGTAGTAGACCCGGTTGCGCAGATTGTCGGGTAGGCACTGCATGTCGGTGATCTTCCGCTCGAAGTCATGGGCGTATTGATAGCCCTGGCCGTAACCCAGTCCTTTCATCAGCCCGGTCGGGGCGTTGCGCAGGTGGAGGGGAACCGGGGCAGCGGCCGTGCGTTCGACATCCTGTACTACCTCGGCGTACGCCGTATACAAGGCGTTCGATTTGGGCGCCAGCGAGAGATAAATGACCGCTTCGGCCAGTGCGAGATTGCCTTCCGGCATGCCGATGAAGTCGACGGCGTCGCGCGCGGCCATGGTCAGAGAAAGCGCACCGGGATCGGCCAGCCCGATGTCCTCGACCGCCATTCGAACCAGGCGCCGTGCAATGTAGAGGGGATCTTCGCCGCTCTCGAGCATGCGTGCCAGCCAGTACAACGAAGCATCGGCATCGCTGTTGCGGACCGACTTGTGGAGCGCCGAGATCAGGTTGTAGTGTTCTTCCCCGGCCTTGTCGTAGAGCAGAACCCGCTTTTGCACGGCATCCTCGACCATCTCGTCGGTGATCTCGGCTCCGACCTCCGCCCCCCGTCGCCCCCGGGCCAGCGTGGCAGCAACTTCGAGGACGTTATAGGCACTGCGGGCGTCGCCGCTCGAGTACGCGGCAATTTTGAGGAGCGCCCCTGCGGAGGCGGTCAACCGCATCGCCCCCAGACCGCGCTCGTCCTCCAGTGCCCGCTTCAGCAGGCCAACAATCTGCTCCTCGGTCAAGGGCTTGAGTACGTACACTCGGCTGCGAGATAACAGTGCCGAGATGATCTCAAAGGAAGGGTTTTCCGTGGTGGCGCCGATCAGACGAATATTGCCCTTCTCCACGTGGGGAAGAAATGCGTCCTGTTGCGCTTTGTTGAACCGATGAATTTCATCGATGAACACGATGGTGCGCGTGCCGTATTGCCGGGCCCGTTCGGCGTCGGCCATGACCTGCTTGATTTCCTTAATCCCCGAGAGCACGGCGGAAAATTCGATGAACTCCGCCTTGCTCATGCGGGCGATGATCTTGGCAAGCGTCGTCTTGCCGGTTCCCGGAGGCCCCCAGAAGATGAGGGAGCTCAGATCATCGCGCTCAATTTGGGTGCGCAGCGGTTTGCCCGGAGCCACCAGATGATCCTGGCCCACGAACTCATCGAGGCTGCGCGGCCGCATGCGATCCGCAAGCGGTCGGGTCGGATCATTCGCCGGCTCGGCCGGCGGTGTTGGTTGAAACAGGCCCATTTCCCAGTCCTTCGAACCCAGGATACCCTTATCGCGGCCGGCCGATCCCAGCCTTCATGCCTTGCGCTGCCTCCAAGCTTCATAGAGAAGCAGGCTGCCGGCAACGCCGGCATTCAGCGACTCCACCATTTCCGCATGGGGGATGGTCACTACCTCCTCCAGATTCCGCATCAAGTCCGCCCCAAGACCCGCACCTTCTCCGCCGAGGAAGATGGCTAAAGGACCGGTCATGGCGGCTCGCGGTAATGGTGTTCCCTTATGGGCCGCCGTGGCCAAACGGCGAATCCCGTGTTCGCGAAGCGGGCCGAGAATTTCCTGCATTTTGACCCTGACCACGGGAAGCCGGAAGACAGAGCCGGCGGCGGCACGTACGGCCTTCCAGTTCAGCGGGCTCACCGTGCCTTCCCCCAAAAGAACGCCCGCGGCCTCGAAGGCCTCGGCCGAGCGCAGGATCGTGCCCAGGTTGCCTGGGTCCTGCAACCCGGTGATGACCACGATGGGGCCAAATTGCGATCTCTCGAGCACATCTTCCAACTTGAAGATTCGGGCCTGGACCAGCGCGGCCACCCCTTGCGGCGTTTCCGTCCGCACCGCGCTCCTAAACAATCGGTCCTCGAGCAGTACGGTTTCTGTGTGCGAGCTGATCTGCGGTAACAACCGCTCGGCCTTCCGTTGCGCAGACGCGCTGAAGAACACCGTTCGCAGCTTCAATCCGCTGCGGATGGCTTCTTCGACGATGCGCAGCCCCTCGATGGCAAAGTAACCTTCCGGGGAGACTTCCTCTCGGTGAAAGGCCTGGCGCAGGTTCTTGACCAGGCGGTGATGACGCCCTTCAATCCTGCGCAGGCGTCCCTCCTGGTCCATCGCTGGCCCGGGATCGGGTGTCGCCCTGTGCCGTCTTTCCCGCATGCTACGTGCATAATACGCTCGGCTTGCAGAACTCCGGCATGGTATGTTAGGTTTCGCGTTCAAACAAAGTCCACGAAGGACTCGCGTGCGCGCGGAAATCGTCAAAATCAGCAGCGAAAAACCCGAAGCCTCTCTGATCCGCTATGCGGCCGAGCAGATTCGTGCGGGTGAAGTCCTGGGTATGCCCACGGATACCTTCTACGGGTTGGCGGCGGATCCCTTCAACCTGCGCGCCGTCGACCGGGTCTATGACATTAAGTCCCGATCCCGCGACAAGCCTCTCTCCTTGCTGATTGAGAGCGTGGATCAAGCCGAGGAGTTGTGCAAGCCTCTGCCCGAGGAGTTCTACCTGCTGGCCCGGCGCTACTGGCCCGGGCCGCTGACCATCATCGTCAAAGCCGCGTCTCGCCTGCCCCTCAAGGTAACCGCCAAGACTGGAAACGTGGCCTTGCGGGTTCCGAGTGCCAAGATTCCGCTCGCCGTAGTGGGAGCGGCGCAAATTCCCATTACGGCCACCTCGGCGAATTTGAGCGGCGAATCGGAATGCACCACGGCCGAAGCCGTGCGCGAGCAGCTCCGGGGGCGGATTTCGATCATCGTGGACGGCGGAACCTCGCCCCGGGAAGTGGCTTCGACCATTGTCGATCTAACCGACGAGGAGGCGCGTTGGCGCGTTCTGCGCGATGGTGCGATTCCTTCTCAGGAGATTTCTGAATTCTTCGCACAGGGATGAGCGAAGGCAATCTGAAATCGACCTCTCGAAAACCTTGGTTGCGCTGGCTCGCGTTTTTGGCCGCACTCCTCCTCCTGGTCAGCCTGGTCAGCGTTTGCCTGGGAATCGAGCGGGCGGCCGGGGAAGCCGAGATTCATCCGGCGGACGCCATCGTGGTGTTCGGGGCGGCCGAATATGCGGGCCGGCCGTCGCCGGTCTTTCGCGCCCGGCTGGACCATGCCCTTGCGCTGTTCGAGCGCGGCGTGGCGCCGGTGATCATTACCACCGGTGGTGCCGCTTCCGATCCTCAGTTTAGCGAGGGCGGAGTCGGTCACGACTACCTCATGCGCCGCGGAGTTCCCGATCGAAGCCTCATCGCCGAAACCCAAGGCGCGGATACGGCGCAATCGGCAGAGCGAGTGGCGGTGATCATGCACGCCAATCGTATGCACAGTTGTGTCGCGGTCAGCGACGCCTATCACGTCTTCCGCATTCGCAAGTTGCTCGAGCACGAGGGAGTCCAGGTTTACGTTGCTCCCCGTCCGGATTCACGGCCGCATTCCGCCTGGCAGAGGGTCGAAGCTGTGCTTCGCGAGGCGCTCAGCTATGCCCTATGGCGGCTGTACCTCCCCTTTAGCCGTCTCCCCGGGGTGTTGCCGCCAACCAAGTGAGACCAGGCGAACGCCGTGGTCACCATCCCATCCGTTTTCTCAACTGGGTCACATGCGCCACGTGGTGACGCCCATGCCAGGCATAGAGTGCCAGAGTCTTCTCGAGCGATACCACCCCCATTTCAGGATGGCGGAAATTGCGCTTCCAATCCTCCGGCTTCAGCGAACGCAAGAGGATCACCCAACGCCGGTGCAAGGAATCGAGGAGGGACAGGGAGACCTCGAGCGGCGTGGATGCCACGTCCTCGAGTTTGGCCCAGCGGTCTTCGAGATACGGCTTGATGGTAGGCTCATCCTCGGTCAGCGCCAGCTTGAATCGAATGTAGGCGTTCATGTGGCTTTCCGGGACGTGGTGTACCACTTGCCGCACCGTCCACCCTCCGTCGCGATACGGGGTTTCAATCTGCTCCCGCGTCAGTCCGTGAATCGCGGCCCGCAAGGCTTCGGGGGTCTGCTCGATGTCTTCGATGAATTTTTGCCGCTGGGCTTCGCTGCTGGCACCGCTGAACTTGAATTCTCCAATGGGATAGCGCGGATCCGCCATTTTTGTTCTCCCCTGTTTTCACCTGCCGGGATCGGAGACCAAGGCCTCGCCAAGGTGAAGCTGCGAGTCCAGATGTAACCTGAGCGGGGAAAGCTGCAAAAATTCTCCTCAAGCCAGGAAAAGCGCAACGCCCGCGGCGACTAACGTGCTCAGGAAGTTCACCCAATTGTTATCGAGCAGCTTACGCTGCTCGAGCGCAACCCCCATGTAGCTGTCTGCCATCATGCCCACGGCGCTGGCGATGATCGAATCTCTCGCACCCTCGAGTGACACCAGACCTGCCAGATGGGAAACCGTGCTCACAATCGCCGCGGCCAGGATGCCGCTTAGAGTACCGATCAGGCTCACGCCCCCATTGGTGCCCGCCGGCACAACTTCCCAGGTAGTAATCAGTCTCGGTGTATCGCTCAGAGCCTGGCCAAATTCGCTCGACACGGTATCGCCCGCGGCTTCCGCCAGGGCGGCGACCGAAGCCACTAAGAAAGCGCTCTTGCGGCTGAGGGCCGAGAGCACAGCGCAGGCCGTCGCGGTCGCGAGATTGGCCAAGATTTGGGAGCCGGTTCGTCCCCGCCGATTTTCCGCCGTCCCCAGGGCTTGCTTCCTCTGGTAGCCAAACCGGGTGGCGAGCCAGGTGAGGACAAACACGGAAACCAAGGCTGCAAATGCCCCGAACCCGGCGACGGAGTACAAAACAAAGCAGATCACGGCACCGGCGATCGAGCCCGAGAAGCTGACTCCACGCAACCAACGGGCGACGGCGGTAAAGACCAAGGTTACCAGCAGGGCCAGACCGAGCCGCCGGGCTTCGATGTCCCAGCCGGCCAGAAACCACGTACTCAGGAAGTCAGGCATGGACGCGACCCCGAGCTCACCCCGAACACCCACTAGGTATAGCCTGTGGCTAGCCATCACCCCAGAATATTGTTGATTCTACTCTCGGTTACCACCTACACCTGGATGCATCAACCCTGGGTATAATCTTACGGTCCAAGCGCGGCTTTGGCGCGCAGGCGGCACAGGTGAACCATGGCGGCTTCGGTTTGGTCCGGATATCTTACCTTTGGCTTGATTTCGATGCCGGTACGGCTGTTCTCCGGCGCTCGCAGTTCAGGCATCTCCTTCCACATGCTGCACCGCGATGATCTGCAGCGGGTCAAACAACAACTCTACTGTCCGGCTGACAATCGCGTGATTGAACGCAGCGAAGTCGTGAAAGGCTACGAGTACCGCAAGGACGAGTACGTCGTCGTTGAACCCGAGGAGATCAAGAAGATCGAGCCTAAGACGGCCAAGACGATGGAAATTCTCGAATTCGTCAAGGCCGGCGACGTCGACCCCGTGTATTTCGAATCTTCCTACTACATGCTGCCGGAGGAGGCAGGCCGCCGCCCTTACGCACTTTTGACCAAGGCTTTGCAAGAGAGCGATTACGTCGCGATTGCCAAACTGACCATGCACAACCGTGAGTACACGGTTTTCCTCCGCCCGCATGAGGGAGGTTTGATGCTGCACACGATGTACTACGCCGAGGAGGTTAAAGCCGTCGAGGGTTTCGGTGCGCCCGATGTCGAATTGAAAGAAGCAGAAGTCAAAGTTGCCCATCAGCTCATTGAAGCTCTGGCCGCAGACTGGGAACCGGAGAAATTTCACGATACCTTCCAAGACAACCTCAAGAAACTGATCCAAACCAAGTTGGAAGGCGGCAAGATTGCGGAAGTGGAGAAGCCGAAAAAGCTTGCCCCCGTCGTCGATCTGATGTCCGCCTTGAAACAAAGCCTGGCGCAAATGGAAGGGAAGAAGAAGCCCGCCGCGGCGGCTCGGGAAGCCACGGGCGCGAAACGCGGTCGAGTCTGAGCGGTCTTTCCCGAACAAGAATCAAACCAGATTCTGTGAGGATAGGATTTCCTCCCACCTTCCCTCGCTACCACAGCCCAAGGTACCGGTCGCAACGAAACCTGACCAAGTTATTCCAGACACTCAGCCTCGCATCGCTCGATGTGACGGACGGTTGAGCCTTCACTCCCGATTCAAGTAGGACCAGCGGCTTAGCCAGCAGAAGCTATCGTCACCAGCAATGTGGATTGGGCTCCTCCCTTTGCAAGGGGTCCAGGTTGACGTGCAATATGACTGGCAGGCAGGCGACCGCGGCAGGCTGATTCCGCATCTTCTATTAATAGCGCGAGCACTTGGTCGCGGTGGAGGATTCTTATTCCCAGCGACCAGGAATGGGTGAATCCCAGGACTTATTTTCTACGATCCGGTTCCCGTGCGATGTCCGGCTTGCATACAATTTTTTATACCGGAGTGGCCGAGCGACTTCACGCAGCTCGTGATGGCAAACTAGAAACCTGAACATCACAATCATTCTTGGTCTTGGGGTGGCTAGGTTCATAAAAGCAAGGAAAGGACACGGCCAGCCTGTGGCGCGGATGGCGGCTAGCCGTTAAAATAAGGAACCTCCGAAATCCGATGCCGATTTTCGATCCCCTGAAGGTTCGACCTGCGAATTTCCTGCGCTCCCTGGGTGCAGCGACGGCTTCTCTGCTTATCCTGATGTGGTCCGGGTGCGGCGCATATTACCGGCCGGTGGCGACTCCGATCATACCCACGCTGCCCAACCCCGGGTTCAGCAATGTCGCCTTGGTACTCACGCAGAATGGGACGAGCCAACCGGGTGCGAGTTCGACCATCGATGTTGCGGGCGACACCGAAACTTCGCAGTCCATCGTCGGCATGATGCCGGTATACGCACTCCTGGCCGCCAACTCAACCAAAGTGTTTGTAGTCAACAGCGGAGATGACACGGTTTCGACGTTCGCGCCCACCATTGCACCGACAACCTCGAGCACGACCTCCACTTCGTCCTCCGGTTCCTCCTCCAGTTCTTCCTCGGGTTCATCGTCCAGCTCGTCCTCCGGCTCCGGTTCTTCCAGTACGCCGGCGCCGCCACCCCCCCCGCCGGTCCTGAATCAGGTCACCACCATCAGTTTGCCCCAAGGTGCAGCACCCGACTTTGTGGCCTCAACCGAAAGCGCGACCGTCTATGTAGCCAACGCGGGAAACGGGACGGTATCAGCGATTAGTGCAACCACCAATTCGGTCACCAACACGGTTTCGGTCGGAGGGTCTCCCGTGGCCATGGCCGAGATGCCGAACGCGCTGAAGCTTTATGTCGTCACTGCGAATCCCTCCTCAGTGTTGAGTGTCAACCCTGTCAACCTAACCGCGAATGCCCCCATCGCCCCATCTCCCGGCCCATCCTGGATAAATCCCGTCTGGGTGGTGGCGCGAGCGGATGACCAGCGAGTTTATGTGCTCGACGAAGGCGCAGGCAGCGTGTCGGCAATCGACACGTTTTCTGACGCCGTGGTCGGTACTCCTGCCTCGGTTGGCGTAGGGGCGAACTTCATGGCTTACGATCCGAACCTCAATCGCATCTATGTGACCAACCCAACGACGAGCACGGTGACGGCACTCGATGCCTCGACCGATACCCTGCCGGCGACTCCACTGGCCGTGGCAAATCCGGTCTCTGTCGCAACCCTGCCGCCCTATGGGAGCAGATTCTATGTGGCGAGCGCCCGGCTTGCGGGCACCGCTCCCAATCAAACCGTCACGGCTACGGTCACCGTGTTCAACGCAGCGAATCTCAGTGCGATGACCACGATCCCGCTGAACTCGGTTCAGCATGTGTCCGGATGCCCGACCCAGACCTGGTCCGAGCTGTCTATGGCGGCGGCGGCGGACGGCTCTCGGGTTTACGTAGGGAACTGCGATGCGGGCAACACTGCCGTGATTCAGACATCGAACAACACGGTGCTGGTCCGGATGGAGGCACCGACCAGTGCCATACCCCCGGCCCACATTCAAATCACCTCGGCCTCGCAACAAGGGTCGTATACGACCTACGGCTACAATCCGATTTCGGGTCCAACTCTCCGACCAGGTATGAGCGTCACCATCAGCGGGATGTTCCAGTTCGGAAACAACGGAACGTTTGTGATCTATGAACTTGGTGCCGGGACCTTCACGGTGATTAACCCGGCGGGCGTCTCCGTGAGCTACAACATCGGCACAGGAATCGTACTCACACCCCAGACCCCGGTACTAGTGCTTGCGGGTTCGTTACCGGGAGGCTAGAAACCGATTTTTCACCGGCGCGCTCGAATACCCTTTCCACAAGGGATAGGCGTTTCCCTGAAGATCCCCGCTTGGCTAGCGCAGGCGGTCGTGTGCTCCGAACGATTGGCTCGAAATTTCTTGGAATGCTGTACGTCGGCTGCTGCGATTAAACCGAGGGGTATATGGGATGGAGTGTAGGCTATTGAACGATTTTCGCGTCTGGGGACCTCTACCGCCCTTCTAACTGTGTCCGCCTGCGGCCAATCCCTTCGACTGAACAGAGTTATATTGCATGGCGATGTTCATAAAGACATTCCCGCTTGCCGTCTCGAAGCACATCACCAGAGCTTCGGTATCCTCGCTGCCTTTCTCACCGTGTTCGGAGTCGTGAAGCACGGGAGGATGAACCCGGAAATGAAAACCTTGATCGTTTAAGGTTGTCACCGCGTTGCCAATCACCTGATTGGCGAGTTCGAAAACCGTTTCGCGCACCAAATCATCGGATTCGGGGAGTTCTGCTCCGGCAAAGCGCCGGGCGACTCGTACCGCGGTTTCCTTATCGAGATCGAAAATGACTCGCCCTTCGATATCGCCCGTCAGCCGGACCATGGCCGCCATTCCCTTGCGCCGATAGGCTTCTTCCTCCATGCTCAGACTGCCAATCGACAGGGAACAGGCAAGCCCCTGCGCCAGCACAGCATCGGCCGCGTTAATGAAAGGCTGAATCAGCTCCATCTTCATTGCGCCCCTCCCGCGCTCCCCGGGGCGCCTACGGCTGCGGCGTTAGCCACGGATCCATCCTCGCCCATCACGTACTTGATCACTTCATACAGAACTTCGGGTTTGACCGGCTTCTGCACGAAATGGCGGGCGCCCCGCTGCAGAGCGGCGACGATGTTTTCCTGGTATCCGACCGACGACACCATGACCACACGTGCTTCGGGATGCTTTTGTACGATTCTCTCCGCTGCCTCGATCCCCTCCATCTGCGGCATGGTGATATCCATCAGCACGATGTCCGGGCTGGTGCGGTCGTATTCGGTGATGGCTGCGGCACCGTCGCCCGCTTCTCCGGCAAGCTGGCCGCCGAAGGTTTCGATCATGCGGGCCAGGTTCTTGCGGGCAAAGACGGAGTCGTCCACGATCAAGTAGCGGATCGGTTGACCGTCCTTGCTGCGTTTCATTGTGGCAAACTGCTCCATAAAGCACCCTCCTGCTCCAAACATGCGACAAGCTGCTGTGCTTGCCGAAGATTCAGTTCTTCCCGGCCGCGGCGGCGCTGCCGCCCCCGCCGGTTTCTGATGTACCCTTAGGTTCCTGCCCGCATTGCGCCAGCAAGGTGTTGGCGATGGCGTCGAGATTTACGACCCGCAACGCACAACCACGCTCGATGGCCGCCTTAGGCATACCGAACACCACACAGGAATCCTCGCTTTGGGCGATCGTCATGCCTCCGACGTCTTTTACCTTCTTCATACCTTGGGCGCCGTCGTCCCCCATCCCGGTCATCAGCACGGCAATGGTCCGAGTGCCGAATTCCTCGGCCGCACTTTTGAACAGAACATCGACGGAGGGCCGGTGCCCATTCACCCGCGGTTCATCGGTCAACACCACCACATCGCCTAACGGCAACTTCTTCACCTTCATATGGCGGTGCCCCGGACATACCAGCGCACGGCCGGGTATGAGCAAGTCCCCCGATTGGGCTTCCTTGACGCGAATGGCGCAGATTTCGTCCAAACGGCGGGAAAACATATCGGTGAATCCTTCCGGCATGTGTTGCACGATGAGGATCGTTCCCGCAAAATCTTTGGGGAGCTGGGGCAATACATACTGCAAGGCCGCAGGACCGCCGGTCGATATGCCGATCACGACCACCCGCGTGGGCTGCGAGCCGCTGGCCGCTGCAGCCTTTTCCTGAGGCAGCCCGGGTGGCATCGCCGGCGCCCCCACTTTGACGCCCCGGCTCTGCGCGGCCGCTTTGATCTTGGTGATCAGCTCCTGCGCGATCTCCGGCATGCGCGCCGAGACATCGCTCGGCTTGGCGACGAAGTCAAAGGCTCCCATGGAGAGCGCTTTGAGGCTAATCGACGCTCCCTGCGTGCTATGAGAACTAACCACGATCACGGGCACGCGGTGACGGCGCACGATCTCCCGGAGCATGTCCAGCCCGCTCATGCCCGGCATCTCGAGGTCGAGAGTCACCACTTGCGGCTGCAGTTCCGCAATCTTTTTCAAGCCGAAGTTCCCGTCGATGGCCGTGCCGACCACCTGAATCGAGCTGTCGGTGGCCAGGATCTGGGGAATCAACTTGCGCATCAGAGCCGAGTCATCCACGACTAACACGCGTACGGGAGTGGTTGGAGTGGTCATGGATGAGCCCCCCGCGTCATCGCGGCCGCCGCTCGCGCTGCCTCGCCGGGGCCGCGCGTTCCCCCCAGCGCCGGCAGCGCCTGCGGGTCGTGTCCCGCTTTCAGGAAGCGCTCCACCAAGGCCACCAGATTCAAAATCAATACCACCCGTCCGTCTCCGAGCACCGAGGCACCACTGACCAGATCAGTTTCGATGGTCTGGTCATCCAAGGCCTTGATGACCAGCTCTTCTTCTCCTTCGAGCGCATCCACCAGCAGCAGGAATTTGCGCTCGCCCATGTGAATGAGCAACACGAAAACCTTTCGCAAGCATTCGCTCGTCCCCTCTTCGGGACGATTTCCCAGGCGAAGAATCGGAAGCACCTGGTTTCGCAGCTGCAGCAGCTCGCAGCCACTGACTTCGTGCAGGTCGGATTCTTGGGCACGAGATATCTCGCCCACTGCATTCAGAGGAATGGCATACAATCGCTCTTCCACCCTGAAAAGCAGGGCCTTGATAATGGCCAAGGTTAAGGGCAACTGTAAGCGGAACGTGGTGCCCTGCCCGGGCTCGGTTTCGACCTGCACCGTCCCTTTCAGCCGCTGCAGAACGGTTTGCACCACATCGAGCCCCACGCCGCGTCCGGAAACCTCGGTAATCTGGTCGGCGGTGGTGAACCCCGGCCGTAAGATGAGTGCGAGAATCTCGGCTCTGCTGAGGCGAGCCGCGTCCTCGGCCCGCACGATGCCGCGTTCCTGGGCCCGCTTCTTCACCTTCTGCGCATCGATCCCGGCGCCGTCGTCGCGAACCTCAATGATGACCTGATTGGCCTGATGATAGGCATCCAGCCGGATGGTGCCATGCGCCGGCTTGCCTTGGCGAACCCGCTCGGCGGCACTTTCGATACCGTGGCTCACAGCGTTACGAACCAGGTGCGTCATGGGCTCGGCAATGGCATCGAGCAAGCCCTTGTCGAGGTCGGTGTGTTCTCCGCTGGCCACCAATTGCACATCCTTGCCGCACTGCTTGGCCACGTCGCGCACCATGCGCGGAAACCGGCGGAACAGCTGTTCCACCGGAACCATGCGGACCTTCATGACCGCGCGTTGCAGATCACCCAAAACGCGCGACTGAAAGGCCATGGCATCGGCGAATCGGCCCCGCATCTGATCTTTGGGGAACCGCCCGGAAAACTCATTGATCGCCTGCTGCAGCATGGACTTGCCGATGATCAGTTCACCGACCAGGTTGAGAACCGCATCGATACGCTCGGCATCCACTCGCAAGATGTTTTCTCCCGCAGCAGCTGCCTTTTTAGGAACCGAAGGCGCCGGTTGCGCCGCGGCGGCGGGACTGGCGTGGGCTTCCGTTGCCGCCGAAGATCGGGAATTGGCCTCTTCCGCTCTGGCCGCCGCTGACTCCGAGGTCGCAGCCGGAGCGTCCGCGGCGGTCTCCTCCGATTCCATCTCGATGGGTTCGATCTTGACTTCCGAGACCACGGTGGGAATGTTCGATTTCGCAGCCAGTTCTCCCTTGGAACGATCCGTCGTGACCAGCAACTCAAACCAGGTGGTGGCTTCGGTGGATCCGGCTTCCGGCCGCGCCGCTAACACCTCCCCGATCTCGGCCACCGCCTTCCAGATTAACTGGCGAGCCGCAATCGGCATGGCGCAGGTGGGATCGATTTGTATCACGAGATCGAAGACCCGCTGCCCCGCTTCGAGCGCGTTCACGACCGAGAGTTTCTCGTACTCGTTCCATTTGACCCGCGGGGTGCTTCCCGACTTCTTTTTTCGGCCCGGCGTCTTCGGGGTCGCACTCGTGAGCTCCGCGATGAGCTTGCGCAGGGGCTCGGACGAGGGCAGATCAGCCTGCGTGCGAAACGCACCCAGCATGCTGCTGAACATGTCGACGGAAGCGAAGGCGATTTCCGCCAGCGAGGCGTGCGCCGCGGTCGCCTCCATGGCAAGAGCTTCTTCAAATTCGTGGGCCAGCTCGCTCAGTTCCTGAAAGCCTACGGCGGCGGAGTCGCCCTTCAAGGTATGCACGATTCGCCGCATGGTGCGCACGATTTCGCCATCCCCGGGCGTCTTTTCGAGCTTCAGGGCTTCTTCATTCAACGATTGCAGCAGTTCCTCGGAGGTCTCTAAAAAGAGCTCTCGCAACTCCTGGCTGCGTTCGTCGGAGAACTGGCTCACGCCTTCACCTCGATCATTTGATACGCGGTTCCGGTGCCGCGGTAGACCATGGCAAACTTGTTGCTCAAACCCATCAGGCTTTCCGCGTGCCCGATCAGCATGTACCCCCCGGGGTTCAAGCAGCGGTAGAACTTCTCGACCAGCCGTCTTTGCTCGGCCTCGTCGAAGTACATCATGACGTTGCGGCAGAAGATGACGTCGTTACGCTGCGGCAGGTATTCGGTCTTGAGATTGTGAAAGTCGAAGTAGACCAGCTCTTTGAGCGACTTCTTGATGGCGTAGCGATCGCCCACCTTGTCGAAATGCCGCAGGCGGTAGTTGTAGTCGACCGATGTCATCTGCAGTTCGCTGTAGATCCCTTCCTGGGCGATGCGCAACACCGAATAGTTGATATCGCTGGCCAGAATCTCCACCTTCCACGGAGGGGCAACCAGGGGTTTGGGCGAGCTCACCTCGTGACCGGTGGGGTTGCGCAGGCAGTGATAGGACAAGGCGTCGGCCACCAGCATGGCCATGGTGTAGGGTTCTTGGCCGGTCGAGCAACCTGCGCTCCACAGGCGCAGAGAAAAGTCATTTTTCTCCTGCTTCTTGCGCAGCAAGTCATCGAGGATGTGTTTGTGAAACAGGTCCAACTGCGCTTGATTGCGAAAGAAGCTGGTCTCATTGACCGTCAAATTCTCGACCAGTTTGGCGAGTTCCGCTTTGCCTTCACGACTGATCAGCAGCCGATAGTAGCTGTAGAAGGAATCCATCCGGCATTCCTTCAAACGCCGTAGCAGGCGATCCTGCAAAAAATGGGTGCGGCGCGCATCAAAGTGCATTCCGCATTCTTGATACACCAGCGCCTGCAACAACTTCAGTTCAGGTTCCGACAGTTGCGGCGGCATACTCGGACTAGCCATGATGAATTTTGTTCGTCCCCTATCGTTTTAGTTGCGACGCGGTCGCCTGCGCTTCCGACGTCCGGTGAGCGGGCTGGCTGATCTTGCTGGATTCGCCCTTGCGTGCCCCCGTGCCGGATTCGAGCAGCTTGGCCATGTCGAGCAGGACAATCAACCGGCCCTGATACTTGCCCAGTCCGGTGATGCAGTCCAGGTTTCCTTCAAAATGTTCCGTGGGAGAGGCTTCCACATCGGCGACCGGTATCTTCAGCACTTCCGAGGCGGAATCCACGATCAATCCCGAGAGCTTTCCCTTGTGTTCGAGCACCAGGATTCGATTCTGCTTATTCGAAGTCACCGCGGGCTCGCCCAACCGCTTCCGGAGGTCGAGCACCGACACAATCTTGCCCCGCAAGTTGATGACACCTTCCATGTAGTCCGGTGCACCGGGTACGGCGGTGATTTCCGGTACGCGGACGATCTCGTGGAGGGAGGTAATCGGCACACCGTAGGTTTCGCGCCCGATCTGAAAGCCGACGATGTGCAGTTCGCGGTTCATGCCGAGGTTCCCCGAGCCTAATCGGTCCCTCCGGCAGCCGCTTGCCGGAACGCGCCTTTGCCAGATTCCTCACGAAGCAGGCTCGAATGGTCCACTTGTTCCAGCGTGAATCGATCCATGGACTCGAGCAATCCGCGCGACATTTTCGACATCTGTTCGGCCGATGCCGCCAGTTCCGCCGATCCCGAGGTGGTCTGCTGTACCAGCTCTCGCATCCGTTCCATGGCCTTGACCACGGCGTGCGCCCCGGAAGCCTGCTCTTCCACCGCGGAGTTGATCTCGTGGGTGATTTCGTTCAATCGGGTCGTGGCCCGGGCAATCTGCGACGAACCGTGGGACTGCTGATTGGTCGCTGCCCCGATTTCCTGGGCAAATTTGTAGACTTCCGTGACCACGTTCGAAATCTTGCGCAGGGCGGTATTGAGTTCTTGTCCCAATCCGAGTCCTTCGTTCACGATGCCGGTCGAGCGATCCATGTTCTCCACCGCTTTGCGCGCCTCGCGCTGGATGCTCTGAATCAGCTCGGAGATTTCTTTGGTGGACTGCGCCGATTTTTCCGCCAGCTTGCGCACTTCATCGGCGACCACGGCGAAGCCCAAGCCGTGCTCTCCGGCTCGCGCCGCTTCAATGGCGGCATTGAGCGCCAGCAAGTTGGTCTGCTCCGCCAAGTCGTCGATGACCTCGATGATCTTCCCGATGTCATCGGCTCGCTGCCCGAGCACGTCGATGATTTCGCCGGAGGCATGGATGGTGGTGTTGATGCGATTCAGTCCGTCGGTCGCTTTGTCCATGGTGGAGATGCCGCTATGCACCTCCTCCCGGGAACGATTGGAGATATCCAGAAGCACTTTGGCGGTGTCGGCCACGCGCTGGATCGAAGCCACCATTTGGTCGATCGAGGCGGAGGTTTCGCTCACGCTCGAGGCCTGCACCTGCGTGCTCTTCACCATGTTTTGCACGTTGACGCTGATCTCGTGCATGGTGCTGGTGACCTCGTCGATGGCGGAGGAAGTCTGCAAGCTGATTTTGGCCGACTCGTCGGAAGCCCCGGCTACCTGGTTGGAAGCGCTGGTTACCTGCGAGGCAGCGTCGCGGACGTTGCGCACCAGACTCTGCAATCCGGCCGTCATGCGAGCAAAGCCATTGCCCAGGGTGTCGTTGCTCGAGCGGGGCTCGACCTTGACCGTCAAGTTGCCGCCGGCAATGGCTTCGGCGACGCCGGCCATTTCCCTCAAGTACTTGACCATGCGGGCAAAGGTCCGGGCCAGTTCACCGATTTCATCGTTGCCCTCGGTGTCGATTACGTGGTCGAGATCGCCGGCATTGCCGATTTGCCGGGAGACCCCGATCAGATTGTTCAAGGGTTCGGTGATCGATCGCGCGGTGCTATAGGCGATCACCACGCCGAAGCCCAAGGCTAGAAGCGTGCTGACGGAGGCGATCACGATCGTGCCCGTGGCCGCCGTCTCATCCGATTTGCGTCGCAGCTCGAGAGTTTTCGTGCTCTCCTCGTCGGCCGAGTCGAGGTACTCGGTGGCGGCCTTGACCCAAGAGGAGGCGTCCTTCTGCAGATAGAAAATCTGCAGCTCCGCCACGGTGGCGTTTCCCCCGTCTACGTCCTTGCGCTTGTCGATGAGAGTGCTGGCAAATTCCCGCGCCCAGTTCTGCTCGCTGGTTTGCACCTTCGCCAGCGCTGTCCTTTGCTGTTCGGAATTCGCCTGATTCTCCGCGGCTTGGAGAGCATCTTGCAGCATGTGCTCTCCCTCGTTCAGCTTCTCCACCTCGCGCGTGTCTCCGCTGAGCAGGTAGTTGCTCAGGTAAAGGCGATTTTGCATCATCTGGAAGCGGACTTTGTTGGTGGTCTCCGCCATCCTCAGGGCTTGGGAAGCAGCCGCCTTCGCACTGTGCTCGCGCTCGACGGCGAAGTAGTTGACCAGGAATAAGACCACGACCGTCGCGAGCACAGCTCCGAATCTCACGTAGAGTTTCTTGCCAATCGTCATTGCCATTGCTCCGCCGAGTCGTTTCTACCGGTTCGGCTAGGTCGCTGCCTTATTCCGAAGGTTTGAGCTTGAACTCGACCGTCCTCCACTTTTTTCTTTTGCATTGCGCTCGAACTCCCATTTTTTCAGGGGTTCGGGCGCTGCACTTACTAAAATCGATTTACCCCCCATTACTTTGGTGACGCGAACGCTCCCGTTATTCCGGCGCAAAACCCGGTTCAGCCCGGCGCCAGGGCCCCCCTGGCCGAAGGCCGGAATCGCCACCGTTACCCCAGGGTTGAGCCCGCTCTGAAACTCGCGAGGTCCCCCCCAGCGGCTCTGACCCGGGTCATTGGCCAGGGAGCAAAGCCTCTGCCAAGCTGGTCTGGTGCCCGCACTCGAAAGTAACTTTTTATTGTTTTCAATAACTTATTCGTCTCAATGTGAAGCGAGGAGAGGACTCTGCCGGCTTTCGTTGCAGACTGGCCCCTTCGGCATTTCAGCTTGAGACACTCGGCGGCGAATCGGGGCGATTTTCTAACTTTGCACCCGCCGGTGTTTATTCTCTTGACTCACTTTGAGATTGCAGGCTACTTTCCTTGGTATTCCATTTTCTTTGGTTGGGAAAGACCATACATCTTGGAAGATCCGAAGGCTCACGCTGAACCGGCGCTTCAACAGGTGCTCCTTCGCCTTTCTGAGGCAGCCCAAAGGGGAAGCGACTGGGCTTCGCTGATCCGACTGTTTTGCCGCGAAACTAGGAAGTTTTTCGAGGTCGACGGCGCCTACTTCTGGCAGCTGGAGGCGAACGGCGAATTGGTGGGAACGGAGGCCGACGGATTGATGGCCGAGCATTTCCGGGGGCGTCGGCTCTTCTTTGAAGATAGCGCTTTGGCCATCGAGGCGGTTCGACAACGGAGAGTGCTCTCCATGAACCATGTCGATCCTGGCCGGTCTTCCCTGGCGAGAGAGTTTCAGGCAAGGTCCCTGATGGCTGTGCCTCTACTGGTCTCCGATGAAGTGATTGGAGCGGCGGTATTTCTCCACGCCTCAGACAGTGATTTCTTTCACGCCGGGTCGATGAGCGAGGCGACGATTCTGGCCAATCAGTTCGGCCGACTGCTCGAGGCCAGGCGGTCGATGACCACGCTCGCCGAGCCCCACCCGGCGGCTATTCTCACCGAAGTCGCCCAGGCCGCTCGGGTGGTCCCCGACAGCGGCACCGTGGCCGAGGCCATTGCCGAACATCTGCGAACCCTGCTTCGTACCCCGCTGGTCGCAATCTTCCTGCGGGATGGTGAATTAATCGCACTCGAGGCCGTCGCCGCCGAGTCACCCCAATTGAGTTCTGCGCTGCGCGCTGGCTTTGCCGGGGAGGGGTTGGAATTCGCGAGCGAGCTGGTGGCCCGGGCGGTGGCGGCGGGGGAGGTGATTTCCTTCCCCATGGGTCCGGCCGTCCCCCTCAATGCCGGCTTGGCTTCCGGGGGTGTGTTGCTGGCCGCCCCCTTCCGGACCTCGCGAACCCACGGCGCGATCGCCGTCTATCCGCGGCCGGAAGGCGCATTCTCGACGCAGGAAAAATCGTTGCTCTCAGCGGTTTCCGGTTTCGGAGCGGTGGCCATCGCCAATGCGGAACTCTGCCGGACGGCGCGCCACCAAGCCGAGGAACTCGAACGCATCCTCAGCCTTTCCTCCGAGCTCAACTCCATCTCCCGCATCGAGGAGTTCCTCGAGCATTTGGTCCTGCGTGCCACCGATTTCCTCGGCTTTGATCTGGGATTCGTGGCCTTATTCGAAGGGGGCGCTCTACGCCTGCGCTCGATTGCGAAACAGGGAAAGGCGCTGGCGATAGAAGCCGCGCTCGAAGGGGACCTCTGGTCCCGCGCTCTGGCGGCGAAGGACGTTGTCGCCAGCGAGGATTCGAAAGCGCTGGCAGCGACGAATTTTGCCTGGCTCACCCCTGCCCCGGTGCGGCAACTGTTGACCGTGCCGCTCCTCAGCTCGAACGGCCAAGAACTGGGACTCTTGGGCGTCGTCGACCGCTCCGATCACGCCCGGATCTCCGAAGGCCACCTTCGATCGGCGCGCTCGCTCGCGGCTCACCTTACGGTTGGACTGGAATCGGTGCGCAATCTCGAGCGCTCGGAGGAGCAGCGGCAGCGCGCGGAGGCCCTGGTACGCACGGCCTGGGAATGGAACCGCCAGCTCCAGTTTGCCGACCTGGCCAAGGGCTTTGTCGCCCATGTCGCGCAATTGATGGCAGCGCAGGCCGCTCTCCTGGCGGTAAGCGAAGGCGGAAGCTGGGAGACCCTTGCCCTCGACCCGACTTGGGAAGGGAATGAGAATTTCTCCCCCGCACGGCTCGAGGTCGCCATTCCGCGTCTTCTCGGGATCCGTGGGGAAGCCATCGTGAGTTCGAAGCTCGAGGAACTGCTCGGCGGTGAAGCGGGCATGGCGGCGGGCTCCGACCACGTCAGTCTGGTTCGTCTGCTGGCCGCAGACGGAGAGCTGATGGGTGCCCTTTGCTTGGTCCGCCAGAAACCACTGGAGCGCGCCGAGGAGCAGCTCCTTCAGGCCATCTCTGCGCATGCCTCGATCGCCTTCGAGAATGCCCGCTTGTTCACCCGTATGGAGGCGGCCAACCGCCACTGGATTGGGATCTTTGACGCCATCACCGACTTCATTGTCGCCCATGATGAGTCCGACAACGTGGTGCGGGTCAACCGTCCTATGGCAGATTTCATCGGGGTTGAGCCCAAGGAACTGATCGGGGTCAAGACGTATGCCCTGTTTGCCCTGACGACCGGCTTCACCCCGCGGACCTGTCCGTTCTGCCGTGCGGTCTCCGAGGATGGCGAGGACCACATTCTCGCCCTTCTCGACCGAACCTATCTGGTTTCTACTTCCCGGGTCGAGGCCGCCACCGGAGGCCTCGAGACGATTCATGTTCTGAAAGACATTACCGACCGGCGGGAGGCGGAGCGTCGCTACCGCGAATTGTTCGACAACATCCAAGAAGGCGTGTTTTTTGCCACTTCGGACGGGCGCTTTGTCGAAGTCAACGACACGCTGCTGCGCCTGCTTGCCTACGACAGCCGGGAGCAGCTGCTGAAGGTTGACATCTGCACGCAAGTGTTTACCTCCCCGGAACACTATGACCAGTTCACCGCTCTGATGCTCCAGAATGGCGTCGTGCGCAATCACGAACAGAGTTTGCGCCGTATGGACGGATCCTCGATTCAGGTCTTGATCAATGCCGTTGCGGTTCGGGACGCCGACGAGAGGGTGATTCAGTATCGCGGGGTCATGTTGGACATCAGCGGGTTGAGGAGCTCGCAATCCGAACTGCAGCGCGAGCGCGATTTTTCCGGCAAGATTTTAAACAACACCCAGAGCCTGATTCTGGTGACCGACACGGCCGGCCTGATCAGTTATGCCAACCGCCGCTGGCGGGAGATGGGTTACCAGCCCGACCAACTCTGGGGGAAACCGCTCGAGGATCTGATTGCGGCTCCTCGCCGCCCGGCGCTGCGGGAGGCCTTGGCGGCGACCTTGGCCGGCCAACAGGTGGATAATCTGGAATTGCAGCTGGTGCGTGGCGCAGGCCGATTGGGGCATTTCTCCCTCAATCTCAGTCCCATGCGGGACGACCAAGGAAATGTTACCAACATTGTAGTGGTCATGAGCGACATCACCGATGCGGCCAGCTTACAGGCCAAGCTGATCCACGCGGAAAAAATGGTGGCCGTGGGCCAGTTGGTTTCCGGTGTCGCTCATGAGGTCAACAACCCGCTGACCGCGATTCTCGGGTTTGCCGATCTGCTCCTGGAAAATCCCGAGATACCGGAGAGCGCGCGCAAGGACTTGCGCGTTATCCTGCAAGAGGCCCAACGCACCAAACAGATCGTGCAGAACTTGCTCAGCTTCGCCCGTCCCATGCCGCCGCAACGCAAGCCGATCGAGCTCAACGCCATCCTCGACCGCACCGTGCAGCTGCGCGCCTATGACTTCCATAGCCACGGCGTCGAGGTCCTCGAACACCTGGATAAGGATCTCCACCTGGTGGTCGGAGACTCGCACCAACTGCAGCAAGTCTTCCTGAACATTTTGAACAATGCCTATGATGCCGTGCGCAATACGGGTCGTGCCGCGCGCATTGAAATCCGAACGACCAATCTCGACCACCTGGTCGAGGTGATTTTCCGCGACAACGGTCATGGCATCGAGTCTCCGGAACGCATCTTCGACCCCTTTTTTACAACCAAGGACATCGGCAAGGGCACGGGTCTCGGACTAAGCATCTGCCAAGGAATTGTGCGCGAGCACGGAGGAGAGATCTTCTGTCACAACAATACCGACGGCGTAGGAGCGACCTTCCTCGTGCGCCTGCCCGCCGTCCAAGAATCGGCCCCCGTCCGGGCAGCTGCCGGAGTGGCTCCCCGATGAACATGCCCGCCATCCAACCGGTCGCCGAGCTCGCCCTGCCGGTGCTGCTGATCGAGGACGAGTCCGCGGTCATGGCCTACGTGCGCACGGCGCTCGAGCGCTATGGCTATCAGGTGGTATGCACCGAATCCGGGGTCGAAGGGCTGCGTCTGCTCGCCCAGCGGGATTTCCTGGGGGTGGTGTCGGATATGCGAACTCCCGGCGGCGTAGACGGAGCCGCGGTGCACGCCTGGATCTCCCACCATCGTCCTCGCCTGGCCGCGCGCGTGGTGTTCATTACCGGGGATATCGCCAACGAAGACACGGTGGCGACATTGCGCCAGACCGGTGCTCCTTGTGTCGAAAAACCTTTTCTCGTGCAGCAGTTCATTTCAGTGGTAGAGAAAACCATAGGAAAGGCGCCGTGAACGAAAATCTCGGAATTCGGCTTCTGATCGTTGACGACGAGCAGAGCATCCGCAAACTGTGCAGCACGGTCGGAGAGGCCTTGGGATTCACCTGTCTCGAGGCAAGTAGCGGGGAGACAGCTCTGGCCCTGCTGGACGAACAACCGGCACACATGATCTTGACCGATATGGTGATGCCGAATATGTCCGGCCTGGAGTTTCTCGAGAGGGTCAAGAAACTGTTTCCCCGCACCGAAGTTGCCGTGATGACCGGTCACGGCTCGGTCGAAACCGCGGTTCAAGCCATGAAGCTTGGGGCCTACGATTACATCAGCAAGCCCTTCTCGCCGCTCGAAGAACTGCGCCTGTTTCTCCGCCGGATGGCGGAGAAGATTCTGCTGGTCGAGGAAAACCAGTTCCTCCGCGACCGGGTGGATACGGAAACCGACCTGCACGGCATTGTCGGTTCTTCGACCAAGATTCAGGACGTGTTGCGCATGATCTCACGCCTGAAGGACACGCGCACTCCGGTGCTGATCACAGGGGAAAGCGGCACGGGAAAGGAGCTCGTGGCCCGCGCCATCCACTTCCGCGGTCCCTTCGCCAAACAGCCCTTCGTGGCGGTGGATTGTGGATCCCTGGTTCCGACCCTCATCGAAAGCGAACTGTTCGGCTATGAAAAGGGAGCGTTCACCGGGGCCCTGAAATCGAAGTCGGGACTGTTCCAAGCCGCCGATGGCGGCACGATTTTTCTCGACGAAATCGGGGAGTTGCCGCTCGAGTTGCAGGCCAAGCTGCTGCGCGTCTTGCAGGAAAAGGAGGTTCGTCCCGTCGGCAGCAACCAGAGGCTCAAAGTGGACGTTCGGGTGATCGCCGCCAGCAACCGCGACCTCGAAAGCGAATACCGTAAGGGCACCTTCCGCAAGGATCTGTATTTCCGCCTGAACGTGGTTACAGTGCATTTGCCGGCGCTCCGAGAGCGGCGTTCCGATATCCCGATTCTCGTGCACTGGTTTCTCGACCGTTATGCCCCGGGCCGTTCCATGCAGATCACCAGTGCCGCCATGAAGTGCCTGCTGCATTATGGTTGGCCGGGGAACGTACGCGAACTTGAAAATTCCATCGAGCGCGCCATCGCGTTGGGCGATGGTCGGGCCATTGATGTTAACGACCTGCCCCCCGCCATGGCTTCGGCGTCCCAAGATGCGGCCGGCCCAGGCGCGGTGACCACTTCTTCGACCGACCTCGAAGACATTGAACGAGCGACCATCGAACGGGTCTTCGAACAGGTCAAGGGCGACAAATCGCTGGCCGGGAAGATGCTTGGGATCAGTCGGGCCACTCTCTATCGCAAGCTCAAACGTTACAACATAGGGCCCCGCCCCCTATTGGGACCGACCCGGCAGGCGTTGCAGTAGAGTCGAAGCCCGGACCGAGTTGAATTTGAGACCCTGTTTCAATCTGAGACGCGAACCAGACGCGGACTTGAGCCAAGCTCAGCTTGGCTGAGCAAACCAGCTAATAAATAAGCACTTACGATTCACAGGCTGGGGTGGTCTTTTGGCCTTACTCGTGCATATTGCTTGCCGGACAGGGCTAGCTTCTGCCTGTCCTGGATTGCATTTGGTCAAGCTCGAGAGCATCGTGTCCAAACCTGGCACAGTCACGGTTTTTCCCCCACGCCAGAGCTCCACCAGTAAGCTGGCCAAGTTTTTTCCCAGCGCTACACCCATGAGAATTCCCGTCCGTTTGACTCGCCTGGGCACGGAGCGCAGCACGGTAACTGAGAACACCATCCTCGAGTTCGGAACTCCCTACGAAGTCTTATTTACTTCCAGCCTGCCACTCGAGTTTGCCGATCGGCTGCGGGTACGGAACTTCGACGGGACGCTCGATGTCGAAGCTCGCGTCGTGGCTCTCGAGTACAACGGCGCGCAGACCGCGGTCGCCGCTCGCTTTGCCAAGGAGGTCGCGAATTGGATCGTGAAACTATGAAGGACAGTGCTTCCCCAACTCAGCCCGCGGCGGAATGGCGTCAAACCCGTGCGCTCTACCCTCTGTACGCCAACCTGGCGAAGGAATTCGTGATTGATTTTCCCGCCTGCCCCGATCTGGAAAACGGGACCGAGGAGCAGCCGTCGGAAAAGGCGGTCGAGCATGCCCGGCAGTGGCTCCTCGACCTCGATGAGCGCATAAAAGTTCATCAGCTTCGCCAATTCCTGCAGACCACGAGTTTGGTCCGCGAGCAAAGCCTGCGCGATCTGCTGACTCATCATCTGGGCAAGAAACACAGTGATGCAGATCGCGACAAGATCGACTTCCTGTTCGTGCAGTACTTTGCGCACTGCGCCCCGGCGGGCCTGCAAGACGAGAACGTGGATTTAGCTTGCGTGGCCCAAGTACTCGAGCCGGTGCTCGGGACGGTCAAACTGACGGTTCCGGAGTCGCTCGCTCCGGTCAACCAACTGCTGGCCGAGGCCAATGCGGCCAAGGACCTGAACCGGCTGCTCGCAGGCCACGTCCTCGAAAAGGGGCGGCAATTGAAGGAGTCGTTAGGGGAAGAGAACTATGCCCCCGTCGCCGTGGTGGCTTTTACCCGCTTTGGTTTCCTGATGCGCCGCATCTTCTTTCGCCTGATGTATCAGGATCTTCATGCGATCGTGGAAGGGTTACGAGAGCTTGAGAAAAGCGGGGTGTCTACGCTCGATTGCCGGCGCGCCCAGTTTTCCGCCGAGGAACCGATTGCCCGTCTGCGCATGATCTGCCAATCCTGGAAGGTCCTGTTTCACGCCGAATATTCCTCCGGCCAGCCACTGCGCATGCTGGTGGACCTTCGGGCGGTGGTGGACGCGGCCCAGGCGCGCTCTACGAAGATTGCCCCCCCACGCCCGGCAGAACCCCGCAAACAGGCCGCTGCCGCTGGGGTTGGCGCAGAATCCCAACCGTCGGAATTCGAGGTCTTGCCTTCGCCCGCCGACAGCGGGGAGTAAGCTTCCGGCCGGCGGACCATACCAGGTTTGAACAGGGGAGCTTTGGCAAGAGCCGGATAGGAAACTCGTGGAGCAGCCGACCGTACTGATCATTACCGACCAAGCGGAATTTGCCCGCTCGATCACCTGCCGCTGGCAATCCGAGCGCAGCCTCCCGGCATTCGTTCTCATGAGCAGCAATGTTCGCTTGGGCTTCGATCCCGGAAGCTTCGAGTTGGCGATTGTAGGCTCGATTCGCCCGGCGGCGCTGTCGGTCGTTCTTGAGGCGCTCGATGCCGCCGGGAAGCGAGTTCTATTTGTCTCTCCCGACCCGGCCATGCTCGAAAAGATTCGCGACCGCTGGCCGGGCATGCTCGCTCTGCGCCAGCAGGAGAACTGGCTCGATACCTTGCTTCTGGTGGGCTCGGAGGTGCTGCATCGTGTTCGGGCGGAAACGAACGCCATCGGGGCGGAAAAGACCAGTGCCCTTCTCGAGCAGCAAGCGACCCTGGGCCGCTACATGCTCGACATGCGCCACACCTTGAACAACACTCTGACGGCGATGCTGGGCAACTCCGAGTTATTGCTGTTAGAGCCGGGATCGCTCTCGGCCGAAGCCCGCTCGCAGATCGAAACCATCCGTCACATGGCGCTGCGAATTCACGAGGTCCTGCGGCGATTTTCCTCGCTCGAAAAGGAACTCATGGTCCTCGGTCAGGAGGCGAGAAGGAAGCCGGGAACCCGGCCGGAGCACGTCGCCGCCGCCTTCTGAATCGCCTCGGTGCCCATCGCGGCGCGGCCCTTTCTAGGCAAACAGGAATTCCTTGGTCCGCAAGTCCTTGATCGTATCCCGGAGCTTGGCCGCCCGTTCGAACTCAAAGCGCTTGGCGGCTTCCCGCATTTCCGTTTCCAGTTTCTGAATATAGGTGTCAAGTTCCTCTTGCGATCGGAATTCGGGAATGCCGTCAGCTTCCGGGCTCGCGAGATCCGTGTAATCTGCCTCCACGATGGTGGCCAGCGACATCTCGAGAGGCCGGACGATCGATTGCGGGGTAATTCCATTAGCCAGGTTGTACGCTTCCTGAATGGCACGGCGGCGGTTGGTCTCATCGACCGCCTTCTGCATCGACTCGGTCATGGTGTCGGCATAGAGAATCGCGCGACCGTTCAGGTTGCGGGCGCAGCGCCCGACCGTCTGAATCAACGATCCGCTGGAGCGCAGGAAGCCTTCCTTATCGGCATCGAGAATCGCCACCAGAGAAACCTCCGGTAGGTCGAGCCCCTCCCGCAGCAAATTGATTCCGATGAGAACGTCGAATTCGCCTTTGCGCAGGTCGCGCAGAATCTTCACCCGCTCCAGGGTTTCGATCTCGGAGTGCATATAGCGACACTTCACCCCGACTTCGCTGTAATATTCGGCCAAGTCCTCCGCCATACGCTTGGTCAGCGTGGTCACCAGCACTCGTTCGCCACGCGCCGAGCGCTGGCGAATTTCATGCAGCAGGTCATCGATCTGGCCTTTCACCGGCCGGATCTCGACGGGAGGATCGACCAGACCCGTCGGCCGAATGATCTGTTCAATGACCACGCCCGCCGACTTGGTCAACTCGTAGGGACCGGGAGTAGCCGAGACGTAGACTGCCTGATTCACCCGGTGCTCGAATTCCTCGAAGGTGAGGGGCCGGTTATCGAGAGCCGAAGGCAAGCGGAAACCGTATTCCACCAGGGTTTCCTTGCGCGAGCGATCCCCGTGATACATGCCATGCAGCTGCGGCACGGTCTGATGCGATTCGTCAATAAATATCAGATAATCGCGGGGAAAATAATCCAGCAGGGTCGGCGGAGGCTCCCCCGGGAGCCGGCCGGTGAAGTGGCGCGAGTAGTTCTCAATCCCGTGGCAGTAGCCGACGGACTTGATCATTTCGAGGTCATACATGGTGCGCTGATGGACTCTCTGGGCCTCGACCATGCGCCCCTGTTTGCCGAGTTCCGCCTCCCACCAGGCTAATTCTTCGCGAATGGACTGGATCGCCCGCGACCTGGTTTCCGGCTTCATGACATAGTGGGTCTTGGGATAAATCGGCAAGCGGAGGTATTTCTGCTTCACCGTTCCGAACAGAGGATCAATTTGCGACAGCGCCTCGACCTCGTCTCCCCACAACTCCACGCGATAGGCCATATCGTCGTAGGTGGGAAAGATTTCGATGACGTCCCCGCGCACGCGAAACGTTCCTCGGCGGAAATCGCTGTCGGTGCGCTCGTAAAGGATCTCTACCAGCTTGCGGGTGATGTCCTCCCGCTTCACCTTTTGACCCTTGTCCAAAAACAGCAGCATGCCGTAATACGCCTCGGGAGAACCGAGACCGTAGATGCAGCTCACCGACGCGACAATCAGACAATCGCGCCGCTCAAATAAGGAACGGGTTGCCGAGAGGCGAAGCTTGTCCAGTTCGTCGTTGATGGTCGCTTCCTTCTCGATGTAAAGGTCGGCAGCGGGGACGTAGGCCTCGGGCTGGTAATAGTCGTAGTAGGAAACAAAATATTCGACCGCATTGGGGGGAAAGAAGCTCTTGAATTCGTGGTAAAGCTGGGCTGCCAGGGTTTTGTTGTGCGCCATCACCAGGGTAGGCCGGTTCACTTCGGCAATGACTTTGGCCATGGTGTAAGTCTTACCCGACCCTGTAACCCCTAGCAGAACCTGGTGCTCGTCATGATCGAGAACTCCTCTCAGCAGAGATTCGATGGCTTTTCCCTGATCGCCCCGCGGTTCATAATCACTGATAAGTTTAAAATCCATGCTGGGTGCCGTCGGACCAGCGAACGGTCTCTCTCATTCTACGACGGATTGAGCGACCCCTGGCCCCCGGAGGAACCGGCCAGGAAGGCTCCGACAACACCCTCGCGGCTTGCTCCCTTGGAGCCGAGGGCAGCCAGCCTTCTGTACCTTCCCGGCTCTGGCAATGGTCGGCGAAGCAACCAACAGTACCATCGGAGAAATCCTACCTTTGGACCCAACCGCGGTGGATTTTCAGGGTAGACTTCTAAGTTGCATGGGCTTACCAGAGGCATGCATGCGAACAGGATCAATATGACAATCTTGGGTAAGAGTTCGATACCTTTTACCTCGTGGGTGATGGCGGCAATCGGGTGGGTGGGATTGTCGTGCCCGGCTCGGGCTGCCCTGGGCGGCGATGTAACCTCGGTGGAGGCCGATCGGGCACACCTGAAGGCCGCCAGCCTCGCCGTCAGGCCGGCCGGAGCCTATGAGGTACACGCCATTCAAGCGCCAGGCGGCACCATCATCAGCGAGTACGTTTCCCCCGCAGGCAGGGTGTTTGCCGTGGCTTGGCACGGGCCGTTCATTCCCGAAATGCAACAAATCCTAGGCGGCTACTTTCAACAGTATTCGGCGGCGTTAGGGGCGAAGAGGGCCTACGGGCGCAGACCGCTCAACATTCAGCAGCCCGGGCTGGTGGTCGAAACCGGCGGACACATGCGGGCGTATGTTGGCCGAGCTTACCTTCCTGAGATGTTGCCCCCGGGTCTCAAAGCCGACGAAATCAAGTAAATCGAAGCTACGGGAGGACTTTGTGCGCAAGAAGCTCTGGATATGGATTCTGCTGGGAAGCCTAGGATTGGTTGCCGGTTGCGGCGGCGGAGGCGGCAGTAGCTCCGGCCCAACGCCGCCGCCTCCCAATGGCAAGGCTAACGTTCTCGCCATCGCCGTCGATGGAGGGCCGACAGCGAACCAGACAGGCGGTGCTATCTACACCAATGGGGTGTTCGCCAGTGCTACCGTTTGTGTTCCCGGCAGCAGCTCAAATTGTGTCACCGTCGGCCACTTGTTGGTGGACACAGGGTCCTACGGCTTGAGAGTCCTAGAAACAGCAATCCCCTCACTGAAGCTTCCCGCGGTCAACGCTGCCAGTAGTTCTGCCGCCTATAATTGCGTCTCCTTCGTGGATGGGTCCTTTCTTTGGGGCCCGGTCGAAGCCGCAGACGTGACGTTGGCCGGAGAAACCGCGAGCAATGTGCCGATTCAGGTGATCAGCAGCTCCACCCTGAACATACCGACCAGCTGTTCCAATAACGACCTCCACGAGGACGAGAACACGCAATCCAGTTTGGGCGCAAACGGGATTCTGGGCGTGGGCCTTGAACCCTCGGACTGCGGGCCTCTCTGCGATCCAAGCCAGGGAGGGACCCCTCCCGCCGTTTATTACACCTGCTCTAGCCTTCCTTGCACTCCGGCATTTATCAATGAGGCGAACCAGGTTACCAATCCCGTGGTGATGTTCGCTAACGACCATAACGGTGTGATTGTCGAGCTTCCCAAAGTTTCGGGGAGCGCGGCTACGGTGACCGGCTCGTTGATCTTCGGCATCGGAACCGAAAGCAACAACCAGCTTTCGAGCTCGGCCACGGTGTTTACCGTGGTGTGCGACAGCTTCACCACGATTTTTGAGAGCGAGACTCTGGCTATTACCGACCCCAAAAGTTGTTCGGGGCCTGGGAGCTTCATCGACAGCGGCTCGAACGGACTATACTTTCCCGACGTTAACAACTCGATCCCGACGTGCTCGTCCAGTACGCCGATCGGTGATCTCTCTTCGTTCTACTGTCCGCCCTCCTTGCTCAACCTTTCCGCGACGAATGAGTCTTATGATCAGTCGACCAGCAAGAAAACCAATTTCAGTGTCAGCAATGCCCTCAGCCTTTTTACTTCCTCGAGCACGGACGCAGCCTTCAGCACCCTCGGAGGCTTAAATCCTATGAACTCCGGCTTTGACTGGGGACTGCCCTTCTTCTACGGGGTGAACGTCTATTCGGCCATCGACACCCAGAACGTGTCTGGCAATGTTCCCGGCCCGTGGTGGGCATATTGAGTTGATCGAAGGCGCCCGACTAATTCGAAGGAGCAGCCAGCAAGGCTGAGCCCGCTCTAGGCTCGTGATGTTTCCCCCTCGCTGATCGTGGACTCGATCTTCGCCCATCGTCGGCAAGGGCGCACAACTGGCTGGACTTTGTCGATCGGGAGGTCGCTCGAGACGACGAGGGAGACTTTTCAAGGGCACGGGTCGGGCGTGCGGGATCCTGCCCGGCGCAAAACCAATTTCGGCCTTGGGGAGGTTATACCAGCCGCTTTCCTGGATCGCTCGGCGCAGCTGGCCAAGCCGTCTTCTTGGTTTTGGCGGGAGTTCGCGGGCTAGACGGGGTCTTCTCCGAACCTGACGGCCGGCGAGCTGGGCTGGCGTCCCCGCTCGGTTCCGCTGGTGGCGGCGATGCGGGCTCCGGGTTGGTTGGCTGCGCCGCTGGAACCGGTGCAGCTTGCGGCTGATTCACCGCCGGCGCGGCAGCGTTCGGCGTGGGCTGATCATGGGTTTTCTCGAGGGCCAGGTAAACTCCGCCGGCTACGAGCAGAACCACCGCGGCAATGATCAGTTTCTTCTTGCCGCTCTTACCCGACTGCTCGGACTCCTGGCCGATGGCCGCCGAAAACATGGGCGCCTCCGACAAGATTTTTCTTTGTTCCTCGATCGAATCGGGCGGGGCGAGAGCCGGAGCAGCGGCAGCCGCACTGCCGCCACCCTCTGTGCCTTGACCTGCAGGATGGAGCGCGTCGACGGCTTGCGCTTTGGCAGCCGCGGCTTGGCTTTCCGCTTCCCGAGCGCGCAACACCTCCGACGCCGGGTCCTGCATCGATTCGAGCAAGGCCATTTCGGTCGGCTCCGGTCTCAGCTCGGGCTCTTTCTCAAGCTCGAACTCGGATCCGGAAAAACCCGCGGATTCCTTGGAGAAAGCGTGCGCCGCTGTTTCTCTCATCGTTGCACCCCTCGGCTCCGCGGTGGCAACAGCAGATTCGACCGGAGCAGGCGCAGGGGTTCGCGGGAAGCTGTGGGCCGGGTCCGGTTTTGGCGCGTCCGCTTTCCGCAGCAGGCCCCGAGCTACGCGAATCGTCCCCTTTGATTGCTCTACATTGATGGGCTTGGTGAGAACCAGATTGGCCCCAATACGAAATGCGCTGGCAACCCCCGCCTGGCCCTCCACCACGGCGATCGAGAGCACGGAACGACTCGAACTCAAATGACGCGAGCTCTTAAATAACAGAGTGGCATTCTGCTCATTCTCGCAGTCCACCACAATCGCATCGAAGTGCTCTGTTGTCAGCCTTTTCACCGCCGCAAAAGGTTCATGGCAGGCCTCGATCTCGAAGTCCAGTTCCGCCAAGATTTGGCTCACTGTACGAAGGGTTTTTTGTTCAGGACAGAATAGAAGGGCCTTATAGCTCATAGGGGCATCGTAGGTACGTCTATACTTGTCATCAAGTTACCGAGGTCATACTCCGGGTGGCGCGAATTCGGACCCTGGGGAAGAGGCTCACGCGCTGCTTGGAGTATGGGGAAGTGGGAGCTGAGCAACCATCTGGGCCGAGAACCGAGGAGCACATCCGATTGCCGTGGCCCACGGCTCGACACCGATCAGTGGGAATCCGCCACCCGTATTCTTCCTTAGGCTTCGACTCTTGCGAGCCTCTCTCTTGTTAAAGGCACAGGTGGCGTGCCCACTCGTGGGGCCCCGAACATGGTCCCCCTAAAAACCCTTGTAGGTCATCGTGACTGTCCTCGACCCGTTGGCGGGTATGGATAGCCCGTACCCCATCACCAGCGACCCGTTGACCCCAACCAGAGGCGCTCCCGGGTAGTTCCCCCAAGGAACACAGGAGTTCGGCGGCAGGGAGGTGTTTTGTGCGAACCCATTCCAAGCCAAAGCGTTCGGCGTGCCGACATTTTGTAGAACGAGTCCATAGGGATTGGTGTTCCCGGTGGTGTTCCACGCTGCCACGCCTGTTTTTGGTTGAATCCAGATTGTTGAGAAATCTGCCGTCTGCACTCACATCAGCGAAGCGTACGAGGTAGACAGGGGCGGCAGTACCTGAATTGTTGCTGAGAGTCATGACGATCTTGAGGGACGACGTGGAGGGCACCAGGCTGATCTTCTGCCTGAGGATAAAAAGACCGTCGCCGGTGATGCGGCCGATCTCGACGCTGGTGGCTGTCTTGCTCATAAGGGTTGGAATGCCCCAATTGGAGGTGGCAAACCATGCCCAGTCGTTATACGCTATGCCCTCAGGACGCGTGTCGCAGATGCCATAGCCTTCAGCGATGTTGGCGCCCGGCACAGCGATCTGTTCATGCCCCTGTGGGGTTTGGATGCTAACAATGTTCCCGTTGACCGACACACAGAACCCCACGTAGGAATTGCCGGAACCGGAGGCGAAACTGTAAGAACATGCTTGCGTTGCGGATAAGTCGTCCGGCGACGCACCGGCTTGAGCGGAGGCAGCATTGGCGTCAGGTTGAGAGTTGAGATTTTCCCGGCTCGAAGCGCCCGCGAAACTGGCGGACCAAAGAGCTAGAACGGTAAGTGCGTAGACAGTTTTATTCCTAAAGATCTCCTCTTCATTTCTGAGTTTTTCTTGCTTCGGTCGATCGAAGCCCTTCCCTCTGCTGTGAATTGCCGCTCAGCCGATCTCAGGGACTTCTCGTCCTTGTCCTTTACAGCGCAAAATCGTGGTGAATCAGAACATGAGCAGCGAAAAAATGTTTCTGGCGGTGGGCTAGTGGCAGTCAGCGTATGCTGGCTGAACCTGACGGGGACTGCAGTCACAACGGGCGCCACCCCCGCAGGTAGTCCGCATGCAATCAGGGCTAGCGCGGGTAGAATGACAGGGCATGCGGTTGCCGCTGTGGCTCAAGATTGCTTGGACGTTGTGGGTGGTGGTGTGGGTACCGGTCTATTGGCGTCAGTACGGCCTTCAGAATTTTCTTTTCTTCTGCGATCTCGGCAACCTGCTGCTCGCCGTGGCGCTGTGGCGGGAAAGCGCACTCCTGTTCTCGTGGCAGGCGACGGGGTTGCTGGCTTTTCAAACGCTGTTCACGATCGATCTGCTGGGAGCGGCCCTCAGCGGCCGGCATATTTTCGGCGCCAGCGCCTACATGTTCGACCCTCACATACCGATTCTGGTCCGCTTGCTCAGCTTATTTCATGTGGTTACGCCGCCGCTCCTGCTGTGGGGAATTTGGCGGGTGGGCTATGACAGCCAGGGATGGAGATGGCAGACCTTAACCGCGTGGATCCTGGTTCCCATCAACTTCTTCTGGCGTCCCCAGGCCGACGTGAATTGGGCTCGGGGGCCATTCTTCCGGGAACAACACCAGGTGCCGGGGCTGGTCTACCTGCTGGCCTACTTGATCCTTGTGCCGCTGGTCGTCTACTGGCCAACGCACTTGATCCTGCGCTGGTGGAGCCGGGACTTTCTGCGGCGGGGATGATGCGCGACCGTCACCGCTTCGGTCGATAGATGTGGGTGCTGGTGCCAAAGGCGGCTTCTGCCGATTCCATCACGGTCTCGGAAAGCGTGGGATGAGGATGAATGGTGCGTGCCAGGTCTTCGGCCGTGGCTCCCATCTCGATCGCGAGCACCGCCTCGGAGATCATCTCGCCCGCATTGACTCCGACAATTCCCGCGCCCAAGACGCGTTCAGTTGGCGGATCCAGAATGAGTTTGCTCATCCCCTCGGCCCGCTCGAGGGTCACCGCCCGGCCCGAGGCGGCCCAAGGGAACCGGGAGACTCTGACTTCCCGCCCCTGTTTTTGTGCCTGGGTTTCGGTTAATCCGCACCAGGCAATTTCAGGATCCGTGAACACCACCGCAGGGATCGCATTGGGCTCAAAGGCAACTTTATGTCCCAGCATGGCTTCGACCGCTACCCGTCCCTCATGCGAAGCCTTGTGCGCCAGCATGGGTTCCCCGATAACATCCCCGATGGCATAAATTGCCGGATCGTCGCTCTGCAGCTGGTGGTTGACCTGGATAAATCCGCGCTCTCCGACCCTGACCCGGGTCTTCTCGAGTCCCGGGATATCGGAATTGGGCCGGCGTCCGACCGATACCAAGACTTTGTCAAAAATCCTCTCCCCGGTTTCGCCCTGGCCACCCGCAAAGGTCACGCGGATTCCTCCGGGCTCCTCCTTGACGGAGCTTACGGTGGTATTCAGCAGAATCGACTGGAAAATCTTCTCCACCCGCTTGCTGAGCGGCAGCACCAGGTCACGATCGGCTCCGGGCAACAGTCCGGGCAGCATCTCTACCATCGAGACCTTCGACCCCAGCGCGGCGTAGACCGTACCGAGCTCGAGGCCGATATAGCCACCGCCGATGACCAGCAATGTTGCCGGTACCTCGCGCAGTTCGAGCGCAGAAGTCGAGTCCATCATGCGTGGGCTGTCCAGTTTCAGGCTGGGGATCATTGCCGGCCGCGAGCCGGTGGCGATAATGATGTGATCAAACTCGAGCGATTCCTCGCCACCGTTCGGCTGACTCACCCGCAAGGTATTGGAGTTCTCGAATCGCGCGTGCCCCTGAAGATAGCGGATCTTCCGCACCTTCGAAAGCTGGCCCAGCCCTTCCGTGAGTTTCCGAACCACGCCTTCCTTCCAGGATCTCAAGCGAGCCAGATCAATCTGCGGGGCAGCATATTCGATTCCCCAGGTTCGCGCCTGGCGGGCTTCGTCGAGCAGTTGTGCGACATGCAACAGAGCTTTCGAGGGAATGCACCCTCGGTACAGACAGACCCCGCCGGGATTCAGCTCGGGATCAATCAGCGCTACCGACATGCCCAGATCGGCGGCCAGGAAAGCTGCTGCGTAGCCGCCGGGGCCGCCACCCACGACTGCGATGCGCAACTTAGGATTTTCGGCCATTCGTTTGCTCAACCGCGAAGGACATGAAGCCGCTAAGGTTGTGACCGATCAAAATCTCTTTCTGACCTGATTCCCAGATCGAGGTCCGGCGCTGGTTCTTACCCCTGCACGGAGAGCAGGAACGGTTGCTCGAAGGCTTCCGCGACCCAGCGGAGAAACCGCGCGGCATCGGCGCCGTCAATCAAGCGATGATCATAGGATAAGGAGAGGGGCAGCACCAAGCGCGCCTCAAACTTCCCGGCGATCCAAACCGGCTCCATCGTGGAACGCGAGAGCCCGAGAATGGCAACCTCCGGATAATTGACGATGGGGGAGAATCCCGTCCCCCCGATGCCTCCCAGATTGGTGATGGTGAAGGTTCCTCCTCCCATCTCCTCCTGGCTGAGCTTTTTGTCGCGCGCTTTCTTCGAGAGCTTGGTCAGTTCTGCGGCCAGCTCGACGATGTTTTTAGTATCCACATCGCGAATCACCGGAACTAACAGGCCCCGATCGGTGTCGACCGCCACTCCAATATTGATGTATTGCTTGTAAACGATTTCTTCCTTGGCCAAGTCGATGCTGGCATTGAACTGAGGAAAAATCTTGAGGGCAGCGGCACAAACCTTCAGAGCAATCGCGGTTACCGTCATCTTACCGCCGGCTTCTTCCGCCTTCGGCGCGAAGCGCGCCCGCAACAGCTCGAGTTCGGTGATATCGGCCCGGTCGTGCTGGGTGACGTGAGGAACGGTCGTCCATGCCTGCCAGAGGTGTTCGGCGGTTTTGCGCCGCACGCCGCGCATCGCAACCCGCTCCACTTTGCCCCACTTGGTGAAATCAGGCAGCTCGGGCCGAGCCAAGGGGACCTGGGGAAGTTGTGCGGCGGCCGTTGCCGAGGCCAGCAAGGATTTGGAGCGCGCCTTCACGTCGTCCTCGCTGATGCGCCCTCCCGGTCCGCTTCCCTTGACGTCGTGAATATCGATGCCAAGCTCCCGTGCCAACCGGCGGATGTGGGGAGCTGCGGGCACGGGCTCCCGCTGCTCGGAGCCAGCCACCTTATCCAGCTGCTTGGGCATGGCGAAGTCGGAGGGCCGAACCTGAGGCTGGTCGGGAGGAAGAGCCTGCTCCTCGGTTTTGCCTTCGGCGCGGATCGCCGCCTGAAACGCCAGCCGAGCTCCATGCTGCCCGGAGACATGCTCGACCGGAACGTGCTTGGGCGCCTCCGCCGTTGGCCCAGCTCCGCCCTCCAGGGTAAAGATGACTTGGCCGACATGGACCTTATCTCCTTGGCGCACCCGGATTTCCTTCACCACCCCCGTCACAGAGGATGGAACTTCAACCACCGCCTTTTCCGTCTCCAGCTCCATGACCGGTTGTGCGGCGACAACCTTCATTCCGGGTGAAATCATGACGCGCACAACGTCCGCCTCGGAGATGTTTTCGCCCAGTTCGGGCAGCTTGAATTCCCAGGGGCCGGCACTCGCCTGGGCGGGAAGCGACACGGCCGGCGGATCCGCCTGCTTCGCCCGGCGAGGTGCGGCTGCCACCGGGGTGGATTTCGATTTCACCGGCTCCTCGATGGGCTGTGGGGGGGACTCGCTGGCAGGCGATTTCGAAGGCGAGCTCGATCGCACCCCTCCGCTCGCATGGTTTTCCACCGTAAAAATGACCTGGCCTACCTTGACCTTCTCCCCTTCCTTAACTCGGATTTCCTGGACCGTGCCGCTCACCGAGGACGGCACCTCGACCACGGCCTTGTCGGTTTCGAGTTCCATGACCGGCTGACCTTCGATGATGCTGCTGCCCGGGGAAATCATCAGCCGCACCAGGTCGCCCTGATCGATGTTCTCGCCGAGTTCTGGCAGCTTGAATTCCGTCACAGAACACTCTCGCTTAGCCCGCTGCCGGCTCTACCCTCCTGAGCTCTACAACAGAAGGAGCGGAGAACTGGCTCAGCCGAGGGCGGGATTGGTTTTTTCGGGGTCGATCGCAAGCTCCCGAATCGCTTTTTCGACCTGCTCACGCGCGATCGCTCCCTCGCGCGCCAACGCATGCAAGGTAGCAATCACAATGTGTTTGGCATCCACCTCAAAGAAGTTGCGCAGCGAAGCTCGGTCCTCGCTTCGGCCAAAACCATCCGTGCCCAGCGCAACCAACGGACCCGGTATCCACTGCGCGACCGACTCCGGCAACACCTTCATGTAATCCGAGGCGGCCACCAACACTCCGGGTGCATTCTTCAGGCACCGGGTCACGTAGGGCACACGCGGAGCGTCTAGCGGATGCAAACGATTCCAACGTTCGCACTCGTTGGCCTCGTTGTACAGGCGCTTGTAGCTGGTGACGCTCCAAACATCAGCCTCTACCTGATAGTTGTCTTTCAGGATCTGCTGTGCCTTGAGCGCCTCATACAGGATGGTCCCACTGCCCAGCAGCTGCGCCCGCAGCCGTCCGTCACCGCTTTGGGCCGGCTTGAAGCGGTACAGACCTTGCAAGATTCCGTCCCGCACCTCGCTGCCCTCCGGCATGGAAGGCATCGGCAAAGGTTCATTGGTAACCGTCAAGTAGTAGAAGACGGACTCTTCCTCCACATACATTCGTCGGATGCCGTCCTCGATGATGACGGCAATCTCATAGGCAAAGGCCGGATCGTAGGCGAGAAGATTCGGCACCGACAGCGCCAGCACGTGGCTGTGACCGTCCTGGTGTTGTAGACCCTCGCCCGCCAGTGTGGTTCGTCCGGCGGTACCACCGATGAGAAAACCGCGGGTCCGCATGTCGGCGGCTGCCCAGATCAAATCGCCGATCCGCTGGAATCCGAACATGGAATAGTAAATGAAAAAGGGGATGGTGTTGATGCCGTGGGTGGCGTAGGCGGTTCCGGCCGCGATGAAGGAGCACACCGACCCTGCTTCGGTGATCCCCTCTTCGAGAATCTGTCCATTCAGAGCCTCTTTGTAGTAGAGCAGCGTGTCCATATCGACGGGTTCATAGAGCTGTCCGACGCTCGAGTAAATGCCCACTTGCCGGAACAGGGCCTCCATCCCGAAGGTACGGGCTTCATCGGGAATAATGGGCACGATGAGTTTGCCGATCTCCGGATCGCGTAAGAGCTTCGCGAGCAGGCGAACAAAAACCATGGTCGTCGAGGCTTCGCGCCCTTCCGTGCCTTTGTAAAATTCCTCAAAGTGCGAGGGCGAGAGCGGGCGAATCGGCTTCGAGCGCATTCTTCGCTCGGGCAAATAGCCTCCCAGCAGCTTGCGCCGGGCTTGCATGTAGGTAATTTCCGGGCTGTCGTCGGCCGGGCGATAGAAAGGGGCATCATGGAGTTCGTCGTCGGGGATGGGAATGCCGAAACGCGAGCGGAACATCCAGAGTTCTTCGTCATTCAACTTTTTCTGCTGATGGGTGATGTTCTTGCCTTCGCCGGCTTCCCCCAGACCGTACCCCTTAATGGTCTTGGCCAGAATGATCGTGGGGGATCCCTGATGTGCTACCGCCGCCTTGTATGCGGCATGTACTTTGATGGGATCGTGCCCGCCCAGGCGCATGCGCGTCAGCTGCTCATCGGAGAGATGTTCGACCATATGCAGCAGGCGCGGATCGGTCCCGAAGAAATTCTGCCGGAAATACGCGCCACTCTCGACGAAGAACTTCTGATACTGCCCATCGGTGATCTCTCCCATGCGTCGGACCAGCAAACCGTCGCGGTCGTTGCGGATGAGGCTGTCCCAATCGCTGCCCCAAATCACCTTGATCACATTCCAGCCGGCGCCGCGGAAAATTGCTTCCAGCTCCTGAATGATCTTTCCGTTTCCCCGCACCGGCCCGTCGAGCCTCTGCAGGTTGCAGTTGACCACGAAGATCAGGTTGTCGAGCTTCTCGCGAGAGGCTAAGGTAATCGAGCCAAGGGATTCGGGTTCATCCATTTCTCCGTCTCCCAGGAATGCCCATACCTTCCCCCCTCTTGTCGACTTCAGCCCTCGATTCTCCAGATAGCGCATGAAGCGGGCCTGGTAGATGGCTTGGATCGGACCGAGACCCATCGAAACCGTGGGGAACTCCCAGAAATCAGGCATCAACCAAGGATGGGGATAGGAAGAGAGCCCGCCGCCGGGTTTCAGTTCGCGGCGAAAATTTTCGAGCTTTTGCTTGGGAATCCGACCTTCCAGGTAGGCGCGGGCGTAGATCCCGGGTGCCGCATGTCCCTGGAAATAGACGATGTCCTGGTCTTCGCCGGCGCTGCCGGCTCGCAAGAAATGGTTAAACGCCACCTCGTACAAGGTTGCGGCCGAGGCATAGGTCGAAATGTGGCCGCCAATGCCCTCCTGGATCTTGTTGGCGCGAACCACCATTGCCAAGGCGTTCCAGCGCACCAGACTCTTGATGCGGCGCTCCATTTCCTGGCTTCCCGGAAAAGGCGGCTGTTGCACGGCAGGGATCGTATTCTGATAGGGAGTGGTGGCGCTGAAGGGCAGGTTGACTCCTGCCGCCCGTCGGGCATGCAGGGAGAGTTGCTGCAAGAGTCGTCCGGCACGCTCCGGACCGCCTTTGGCCAACACGTAATCGAGCGAGTCCAGCCATTCCCGTGTTTCCAGTACTTCGAGTCCATCCGCCTGCGCTTCCGCCACCGGTGCCATCTTCACCCCCAACATGTGGGAATCTTCCATCATAGACAATCGGGCATTTTTTTGCTGCCCATTGCGCAGGCCGGGGGTTGGAGGTCTGGTTTCTCTCGGTGAGCAGCCCAAGCGGGCGTGCGCGAACCTACCGCGAAGGGATCGGGGATGGACCGGCTACGGTTTGCCGACCATCATCACGGCAAGTACTGCGGGAAGGTAAAGGACGGAGGCATGGAGGACCCGACTGGCCAGTCCAGTGGCCGTCGAGCGAAGCAACCGGCTTACGGGGTAGAGCATAAAGGCGCCAGCGAGGCCCATGGCAGCCGGGTAGGCTACCCCACCGGAGGACCGCGTTGCCAGCAGGGTTGCGAACACCAGCAGGAGCGTGCAGGTGAAAATCTCCGCTCGCGTGAAGCGGGAATCAAGATCAAAGCGCGGCAACATCCGATACCCGGCGCGGGCGTAATCCTCGCGGTACATGAGTGCAATGGCGAGAAAATGAGGAAACTGCCAGAGAAACAGAATTCCAAAGAGCCACCACGCCTGCCTGCCGATCGTTCCCGACGCTCCTGCCCAGCCAATCAAGGTTGGCATAGCGCCGGGGATTGCACCCAAAAGGGTACAGAGCGGTGTCTTGCGCTTCAGCGGGGTGTAGATCCAAAGATAGGACAGCAGTGTGGAGATGGCCAGAACGGCCGAGAGTCGGTTCACCGCCAGAGCAAGATACAGTCCTCCGGCAACACTCAAGAGCGTCCCGAACCAAAACGCCTCGCGAGCGCTAACTCTGCCCGCCGGCAGGGGACGGGATGCGGTGCGCCGCATGAGGCCGTCCCAAACCCGCTCCATCCACTGATTGAGCGTCGCCGTGCCGCTCGCAACCAGTAGGGTGCCCAGGAGCGTATTCAGCAAGCCGGCCAAGCGGAACGGGCCCCGCGAGGCGAGGTAGTAACCCGCAGAGGTAGTCATGAGAATCAGCAGGTTAACCTCAGGTTTGGTGAGCGTGTAATAATCTCGCAGCTGGGAGCTGAGAGTCACGCGATCCGTTCGCTTGACGCCTACGGTGATGGTTGCCATATTACCAGTCTTCGCGGATCTCCCCGGCGGGACGGGCACGCCGTGTCTGATGGTGCTTATGACGCATCACAAAAATCATGCCCACGGAGCCGAGAGTGGGAGGGATGATAAGGATCAGGATGCCGCTTTTCAGAGCCTGAATCATTTTCGCCCCCGCCGAAGCCGCCTGAGTATAACAGAGGGCGCAGCTCTGAGAAAAAGCCGGAAGAGGAAGGAAAACGACTGCCAGGGCTAGCAGGCCAAGAACGAAAACAGGCCAAGGCCTGGGCCCACGGATCTGCTGCTCCTTCACGGCTGAGCTCCTCCTGCCGGCTGGGAATAAGGAGCGCCGACCTGCATCCGGTGGCTATCAGTCCAGCCGTACTGCATGGCCAGCAGCACAAACACCGTGAAGATGAAAACGAAAAGCATAAAGCCGCGCTTCTCCGCCCATAAATGCATAAAGAACAGCAGGGCCAGGCCAGCCTCTGCAATCGCCACAAAGAGCATGCGCACAAACATCGTGGTCGCGTCAATCTGGGCGTAGGCGATGACAAACTGCAGCGCCGCGAGGACCAGAATACAGGCGTAAATCACGAGGTATTTGCCCAAGGTGTCGCTGTAGCCCACGGGCTCGCGGCTTTCGACATGGCGTGCATCTACCATATGGTTACTCCCACCTGCGGATTTCAAGAAGCCAGATTCAAGAGGTAAACGAACGGCACAACAAACATCCAAACGAGGTCGACGAAGTGCCAATATAGACCCACCACTTCGAGGTCGTCGGCCTTATAGCGGCCGCCTTTGTACCGAATCCCCACCGCCAGCAGAGCGATCACACCCGCGGTTACGTGGGTGAGGTGCAGGCCGGTGATCGAGAAGAACGAAGCACCGAAGAGTCCGGTTCCCCACGGATTATGAAACAGGGTCATGCCTTCGTCGATCAACGCGAACCACTCGCGGAGGTGCAACAAGGCGAAGGCCAGTCCCAGGGCGGCCGTGATCAGGGTCCAGCGAAAAGCTCCCGCCTTGTCCCCCGCTTTGGCGGCGCGCACTCCCAACAACATGGTCAAGCTACTGGTCAGAAGAATGAACGTCATCAGTGCGACGTTGGTGATGCTATGGAACGGTCTTGGCCATTGCGCGGTTCCATTGCGCAAGAAACCGTACGCCACCAGGCATGCGGCGAACGTCGCCGCGTCGGCAATGATGAACAGCCATATCGCCATCCTTTTCGCAGGAAGCGAAAAAGGTGGGATTCCGGTCGTCAGACCGGGTGCATGTGTTTCCATGGTGAGATCGGCTTGGCTCACGGCGCCTCCGTTATCGAACGCGTCACAGTTTGATCCAGAGCAGCAAGAGAAGATAAATCCACAACACATCCATAAAATGCCAGTACCGGGAAGTTGCGTCTAACGTGCTCCGCCGAAGATCCGATTTACCCAGCTTGCGAATGACCCGCATCAGTCCACCCAGGCCTCCCAGTAGATGCAAGCCGTGCGCTGCGGTCAGAACATAGAAGAACGAACTGCTGGGGTTGGTGGCCAGATAGAGGCCTTGCGCACTCAGTTGCCGCCAGGCGACGTACTGACCGGCCACGAACAAGAATCCAAGGGACAAGGTGACATAGAGCCAGCGGGAGGGATTCGGAACTTCCGATCTTCGGCCGCCCAGGAAGGTGGCAACCTGGCGCCGGGCTACTTCCAGGGTGACACTGCTGGCCAGGAGCACGATGGTGTTCCAGTAGAGAACGGATGGCAGGTTGAAATGCCGCCAATCGAACGATCCGCCCTTGCGCACCACCAGGGCGCTGGTAAGCGCCGCAAAACTCATGCTGATGGCAGCGAGCGCCACCCAGATACCGGTCGAAGCCGGAGGCGGAGCAGGTTCCTCGACTGCCCGCAACCCTCCCTCGCCCGGGACTAGGTTGCGCCAGCCTCCATTCCCTGAAGTGCTTCTCGGAGAAGACGGATCCCGGATCTCTTCAATTCTTGGCGGCTCATGAACCGTAGTTGCCATTCAACCCCACTGCCTTTCCTGAATTTGCCTGCCTTTCTATGCCTCTTCCCGCGCTCCAGCGACCTTCTCGGGCGAGGTTTGCATTACATAGTCGCCCGCCGAACCCTGAACACCGTATTGATAGGGATCGTGATACACCACCGGGAGCTTGCCGCCAAAGTTATCATACGGTGGCGGCGTGGTTGGGGTTGCCCACTCGAGAGAGGTGGACTGCCAGGGATTGTCGGTTGCCTTTTCGCCCCGGAATCGGCTGTGAATCAGGTTATAGAGAAAAATGAACTGGGCAGCGCCGGTGGCCAGGGCGGCAACGGTAATGAACTTGTGCAACGGAATCAGAGGCGCCAGGTAATCGGCCACGAACGCCTGGTAGCGGCGAACATTTCCTGCCAACCCCAGATAATGAAAAGGCATAAAGATGCAATAGGTTCCGACAAAGGTTAGCCAAAAGTGAAGTTTCCCGAGCGACTCATTCATCATCCGCCCAAACATCTTGGGGAACCAGAAATACGTTCCGGAAAAGATGCCGAAGATCGCGGCGACGGCCATCACCAGGTGGAAGTGCCCCACCACAAAGTAGGTGGCATGCAGCAGGATGTCGAGCGACGGCTGCGCCAGGAAAAATCCACTGACTCCGCCGCTGATAAACATGGAAATCATGCCCAGGGCAAACAGGGAGGCGGTGTTGATGCGCAGTTTCGATCCGTACAGGCTGCCTAACCAGATCAGCACGATAATGGTCGAGGGAATCGTGATAATCAGCGTGGGGAAGGAGAATGCGATCGAGGAAACCGGGTTCATGCCGCTGACGAACATGTGATGTCCGTACACCATGTAGCTCAGCACGGCCAGCGCGCCCATCGAGTAAACCAAGACCCGGTGACTCAACATCGGCCGGCGCATGTTCGAAATCAGGACATGGGAAACGATTCCCATACCGGGCACGATGGCGATGTACACCTCAGGATGTCCGAAGAACCAGAACAGGTGCTGCCAAAGCAAGGTTGACCCGCCCGAATGCGGCTGCAGTTGGTCGTTCATCACCAGATTGGACGGCACGAAGAAGCTCGTTCCCGCCACGTGATCGAGGATGAGCAGGATGCATGCGGGCATGAGCACGGCAAACGCCGTCAAGCCCATCACCGAGGTGATGAACCAGCCCCAGGTGCTGAGCGGCATGCGCCACAAGCTCATGCCTTTGGTTCGCATGTCCAGGGTGGTGGTGATGAAATTCAACGAGCCGAGTAACTGACCCACGCAGAAAATCGCGATCGAAGCTGCCCAGAGAACCACTCCCCACCCTTCACCGGGCCCTCCTACCGGGCCGGCCGCGCTCAGCGGGGCGTACTGGGTCCACCCGCCGAGGGTTGGTCCATCACCGACGAAAAACGATGCCATCAGCACCAGGAAGGCCACGAACGTGACCCAGAACGACATCATGTTGAAGCGCGGGAACGGCATATCTTCGGCCCCCACTTGAATGGGCAAGAAGAAATTTCCAAACGCCGCGAAAGGTGCGGTGGTCAGCACGAAGAAGACCATGATGGTTCCATGCATGGTCATCAACTGCAAGTAATACTCGGGAGTCATGAGGTCGCCGGGCGCACCGTTACTCGACATCAAATGCAGCCCGGGAATCGCGAGATTCGTCCATCCCAAATGAAGACGCATCAGCCAGGAGAGAAACATCCCGACAAACACCGCCACCAAAGCTAACCCGTAATACTGTTTCCCGATCACTTTGTGGTCGATGCTGAAAACATGCTTGCGGATAAAACTGGTTGGCTCATGGTGCGCTACATGAGCATGAGCGGGAGTGTCATGCATGGGTCACCTCAAGGAAAATGTCTCCGTTTCTGGGACGGGCTTATTGCAGTGTTGCTTCCTTCTTCAACCAGGCGTCGAAGTCTTCGGGCGACAGGACATTCAAATACGCCTTCATATTGTAGTGCCCCAGGCCGCACAGCTGGGTGCAGACAATTTCGTATTTTCCGATCTTGGTCGCGGTGAAATGAATAGAGACATCCAAGCCGGGCACAAAATCCTGGTGGACGCGTAGCTCCGGTACGTAGAAGGAGTGTCCGACGTCCTTCGAATGCATGAGCAGGTGAATCTCCCGGTTCACCGGGATCGCCATTTCCGCCGTCACAATATCGTCCTTGGAGTCGGCATCGTGGGTGGTGTCGAGGCCAAAGAAATTCTGATTGGCCTCGCTGAGCATGTCAGGATGAATGGGACCAAAGGTTCCATCCGGTCCGGGATAGCGGAAGTAAAAGGCGAACTGCCCGGCCTGGGCTTGAATCGGCAGCGCGTTGGCCGAGGGTGGAGTCAAGTAAATGTTGGCCCAGGCTTTGGCACCAAAGGCACCGAGTGCCAGGACCTCGGTTCCCACCAGAAGCAAAGCTGCAATTACCAACCCCGCAGCTCCGCCGGGAAAGCTTTTGATCCTATCTCCAGGTCGAACCTGGGAGTATTTCCAGACGAAAATCGCCAGCAGAATTTGCGAGGCCAGGAAAGAAATGCCTGCCTCAGCCATGGTTTCCGACATCTGCTCG
>DASPTQ010000242.1:0-17061 GCA_035623335.1 Terriglobales bacterium
GGAAATCGCACGGGCTTCCGCATATCGCGGGGTGTCGGCATAAGGAAACTCCGCCACCAATTGGCGTCCCGTGCGGGCGATAAATTGGGCAGCCTTTCGGCCGGCGGTGATGAAAAGCGTGGACCCGGGATCGAACTCCGCCGCCATACGGAACAAGTTGCTGTTGAGCGGTCCGCATAAGCCCTTGTCGGCCGCGACCAGAACCACAGCACGCTTGCGAACTTCGCGGACTTCGAGCAGAGGATTCTTGAAAACACGGATTCGCATCGTTGCGTGACGCTGAATCCGGTACAGGAGCTGCACAAAAGGCCGCCCCGCCAGAGCTGCCTCCTGGGCTTTACGCATCTTCGAAGCCGCCACCATTTGCATGGCGCGGGTGATCTGCTCCGTACTGCCGATCGAGCGAATCCGCCGCCGTAGATCAGCAAGACTATGCATACTCAACGGTCCTCAGCCCCGGAAGGGCTCGCCGGCGACCGGCCCTCAGCGCCAGGTCTGTTTGAACTGGTCGGTCGCATCTTTCAATTCCTTGGTCAGGTCGGCGCTGATCGCTTTCTCCTTGGCAATCTTCCGCAGCAGTTCGGCCTTGCGCGTCTCCAGAAATTCCGTTAGCTTGGCCTGGAATTCCTTAACCCGATTCACCGGCACGTCGTCGAGATAGCCGTTCTGCACACCCCAGATCACAGCCACCTGCACTTCGAAGGGAATGGGGCTGTACTGGCGCTGCTTGAAGACCTCCATGATGCGCTTGCCGCGATCGATCTGGGCCTGGGTCTTGGCGTCCAGTTCCGATCCGAACTGCGCAAAAGCCGCCAGCTCTCGAAATTGGGCGAGATCCCCTTTGAGCTGGCCGGCAACTTGCTTCATGGCCTTGAGCTGCGCTGCCGAGCCCACGCGGGATACCGACAGACCCACGGAAATGGCCGGGCGCACCCCCTGATAGAACAAATCCGTTTCCAGATAAATCTGGCCGTCGGTAATCGAAATGACGTTGGTGGGGATGTAAGCGGACACGTCGCCGGCTTGGGTTTCAATAATGGGAAGCGCGGTAAGCGATCCGTTGCCATATTTCTCCCCGACGCGCGCGGCCCGTTCAAGCAGCCGGCTATGAAGGTAAAACACATCTCCGGGGTAGGCTTCACGACCCGACGGCCGTTTTAACACCAGGGAAACCTCCCGGTAGGCGACGGCGTGCTTCGACAGATCGTCGAAGATGATCAAGGCATCCATGCCGTTGTCCATGAACCACTCCCCCATCGCCGCTCCGGCGAAGGGCGCCAGATACTGGCTGGTGGCCGAATCGGAAGCGGGAGAGGCAACGACGATGGTGTAGGGCAAAGCGCCCGCCTCTTCGAGCACACTGATGATCCGGGCAATGCTCGATTGCTTCTGACCAATGGCAACATAGATCGAATACAAGGGGCGATAGTCATGGTCGCCGGCCGCTTTGGCGGCCTGATTGAGACGAGCCTGGCTGATGATGGTGTCGATGCAGATGGTGGTTTTTCCCGTGGAGCGGTCGCCGATGATCAACTCGCGCTGGCCGCGGCCGATGGGAATCATGGCGTCAATCGCCATAATGCCGGTTTGTACCGGCTGACTTACCGAACGTCGTCGGATGACGCCCGGAGCCAGTTTTTCGACCGGATAGCTGACGTCGCTCTCCACCGGGCCTTTCCCGTCCACCGGCTGTCCCAAGGTATTCACGACTCGGCCTAACAGCCCCATGCCCACCGGCACCTGCAGCAACTTGCCCGTGGTGCGGACCTCATCGCCTTCTTCGAGCTCGGTATAGTCCCCCAGAATGATGACGCCCACTTCGGTTTCTTCCAGGTTCAAGGCGAGTCCGGTAATGCCGTGCCCGAGATCGAGCATCTCGTTGAGCATGGCATCGGTAAGGCCTTCGACTCGGGCAACGCCATCGCCGATCTCGCGAATCGTGCCCACGTTCTGCCGGGCTGCGGTTGCCCGGACACCGGTGATTTGCGCTTCCAGTTCCTTGAGTAGATCTGCCATATAGGTTCCACCTAATTTTTTCCTGCGAGATCCCTGCCGGGTAATCAGGCCTGCGCGCTGCCTCCGTTGGACGTGATCCCCCAGGTCCTCGCTAGAGCTGACAGTGCGGAGCGAATGCTGCCGTCGTAAACATCGCTCGCCACCTGAATGCGCATGCCCCCGATCAGCGCCGGGTCGGCGGCAAACAGCGTCGTCATTCCCGGGCCATACGCTTTCTCCACTTCGTCACGGACACGGGCTTCGAGATCGAAAGGCAGAGGCACGGCACTCTCGACTTCTGCGGTATGCCGGGCATACTCGAGTTTGATCCACCGCTGAAACGATTTCAGCAGCAGCAGGTAGCCACGAGGTCTGGACGCGAGGACTTGTTCGACGACTTGGCGGACGCGCCCTTCATCGAGCGTGCCGTCGACCAGACACAAGCGGAATAATTGCTTGGCTTCGCGCCGAATTTGCCGGCTCGTTTTCATCTCGCATCTTCCGACTCTGTCAGGCCGCCGGTGCCAATTGCCGCGCCGTCTCCTCGGCCAGCCGCCGCTGATCTTCGGCCGTCAAAATCTTGCCCGTGACCCTGGAGGCCGTTTCGAGCACCAACCTCCCGACGTCGCGTTTCAGCTCGGCGAACATGCGGGCCTGTTCCTGGGCGGCGGCTTCGCGTGCCTTGACGATGATCTGTTCCGCCGCGGCGATGGCCCTTTGGGTCTCCTGTTGTCCAATCCGGGCAGCCGCCGCGCGAGCTTCTTCAATGAACTTGGCCGCCTGCCGATTGGCCTCGAGCAAAACCTCCTGTCGCTCGGCCTCGGTCCGGGCCAGTTCTGCCTTTATCTTTTCGCTGTCGGCGAGTTCCTGAGCGATGCGCTGGCGCCGCTGGTCCAACATCTGCAGAACCGGTTTGTAGGCATAGCGTTGAAGAACAAAGCAAACAATGCAAAAGCTGACGATTTGGGCGAACAGATGAGGCCAGTCCACGCCAAAGGTGTCGGCTATGCGTTCGACCGGCCCCGCGCTCTCGACCATCGCTAGTAAACTCAGTGCATCCATAGTCGCCTCTCAAGTTCTGCGGGCGCCGAACCTCCCGCGGCCGTCGTCCTCCAGATTGATCTCTACTTGACCAGGAACAAGGCGTAGAACACGATCGCTTCTGCAAAGGCAATCGCGAGAATCGATTGCACCATGATCTTGGCCGAGGCCTCGGGGTTGCGTCCGACTGCGATCGAAGCCCCCAAGCCGACTAAACCGACGCCAAGGCCCGCGCCCAGCGCTGCTAGACCTACGTGAATGCTTCCGTTCATCGGATTCGTCCTTTCTTTGCTTTCTCGGCACAGTCCACCGGAATTCACCTCTCAACCGCCTGCCGGCGCCGGCTTGTCTGGCTCGTGCTGGCACATCAGTACCGTAAACACCGCGGTCAGCAGCATGAAGACCAGCGCCTGCACCAGACCCATCAGTAATTCCAAAAAGTAAAATGGAATCGGCAGCAACCAACCCAAGCCGGGTACCATCGTGACCATGGTGTGCAGCATGTTTTCACCGGCAAAGATGTTTCCGTAGAGACGAAAGGTCAGAGAGACTGGCCGGAACAAGATGGAGACGATCTCTAGACAACCCGCGGCAAAGAAGATGGCGATCATCAGCGGCTTCAGCACGCCGGTGATCTCGCCCTTCGGTGCGAACAACTCTTTGGCCATTCCCTTGGCACCCACCTCCTGAAGCGACCATACGATCCAAGCGGCGAAGAAAACCAGGGCCATAGCGAACGTCATGTTGACATCAGCGTTGGCGCCACGAAATAGAGGCTGAGTAACCTTGAAGCCTTGAGGGGTCTGGTGGCCCCAGCCGATCGTTCCCACTCCCGGAATCAGGCCTACCCAGTTCGCGGCGAGAATAAAGATGAAAATTGTGGCAAAAAACCAGAACGTCCGCTCTGCCAAGTGCGGCCCGATGATTCCGCGCATGAACTTGTCGAGCCCTTCCACCAGCCATTCCAGAACATTTTGTGCGCCGGTCGGAACTTGCTTCATGTTCTTTGTGCCGCGATGCGCAAAGATGATCAGACCACAGGCCACGATCCAACAGACAACCATGGAGTTGGTGATCGGGAAGCCGAAAATATGACCAACTTCCTCTGGCTTGGCCGACATCCCATGTTCTTCTTGAGTGACGGTCGACTCCCCTGGTTGTGGCGAATGCAGCGCGAAGCTCGAGTGCGGGCCGAGACAGAGGAACAGGGCAATGAGAACGAGCAGCGCCGGCCTTGCTTTCCACCTGTTCACACCACGTCGGAGCTGAGGTTTCATGCGGCCCATTTTTTCCTAAGCTGCTGATGCACCTGCCAGTTCACCTTTGCCGGCCTTCTGGTAACCAAGGAGGGCGAAATACAAGGCACGATCAAAAAACCGCGTGAGGGAGCGTAACAGCATCACACCACCCCAGAACTCGACCGGCTCGTCGAGCAAAGTTTCCTGCTGCATGTACTCCCAGAGGTGTTCGTGCGCAATGCAGACGGCCCAATACAAGTTAGAAAATGGAACTCCCTGCTCCGCCCGGCGCGTGCCCAATGCGATATACCGCTCCTCGATACTCGAGTCCGCTTCGGTTGCCAACCAGTCGGTTAGATCTCGGTAAATTGCCGCCGTCGATCGAGCTTGCTCTTCGGCTGGAACTCTTACTAACAGCTCGCTGCACCTCTCGGAACTTCGGATCTTTTGACTGACGGCCTCCGACATGCGGTCGGCGTTCGTTTGCATGTGGTTAACGAGCTTGAGGGCACGCATCGGTTCTCCTCGTCAACGGGATGACTGGCTGAACTAGCTGGAAGCGAAGTAAAGATTCGCTCGGCGTATCGCCTGCCCTTTTGTGTCCGAAAAGGCGTTCCCGAGCACCTCTCCCCTCGTCGTGCACAGGCTACTGGCTGTATCTAGGGGCGCATACTGACAAAACTAACAGTATCTTCCTCCCATCCAGTGTATGGATCTGTTCGCATTGCAACGCGTTGGGGGAGTCGCAGAGGTTCCAGAGTCTTGGGGAGTCCATGGTGGGAACGGCGCCTACTTGCCGCAATAGGTTGCGGATCGCCCGGGTCGAACGAAGACATAATCCAGGTTATTTACTTTGACGTAATAGCGTATTGTCCCCGTCGGGTAGCATCCTTCGATGGAGCATCGTAGGGAATAACTCCGAAGGTCTCGGATCACGGTGGACACCGTCAAAGCGCTGCCGGGCCGAACCGAGAGAGTTTGGGACAAGGTGTTTGCCGCAAAGAAGTTGTCCTGAGAAAGAAAGCCGCTGGTGAAGCAGGTCATTTGGCTGAGCTCGGCTACGTCGCTGGTTCCATGAACGTCCTGCTTGTTGTGGTGTTTGTTGGCGGGAACAACCGACAGGGGCGAGAAAGGATGCCCGTCGACACTGATTCCTCCGTAGCGCACTGATAGGGTCTGATCGGTACGGTTGACGATGGTTGTTGTGGTGTTCAGGAAGGCGCCGGGCTGGCCGCTGCCTGCCCGCTCGAATCCTATCCGCGAGCTCACATCGATTCCGGCATGGCTTAATTTGGGTATGACGTTACCCGTCAGAGGATCTTGAACGCTTGAGGATATGGCGCCCTCGGGAGAGTCCTCTCCCCAGACAAACGCGCTTTTTGCCTCAGCCTTGAATGTGGGCAGGTCGTTTTGGCCGAAGACAGCGAAACCGAAGACCAAGACGGTAAGCGTAAACGTGCAGCCCGGCCTCATCGTTCTTCCTCGCCTTTCGGCCCTTCCGTCATGTCCGCCACCTAGGTATTCGTCATCCGCAGGCCTGAACTCAAAGGGCCACACGACCCCCAGGAGATTGTTAGGCATGACGATCCGCTTGTCGCCTGTCAGTTTTCTCAGTAGGAGCGTAGACTAAGTTTTTTCTAAAGTAGGGCGTAGCTCCCATCATCGAATCATGGCTAAAGATCTCATACTCAGGCGATTCGCCTTCACCACGCTCTTAACCGCCGCGCTCGTCAACTTAGGTTGGGTTAACGGTTTCCCATCGAAAAATGCGGCGCCGGGTAGTCCCCAGCCCGCAGCCAACGTAGCGCTTCGCGACATCGTTGCCGCTGGTCAGTTATCGGATCTTCGCTGGCCGAATTTCTCCGACTACAGCGTTCAGGTGAAGACCTTCTATGAGGCTTCGAGCTACGCCACTGCCTGGCTGACGAACGGCGAACCCACGCCGCAAGCGCAGGCTGTGATCGAGGTGCTGAAGCAAGCCGACAGCAAAGGTCTGAATGCGGAAGACTATGACGCTTCCCGCTGGCCGGAGCGCCTGACGGGTCTCCGGCAGTCTCCATCCTCCGATGCCCAGGCCCGGTTCGATGCTGCCCTCACCGTTAGTGTCATGCGCTATATCTCCGACCTCCACATCGGGAGAGTCAATCCTCAACATTTCAAGTTCAACCTTGACGTGGGGCCGAAGAAATATGACCTGCCTGCCTTCCTTCGGGAAAAAGTGGTCAACAGTGCGAATGTCGAAGTCGAGCTGAGCGGGGTGGAGCCTCCCTTCGCCGGATACAAGCGAACCCAACAAGCGCTCGAACACTATGTGGCTTTGGCGCGACAAGACGACGGAGAACAACTGCCGGTCCCGGCGAAGCCCATCGAGCCCGGTGCTTCCTATGCTGGAGTGCCAGGCTTAACCCGCCGGTTGCGCCTGCTCGGGGATCTGGCGGCGGACGCCAGCGTGCCGGATGGATCGAACGTCTATACCGGCCCGCTCGTCGAGGCCGTCCAGCAGTTTCAGAAGCGTCATGGTCTTGCGCCCGACGGCCGGCTGGGAGCACAAACCCTGAAGCAGTTGAATATGCCGCTGACTTTTAGGGTGGAGCAACTACGTCTGACCTTGGAACGCTGGCGCTGGATTCCGTACCAGTTCCCCCAGCCCCCCATTGTCGTCAACATTCCCGAGTTCCGGCTACGCGCCTACGACAACGCCGGGAAGGTAGGATTCGCGTCGAACGTCATTGTGGGAAAAGCCTATCGCCACGAGACACCTGTCTTTGAGAGGAATATGCAGTTCGTGGTGTTTCGTCCCTACTGGAACGTACCGCCCAGCATCCGTCGCTCGGAAATCGTGCCGGCGATACAAAGGGACCGGAATTACGTTGCCAACAAGGGGTACGAGGTAACCACTTCGCAAGGCGCGGTAGTGGCCACGGGCCTGATCAGCGATGACATTCTCGAGCAGCTCCGTTCCGGAAAACTGCAGGTACGGCAGAAGCCCGGCCCATCCAATGCCTTGGGCCTGGTGAAGCTAATGTTTCCCAACGAGTACAACGTTTACCTGCACAGCACCCCGGCCCCGGGCCTGTTCGCGCAGTCCCGCCGCGACTTCAGCCATGGCTGCATCCGGGTCCAACAAGCGGCCGAGCTAGCGGCTTGGGTTCTGCGCGACAAGCCGGAGTGGACGCTCGAACGCGTGCGCAATGCCATGCAGAGTGGAAGCGACAACCTTCAAGTCAATCTGACCAAGCCCATACCCGTGCTGATCCTCTACGGCACGGCGGTAGTCGATGAGCAGGATCAGGTTCACTTCTTCGATGACATCTACGGATATGACTCGGATCTCGAAAAAGTACTGGCACGAGGCTACCCCTATCCCGGATAGGTGCGGAAGGTAGAGAGTCGGCCGAATGCTACCATTGCCGCACGCGGCCCACATCCACGTGCACGAAGTGGGACTGGGCGTAGTAACCCACTCCCCCGCGATGCAGCTGAAGAGCAGCGTCTCGCAAGCGTGAGGTCTCAACCCCGGGTATGCGGATGTCGATCGCCATCGCCTGCATATGCAAACTGTGAAGGGCCACGCCATGACCATGTGTGCGTAAGAATTCATTGCTCCACGGCGAGCGATAGCCGCAAACCACATCGATTTCCCGACCGGGCTGTCCAAGCTTGGCGGTCAAGTCGTGCAGCAGGTCGAACACTCGAGGATCGTAGTGGTGGATATCACCGGTGCGATGATCCCGAAGATATTCGTCGAGTCGGGTCAGAGCTTCGGGTACATAACTATCACCTCGACGATAGATAATGTCGAGTCGTTCCCCGGTGTGCGCGTGAAGCAGACGCAGACGATACTCCGGTGCGGGTGACACCGTGCTCACAACGTTCGAAGCCGGGACAACGGCCGAGGAAGTCAGCACCAACAGGCAGGCCAGCAAGCGATGAATCTTCAAACGGGTTTACTCCTTTCAACGATATAGGTCTGTTCCGCTTAGGGCTGCCATAGGGGAAGGCAGCTCCATCCACAAACACTGTTACTTCTGCCAGTGCGAATTTCTTCTATCCCTCACTAGAATTCGTCCGAGAGTTGCGATGGCTCACCTGGTCCCCCGGAGCGGACCCGTGCGATCTAGCTGCTACGATGATTCCGTTGAGAGGGGGCCGGCTATCATCTCCTCCTCGGCAGCGGAACACTTAAGTTCAGGTTTCCTCGAAGGGTTGACCAAGAGCGAGCTCCACTCGATCTTGGCGGCTGCAACTCTCCGGATATACCCGGCAAACTCGGTAGTCGCCCACCAGGGAGATCCTGCTGACTATCTATTTCTGCTGAAGACGGGCTGTGCCCGTCTTTTCTATCTCACGCAACAGGGGCAAAAAGTTCTGTTGCGTTGGCTTCTGCCGGGGGAGATGCTTGGCCTTGCGGCGATTCTACCGAATCCCTCTTCGTATCTCGTAAATACAGAAATACTGAAGAAGAGCTCCGCTTTCGTGTGGCCACGCGCGACGATCCGACGCCTTGTCGCTCAGTATCCAAAACTGCTCGACAACGCCTTGCCGTTTGCCGCCGATCATTTGACTTGGTTCCTCTCAGCTCACTTGGCGCTGGTTTCCCGCACGGCTCGTGAGCGCCTCGCGCAGGTGCTGCTGAGTCTTGCCGACGGGATCGGACGCAAAGTCCCGGGTGGTGTTCAGTTGGATATCACGAATGAACAGCTGGCCAACGCCGCCAACATCACACTCTTCACCGCCAGCCGTTTCTTGAGCGAGTGGCAGCGAAGCGGTGCTCTAGAAAAGGGGCGGGCAACGGTCACTGTTTTTGATCCGAACCGGCTTTTCTCTTATCCAATCTAATCCGTTCAGCGTTCTTTTTCGTTGCTCGGGCGCAAACAGTACTTGGCCTTTGAGCAGCACCTGGATGCGAAAATCAACCTCTTGCCGGTGAGAACAGTGCGGGAGCGAGTTTCTGAGGTAACCGACGGCGGGGTCGAACCGAGGTTGCGCTACTCAAAGACTCGCAGGAGGAACAGCAGGAACACGGAAGTTAGAAACGCAAAGATCGTAACTGCGCCCGGTTTAGCCCAAAGCCAGTGCTTTCTCTCGTCCAACATTACCAGTTCGTTATCGAAGCGTAGGGTTCGCCGCCTGCCGTGAGGTAGGCACTCGCGGTAGTCGGTCGGAGAGTCCAAATAACTAATTGCCGCCCAGATGTAGCAATCCCCCACGTGAACTGCTGATCCGCCGATTTGGTCCTTGCCAGGTCGCGTTTCCATAAAGATGACTCAGCCCTGTTGGTTTTTGCTGCTGGTTCCCTTGTAGGTCAACTACGGCACGACTGCCAACTGGCAACTCTGACAGGCAAAGGTTTCCTGCCGACAATAGTGATGGGCGTCCGGGCCGGCTGACATGGCGCTCAAACCATGCGGCCCGAAGTCGTCGGGCCAACCGTTTTGTGCTCTTCAGAACCCGCCCGCGGCGGGTTCCCGGCCACGAGAAATCGGCTATGGAATCAGCGGAATTTCCGAGGCCAACTGAAGATTGATCATCAAGCTGAGGCGATTGTCCACTTGATAGAATTTTGCCGCTCGCTTCGCACCTAGCACTTTCATGAACTTTGGCCAGTAACTTTCCCGCAAAGCAACGGTCTTGCTGTCGATGCTCATCATTCGCTGCGCCAGGCCCTTGGCCTTGTCATCAGTCATGCTGTCGTAGTTCGCCGCATAGTCCTTGATCAACCGAACACGTTCGTCACCAATCGCCTGCTGGTCGCGCGCGTAGTCACGATAGACGGGCCAGAATGCTGTGGATTCGGCGTCGCTGAACTGCATGGTGTGGGCGATGATGTCGTTCTTCGCCGACTGCACGTCGGATCGCAGCAATTGAATGTCGGTGTCGGTAAGGGGTTTCGCTGTAACCTCGGCAGTCTGAGCCCAGTCCGCCGGAGTCAGCAGCAAGCACACCGCCCCTAGAGCTACTAGCATTTTCATGGTCTTTCTCCTGTTTGGTTTTCAGTACTTGGGTTCTTGAGGCTCTCAGCTTGTGGACAACCACCTGCCCGTCGGCTCGTACTATCCTGGCGGCATCAGCGAACCGAGTCCACGAGCGCCCATCTAAGTTCAACGATACCCGCTGAGCAGTTTTGCCAAGTTCTCATGTTGTCCTTTTGCGGATCGATGCGGCTACTGGCAAAAATGCCAGTAGTTTCACGGACGATACCCGGTTGTTCGAGTGAGACAACTTCATGAGGGGAAAAGACAGCTAGGAAGCCGAAGACCAGGGTAGTAGTGGTGGTAAGGATGCCCAAGGAGTTGCGGGCTCTAAGCTGCAACTCCCTGGGCTTATTATCGACCTCTTCGCCCGGCGTGGAACGGATGGTGCCTTGGCCCAGAATCGCCAGACCGCTATTTTCTAGCTGATGCCGCGAACTACGCGTACTCCAAGTGAAGCAGCAAGAGATAGAAATCCCAGCAGTCCAATCAAAGGCAGCGAACTCCCGGTCTTGGGCAATGCCGCCGGAGCCGGAGCAGGTTCCGCTGGAGCGGCTGGCACCGGAACTACGACTGCAACCAAGATCGGCTGATCGGACGGAGGTGGCGGCGGAGGCGGAGGCATCGTACCGCTGATCTTCGCCTGCTGCGTGACCACCGTCTCAGGAGCTTCGACGACCCTCGTGGCCGAGATTTTCATCCCCTTCTTCAAGCCCCAGGCGTCCGTCATCTGTCCATCCACGTTGAACGTCTGGCCCTTGGGAATCTTGAACTGCTGATTCTTGCCGTCTTCGAGGGTAAGAATGACGGAATTCGGCGGCGAAACCTGCCAGACCGTTCCGGTTACTGACTGGGTCGTCGTCACAATCTTGGGAGTAGTGGTGGTGGTAATCGTCTTGGTAAGGTGCATGCCGACCTTCGCGTCCTTGATGGTGATCTCCTTACCATCAACCATGGCTGTGGCGGTAGGCGACACATTGCTGAAATGTTTCAGCGAGCCGTCGCTGTCCAGCTTGATAATCAGGTCGTTGCCGTTAACGTAGACGATCGTGCCTCCCACGGTCTTGGTCGTGACCGTCGGGTTTTGACTGCTAGTCGAGGTTTCTGTCTGTACTTGTGCGCTCAGGCTTAGGGCGAAGACCAGGCAAATCGTCCCTGCCGCAAGTGTGAGCAACACCTGTGTCGAGCGTGTTTTTGCGTTCATGCTTGTGTTCCCCCTTGTCGTCTTCTGATTTGTTTCACTCCATGACAGGGCTCTTTGCAGGGCCCAAATCTGTAATCGACGCTTGAACGATGTAGCGTTTCGGAGCGCTACCCACGAAATAAAACGGGTAGCACGTTACCAATGTCAAAGAAGGACGAGGACGCGGCCCGAGGACCGACACATCGTCGGGATCGACGATGATTATTTGATCGATCACATAGGTGTCGGTCTGCTTAGGCGTAACCAGCTCGATCCTGTCCCCGGGGCCGACGTCCTTCAGCCCGCGAAAGAATCCGTCCCGGTGTCCCGCAATCCCAATATTGCCGCTTTCTCCGAGGGTGGCGGTGCCTGCGATTCGCCCAACCCCGCGGTTCAAACTCAGGTCGTCGGTTCCTTCGAGCACCGGGACCTCGACCCCAATTTTCGGAATGCGCAGAATTCCGATGGCCGGCGCAAAGTGCGCCAATAAACTTTCTTGATACTCCTTGACTCGTTTTTCCGACCACAGGCTGAAGTCGGGTTTGGCCGCGACCAGCTCGACCGCACCTGAGGTTCCGAAGGAAGCCGGTTCGGTCTTAAAGCCTTCGACGGCGGCGCGGGATAAGACCGCTTTGTGAGCCCGGGCTCCCAAATAGACGCCGAGCATCAGCAGACCAAACACCAGCAGCAGGCGCTCGACTTTAGCTAACCAGCGCATATTGCTTCAACCTCGCCGACAGCCGGTTCTTGGTCGATCCAGGCAGCGGCGACACGCATTATCGTGCTAAGCGGCAGTGTTCGCAATAGACTACCTTGGCGCAGCGTTCACTGCACAATGTTCAACGTTAGAAGGAACCGCAATAAGGGGTAACTGTCATTATTGACAGGTGTCGCGCAGGGGTCTCGCTGCTGGCCGTTCGGTTCCTGGCCCTAGAGCTGATCATAGACAAGGCTGGACGAAACGAAGAGCTTGCCCGAGAGTGCAGCATCAATGGCCGGGATCAGGTCTGTGCTCACTCGGGACTTCACAACGTAGGCCGAGCCTCCGGCGCCCATGGCCGCATTCAGGAAGTCGGAATCCTCGTGGACGGTGAGAAAGACGATTTTGGCATTGCATCCCGAGTCGACCAGAGTTCGTGCTACATCGATGCCGCTAAGCTCGCCCATCGAGATGTCGAGAACGATGACATCGGGTCGGAGGCGGGAGTATTCGCGCGGCACGGCGTCTCCGTCGGTGAGGACACCGACCACTTCGTATTGTTTGTTTCTTCCGAGCAGTTTGCCGACGTGACTCAGGATGACAGGGTTGTCGTCAGCAAGAAGCACAGTTCGAATTGCCACGAATGCACCTTCGCGTCCCCAGGAGCTGCGGAATCTGCCCGCCAGCAAGGGGAATAACGCGACGACCTCGGCTGAACGTTCGCCTGCAAGGATTCGTCCCGCAGGAAGATTATGAGCTTCCCGAAAATGTGAATACTGTCAGAACTGCCGGTGGTAAGTTCATCCCAAGATCAAGGTGCGCTTTCCCGCTCAGGCCGAGCGCACCTGCCCGGCACCCACGGGTACGATTGCTTCGACCAGTGTCCCGAGAGAAGGATGGGACCAGAGGGTGAGCCTGCCGCCAATCGAGCGGAGACGTTCCTCGATACTTACCAACCCCAGTCCTTGTCCACGTTTTTGGCTGACATCGAATCCAACCCCGTCATCGGAAACCCGCAAGAGAATCCCCGTCGGTCGACCGGAAAGGTCCACCTTGACGTGACGGGCGGAGCTGTGTTTTGCAACATTGTGCAGCGACTCCTGCACGGTGCGGAACAGACTCAGAGAGGCAGTTTCCCCTAAGTCGCGGGGCACGTCTTGCGCCACGCACTCGACTTCGATCTTGTGCGCTTTGGAGAATTCCTTGCACAGCTCACGTACGGCGGCAGGCAGGCCAAGATAGTGCAGCTTCGAAGGGTGCAGCCGATGCGACAACTGCTGAATATCGAGGGCAATTTCGTTAGTTAGATTCCATAGCTCGTGAAGTTGTCTCTGATCCTCGTCCTGGTCCCGCTCGGCCTCCGTCTGTTGCAGTTCCTGCAGCCCGTTGGCCAGCAGCGCCAATCGTTGATTGATGTCATCATGCAAATCGCGGGCGATCCGGGCGCGCTCTGCCTCCTGCGCCTGGATGAGTCGACTACTCAGCTCCGCCTGGGCAGCCTGTGCGTCCTTCTGGTCTGTGATATCGATGCAGCAACCTATGTATCCGGCAAACTCTCCGTTTTCGAGGAACCGGGGCACACCCCGATCGAGCACCCAACGGTATCGGCCGTCGTGACGCCGCAAGCGGTATTCCATGGTAAAGGGCTGCCGGGCATCGAAGGCGCGTTGGTAGGTAAGAAGGCAACTCTCCAAGTCGTCCGGATGGACGTTCTCCACCCAGCCCTCTCCCAGTTCTTGCTCCATCGGCCTTCCGGTAAAACTTAGCCATTCCTTATTGAAATCTGTGCACAGCTTGTCGGGGCCGGATATCCACATCAGCACCGGGGCCGAATCTGCCATGAGTCGAAACCGGCTTTCGCTCTCCTCGAGTTTCTGCTCGGCTTGCTTGCGCTCGGTGATATCGATCGTCACCAGCATGAAGCAGAGCTCCCCGTCGACGTCGATCATCTCGGCGGATGCTTGGGCAACGCGCCGGCGGCCGTCCTTGGTGACGAACTGGAACTCCGCACCGCGAATGGGGCCATCGGCGAGAAGCTTGGTGGTGAGCCTTACCCTTTCCGCAGGATCCACCCAGATCCCTCGCTCGAGCGCACTGTGCCCGATGAGCTCTTCGCGGCTGTACCCCGTCATATGTTCGAAGGTTTCGTTGACATCGATGTAACGGTGGGTCTTCACATCGGTCAGCGTGATGGCCATCGGGCCTCGCCGAAAGGCCTTGGCGAACATCTCCTCGGACTTTCTAAGCTGCTCGGCCGCCCGCTTGCGCTCCGTGATGTCGCGTGCGATCTTAGAGGCCCCAACGATTCTTCCCGTCAGATCCTTCACCGGGGAGACGGTCAGCGAGACAAAGATTCTCTCCCCCTGCTTATTGGTGCGAGTGGTTTCATAGTGCTCGATCCGTCCACCCGATCGGATCGTCTCGAGGATCGTGCTCTCTTCATCCTGCAACTCCGGAGGAATAATCATGGAAATCGACCGGCCCACCGCCTCGGCCTCACTGAATCCGAAGATGCGCTGGGCTCCTGTGTTCCAACTGGTGATGACTCCATCGAGGTTCTTCGAGACGATGGCGTCGTCGGAAGATTCAACAATGGCCGCATGCTTAAGGCGAGCCTCCTCGGCCTGCTTCCGCTCGGTAATATCCTGCATCGTGCCCCGCAATTGGACCACGGAGCCTTGCGCACCACGCACGGCTTCGCCGCGCACGGCGAGCCATAAACACCTGCCCTCGGAGGGAAGAAATTTGAGCTCGAGTTGGTAAGCCTCTCCCGTCCGCACGGCTCTCTCCATCGCCTGCGTCAACTGTTGCCAGCCATCCGGTTCAAAGAATTTCGCAAGCTCGTGAAAAGCCGGCAGCGGCCTTTGGGGATCGAAGCCGGTCAGACTGAAAGCAGCTTCCGACCATCGGATGGCATCGCTCGCGGGATGCCATCGCCAGCTGGCCAGCCGGGCCAGGCGCTGGGCCTCAAAGAGTTGTGTTTCCCTTCGCCGGAGCGCCTTTTCAGCCCGCCTGCGCTTGGCGCGATTTTGAAACAGTAGAACCAGGAGCAGCGTCTCGATGACCACCGCCGCCGAAAGAACCCAGATTCTCCCCCGGTAGACTTCCCATGGCGAATCGTCCCCCAAGAACACCGCGATTTCTCGCCGCAGTAGGTAGAGGCTCGAGCGTCGCCGTGCGCGCGAGTCAAGCGCGCTGTACTTGAGCTCGGCATTCTCGGCGGGGATGGTCTTTGCCCAGGCGAGAAAGAGTACTTCCATGCGGCGGGCCGGGCCCGTTGTGCGGGCGGTTGCGGCAGGTAGAGTGAGAGGAAGAATTAGACCGAGACAACAAAACGAGCCGATCACCAAACCGCGCAGGACGACTCTCTCACCACGGTAGTAGCGCGAGTTCCTCGGAGTAGCCGTAGAGCTGCCTCCATTCAACCGGACCGCATCTTCGGTCGAAGGAGTCTTACCGCCGGAAACCCGGGAAGGCCACTGTCAGTTCTTCCAGAGACCGGAATTTGTCCAAACCGTAAGGCAAGACTTTTTGTGATATGCGACGCGTGCTGCCAGTGTTGACCGTCCGCCTCAGAGCGCGGCTACTGTTAGTCTTGACAGTGAGCGCGGCGTCGACGGAAGGCTAGCATGAGCCTGTTCATCCAAAGTTTATTGGGTGCGACAACCTGACGGAGCAGATTTCGGTGACGACAAAAACTTTTGCGGCTTCGAGGTTGGTTCTGTTGCCAACGGCGATCACGTTGAGCGGGTCCATCCTTGCTCAAAGCCAGAGCCCCACGGCCGATCCGGCAGTGAATGCCTATCTTGATGCCATTCCTCGCGATCTGCGGGCCGACAAGGCTCAACTGATCACGGATGCCATGCAATTCAACGACAAGGAAGCAGCCGCCTTCTGGCCGGTCTACAAAACGTACGAGGCCGAGGAAGCCCGGCTGGACGAAGAACGCATGCAGTTGGTCCGACGCTATGCCGATCCGTGGACCACCTTGACCGATGGGGAAGCCAGAGGCATGACCGAGAAGTCGCTCGCCTTAGAGAGTCGCAGGGCCGATCCGAGAAGCCAGTACTTCGATCGCTTCAACCAGGTATTGCCCGGGCTCACGGTGGCGAAAATCTTTTAATTGGAGCACCGCCTGGACTTGCTCGTGGACTTGAAAATCGCCTCCGACCTGCCGTCGCTTGTGGTACGGTCTCAAGAAACGCCGAGCGCGGCTCGTCCGCCCACGCCGAAATAACCTCGTCTCCTGTGCTAAGTTGGTTGCCTTCGGTCCTCGCATGCGTCTCCTCTTCAAGTCCGTGCTCTCGGCTGTGACCGTCTTTTGCTTCGTTCATGGGCTTCACGCCCAAGATCTCGCTCCCCGAGCCTATCTGATCACTCCGATCGGTTCGAATGCGATTACGTTGACCGATTCGATCTACAGCGGCAATATCACCTTCAATGGTTCTATCCCGATCACCGGCGCCACCGCCCGAGTGAACGTGTCGGTTTTCAGCCTCACTCATTCCCTGCGCTTCTTTGGGCGTACCGCCAACTTCTTCGCTTCGATACCTTACGGTGTCGGAAATTTCAAAGGAACCGTAATTCAAATCCCGGAACACGCGTATCGCTCGGGTTTGCTGGACTCGGAATTCCGTTTTTCCGTGAATGTGAAGGGGGGGCCCGCCATGGACTTGCGCGAATTCTCTCAATGGCGGCAGAAAACCCTGGTGGGCGTCAGTCTCAAAGTGGTGACACCGACCGGTCAATATGATCCGACCAGGCTGCTCAATTACGGTAACAACCGCTGGGCTTTCAAACCCGAAGTGGGCTTGTCGCAGCGCTGGAGGAATTGGATCGTCGATACCTACGGTGCCGTCTGGTTTTTTACCACCAACGACGATTTCTTTTCGCACAACCGCTTCAGCCCCGGTGTGAACACCCAATCGGAGC
>DASPTQ010000243.1:0-3382 GCA_035623335.1 Terriglobales bacterium
TTCAACCGCCCCAGTTACAAAGCTTGCGTCGAGGCATTCTGCCCTTGTCCGCATCACCCACTGGATCACCACCATCTGTTTTTTTGCCCTGCTCCTCACCGGCATTGAAATTGTGATCTCTCACCCCCGCTTCTACTGGGGTGAAACCGGCACGGTCTTGACGGCTCCGTTGTTCCAACTGCCGATTCCTTCCTCAAGAGGGACCGTCCCGACAGGCTACGGCTACGTGCTGCCCGACCAGAACGGCTGGAGCCGCGCGCTGCATTTTGAAGCTGCCTGGATCGCCGTCCTTACAGGCTTGCTGTATGTAGTCTCCGGTCTGCTCACAGGGCATTTCCGGAAAAACTTGCTCCCTAGCAACGCCGACTTTTCGTGGCGCGCGCTCTTGACGTCCTTCACAAAACCCCTGCGCTTTGAGCGGCCCAGTGAGGCAGAGGCTTCTTCCTACAACGTGCTCCAGCGCCTGACGTACCTCTTTGTGATCTTCGTTCTGTTCCCCTTGGTCATCTGGAGCGGCTTGGCAATGTCCCTCGCCTTTGCCTCCGCTTTTCCCTGGTCCGTTACTCTGCTCGGTGGTCGCCAGTCCGCTCGCACGATTCACTTCTTTGTCTCTCTGGCGCTTGTGCTGTTCCTGTTCGTGCACGTCGCGATGGTTTGCCTTGCGGGTTTCTGGAGCCGCACGGGAGCGATGATTACCGGCCGCACCGCAACACGCAAGGAGCACGCATGATCAACCTTTCGCGCCGAAAACTCCTCGTATCCGGACTTGCAGCAACGGCGGGGGTATCGGGTTTAGCAGTGGCCGCGCGCCTTGCGCAGAAGTATGGCTTGGTTCCGCCCGATCACGGGGGAATCTACGGCCTGGGTGAAACGCTAACCTACGCGTCACAGCGGCTGCTGACACGGCATTCCTTGGCGCGCGAATTCCCGCGCAGCCAAATTTCCCCGCGCCCATTCCCGAACCAACTCGAGCCCTTCACGGAAGAGTTTAAGCGCCATCAGGCCGGAGGTTTTGCAAACTGGCGGCTCTCCGTCGGTGGCTTGGTCGCTGAACCTGCGTCGTTCTCCATTGCTGACCTGAAGAGCTATCCATCCCGCACCCACATCACCGAACTTGCGTGTGAAGAGGGTTGGTCCTACATAGCAGAGTGGATCGGCGTTCCTCTCTCGCACGTGTTGAATCTTGTGGGAGTTCACCCGCAGGCTAAGTACGTTGTGTACTCTTCAATGGAACCCGATACCTGGGACAGCATCGATATGGCCGATGCTCTGCATCCTCAGACTTTTCTCTGCTACGGCATGAACGACAATGAGCTTCCAGTGCCTCATGGTGGCCCGCTTCGCATGCGGCTCCCCCGGCAAGTGGGCTACAAAAACATCAAGTTCATCAATCGCCTGACGGTCACAGAAAGTTTGAAAGGGTTTGGCAAAGGCCTCGGGTCTGCGGCTCGAGAAGCCGGCTACGCCTGGTACGCCGGCATCTGACGCGCCCTGGACTGTCGAAACGGCGTTGCCTTTTCTGTATGAACATGGTGTTGTACGGTCGGATCGTCTTTGGCGCGTCGGCGGTGCTGTTCGGCGTCATCGCATTAATGTGGCACGACCCTGACACCTGGCAAAACCTGCGGCAGATCTGGAGCCTGCCGTTTGGCATCGTCATCGGCGGGTGTCTCATGGCCCTGCTCATAGCCGCTGGAATCGGGATACAGCTCCCGCGCACGGCGCACCCGGCTGCGGCCGTTCTCATCGTTGTTTTTTTGCTTTTCTCACTGGCTTGTATCCCTGACATCATTGCTGCATCGAACGTCTATGAGCGCTACGGAGGGAGCTTTTTCCTGTTCTTTTCCTTATTTTGTGGCGCGATTGCCCTGTACGCGGCGACTGAGGCAAATGCAGCAAGGGCGGTAGTGTACGGCCGACTGGCGCGTTATGGACTCGGAATCTGCGCGATTTCCTTTACGTTGGGTCAGATACTCCTACCTCACGAGACAGCTCGCCTGGTTCCAAAGTGGATTCCGCCCAACCAGATGTTTTGGGCGATACTCACGACGGTCGCGTTTGGACTCGCGGCGGTTGCCATTCTCATCAATCGCCAGGCACGGCTTGCGACAAGCCTGATGACGCTCATGCTGGCACTCTTTGGCGTACTGGTTTGGGTTCCGCACCTGGTCGCTCACCCAAATGCGCATTTCAACTGGTCCGAATGCGCCCTGACTTTTCTTGTTACAGGGGCTGCCTGGATGGTGGCGGATTTAAAGTCTTTTTGATAGGCGGTGTTTGCGCGGTGCCTCCTCGGACAACCGCCGGTACTGTTTCCGGATTTCTTCGTGCTGGGCCAGTATCCATCCATTAAGAATTAGGAATCGACCTAACTTCGGATTTGCTGAGCGTGGCTAGCGTGCGAAAATGCTAACCATTGGTGAAACCGTGAAACCTTCCTTTCGACAGATCTTGGCTGACTCACACGTCGCTGCGGCTGCCATTGCGGTGCTTCTGTTTTCGTCTCTAGATTCTGCATTCTGGGCTTTATGGGGACCGCTTCGCCGTGCCGCCGACTTCTTGATCACTGCCGTTGCGATCCTTGATGTCCCTTACGTTTCTCAGAACTTCACCGTCGCAGACCGCTTCTTTTGGTTCGTGACGTTACTACATTTTTTCAATTCTCTAGTTTACCTGGTCGCAGCTGAACTGTTGTCCCGCTGGGTGTATGGCATGGGGCCACTCCGCAGTTTGAGCAAGTACCGCACGAGTCTAGCAGGGAGGATCGATGCTTGATCGATTGAAGCAGGCTTTGGTCGAGAGCTACGTCGGCGCCATCGCTCTTGGCTATGCATTCGCCCAAGGCATTCTGCATTTCGTAAATATCTTCGCTTCGCCTTTTGCCGGCTGGATTTCACGAAAGGAATATGGAGGGTTGGTGCCGCGCACCACTGCTTTGCCGGGCTTCACGCTCCAAGACGCGCTTCCCGAAGCAGTTCGATTCTTTTTCCTCGTTTTAGTCTGGCTTGTCCTGATGCGCTGGCTCTACTTGAAGCCACTCAAAGAAGACGTATCAGAACAAGCTCCAGATTCAGAAGCACAGTGACGACTACGCCACAACGGAGCTTCCCAGGCTAAGCGGGGAATCAGAGAGTGAGTGAGGCCCGGGCTCTGGGCTCTCTGTGTTCTGCCCTCTGAGTTCTCTGTGTTAGATTCTTTTCTTCGTTTTCCCCGACAGGTTAATGACAGAAAGCAAAAAACGAAGAATCACGGCGCTGGCGGGTGGCGTTGGCGCGTCGAAGTTGCTACTTGGGCTCTACAAGGTGATGGAGCCGTCGTCGCTCACTGTCATCGTCAATACAGGCGATGATATTGTTCTGCACGGGCTGAAGATTTCGCCAGA
>DASPTQ010000244.1:0-2154 GCA_035623335.1 Terriglobales bacterium
AAAATTGACGTCGCCGAACTCACCGGTGAAGGGATCCACTGGCCCGGTGGAGCCGATGCCGATGCCGGTAATTTCTGTGCCAGCCTCAGCCGAGACGTCGCGTAACATTGCCGCGATTCGGTCGAGCGCTTTGGCGTATCCACCGCCAGGATTACTGGGCGATTCGCGACGGGAGAGAACGCGTCCGCTGGAATCCACCATTCCCACGGCGATCTTTGTTCCCCCAATGTCAATTGCGGCAATCATGATTCGATCTCGAGACAAGCGCGCTCTGCTTTCATTGTTTCCACTCCACAATTCTTCCCTCGTACGGCCCAAGATCCATCTTCCAGCTCGATTCTTCCATGGCGAGCTGCTTGGCTCCATCCGCCTCAATACTCGTGACTGTGCGGACGGGCAGATCTGCAGAAATCGTCGCATGCTGCGTTTCGGAACTGTGATTTACGACGACCACGTAGCCACGACGGTCGCCTTTCAGAACGGAAACTTCAGCTGCCGGATTGTCTGCGAGAAACAAGGGTTTCACACCAATCCAGTCCCGGAAGGCCGCATAGATGCGGTGGGTCGTTTCCGGCTGATCAAATGCCGCGGGCACGTTCGCCAGGTAGTGCTCAAGGGGATAGGCGCTCAGCAACGTCTTGCCGGAAGCAAGTGTGTTCGACACAAGCGCGGGACGGCCATCCTGATCGACAGCGATGACTTTTCCCGTCGTCACCTCCAAAAGCGCGCCCCAGGACTCGGGTGTTGCGGCGGGAACCGTGTAGTGGAGAGTTTCGCCCAGCTTGAAGTCGCCGAATGGGACTACGAACTTCAGAGTGACCTCCGAGCTCACGGCACGATCCACGATCCTGGCGCCGAAGATCGAAGCCATGCCCGGGATTGCGCTGTCGGCGGCGATGGATACGTAGAGAAAGCCGCCGCTCTCGACGTACTTTCTGGCCTTCTCGTAGAAATCTGTGTGCACGTGCGTGAGGAAAGCATCGCCAGTGCCCGTGATCGGAGAAGGCAGGAACAGCATCGGGCGCTTGGCCCAGTCGCCATATTCGCGTGGAAAGTCGGCTTTCAGTCCAGCGCGCCGCGCCAAAACGAAACTGCTGAGGGCGGAGCCGATCAACCAGCGGTTCGCAGCGCTCGCATCAGGCTGCGGATGGCCAGGAATCGCGTCGCCATCGTTCGTGGAAACGTAAGGCGTCACTTCCGGTCCGGTCAAGCCAAAGTGCGAGAAATCGCCATGGGGTTTGGCCCATTCATCGGGGATGACAATCGCCACATCGGCAGGTGCGGGCGCAAGCCCGGTGAGGTCAAGCTGGCCGACAATCTGTGAAAACCTCTTGAACTCCCTGGCCAGAGGTTTGTCTTGACGATCCCACGTCGTCATTCCCCAGCCGGTTTCCTGAGGAGTGCGCAGGTATGGCACCTTGTGAAACTGTTGCGGAGACGCGTCGGTGTAGCACCAGAGGTCGACGCCGATGCTGCCCGCACCTAATCCTGAATACATCTGCGCCCGATCGTAGGCAGCAACCCTCTCGGGCGAGAACTGGGCCGTAGAGCCTCCCATCTCGTGAATCATGACCGGACGTCCCGCGCCCTGCGAAAGCTCAATCTCAAAAGCCGCGCCATAGGTTCCGCGCGCCGAGAGCAACGCGTCGGGAAACAGATCAGGAGCGTAGAGCGTGAATGGATGCACGCTGAAGAGGTCGACCGATTCGGCGATGTCATCAGCACGGAAAGGTCCGTGGGTAATTTCCTCGCCGCTCGTTCCCACCACGATCGGATGCAGCTTGTCGTAGCGGCGAATGCCGCCGACGATCAGGCGAGTCCAGTTGACGGCCATCGCGTCCGTGGTCTGTCCGCCCACGATCCAGAATGGCGGCTCATCGGTCAGATCCCAACCGATGATGGCGGTCTCATTGGCGTAGCGGCGGCCGAATTCGGTTGCGAGATTGGTCTCGAGTCGCAGCATATCGGGATCCGCGTGCGGATGGCGGCCATGACGCCAAGGGACATCCCAGTAGGCCTCGCCTACCTCGCCGCCAATGAAGAGCGAAGGATGGAGGTAGATCTGATACTTGTGCGCCAGTGAGACCAAATAATCGAGCTGCTGAAAGGCCGCAGGATTGTAGTCTCCGGGCCGAGGCTCGAACCACGGCCACA
>DASPTQ010000245.1:0-8627 GCA_035623335.1 Terriglobales bacterium
GCCAAGGAATGTGAAGGACACAATCGAACCCTTGGTCAGCATAGCGAGAGTGCTTTGATGCATGGTGATGCTGCCCATCGTCCTTTGGAAGTCGCGGCGCACGATGGGGCGGCCGTCGACGGGAAACTCATAGGGTTCGGCGACCGGCGTGAAACCCTTGGCGGTGGTAAGTTCCGTGACCGGCCCAAAGTACTGGGCGGCGCTCTTCAGGCCGGGGTAAGACGAAGCTGCCTCGACCGCAATAACGACGGCAGAGTTCACCGTTGTGCCGGCGGCTTGCGGAGGCCGCTCAAATACCGCCAGCAGAACACTGGACTTCTCGTGATCGGTTGCCGCCTCGCGCATCTCCGCGGTGCGATCGACCCAACCAAACGGGATGGTGTAGCGGAATCCGATGCTGGCATTGCGGTAGATATTGTTCACTATCTCCCCCGGCTCGACCGGAGCAGCCGTCGTGGGAGCCGCTGACTGCGACGGAGATGGTTGACCTGAGGCTGGCCGAGCGGCGAAAAACAACGTCACCGCCGCGGCAAAGAGGGCAGGACGGACATGACAACCCATGGGTCCAATGATACAGGACTTGCTTGAGCGTGGAGGAAGAGGGGATCTCCCGCCTGCATTGCGGAAGCGAACGTCAATCTGCCGCCACACCAACGGTGACGGGCTGGGCACAGTGGGAACAGCGTTTGGCTTCGATCGGAATTTCACTCAGACATTCCGGGCACCGTTTGGTGGTGGGATCGGCCGGTCGCGGAGCTTTCTTTACGCGCGCGAGCAGCATATTGACCGGAGTCACCACAAAGAAATAGACCGCGGCCGCGACCAGTAGAAACGACACGGCAGCGTTGATGAAATCGCCGATGGGAAAGGTGCTGCCATTCACCGTGAACCCGATGGCGGAGAAATCGGGCTTACCAACGAGGGCGGCGATCAGGGGAGTTAGCAAGTCCTTGGTGAAGGCAGAAACCAGGGCAGCGAAGGCGGCGCCAACCACCACGCCAACCGACATATCGATGACGTTCCCGCGCAGGATAAACTGCTTGAATCCGCTCAGCATAAATGCCTCTCCAAGACGTCGTGGCGTCCAAATTTAAGGCGAACCGGGCAGACGGGTCAAGGGACACAGCCACTCCCGAGAGCCGGCCAGGCCGATACTATCAGTTCAAGTTGGGTTTGGATACGGCCTTCCTCGCAGAGAAAGATGTCTCCACCCGTGCTTCCCTGGCAGTGCCCAACTAGCGAAAAGCGAAGGCCTTAGACCGTGGTGAAAGGCGAAAGACCCTCAGATCCGCATGGGCATTACGATGTAGCGGTACTTATACTCTGCGCTTTCGGCGGGACGCATTTGGCCGGCGGACTGCGCGTCCTTGAATTCGAGCTTCACATCGCCGCCGCCCACCGCCTTGAGGAAGTCCAGCAGATATTGCGCATTGAAGCCGATCGCTAAGACGTCTCCGTCATAGTCGGTTTCGATCGAGTCTTCCGATTCCCCCATATCTGCCGAAGAGGCCGACAGCTTGAGTTCCCCCTTCTCCAAGCGCAGGCGCAGGGCCCGGGAACGTTCGTCGGCAAACTGAGCGACGCGTGCAATGGCCGCCGACAACTCGTCGCCCTGCACGGCCACGACCTTGCTGATCTCCTTGGGCAACACCGCCTCGTAGTTGGGAAATTGTCCGGTGAGTTGACGCGCGGTCAGCAACCGATTGCCCAGGCGGAAGTACAGTGTGGAGTCATCCTTGGCAAATTCGACTTCTTCGGTATCCGGGGAAAGCAGCAGCCTCTCCAGCTCGTCCATGGCCTTCTTCGACACCAGCGTTTTCATCTCCCCGAAGACGCCCTCGAATTTCGTGCCGCTGCACTCGATGTGCGACAAGCGGTGCCCATCGGTCGCCACCATGGTGATCGACTCCGGTTTCAGCACCATGAGCGCGCCGTTGAGGGTGTAGCGCGATTCTTCGTTGGCCACCGCGAATCCGGTCTTTTCGATCAGGGTGCGGAGTACGGGCACGGGAATCTTGACCAGGCTCGAGGTGGGGAAGGCCGGCAGGCCGGGAAAATTCGACCGCGCCATGCCCACCATCTTGGTGTGGGAACGTCCGCAACGAATGCTGATCCAATGATTCTCGAGCAGCTTGATGGTGATATCGGCATCTCGCAGCAGCTTCACGTACTCGAACAGTTTGCGGGCGGGAACCGTGCAGGAACCTTCCTTGACGATCTTGACCTTGCACGAGGTGCGCAGGCTCAAATCCAAATCGGTCGCGGTGAGCGAGAGCTTGTCACCGCTCGCCTCGAGCAAATAATTGGAGAGAATGGGTATGGTGGTTTTGGGTTGCACCACGCCCTGGGTCGCCGTGAGCTCTCGCAAGAGCTCAGACTTGCTGACCGTAATTTCCATCGTCGTGGTTCCCGCCGCTGTCGCCATGGCTTCTACCGGCATAGACCGAGTCTCCCAGGCAGAGGGATCGTGTGACACTCCCCTTATCTTAAAAGAAAAACCCGCAAAACCGACACGCCACACTCACGATCGCGACTTCGGCCAGTCTGCGCTGGCTGGTGGCCCTCGTTCCCGGGCTTAGGCTGGACCCGGTCACCGAGGGACGCGAGTACCTTATCCACCCAATTGTTCGGTCAGCTTGTTGAGCAGCCGGTTCAAATCCTTGTCGGTCTTGCGGACCTCATCGATCTTTTCGACCGAGTGCAGCACGGTGGTGTGGTGCTTGCCGCCGAACTGGCGTCCAATCTCGGGCAACGAAGCTTCGGTCAGGTGCTTGGCCAGATACATCGCGATCTGCCGGGGATAAACGATGGCCCGGGAGTTGTTCTTGGCCTTAATTTCGACCAGCCGCAAACCGAACTGCTCGGCCACAGCCTTCTGGATCGACTCAATAGTAACCTTGCGGGCTTGCGAATCGATGAAATTCTTCAGCACCTGCTGGGTATAGGGGAGGGTAATCTCCGCCCCAATCAAGGAGGAATGCGCGATCAGGCGAATCAGAGCACCTTCCAGTTCCCGCACATTCGACCGAATATTGGAAGCGATATAAAGCGCAACATCGGTGGGCAGGGTAACCTTTTCCTGCTCCGCCTTTTTCTGCAAGATGGCCACTTTCGTTTCCAGATCGGGAGGCTGGATATCGGCGATCAGGCCCCACTCGAAGCGGCTGCGCAAGCGATCCTCAATTTCCGCCAGATCTTTCGGAGGGCGGTCGCTGGCAATCACGATCTGCTTCATCGACTCGTGCAAGGCATTGAAGGTGTGAAAGAACTCCTCCTGGGTCCGCTCCTTCTGGGCGATGAACTGGATGTCGTCGATCAGCAGCACGTCCATGTTGCGGAACTTGTCGCGGAAGCTGGTCATCTTGTCGTAGCGCAGCGAGTTGATCATGTCGTTGGTGAACTTGTCGCTGGAGACGTAACAGATGGCCGCTTGCGGCTGCCGCTTGGAGATCTCGTGTCCGATGGCCTGCATGAGATGGGTCTTCCCCATGCCGACCCCGCCATAGAGGAAGAGCGGGTTGTAGGCCTTCGAGGGGCGTTCGGCGACCGCCTGGCAGGCGGCGTGGGCAAACTGATTGCCGCTGCCAATCACGAAGGCGTCGAAGGTATAGCGAGGGTTGAGCTGCGCGGCTCCGTCCCAATCGAAGCGGGCTTGCGAGGGATGCTCGGCCGGGAGAAGAGGAGCCGACAGACCGCCATCGTGACGCACCGGGGTAGACGCGGGATCGTTCTCCGGGGTGACGAACTGCACTTCCTGGTAGTCGAGCCCCAGATTGTCGAGGGCTTCCTGGATCAGATCGAGGTACTTGTCGTTCTGTCTTCGAGCTTCCTCGGTCTCGACCCGCACGAACAGAACCCCTCCGCTCGAGTGACTGTAACGCGTGGGCTTGAGCCAGCGATCGTAGGCAGGCCGATTAATCTTTTTTTCTAGGGCGTCGAGAACACGCGACCACGGATTAGCAATAAGACTTGGAGTTGGAACCGACATAAGAAATTTCTTGTGGGCCTGCCGCCGAAGTCAGCGCCCGGTCAGAACACCCTGATCCATAATGTCTCGTTAATGTCTCGTTGTCTAGCGGAGCAGACCGCGCCCGGGTAGCGGCTTCGCTGGAGCGAGAAAAAAGTAGCCGTAAGATCAGTTCGGCATACTAGCACAAATCTCTAGCGTTTTCGGAAAACTTTGGCAAAGATTTTCTGTGAACTTCACGATTCAAAACGCGAAAGGAAATTTCTGTCAAGTGGCGACTTTATAACTGCCGCGCGAGTTGTGCAGCTTCCTCCCGCCTCGCGCTCGCGTTGGCTTTCGCCGGACCGGCGATGGGTGCACGCGACGCGCGCATCTGCGATCGCGGTGGCGCGGAAGCTCCTTCCCTCGGTTTGCTCCCGCAGCTCTGGTCATTTATACTTTTTCTTTCATCGAGCAACGCGGTGAACGACAGAGGGAGTAGATTCGTTCGATGCCCAAGCGCACATTCCAACCCAACCGGCGTCGCCGCTCCAAAACCCACGGGTTTCGCGTGCGGATGCAAACCAAGAGCGGCCGCGCGGTGATCTCCCGCCGGCGCGCCAAAGGGCGCCGACGGGTTTCCGTAAAGCCCGGCTTTCGTGAGTAGATTTTCCTTCCCGCGAGGGGATGGGGCGCGAGTTCCGTAACTCGAGTTCGGATGGTGATTGTGAGTGGGCTTCGTCCGGAGAGCAGTCCTGATGTGCCCAGCCCCGGCAAACGCATGAAGTTCCCGCGCCGTCTGCGGCTCAATCGGCGCGGCGACTTCGAAAAGGTATACAAACTGGGCAGGCGCTATTTTGCCTCCCACCTGACCGTTTTTTACCTCGGACGGGAGAGGGGAGATGGGCCGCGCGTAGGGTTTCGCGTAGGGCGCGTGTTGGGCGGAGCGGTGGAACGCAATCGCATCAAGCGCCGTCTGCGGGAAGCGGTTCGGTTGCACCGCTCCGAGTTATCGAGTGCCGTGGATGTCGTGGTGCACCCAAAAAAGTCAGCCCTCAAGGTTGATTTTGCGGGTCTGGAAAAGGAAATCCAGCGGGCCCTCGAGGCGGTCGAAAGGGCGATCGCGAGCCCAGAGGAGAAGAGCTCGGCACGGGGGTGAGCCATGACCGAAGCCTTGAAAACCGTCGTCCTTCTTCTGCTGCGCGGGTACAAATGGGCCGTGTCACCATGGTTGCTGCCCGCCTGTCGCTATGTGCCGACGTGCTCGGAATACGCGATGGAGGCGGTCGAGCGTTATGGCGTCGCCGTGGGGATCGCAAAGACAATCTGGCGGCTGCTTCGTTGCCATCCATGGGCGAAAGGCGGAGTGGATCCGGTAACCGGAGGCAGCCTCACTCGCATCGGCAGTCACTGAGAACAACTTGCCAGAATTCAAAAATCCCCAACAAGAGCCCGGCATGGATCGGCGGGTGTTGCTCGTCTTTCTGCTCACCTTTGCGGCGATCGTGCTGTTCCAAGCGGTTCTGAAAAAGTATCCCGCCGGGCCGCCACCGCCAACCCCCAGCGAGATCCACCCTCCGGCTCCGACGGCGGCCACCGGCAATCCTTCCCCGGGCGCCCAAGCGGCCCCGACGGCTCCCATTGCCAGGGCTAAGCAGGCGGGTACGGAATCGGAAATCATCATTGAGAATGACTTGTATCGCATTACCTTAAGCAACCGCGGCGCGCAGGTGAAATCTTGGATCCTCAAAAAATTCGATGATGATCACGGACACCCTCTCGAGCTGGTGAACCGCCTGGCGGCCGAGAAATACGGCTTCCCTCTCAGCCTGTGGACCTATGAGGAGAGCCAGCGGAACAAACTCAACACCGTGTTGTATGTCAGCTCCGCCACCGGCCAGCTGAGCGCTCCCGCCACCCTCAGCTTCGAATACGCCGACCAGGATGAGTCGGTGCGAAAGGTGTTTCGCTTCGACCATACCTACCTGGTCGAGCTCGAAACCTCGGTCTTCGCCAAAGGCAGTGAAGTTTCGGCATTCCCCATGTGGCCCTCGGGGATCGGAGATCAAGCCACCCCTGCGGCCTACGCCGCCAGCCGTATCGAGTCGCAGTTCAACAGCACGATCGAGCGAATCCCTTTCAAGAAAGTCAGCGGCGGCAACACCTTGCGCGGTCCCTTTAACTGGGTGGGAGTGACTGATCAATATTTTGCTGTGGTGTTCCTCGCCGAGAATGCCGAAGACGCTGTGGCGGTTAGCCTGCGCAATCCCATCGAGATCCCCAAAGATGCGAATCGCCCGCAAGACATCACCCGAGTGGAGGCTCTGGGCTTTGCTGCCGGTGATCTCGGCCGGGCTACCCGCGGGCGAATGTACGTCGGTCCCAAGGAACTGAAGACCCTCGAAACCGTTTCGCTTCCCTCCATCACGGGCGCCGAACCGGATTTACGCGGTCTGATTAACTTTGGTTTCTTCGGCGTCATCGCCCGACCGCTGTTCTTTTGGTTGCGATGGACGTACAACGCCAAATACATCGGCGTCCACAACTGGGGATGGGCGATTGTGGTGCAAACTCTCATCATCAATCTGGCACTGCTGCCGCTGCGGGTCTCGAGCATGAAGTCGGCGCTGAAAATGCAGAAGATTCAGCCGCAGATGAATGCCATTAAGGAGAAATACAAGAAGTACAACATTCGCGATCCCCGACGCCAGGAGATGAACACGGAAATCGGCGAGCTCATGAAGCAGCACGGCGTAAGCCCGGTGGGAGGCTGTTTGCCGATGCTCATCCAGATGCCATTCCTGTTTGCTTACTACAGCATGCTGGGCTCGGCGCTGGACCTGCGCCATGCTCCCTGGCTTTGGGTTCGTGATCTTTCCTCGCCCGATCCCTACCACCTTCTTCCCATCGCGATCATCGTCACCGGTCTCATTACCCAGCGGATGACGCCCCAGGCCGGAATCGATCCTTCGCAACAGAAGATGATGAATCTGATGATGCCGGTGATGTTCGGTGTGATCAGCTTCAATCTGGCTGCCGGCCTGTGTCTCTACTGGATGGAGGGGAGCTTGATCGCCATCGTGCAGCAGGCGTTGATGAACCGCACGGGCCTGGGCCAGGAGATGCGTGCTATTGCTTTGAAGCGTGCCCGAAAACGGGAGAAGAAGTAGACCGTCGATCTGTGCGAGTCGACTACAACTCGGGAGTTGAGAACCCATGTCCATCGTCGATAAAGTCGCTGGTGCCAAGAAAATTGATGAATTCCTCCGCGGTGTCGTCGTCCATGGCGGTTTGCATCTGAAGTATCGCATCACGGTCGATCCGCTGCTGGCCGAGGAACGGGATTGGGAGCGGCCGGAGATTCTGGTGGAGCTGTCCGGGCCGGACTCGTCGTTGCTGCTCGAACGCAACGGAGAACTGCTGCGGGCGCTCGAACTGCTGGCCATCGAGATGCTTCATCTTTCCGGCAACGAGCACGAAAAGATTTGCTTTGATTGCATGAACCAGCGTGCTCTGCGCATCGAGGAGCTGCGCATGGCGGCCACCGTGGCGGCCGAGAAGGTTCGCAGCAGCGGCATTCCCTATGCTTTCGCCCCCATGTCATCCCGGGAACGCCGCATCGTGCATTTGGCTCTGCGCGACCATGCCGATCTGCGTACGGAAAGCCGGGGCGAGGGCCCGCACCGCTGCCTGGTGGTCTATCCCAAAAGCTACGTTCCGGCGGCTCCCCGTGCCCCTAAGACGATTCCGTAAGGCCGGCCGAGCCTGCCCCGCCCCCGGGCATCCCGGCTTGCAACCCGAAAGCGGAAACTTGACACTGGAGTGGTGAATCTGGAGGATACGATCGTCGCCATCGCGACGCCGCCGGGGCGGGGCGGCATCGGGGTGGTGCGGCTGGCCGGCTCGGAGGCGAGAAAGATCGCCGCGCCGATGTTGCGACTGCCACGGGATCTCGCGCCCGGACAGGCGATATTCGGCGAATTGATCGAAGCCACTCCTGCGGACGCGAATTCTCCCCGAAACAAGCACCGAACCGAGGCCGATTCCGGCTCTTCCAGCCGGGACTCGGCACCGATCGATGAAGTCGTGGTCACTTATTTCGCCCGGCCCCATTCCTACACCACCGATGACATCGTCGAAATCTCGGCGCATGGTTCGCCCGTGGTCTTGCGGCATATTGTCGAGATGGCGATCGCCGGCGGCGCCCGCCTCGCCGAACCAGGCGAATTCACCATGCGGGCATTTCTAAATGGCCGGATGGATCTCACCCAAGCCGAAGCGGTGCGAGACCTGATTGATTCGCAAACCCTCTATCAAGCCAAAGTCGCCGCCCAGCAGCTCGAAGGGGCATTATCGAAACGCCTGCAGCCGGTCAAGCAGAAGCTGGTCGAGCTGATCGCAGCTCTCGAGGCCGGCATCGACTTCGCCGAGGACGATGTCTCGGTCCTCGCCGCCGAGCCGATTCTCCTCGGCATCCTGGCCGTCAAGCAACCGCTCGAAGCCCTCGCCGGTTCCTTCTCGTACGGGAAGCTGGTTCATGAGGGCCTGACCCTGGCCATCGTTGGCCGGCCCAATGTGGGGAAGTCGAGCCTGTTCAATCGCTTGGTGGAGCGGGAGCGCGCCATAGTCACCGCTACGCCCGGAACCACCCGAGATCTGGTCAGTGAAACCGTCGCCATCG
>DASPTQ010000246.1:0-4103 GCA_035623335.1 Terriglobales bacterium
CCATGGACGCCATTATCATCTGCGTCCCCACGCCTCTGGACGAATATCACGAGCCCGATCTCAGCTTTATTACCGACACCACGCACTCGATCGCTCCCCATCTGCGCCCCGGGCAATTGGTCGTTCTGGAAAGCACGACCTATCCCGGCACAACCGAAGAAGTCATGATTCCGATCCTGGAGAAGGAGAATCCTTCCGGCCTGAAGGCCGCGCGCAATGGCCCTTTGACAGGCAACGAGTTCTTTGTCGCCTTTTCGCCCGAACGCGAAGACCCGGGCAACACCACGGTGGCGCGTCGCGACATCCCGAAGGTAGTCGGGGGATTGAATTCTCAAGCCGCAGAACTGGCTTGCGCCCTGTACGGGTCGATCTTCAACCGCACTGTTCCCGTCTCCTCTCCGGCCGCGGCGGAAATGACCAAGCTACTTGAGAACATCTACCGCTGCGTCAATATTGCGCTGGTCAACGAGCTCAAGCTGCTCTGCCTGCGCATGGGAATCAATATCTGGGAAGTCATCGAGGCGGCGTCGACCAAACCCTTTGGTTTTCATCCGTTCTACCCCGGTCCGGGCCTGGGCGGGCACTGCATCCCTGTCGACCCGTTCTATCTCTCGTGGAAGGCCAAGGAGTGGGACTTCCGCACCCGTTTCATCGAACTGGCGGGCGAGATCAACGTCAACATGCCCTATCACGTTCTGGCCTCGGTCACCGGCGCTCTGAATCGCCACAAGAAATCGCTCAATGGTGCGCGCGTTCTGGTGCTGGGGGTAGCTTACAAGAAAGACATTGACGACCTCCGTGAGTCCCCGTCGCTGACTGTCATCGAATTGCTGCAAAAAGATGGGGCGCAGGTCAGCTATCACGATCCCTACTTCCCTTTCATTGGCAAAGGCAGGAAATACGACCTGCAATTGAAGTGCGCGGAATTGCGCGACCTGGGTCAATACGATTGCGTAGTCATCGTGACCGATCACTCCGACTATGACTACCGTCGAATCGTCGAGGAGTCTCAGCTCGTGGTCGACACCCGAAACGCCACTCGAGGCATCGAAAGTCGCAAAATTGTGCACTGTTAAGGCGTGATGCCGGCTGGGAAAGCGTCCCGGGAAAGAATGGGAAATGGTTCTCCGGATGGTGTAGTTTTTTGCATGAGGGGCCCGAGTGGTCCTCGTGGTAGCCGCAAGGTACCCCTTAACAGCCTGAACTGAAAGGATTTGCACCTCAGTTGGAAGTCCCAGAAGTGGCCTCTGCCGTGCATATCGAGGATGGGAAGAGTAGAATTTTGTGTCGGATCCCGACTCCCAGGGTTCCTTGACGAAACGAAAAACTATTGCACCCTAACCGGTGTTTCTAGCGGAGTGGCTTTGCCGTTCGAAAGCCTCCTGCCGGAGGAGCACCAGAATTGATTATGGGATCGTCCGTGCCTAAGCCAGACCTTTTCTCCTCGCTTCCAAAGTGGAGAGTGCCGTGGTCCGATTTCGTGTTCAGCTATGGCACCCAGGCAATTCTGATTGCGATTGCCATCTGGGTTCCGCTTCTTCACCCTGAGATTCTCGATCCGCCAAAGCGCGACTATCACGCGATCGAGCTCGTGCCAACGCCAGTGCCGGTGAACCATACGCCACAAAAGCGCCTGCCGGATCCGCCGGTCGTTGTGGCAAAACTCGATCCCCCGCCGGACGCATTGCGCTTGCCCGCTCCGCAGCCGAAGCCCAAACCGAAGGCCGAAGACACGACTGCGCCCGAAGTGAAGATTGCGGACAAGAGACCGGAGCCGGTGTTGCCCACAAAAGCGCCAGTCATGCCCAAAGAGGGCGTGAGGACCAACGTTTTTTCGACGGGAAGTTCCGCGCCACAGACCACCCGGCTTGCCGCTTCGCAGGTACAGACTGGCGGGTTTGGTGATCCCAACGGCGTTCCGTCGTCACTCAATACGGGAAAGTCGCCCGTCAACATTGCGCAGGCCGGCGGATTTGATCTGCCCACCGGCCCGGGTTACGGCAATGGCACAGGCGGGGCCAAAGGAGCGCGTGGTGTGGTGGCCAGCACGGGATTCGGCGGCGGTGTTGCGGTTGAACCGCGCAGCTCGGGCGCACGGGGAAGCGTGCAGACGACGAACTTCGGCAATGCCGATGTGCCGGCTCCGCCCACGGTGCAGGCGCGTCCGGCTCAGGTTGCACCAAAAGTGATCCCCGCGGAAATCCTTTCCAAGCCGGTCCCCATCTACACCGACGAGGCTCGCGCCCGCCGTATTGAAGGCGAGGTATTGTTGGAAGTGGTCTTTGGGGCAAGTGGAAAGATTCAGGTCTTGCGAGTCGTGCGGGGGTTGGGACACGGTCTCGACGAGCAGGCCGTTCGGGCTGCTGAGCAGATTCGCTTCAAGCCTGCGTTAAAGGATGGTGAGCCTTCGGACTCGACGGCTATATTGCACATTATTTTCCAAATTGCTTGATGCTCCCCCAAAAAGAAGGATCCTATGCGTACCGCTAGTTTGGGCTCATTGTTGCTTCTCCTGATCTCGGCCTTGGCGTTGCCTGCCGTTTCTCAGGACTCTTCGTCGGAATCTCCGTCTCCCGCGCCGCAGCCGGCTGTGAATTCGGCTGCGTCTACACCGGCCGCCACGCAGAGCGCCACCTCGCTGCCGCCCACGCCCACCTCGTTCAACGAGGTTCTCGACCGCGTCGTGCAGCGGGAGCACTTCTTTATGGCGCAGATGCGTCATCTGCATCCGCTGGTGGAGACCTACCTGCAGGACCTTAAGAACGACAGCTCCGGCAATCCCTATCCCGCGGGCGACCGCTACTACCTCGGACGGCTCGAGATGTCGGAAGGGCCGGAGGATGTTTCCTTCACCGGCCAGCCTGGATTCGGCCATCGCATGGTGAGCAAGCTCACGGGAGTTTATTCGCTGCACTATCTGCCGCTCGGATTCGCATCGATGGTGGTGCTCGATCCCGATTTCCAGAAAAAGTATTACAACTTCAGCTTCGTTCGCCGCGAGTTCCTGGGCGAGGTGCGCTGCCTCGTGATCGACGTACAACCCAAGCCCGGCCAGAAGACGTCGCACTTCGTGGGCAGAATCTGGGTCGAAGACCAGGACTACAACGTAGTTCGATTCAACGGTTCGTACTTCCCGCAACCCAAGATCAACTTCTTTTTCCATTTCGACAGCTGGCGACTGAACCTGCGGCCTGGCACGTGGCTACCAGCTTACATCTATACCGAAGAATCGAATCTGAAAACCGGACTCACCAAGAGCCTTCATTTCAAGGCACAAACCCGGCTATGGGGTTACGATCTGAAAGGCTTGAACAAGAATGAGGAGTTCACCCAGATTCTGGTGGACTCTCCGCAGTCGATCAAGGACCAGAGCGACACCGCTGCTGATGCTTCGCCGGTGGTAGCAGAACGCATGTGGGAGAAGCAGGCCGAAGATAATGTGGTCGAGCGGTTGACCAAGGTGGGATTGCTGGCGCCTCCCGGAGACGTCGACAAAATTCTCTGCACCGTCGTCAACAATCTCTTGGTCACGAACAACATCGATTTGCAGGGAGACGTCCGTTGCCGTGTGCTGCTGACTTCCCCGCTGGAATCGTTCACCATTGGTCATACGATTGTCATCAGCCGGGGATTGCTCGACGTGCTTCCCGACGAAGCTTCGCTGGCTATGGTTCTGTCCCATGAACTCGGCCACATCGTGCTCGGCCATCGCCTCGACACCAAGCTGGCCTTCAACGACAAGATGTTCTTCCCCGACGAAGATTCATTTCAGCGGCTCGATTTCAAACGCAACCAGGCGGATGAGGATGCCGCCGACGCCAAGGCGATCGAGTTGCTCAAGAATTCCCCGTACAAGGACAAACTCGGCAATGCGGGATTGTTCCTGAAGGAACTGCAGGAAAAGTCTCCCGATCTGCCGTACCTAATCCGGCCTCATCTGGGCAACAGTCTGGCAGAAGGCAAGAGCATGCGTATGGCTAGCCTGGTGGGAACCGCTCCGGCGCTCGATGCCAAGCGGCTCGATCAGATCGCAGCACTGCCCCTCGGCGGCCGGATCAAGGTTGATCCCTGGACCGACCAGGTTGAGCTCTCCAAAGCGAAGG
>DASPTQ010000247.1:0-5900 GCA_035623335.1 Terriglobales bacterium
TGCTCGCGTCACAGAGCCGGGAATTGTGGGGATATTACGCCTTGATGGCGGCGGTTGGGGAAATCGCTGGCGGGTATCTCACATACCGTTTCGCCGAAAAGACCGGCGAGAAAGCCCTGGAAAAGAAATTTGGAAAGCAGCGCGCAGCACAAGCGTATAAGTGGTTTGAGAAGAGGGGTACTGGCCTGGTTGTTATGGTCGGCGCCATGCTGCCGCCACCGTTTCCATTCACTTCTGTTCTGACGGCTGCCGGAATAATGCACTATCCGAAGAACAAGTTCGTACCATGCCTATTCGTCGGGCGCAGTGTGCGGTTTTTTGCTGTGGCCTATCTGGGCCGGGTCTATGGTCAACAGGTCATTGGCTTTTTTGCGAAGTATTATCGACCAGCGCTGTATGTTCTTATAGCGCTTGCCATAGTGAGTAGCATCGGCGCTCTGGTGTACTTCAAATGGTACAAGCCTCGGGCGCACCCCCAGGACGGTGACCGGGATTGAGTTCCCTCAGTCTCTTTTCGCGACAAGAGCTGAAGCAGCAATGTTCCAGCACTGCCGTTTAAGTGACGGTTCCCTCGATTCATCCCTGCGCTGCCCTTGAAATCTGTCCAAAGGTGTGCGCGGTCCGTTGCCAATCAATTGGGCAAGGATGATACGCTACAGCACGAATCGTGAATAAGGACGCTCAATTCCGCGTCTTCAGAGGACTGGCTCTCTCGGCCACGCTAATCTGTGGCACCGGCGTTTTCGCGCAGGAGCAGGCGGAGGGTGTTCAAGAACCGTCTCTTCCGCCAGAACCTTCACTGGCACAAACTGAAGGAAACACCGCGGGGCCCTGCGTGCAGCCTCAACCCCTGCCGAGCTGGAGTGATTATCATGGCAAGTTTGCGAAAGGTGTTGGAACGTTTGCCCGCAAGCTGGAGCGCAAATCGGTGCACCCGCCACACTATAAACCCGGAGCCGTGCTTTGCACCCTGGTGGTAAAAGACAAGTTTTTTCTGTTTGCCAAGGACGGGCTTGATCCTGCAACGTTTCTCAGCGTGGGTTTCGACGCCGGGCTTGACCAAGCTCAGAACAATGATCCCACTTTTGGCCAGGGCGCTGCAGGCTATAGCAAGCGATTCGGCGCCAATTTTGCGGGTCAGGCTTCTTTCAAATTTTTCAAGGATTTTGCCTACCCAACGATATTTTCCGAGGACCCTCGCTACTACCGTTTGGCCTATGGCGGCGGCAAGAAGCGCATTCTCCATGCTCTGGGCCACGCGTTCGTGGCCTACCGAGAGAACGGCACGTCGACATTCAACGCTTCGGAGTGGCTGGGGACGACGAGTGCGGTCGTGCTAAGCAACACCTACCATCCGGGCAACCGGCGCGGGTTCACGCCAGCAGCGCGTGGAGTAGGCTACAGCATTCTCAATGACATGGGTTTCGACCTGCTTCGCGAGTTTTGGCCCGAGGTCGCCCGGGAGTTCAAGCTGCCATTCCGCGGCCAGAATGAGCTGGTCAACCGAGGTTCCAACCCGGTTAGCAGGTGAGACTGGGCCGCCCACGCTGTTGACCAGAAAAGGAGCGGGTTCGCAAACTCTATTCTGCAAGCGAGAGTTCAATGCTAGGGGCAGTACTAACTCCCTTTTTCTATACTGGCAGCCGCCTTTCTCAACTGTTCGGCGGTCGCAGTCCTCAACTTCGCCGAAGCTTCTTCGTATTGTTTCTTTATTTCGGCTATTCGTGCGTTTATGGCTGCCTTGGCTTCGCGCTGCGCCTTGACAGTTTTTTGCTGCAAAGCATTTATCTTTGCGTCGGCCTCGTTTTTGATTGCCTCTGATCTCTGCTTTGCCTGATCAAGCTTCTCTTGCAGCTTCCGGCTGAGGGCGTCAACTTTGGCTTGGATTTTCGCCTTGCGATCGGCACGAGCCTGAGCGTGCTCGGCCTTTAATTGGGCAATCTCAGCTCTGAGTTCGGCCAGCTCTCTCGCCCGCTGTTCTTCCTCAAAGTGCTCCCTTGCTGTGCGAAACACGGACCCGCCTAGTGCTTCCATCCTGGTATCTACAGGCGTGATCCATTCCTCGCTAACGTCGGCAAGCACTGCGAACTTACCCGGTGTGAGAGCTGTTGAAGCGTCCTCAAGGAAATCTGTGTTGACGCCAGCCACATAGATATCGCTTAGCAGGCCGGCTGTCGCTCCAATTGCGGCCCCCACAGCAAAGCCTATCGGGCCACCAAGCAGTCCGACGAGACTGCCGATCCCGGTTCCTGCGACCGTGCGAATTGGGAAATCGCCTTCTGTTTGTTTTACGCTTATGGTGCCATCAGCGTTCTTTTGGATCACGGATTCAGCATGGATCGAAATGCTTCCTTCTTGATCCAGTTCACTGAGGGCACGCGATCCTTCATACGCCTTCGTTTCATTCTCAAAAACCACCACCAACATTCGTTCCATCGGGGTTTCTCCTTTCTCAAAGACAGTCTGTGCATCGTGCAGTTCTTAGTTTTGTCGCCTGTGAACTTGGATGGGAAACGGCACAAGCAAACTCCGGCCAGCCCATGTCCAAGGCGCTCGCATAACCCCCAAAATCTTTCGCACTTCCAATGGGAGCCCCTTTCTTGTCAGTTCGGGAGCGATGTGGAAAGGCTCCGGCCATCGTCTTGCTTGCGGACGTCAGACTTATACGGCGAGCAGTCAACCCTTTGCAGTGATCTCGGTCACAGACACATGGTGCAGCGGTGTAGTAGGAGGACAACACCCAACGATGAAGAGAGACCGAGCGGAGGCAACTATGCCGGAACCTAGAAAATCCACCCACAAGCCGACTCCCGATGACAAGAACAAGCTGGAAGAAAGTCGGCGTCAGGCCCGCTTCAGCATCACTTACTTGCTAGCAAGCCTGTTTTTTCTTTGGCTGTTTCAAGTATTGGTGCTGACTCCGCTTCTGAACCGGAGCACGGAAATCGCTTACAGCGATTTCAAGAAGAAACTGGCGAGTGGTCAAATCGTGGAAGCGACCGTCGGGGATAGGAGCATTGAAGGTGTGATGAAGAACCCGAAGGCAGATAAATCTCCCGCCACTGTACCGTTCAACAGCGTATTTGTCCCCGGGGACGATCCCAAACTGATTGAAGAATTGCAGAATGCGAACATCTCCTACCGTTTTCAGCGTCCGCCAAACCCAATCGGCGGCATCTTGGCGGCGTATGTTCTGCCTCTCGTATTGCTCGGCGGTCTCTGGTACTTGGCGTATCGGCGAGCGGGTGGAAGCGCCGGCGCGGGCGGAGGACTAAGCAGCATCTTTGGCGTTGGAAAAAGCAAAGCTATTGAAGTCAAGCCCGAAGACGTCAAGGTGACGTACAAGGATGTTGGGGGGGCCGACGAGGCGATTGTAGAACTGCAAGAAATCATTCAGTTCCTGAAAGAACCGGAGCAGTTTGCAACGCTCGGTGGGCGAATCCCGAAGGGAGTTCTCCTCGTCGGACCGCCTGGAACTGGTAAAACGCTTCTTGCCAAAGCTACCGCGGGGGAAGCAAGCGTGGCATTCTTTGAAACAAGTGGCTCGGAATTTGTTGAGATGTTCGTGGGTGTAGGCGCAGCGCGGGTGCGCGATTTGTTTGAGCAAGCCCGCAAGTCAGCTCCCGCTATTGTGTTCATCGATGAGATCGACGCTATCGGCCAAAGCCGCGGAGGAGTCGCGCGCCTCGGAGTTAACGACGAACGTGAGCAGACGCTTAACCAACTGCTCGCGGAAATCGATGGCTTCAAGACAGACGCGAGTGCACCGGTCATTATCATGGCTGCCACCAACCGCCCGGAAGTGCTCGACCCAGCGCTTCTCCGCGCCGGCCGTTTTGATCGTCAGATTGCCGTCGGCAACCCGGACCTGATTGGTCGAGGCCAAATCTTGAAGATCCACAGCAGGAACGTAAAGCTCTCCTCCGATTTCGACATCGAGAAGGCCGCTCGTATGACGGCTGGATTTAGTGGCGCCGACCTCGCGAATGCGATGAACGAGGCAGCGCTTCTGGCGGCTCGTCGGAAAGCTGCCGCCGTTGCTTTGAGTGATTTTGAGACTGCTATCGAACACGTAATCACCGGATCAGAGAAAAAGAGCCGCGTGATGAACCAGCAAGAACGAACGACGGTCGCCTTCCATGAATCAGGCCATGCTCTCGTAGCCGAACTCGTGCCGCATGGAGAGCCAGTCGCGAAAATCAGCATCGTTCCTCACAGCCGTGGGGCTTTGGGCTACACCCTGCAGACGCCTACTGAGGACCGCTACTTGCTCACGACCGCGGAACTGCAGGACAAACTCGCGGTCATGCTCGGCGGACGGGCTGCGGAGATGGTCGAGTTTCATGCCATCAGCACGGGTGCAAGCGACGACATTAGCCGCGCGACTGATTTAGCTCGACGGATGGTTTCCGAGTTTGGTATGAGCGATAAACTTGGATCAGTTCGCTACGCCGGCCAACAACTCCAATACCTCGGTGGAACAGTCGAGGATAACAGCGGGATCAGCCCGGAGACTCGCGAACAAATAGACAAGGAAGTGCAGCGGCTGGTCACAGAGCAATATGAGCGTGCGCAAGCGCTGCTGACAGAGCATCATACGGCGTTGAAGTCGCTAGCCGGGCAGCTCTTGGAGCACGAAACGGCCGACGGCACTGCTGTTCGAGAGGCTCTGAGAGAAGTTCCCTCAGTTGAAAAGGCTTTCACCGCAAAATGAAGCGGGCCGTCGACCTGGCTTCATCTCTTCCTCACAAGCAGAATCCCGGCGATATGGTCCGCAGATAGTGGGCCAAGCCGAAGTGGAGCAGCAATGAAACGAAGGAAGCTCGGCATGAGCGCTCTCTTCTCGGCTGCTTTGCTTATTGTGGTGTCGGCGCATCTCGGGATAGCGGTTCCAGAGGAACCCGACGGACTCCCGCCGGACATAGAGGCGTTGTACAACGCCGGTCAGTATCGTCAGGCTGCACAGGCCCTACAAGCTGCTCTCAAACGAAATCCAGACAGTCCTTCACTTAATTATTGGCTCGGCCGTTCGTTGTTCGAGATTCGCGATTTCAGCAAGGCGATTTCTAGCTTCGAGCGGGCTGCAAAAATAGAGCCGCAGAACTCTGATTTCCACGATTGGCTCGGCCGCGCATGTGGTCGCAAAGCCGAAGAGAACAGCCATTCCAACATGCCTGCCGCTCTGCCATTGGCGCGCCGCGCTCACCACGAATTTGAAGTTGCAGTCCAACTCAATGCGAGCAACGTCAAGGCCCAGCGAGACCTGATCGCGTTCACAGCGAACGCTCCCGGCACACTCGGCGGTGGAGAGCAGCATGCACTTGAGCAGATCCGTGCCTTGTCTGCTGTGGACGCTACGGAAGGGATGCTGGCCTTAGCCGACCTCTTTGCCGTGCAAAGGAAATTCGATAAAGCTAGCGCGCAGTATGAGAAAGTCCTCGCATCCTCACCAAATCGCATCGACGTCTATTTCGAAATTGCCGACTACTATCGGGACCAGGGCGACTCCCAGGCCATGAAACAAGCTGTCGAGAGTGCCGACCGAATCGGGCCTTCGGATAGCCGGCTCAACTATTATCGTGGTGTTGCGTTGGTCTTGGCCGCAGGAGAACCAGCGGCCGCGGAGGAGAACCTTCGCACCTATATCAGCAACGTACCCGAAAATTCCGAGCTTCCTTCGCACGCGTCGGCGTACGAGTGGCTCGGAAAGCTCTACGAAAACGAAAATAAGCCGGATCTGGCGGCCGAACAGTATCAGGCTGCTCTTGCCCTCGACCCGCGGGACAAGGCCGCGCGCGAAGCGCTGAAGAAACTGCAGAAGAGACAGTGAACAGTGAATGAACCCGTCAACCCTTAGAGCTGACCAGAGTGCGTTTCAGAAGAAAGCGTTTGCCGACCTC
>DASPTQ010000248.1:0-31066 GCA_035623335.1 Terriglobales bacterium
GATGGATCCGTCGTGTGGCAGGACCGCGGGATCCCCGGCGCCTGGGCGGCCGTCACGTTCTATGCCCTCAATACAGTCATTCTGGACTCGGAAACCCCCTCTCCCCACGTGCAGCAGGCCACGTCAGCTGGGACATCGGGGCTGACCGCTCCGACATCGTTCACTAGTGGTAGTACGGCTGGAAACATGGTCAATGACAACGCTGTGATGTGGACGGATGAGGGAGGCTTGGGCGCGTCCATTCCCGCGGGCTTTCGCTGGGCCGCAAGCACGGCGTATCCCAACAACACCAGTGCCGAGATCGTAGATACAGCTAGTCCACCCCATGTGCAATTAGCCAGTGCCACTGTAACGGGGCCCTCAGGCATTTCCGGTACGCCGAAGCCACCGAAATTCGTTGACGGCGGAACGGTCAATGACGGCACCGTGACGTGGATGGACGAGGGACAACAATTCTGGCGTGCGAATACTCCGTTCTTAGCTCTCAGCATCATTCTGGACGGAAAGAATCACGTGCAACAAGCAACAACACCGGGCACGTCGGGGCCTGTCCAACCGAAATTTGTGGACGGCTCGAGCCCTGGTGTGCAGGTATCAGACGGTTTGGTATGGACCGATCAGGGCACGCCAGGAAGCTGGACAGCAAGCGCTTCTCCTGCCGTGAACGCAGTCATTCTGGACTCGAATGGGCACGTGCAGGAAGTGGTGGCGGCCGCCGGTCCCTCGGGCTCCACAACTCCTTCCTTCAATACCGCTGGCGGGCTAACCATCGATGGATCCGTCGTGTGGCAGGACCGCGGGATCCCCGGCGCCTGGGCGGCCGTCACGTTCTATGCCCTCAATACAGTCATTCTGGACTCGGAAACCCCCTCTCCCCACGTGCAGCAGGCCACGTCAGCTGGGACGTCGGGGCTGACTGCTCCGGCATCATTTACTAGCGGCAGCACGGTTGGAGCCACGGTCCCTGACAACGCGGTTGTCTGGACGGATCAGGGGCAAGTGGGTAGCAATACTGCATTTAGCTGGCAGATGAACACCAACTACACGCCTGGGTACATGATCGTTGATGCAGCTTATCACGTTCAAGAGGCAACCCAGGCGAGCACTGGAATGAGTTCGAGCGCACCCCCAAAGTTCGTAGACGGCGGCACGGTGATCGACGGGCTAATCTGGACGTTTGTGACCGGACCGGTGGTGCCATATCCCCCTGCCGCACCAGTTGCTGTAGGCACCCAGATCATCGATCCAAATTTGAAACTGCAGAAGGCCATCGAAGCCGGCACGCCCAAGCCCCTCACGACAGGAGCGCAATGGCAAATTAGCGGAACTACCATCGACGATGCCGTGATATGGACGGAGAGCCATCCAGGTTGGGCTCCCGGGACATACACAGTGGGGAACGCAGGTACACTGATTCTCGATACCAATAACAATGTTGAGCTTGTCACCAACAACAACCTGGCCAACAAGGTCAATTCGTCGAGTGGAATCACGGGTCCGTCACAGCCGAGCGCAGGGGGCCGCAATGCATGGAACATGACAACGGGAGGCTATACGATTGACGGCTTGCAGTGGACGACCACGCTGGTCAGTCCGGACACCTCGGTGATCGCCCGCTATCCTGTGGGTGTGACCACGCTGCAATCCCTGGCGCTGGATCCACTGATCGTTGACTGCACCGCGGGATGTAACTATCCACTGCCACCACTACAGGTCAGCAGTGTTATTACTTCTCCGGGGTCGACCAACCCGACCTTTTTGAGCTCACCGGGCTTCTGGCTGGGCGACAAACAGTACCCCAACTTTTACAAATTGGATTTTGCCACTGGCACTCCGACACAGTTTAGTGCAAACGGCCCAATCAACACGGGAGGAACACCATGCTCCACGTGTGAACCCGAGGGAGGCATCCAAGGCCTTGGCATCTACGCCTCGGAAGGTGCGAATCAGCCCGGCTTGGCAAAATTGTTGCCCCCATCCAACAATCTAACCGGAAACAGCCAGATCGGGTACTTCCCCTCATCCACTGCTAATACCAAATACGTCCAAAACTCTCTTCAGCAAACCTTGCTTACCGGTTCGACCGTCGCTAGCAGTATGGGGCCGTTTGCTTTATACGCGTCCCCGGTTGCACCGGGCAGCTGCTTTGATGATTCGACCGGTAACCCGCCCTGCCTAGCAACCTTCCAGCCCGGCCTAAATGCACCTGGTGCCATTGCGTTCCCGATCATGTGGAAGAGTGACATCCCCCTTCCCAGCAGCGGCAACCTGGTCGTCAGCAGCACGCAGGTTGTAACCGAAAACTTCGATTTTCCGATGAATTTTCAGTCGTTCAGTAACGACGTCCAATTAGACTCTCTATTAGACGTTACGACCTTAGTTGGAGTGGACCGTCCGGGTGGGACGTCGAAATCCAGTACGTTGCACGGCTACCAACTGAAGAGCGGAAACGGCAAGGCCGAAAACAACTATGGGTGCACGTACCTAAGTCCACTTAGCCCAAGCTGTTTTGCAAATCCGGGCACAATCCCGATCAAATTCAGTTGCAGCAACTTACAGGGCAATTCGCTCGCGTCTTATGGCGTCACGAAGACGACCCCGTGGGGCCCAAACATGCAGGTTCTGGAGTTCCCTAACGCACCGATTCCGATCCCGCAAGGTTTTAACCCTGCAAGTTCGCTGTGCAAGGGCACTGCCAACACCGGCAGCGCGCCTAATCAGGCCAATGCTGGCCGAAATGCCAGCAATCTCGTACCGACGGCTTGTACTGCGTCGCAATTGCCGTCGAGCAACGGGGCAAACACCGCTTCTCTCAATGGTGGTCACTGGCAATACAACTGGGCGGTTCAGTCAACCAGCAAGGGTGTGGTTTACCAGGTATGTACTTACGATGACAGCACCGGCAGCTGGAGTAGCACGGGGCAGAAAGGAGCGCCGTTTTGCTCCGGGTTCTTTTATGTGAAGAACTCTTGCCCATAGAAGAGGACGCTTAAAGCAAGAAGGGCCAGGCCTCATCGGTCTGGCTCTTCTTTTCTGAAATGATTTTTTGTGGGGGCTTAGCTCTTAGGCGCTTGCCACTTGGCCGATTCCTGGTAAATGGCGGCAAGATCACTGCGCTTCATGACATCATCTGTATGCGCCTCTTTGTGAATATCGTCGACGATGCGCTGGGCCTCTGCGTAGTGGATCGCAGCATCCGTCTGATTGCCGCTCAAACGAAGCGCCTCACCTAGCAGGAAGTGGCTCTTGGCGAGTGACGCCTGCAGGCCAAATTTCTCGCTGTTTCGCAAGCTAGTATCAAGTTCTCGTCTCGCGCGAGCGTAGTCTTTGTTATCGATGAGTGCTTGTGCCAGATACAGCGAAGCCTCGACGGATAGGTATTTCAAACCTGACTCATCGGCCTGCTGGGCCAACGCCTGCAAACCGGCGATGCTCTCCCGCGAGCGGCCTTCCATGAAGTTCGCCTTCGCGACGTTGAACTTAGAAACAAGAATTTGCTCGTGATCGGTGGTGTGCGCCGCCATCTGTGAAGCCTGCTCATAGAAATTCTTCGCAGCTCTGAAATCGCCTTGGTAGAAGAAGCGGTCCCCTTGTAGGCTCATTATCTGCGCAATGACGGGGTTGTTTTTTTGCTCGCGGGCCAAATCGAGGGCTTCATCCAAGCTCTTTTGCGCTTCGCTTCCCCTCCCAATAAGACTCAGGGAATTGCCGTAGTTTGCCTCGATCTGGGCTAGATAAATCCCGCGCTGCCCGGTCGCAACATAGGTCTTGAGCGCGTCGGAACCGGCGGTTACAGCTGCGCCGTAGCGACCCTGATACTGGAAAACCCTAGACAGACCCCAGGAGGGGAACGCGGTGTCGTCTTTGTCGCCGGCTTTGCGATACAAATCCAGGGCCTTCAGGTAATTGTCCTGCGCCTGGCTATATTGTCCGGTGCGAGCGTAGGTCTCAGCGATGTTATCAATGGTATCGGCGATGAAGTTGGGAGCGCCGACTTTCTGACGAATTGGCAGCGCCTGCTGGAAATAGCTCATTGCGTTTTCGTAGTCTGCTTTATCCAAGTACATCAGTCCGATGTTGCTCAAACACATACCCTCATCCTGGGGGTCACTCATTTCCCGGAAAATCGGCAGAGCCTCCTTGGAAAATTTCAGGGCCTCGTCATATTGGCCACGAGTCTCATAATAATTACCGAGATTCAGCAAGGTCGCGGCAGTCCCCAACTTGTCGCCGATTTCACGGCGCAGCTGGAGCGCTTCGCTGTAGCTCTTCAGTGCGTCGTCGAGCTTGCCCGCAAGCGCTTGCGCTTGCGCCATGTTATTGAGAGTATCAGCAATGCCGCCCTTTCCACCCAAACGTCGCATGATATCGAGCGCCTGTTGGTAATTCCGCAATGCATCTTCCAGCTTGTTAAGGTCTTGGTAGGCAGAGGCAATCGCTTCGAGGATTGCAGCTTTTTCTTCTTCGTTGCCGACCTGCACCGCGCCCGTCAGCGCGCGATTGAGGTAGTCCAGGGAGCCTTGGGCATTATTGCGCTTGTCCTCAAGCCATCCAATTCGGAACAGGATGTCGACATTCTTCGGATCGCGGGCAAGCAGCTTGTCGTAATAAGCGCGCCCTTTGTCGAAGACGCTGGACTCTTCGCAAGCTCTCGCTAGAGAATATTGAATGTCGAAGTCGTTAGGCAAAATCTTATCGAGATTTTCATAGGACGAGATCGCCTTGGCGTAATCCCTTGTCACCCACGCATCTTGCGCCTGGATGAGCAGCTTTTCCTGGGGAGCGACCTTGTCGCTGAGGTCGAGCGCCTTTCGAGAGGACTCCTGGGCCTTATCGCCATAGTCTAGTGCGGCGTAGGTTACGGCCAGTTTGGAATATGCCAAGGCGAAATTGGGATCTTCCTTGATTGCTGCCTCAAACTGCTTCACTGCATCCAAGTTTTTAGCTTCGCGGCTCAGCTGCATGCCTTCGGTGTAGTAGCGCAATGCTTGCACTGACTGGGACGATGGCTTGAGCGATTTGGCCTGGAGGTCTTTAATGGCCTGCGGTGTCATCTGAAGACCGTTTTGGACGGCTTCGGCCAAGCGTTGCAGTGCATTGGGCAAATCTTCTTCGCTAGGCGAGGTCACTTGTAAGGCAGAAGTGCGGTGTGTCTTGACATCTTCGAGAGTAGCCTCAATGCGGATCTGGCCTCCCGCCTTGGTGAATTGGCCCCAAAGCAAACGGTCCGCGCTGGTGAATTCTGCAACCCGGCGCAGCGTATCGGGATCAAGCGCGGCGTCAGGTTCGATTCGCAGGTCGTGGAAAATCTGGGTCACCCTGCCGGAAGGCACAGTCTGCAATGAGGCGGATTGTCCCATGTCAGTCCGCAGCATTTCAGCGACATCAGCACCGATCCAATCCAGCGAGGGATCGCCCGACACGTTGCGAAACGGCAGGATTGCCAGCGAGACCTGCGGCCCACCACCGGCATTCTTCGTGCTTCCGCCAAATATCTTGCCGCGGAGCAGGTAGCCGCTTATTGCCAGCACGAGAACTGTAACAATGGTTGCAATCAACGGCAAAGGCATAGTCTGGCCCCACGGCCCCACCTTAGGTTGAAACGTAAGCGCGGCGCCCGCGCGCTTCCCCTGCCAGGCTTCAAGGTCGGCGAGCAGTTCGGCAGCGCTTTGGTAGCGTAACTTGAGATCACGTTCGAGGCATTTGCTGACGATATTGCTAACCGATCGGGGAATCGCTTGGTCGTGGTCGGAAATGGGAGCAACCTTTTGCTGGGTGCGCTTGACCAGACTGGCAATCGCACTGTCAGCCGCAAAGGGCATCTTGCCGGTCAGCAGCTCGTACATGATCAAGCCGACTGTATAGAGGTCGGAGCGCTGATCCAGCGTTTGGCCGAGCGCCTGCTCGGGAGACATATAGTCCACGGTGCCGACTAAGGCTCCGGTCTTGGTCATGCCGTCGGAAGCGATCGTACGGGCAAGGCCGAAATCCATGACGACGACACGGCCAGTCTCGTCTCGCATGATGTTCTGCGGCTTCAAATCGCGGTGAATGACACTTGTGCTATGTGCGGCCTCCAACGCTCGGCAGACTTGCTGAGTGATGTCGACTGCTTCTTCCGGTGTGAGCTTGCTTTTACGCAGCAGCGACGAGCGCAAATCTTCACCTTCGATGAACTCCATCGTGATGAATTTCACGCCATCTGCTTCCCCGAGGTCGTATATACGAACTACGTTTCTGTGGGTGATCTGTCGGGCGAGCAATAGCTCCTGCTTGAAACGATCGATAATGCTCTTGTTCTTGGCCAGCTCCGGGCGAATGACCTTGAGTGCGACCGGGCGATTTAGTTCGCGGTCCATCGCCTTGTAAACCGCACCCATGCCACCTTCACCCAAGAGGGCAAGGATTTCATAGCGGCGGCCCAACAACATCCCGGGCAAAAGCACGTTTGCCGTGACTGGAGTAGCTGGGGAGATGTCGGCCACCGTGGGGGCGCCTGCTGCGTCGATCATGGTCGGGGCATCGTAAGGACTCACGGACCCGGCTTTCGATCCCAGATCAACAACTGTAGCTGCATCGAGCGGCTGATCAATCAGAGTGGCTGTGTCGGAGCTTGCGCCTTCTGAAGAAATGGGAGCAGGGGTGAGAACCGCGGCTGCATCACGATTATCGGGAGTGCCAGGTGTCGGCGGTTTCCCGTTCTGCTCGGGCTCCGGAACCTCGTTTGATAGACTTGCCATACGCCCCACGAACGCGGCAGTTGCTCCGGTTTGTTAGTATATAACGCTTGTTCGCTGTTCTATTCGCATTAACGCGGGTTTGTTGCTCGAGCAATTGTCCCGAATCGGCGCAGCGGTGCTTTCAAACCAGAGACTTAGAGTCGTAAGTTTTGCAGCCGCTCGCTAAGCAGGGAGTTAAAGCACAGGAGAGTAGTTATTAGCCGGGCCCTGCCATCTTGCTCCGGATGTCTATGTCTTTATGTCGAAAATTCAATCGTTGGGTGTACGTGGCTGATGGTTTGGCCGATTCTCGATATCCCTTTGAAAGCAATTACCGGCAGGAAGCTTGAACCATGCAGCCGCCATCGGGAGCAAGACCCTCAACGGGGTATGGTGGACGCGAGGCCGCCTTCTTGGCTAGCCAAATTGTCCGACAGCCAACCGATGACCCTTTCCTCCGGGCAATGGCGCGTTGACAAGTGAGGGAACTTCCCGGGTAGCGAGTTCGGGAGCCCAATCTGATTGGCTCAGGAGAAAAGATTATGAAGACCATGGAGCTTCGCCCTTGCAATCGCCGCGGGACACTCGCGGTCGCCTTCACCAGAACAATGTTTGGCATGTTCGTTGCCTTGGTCATCACTTTGATCTCTCTCGGCGCCCACGCCCAGTCCCCTCAGGATCTTGCAGATCCCACTCCGCCTCCGACTCTAGGTGCTGCGGCTGAGGTTGCCGAGCCCTCCGCTACCGCCGGAAAGACGATTTACGTCACCGATAAAGCAGGCCAGCTGGCGACTGTCACCTTGGGCACCTACGCGGTCCATATCATCGGGTCTGAAGGGGTGGTGCTCACCGACATCGGCTTTAATCCGAAGGACGGTCAGCTTTACGGTGTCTCGTACACCAATTTCTACAGAGTCAACCGTACCACCGGCAAGGCGACGTTGATTGGTAGCTTAGGTATCTCGGACGCGAACGCACTCGTGTTCGACGGGCAAGGGGTGGCGTTCACGGCAGCTGGCAACTCCGCAGAGCTCTACACAATCAACATTAAGACGGGTCACGTGTCACCGTTTGCATCGACGACTTACTTCGAATCGGCCGGCGATCTGACCTTCTACAACGGTTACCTCCTGCTCTCAGGCTATCTTTTGCCGAGCTTTGGTCAGTCCGCGCCCAGCAACCTGGTGCTGCTCAATCCTACGACTGGAAAGTTCGAGTTATACGCTCCGCTCAAAATCGCCAATCTCTTGGGACTCGCTTGCACCGGCAAGGACACGCTCTATGGCTTTGCCGGCACCAGCGTCTATCAGTTCTTGATCACCCCGACGACCGGCACCCCGAAGGAGGTCACTCCCGTGCTGCTGAAGAACCTGGCAGGCAAAGGACTCGCTCAGATCTGGGGCGCTGCCTATGATGGTTACTTCCTATACTAAGTCGGTACGCTTCCCGAATTCGGCTGGATTACGTCGACGAGGATCGCCACTTCCGCGAACCTCGTCGATCCGCGTGTCGAGCCTGGATGGTCGGGGCCCGGTGTCGTTCGTCAGTCAGTCAGTCGTTCGTCACCAAATTGTCCACATATGACGGACGTGACCAACGTGACGGACGTAGTCACGTTAGTACATGTTTCGGGTTGCCGGTAGGTGACATCTTCCTCAACCGTCCCCGTTTCTCCTTGCCGCTCGCGTGACCGTGGACTTCCACAAGTCTCCTACAGCCTTCCAGCACGAAATCGCCGTAGCAAACAAGCTAACCGATTCGACGCTTCCGCTACTTCTCAGGTCCCTGGCCAGTCCGTTTTGACGGGAGTCTCAAGCCTCGGCTACTGGTTTGAGTTTTTTACCAGGAACGTGAGGTGCTGGCGTGGGCTTCAGTAAAGCAGGGATGAATCCCTTCGTGCTAAGCGGAGAGCAAGTCACTTCTTGTCTAAAGGAGGGTAGTCTGGCAACGAGTAGGTGTCCTATCCCATTGGTTTTCCCCAGGGAATATATGAATCCAAGGTCGTTAGTGCATGAGAGCGCCGCGGATTGTCGAAGAGACGCGCTATCTCCCCATCACTTTGTTTGATAATCCTGAAGATTTGGAGGTAGCGCGCATGGTGACTCTTCGCGCCATCACGCGCGACGCGGCCGATCTCGGCAAGAACCCCCTCGCAGAAGCGTTCGAGTGCCAGCGGATGCACGCGCCGCAGCACTTTCCAATCAGGTTCCTTAATCTCCCGCATAGGGCTTCCCTGCACCGGTGCAGTGCAAGTGTAACGCGGGAAGCGGCGCCTTGTGGAGGTCCCCACGGCAGGCAGGGCGGGCTTGTTGGTTTGACATATATATGTCTACACTGTATGCTTTGATGCATGAGAACTACGATTCGGCTTTCTGATGACCTGCTGCGCAGAGCTAAGAAGAAAGCGGCGGAAAAAGGGCAGACGTTGACCTCGCTAATCGAAGATGGGCTTAAGATAATTCTGGCCGAGCCGCAGCGCGCCCAACACTCGCGTGTGCATTTGCCTATCTCGAAGGCATCCGGCGGAACTCTGCCGGGAGTTGACCTGAATCGGTCTAGCGAACTTGAAGACCGGATGGCCGGCCTTTGATCCTTCCCGACGTCAACGTGCTCGTTAACGCGTTCCGGCCCGATTCCACTGACCATGCCTTATGCCGCCGTTGGCTGAACGCGGTCGTCAACGGGGACTCACGCTATGGTATCTCCCCGCAAGTTCTAAGCGGCGTTATTCGAGTTGTGACGCACCCTAAGATCTTTGTAAAACCGAGCAGTCTTGCTGAAAGCATACAATTTTGTGAGCGGGTCATGGAGCCGAGCCATTGTGTTCTCATTGAACCTGCGGCCCAGCACTGGTCCATATTTACGCGACTGTGTCGAGAGGCGGGTGCCAATGGCAACCTCGTGCCCGACGCATGGTATGCAGCCCTAGCCGTCGAGTCCAGCTGCGAGTGGATTACCCTTGATCGAGACTACGCGCGCTTCCCAGGCCTACGATGGCGTATTCCATCCTGACGGAGGAGCCGAGGACGCTGTTGAGCGGAATATCCTGCGATACAAATCTTCTCCATGGGTTAACACAAGGGAAGCTGCGATAGGACGCAATAGCGGACCCAGCTCAGCGAACGGAACATCCAAATGGTCCGCCAGTCCACTCGGTGTCTATCTGAAAACCCCTGCAGATCGGGATTGGCAACAGGTTCTGACACACGCGAATGACACGTTCTCGGATATGAAATTCGTGGATGCAGATCATGGTTGTGTTGCCGGTGGCGAAATGTACTGCACCTCTGATGGTGGTCAGACGTGGGAGTCTCGTCGGGTGCCGCGCAACGAGACCTCTACAAGCTTTACCTGCTCGATGCTCTGCAGGGATGGGCAGTGGGTGACGACTCAATTTACCAGACGAACGACGGCGGTCACACTTGGTCAAAGGTCGACTTCTTTGGGGTTGACGATAGCCCGTTGATTTACCCTCGACGGATTGGTTGGTGAGAAATCGCGATTGGACTCATCATGGAGTTAACCAAAAACCTTGTCGACTCCTAAGTAAGGTGAGGAAAAACTTGGGTCCAATTCGGGTCCAAATACTCCCGAATACCGTACCACAAGACGCAAAACCGTGCTAAGCGATGCAACAAGATATAAAACCAGAGCTGGTTCGGGACCAGGGAATCGCTGGTTCAAATCCAGTCTCCCCGACCATTCTTTTCTGGTCCGGCCCGGACACATGGGTGACACATCGTTCCGGCTACATAGGTGACAACCTCGGGCCGAACGGGTTGTCGAGAGGTTCCAAAACCCGGGTCTCCAAATCGAAGTACCCCAAATCATAATCCATGAAGCTAACGAGCCAGATGTCGTCGTGCACTTCCTTGATGCCGACCGCCTGGCCAGCAAAGACGGTGCTGAAGTTGATCTTTTTCGTACCCAGACAAATCCTGCCGCAACGAGTGATGATGATGATGCGATCATGGAAAGGATAGTCGATGTCGGGAAGGCCCTTGTATTCGCGGGTGGAGGGCCGATACACCTCGGCCGGACACTTCATGTCCAGGGCCTCATGAGGACGTTCGTCATTGAAGATCGCACTAAAGTCATCGAATTTGGCCTGAACCCCCACCGCCAATTTCCGAGCGTCGAGCCGGGGAACCACGAGCGCTTGGTTAGGACCAGCCCTAATCCCCACACCCCTTCTGGGAGAGGACTTCGACCGCTCGGCGCTTTGCCTCAAGTCTGATGTGGGAATAGTGCTCCCTCGGTCAGCAACCCAACGAACTCCGGTGTTCCCGGCGTTCGTGGGGACTGTCACCGCCGCGGGAACGTAACTATTCCGTAGGAGCTATGGCCCAGCACGCACTCCATCCAGTTGAAGAGCCTTGGCTGGACCCCGATTCGGGTGAGGATGGACAGGCACCCATGCCTTTGCCTACTAAGCTAGTGAGCCCATCTCGCCGGGACGGTCCCTTTTGGACGGAGATGCTGCCGAGCCCGGGACATCGGACTATCTTCCCTTGTGACGACCCTTGGAATTCGATTCAACGGAGTACGCAATGAACTGTGTTACTGTAAACACAGTAAGTTGGGAGCTCTTCCGGCGGCGTCTCATGAAACGCTGCGGATGCTTCCTCGCTAGGCTATTCCGCGGGGAAAAATATGCCTCGAATCAGGCTGATTCTGTGTCTGCTCTTGCTCTTGCCTTCTGTTGATTTCGTTGCCGCGCAAAATCGGTCTCTGAGTTATTCAACCTATGCAGGATCAGCGCCCAAGTCTGGAATAAACGGCCCAAGAATTGAAGCGGCGGCAGCTAGCGCGGCGTATTACTGTATAGTGCTGGAATATCCCGGCGAAAATTATCTGAGTGTCCTAGTCCAACTGAGCATTGCCGACGGCGCGATAGCTTACAGCGTAACCTTGCCACAGCTAGGGGCCAACGCGCTCCCTCAGCCTCAAGTCGCCGTGGCGATAGACTCCCAGGGTGACTGCTACGTGGCAGGAATTGGAATAATAACGCCCACTCCCGGAGTTTTTCAAAGCAAGGTTAATGATGAGTTTGGAAACGGCCAGTTTGTGATGAAGTTCGGCCCAACCGGGAGCGTAGTTTATGCGACGTACCTCGCCAGCACCGTGGCCGATGCACCATCCGGGCTTGTGGTCGATAACGCAGGAAACGCTTACCTTACCGGCTCAACGAATGCCGGCGACTTCCCCACCAAGAATGCTTACCAGCCGGCGTTTGCTGGAGGCAACTCGGATGCATACGTGGCTGTGCTGAACTCGACTGCAACGGCTCTCATCTATTCCACCTATTTTGGCGGAAGCGGGGCAGATTCCGGTGCGGCAATTGCCATAGACGCTGCGGGCGATGCTTATGTGACGGGCACAACTAGTTCGAATAATTTCCCGACGACTGTAGCCCCGTTTCAAAAAACTTTGTCAGGACCAAACGATGCCTTTGTCGTCAAGTTGAGTCCATCCGGGACGCCGATTTACTCAACCTACCTGAGTGGGAGCGGGGGTTCGCAGGGGACTGCTATCGCCGCTGACTCATCCGGCAATGCCCATGTCACCGGCGAAGCCGGATCGTCCGACTTTCCGCTCGTGAATCCTTTTCAGACCAATTGGCAAAACTCAGCCTTCGTAAGTGAATTCAATGCAACCGGATCAGCATTGATCTATTCAACTTTCTGGGGAACGTACACCGCCTGGTCGCCCGCCGTGTACCCTCCAGCTGCAATGACAGTCGATTCGTTGGGGCAGACCTATTTCGCTGGCTCCGCAGACCTAAATAGCGGCAGCGTACCTCTGGTTTCTCCGATTGAGTCCTTGACCGGCTCTAACATCTCAGCGGGATTTCTAAGCGTGCTCAATTCGGCGGGCAGTGCGGCCGTGTTTTCTACCTACACTTTCGGCGGCGTTGCCACAAATGTGGCCGTAGACTCGGCTGGCGATATCTACATGGCAGGCGAGACGGACACTACGTTGCCCATGGTCAATGCGCAGGACAGTGTCTTTTATTACCCCTTCCTTTGTAATTTTCCGGACTTGAACTGCATTGAGGTAAGTAATTCTCAGGCGTTTGTCCTGAAGATTTCGCCGACGCCGGGCCCAGCCTTGGCGCTTCCGAGTGGCTTGGTATTCAATCCCACAATCGTTCTCCTGCCCACCTCCGGAGTACCGGTCCGACTGGCGAACGCTAGCAGTTCAGGAACCATCAACGTTAGCAGCATTACGACGACGGGAGACTTCGCTCAAACCAATAGCTGCTCACCACCATTCGCACTGGGGGCTGGAGCAAGCTGCCTGATGTACGTGACGTTTACGCCGACCGCGGGTGGCACGCGTGCTGGCACGTTGACCATAACAGATGATCAACCAGGCAGTCCTCAAATAGTCCAGCTATCCGGACAGGGTTTACCAGCGCAGGATACACTCATCCCTAATCCATTAACATTCGCGCCGCAAAATGTAGGCAAACCCAGTTTGCCGCAGGCCGTCACATTGACGAATACTTCTGAAGGGACGATGCTGACTGCGCCGGCTCCGCTGATTTTCACGCAAATATCCATTTCCGGCAGCGATTTCTCGGGATCAAACAACTGCGTCTCCCCTCTGTCATCTGGAACTTCCTGCGAGACTCATATAACCTTTACGCCAACGGTGTCCGGAACGCGGACCGGAACCCTGACGATTGTCGATAACGCCACAGGTAGTCCACAAACCGTACCACTGTCGGGATTTGGGGTTAGCGCCAACGATTTCGTGATCGAGCCGACTCCTGGGTCGCCCACCTCTCAGACGGTGAGCGCAGGAAAGGCTGCCACTTTCAGCTTAGGGGTTACAGCCGGAGCATCCTTTAGCGGAACCGTAAGCCTCGCCTGCAATGTCAGCCCTGTGGTCACTCCTGCGCCAATGTGCAGCTTGTCTAGCTCTTCGGTGCAGCTTTCGGGTGGCGCGAACCAGTCGGTAACGATGACCGTGAGTACGACGGCGGCGGGGACGACGGGAGCGATCTCCTACGTTGGATTTCCAGGTGGGGCGATACCGTTGGCGTGGACTCTAGCCCTATTTGCTTCGGGACTGTTTCTCATACGCGAGACGCGCAGCTGGCTGGCGACTGCTCCCCTCACCGCAGTGCTGGCGTTGACCGTGCTGGTCGGCTGCGGAGGTGGCAATACGCCGTCCTCACCATCATCCCTCCCGGGAACACCTGCGGGTACCTATACCGTGAGCGTGACTGCGAACTCGATGAGCCTCAGCCACAACACAACGCTCACAGTGGTGGTGCAATAGGCAGCCCACGACGGCTCAGCCGAGTTCTAAAAGAAGCGATGTCGAAAAAACGAAAAAAAGAATCACAAGCCATTTCCTTGCTTCCAGCACCTTAGGCAGAGTTTCTTGCCCCGCACTATCTTCGCTACAGTGATTAACCTATCTTGACCTCATTCCAGATTTGCCATTAAGCCAAACCCAACGAGCTTCGAGCTTCTACATGCCGCGATTGTATTCAATCGTTATCGGGGGGCGTAGGTGGGGTGTCATCTTCCAGAAAGTGTTGGGCGTCCATGGGCGCCGGGATTGTTTGAAATGTTCGAGGAGTTTGGGTGAAATCGAAGCAATCGGAGAGGTCACCTGTATTGCTGGTGGCGTCTGCGTAGGCTGGCGAGGAACCGGATGCGACGTTAGGCAACTTGAATGTTTGTTCAACGAATTTCAAGATGCTGCCGAAATCATTTACTTGGTGTGAAATATAACCTGCCTTGGCATAAGGCGACACTACGATCAGGGGTACCCGGAAGCCGTACTCGTACGAGTTAATGATGGCGGGCGGTGGAACATGATCGTACCACCCTCCCCAATCGTCCCAAGTAATGATAATGGCGGTGCTGGCCCAGTATCGGCTGTTGCCGATGGCGTTTACAATCGATGCCACCCACGCAGGACCAGATCCGTCAGTGATCGCAGCGTGATCGGAGGATGTGCCGCTGGGAATTACCCAGCTCATGGCCGCGAGCTGGCCGTTCGCGATGTCCGTCAAGATCTGGGTACTCTTGAGGACTACGTGGTTCGTCCAGTCTGGGCCGGTACACGCAGTGGCGTTGGGCGGAGCCATGTTGGGCACGCACATGTGCTGGATTGCATTCGGAGCGTTCCATATAATGCCCGGGAGCGGCGCATAGTACCGCCAATTGATGTTTGCGGCGTTCAGAAGGTCTGTCAGTGTAGCGTGATCAAAGCATGGGTAAACCAACTGCGATTCGTCGCCAGACGTAGTAATTAAAGCGACTCGCTCTTCAGGGGGAGCGATGCACCCGCTAACATCAAAAGGGTCGACAATGTTAAAGGGATTTTCGGCCACAAACAGGTTGCTGCCCGAACTGGGGGCGGAGGTGCCTGAAATAATGAACTGATGCGCGGGAAAACTTGGCCCCTGATTGGTCTGAAACATCCGGTCACCAAAGGTGTAGGTTTCGGCAAGCTGATAGTAGGGTGCGGCGTCACTTGCTTGGATGTACTGGAACGCCGGGTTGGGCGGTGGGCACGGTGGAGGAGCGTTCTTGTTACAGAGGCTATCAATGAGATCAGCGCCGTCCATTCTGCCATTGTCATACATCTGTAGGAATGAAATATGGGAATGTTCCTGATCGTAGTCGATCTTCAACGGTGCCGCAGTCAATTCAACTCTCTGACCCATGGAATTAATACCGAAGTTCTGAATGTCAGCGCCGCGTGAGATCAGCACAGGATCCTGAAACAGGTTGTCGGGGGTTCGATTTTCCTGATAAATTACGAGGACATGTTCGATCTTTCCTGATGGAAGTGGCGAAGATAAACCTCCACAACCGTCAAGATTCAGGAATGCGGCGATGCAAAGCAACAGTATCCATAGGAACGTCAGCTTCAAAGTAAGCCAGAGCTGTTTCATAAGTAATGCCCCTTGAGCGTTCGGTAACCGGCTGAATTAGCGTTGCTGCCTGCTGTCGATTTCCAGCGACCAGCGTGATCTTAATATCCAATGGCTTGCCTTCAATGCGGTGCTTGAGCGTCAGCCCATCCAGAAACTCAATGACGATGAAGGATTGATCGTCGTTCCTACCGATCTCGTGGATCGTGCAGATGTTGGGGTGGTTCAGTGCGGAGGCAGCACACGCTTCACGGCGAAATCGTTCAAGCGCCAGTGGATCGTGGGCTATATCTTCAGGCAAGAACTTTAGCGCTACGAAACGACCAAGTTCCGTGTCCTCGGCGTTATAGACGATACCCATCCCTCCGCCGCCCAGCTTCTCGAGGCCGCGGTAGTGGGAGATCGTCTGGCCGATCATGAGGGGAACTCAGGGTGAAATGTTAGTGATGTAGGGAAGGCGAAGTCAACGCAGCGGGAAGGCCTTAGAACTTTCCGAAAAACGGTCTGTCACTTCGCAGATTTACGACGCGGTCTTTGCTTCGCCGACATGAACGGATAATTAGCTCTCCTCGTCTACTCGCGGGCAAAGGCGTTTTCGCTAGACTCACTGCGGCAGCAATAAGCGTCTCGACTTCTGGACGAGCTAACACCTTTGCCGAATCAAGGCGGATGAAGCGATTCTGGTTTCCAGAACCGAGCAGCAGCTTGTGGGGATCGGGCAGGCGAGCGCCACAGTATGGAAACGAAAGCCCCACGCCGCTTGCTCCGGCAGCAAGGGACACTATGGAGTCGGATGGCCGCTCCGTTGATCAGTAGCCTATCATGAAGAAGTTGTAGTTGTCGTAGACCAGTTCAGTCGCGGTGGGCAGGCGTCGGCGTAACACCTTACGCGCAGCGCGAATGATCGCCTGATGGCTAGGGTCGAACTTACCAATAAAACCCTGCAACGGAATCTCCCCATCATCTGAGACTTGTGATCGAGCGACTTTCCCGGCAGACTTCATAGAAAACTCTCGTGTACGAAGAATCGAAAGTCAAACGGCACGGCCCGAACCCCAATGCTTCGGATAGGCGTAAGCCATAGTCAAGCCGTGCGAGATTGGAAACCGCGAAAGGATTGAAGCCCGCATCTGTCAACGCTCCGAAGACTTGGCATTCTTGGACTGCACCGAAGAGTTCCGCATACCCAAATCGAGGAATAACTTTCCGATCGGGGTGGGCATTCCTCAACACCGCGTTCCGGAATCGCGGTCTGTTCGAGCCAGTCGCAGCAGATACAGGCCGAGAAAGACTTCAGCGTTCGATTCGAGCCATCAGTCCTTGCGGGAGAGACGATTGAATGTGAGGCGTTTCATCCCGTGTAGAAGCCTGCGGGCACTTTCTTATTAGCACGGTTCCCCGCCGCAACCCTCTTCCTCGGGGGGAGTATGTTTTATAAAATCGGATTTCTAAAATTTTCGCCCGGGACAGGAGTCCCATCCAGTCGGCCAGAGTCGATGACGATAGCTTAAACTCGGGCCCAAAAGGGGTGTTTGTGCGCTGCACTCAGTTCATGTCGGTGATAACAGTTGTCGTGTAGCCAGTCACTGCGCTGGGCAGTCCAACGACGCTGCGAGCTTGTCCGGCCGTAAAGGTCAATGAGCCCGTGCTGATCACCGGAACGGTTTGCCCGGTTTGGGTGAAGACGACCTCGTAGCTGCCTGCCGCCAGCGAAACATAGTTGGAGGCTGATTCAAAAATCAAGTAACTGACGGTAGGACTCACGCTGTTGAGCGCGGTATTGGGTCGAACCACATAGACGTCCGCGGTTCCGAGCGAAGGTGAGGCATTGATGACGCGAAGCAGGATGTTCCCTGCGGAAGGAGCGGAGTTGTTATCCGTCAGAACGGCGGTGCTAAGGCTCGGAGGATAGCCCGCTACCATGACCGTATAGTGCATGTTGGACAGCAGGCTGTGGGTTTCATTGAGCACCGGGGTGGTCGAGCCTGACGGCTCGATCTGAAGCATGACTAAACCCGATGTTACCGAGGTATAGGTCGAGGTGGTCCCGTAGGCGACGTTGCTCGCGAAAGAACTGCTGTTGACCATGCCATTGATACCTCCTTCTCCCGGAGAGGCATTCAGTAAGCGGGCGTGAGCGGTGCCACTGCTGCATCCCAAGGCGGGCCAGACAAGCGCGATTATCACAGCCAGGAGCAATTGCGAAAGTCGGTTCACGAAGACATTCCTTCCCCCCATCTCTGGGCCTCTTTTTTTTGTCAAGTGAGATGCTCGCCGTGAGTAAAGAAGTAGTGATTTTCTTGGGGAAAATCTGTGTAAAGACTTGCCCCGAGACCTCCCAAGGCTGCTCCCGGGCACCGAGATGGTAAACGGTGTTGGTGGGTGAAAAAACGCCGGGTGTCCGGGGGCGTACGTCGTCGGTGAAGCCATCTAGAACCTCCAGTGTTCCGTTTGGTTAGGGTCGCCTTTTGAGAAACGGCCCCCCGTTGACGATAGCCTAAACCAGGGACCGAAAATACACTGGGATCAAAGACGTAGGCAAGGATGAGCGCCATTTCGATAGCCACCTTGCGCAACCCTAAGCCCGGTCTCTCGTCAGAAGGTATGACTTAACTCCGTAGGGTGATGCTAGATGAGGCGATGACTTCCACCAGCGCAACGATTCGACCGGACCCGGTCCCTGGCCTGGTATGGCGACTGTAGCGGAAACTGTAGCGACTACCACGAGGGCGACGTGGGAGAGATCAGTCAGCCACTGCGCGGGAATTTCTGACGTGGTTTGTGAGGTAACCCTCTCATCCATGCCCCTGCAAGTGGCTACAAACGGCTGCTACCAGAGCCAACTCAGTTCGGGTTGAAATCGACGCAGCGCATTGCGTCCATACAAGTTACGCCTACTTCTTCTCATTCCTTCTTATTGCGATCTTTGAATTCGGGACCAGGGGGGTCGGAGGTTCAAATCCTCTCTCCCCGACCAATTCTCTTTTCAACGACTTGCAATCAAGTCTAGGCCCCAAAAAGTGAACTCCTGGTCTTGCACCAGGGGATCATTTTCCGCTTCGCTCGTTCGTAAATTCAACGACTTACAATGCGAATTTGGGAATGATCGCCATTTCGCAGCAAGAAAAAGCGCAGGGCTTACGCAAAAGGGAGATTCGTCAAATCTCCGTCGTCGCTTATTCTCCAGCGATCCAGCCCCAAAAACCAGGACGTGATCCACGACTACTCAGTTCTCCTATCCGAATTCTTTGCCCGAGAGAATGTAAACTCTTTTTAAAGAAGCGGAAGATGTCCTGATTCGTTTCGAGCTGGCTCCAGTCGAGCCACCCGATTTCGTTGTCACCTACAAATGTGATTTAGATCACGCATACTTAGACATTAACATTGCTATACGAGAAAGTGTCGGTTTACGGAGTTCGACGATGGGAGCAAGCACACCAGTTACATCGGTCCCAGACGCGCAGCTTTTCAGGGATATTTTCAACACCAGTCCTATCGGGATTGCAGTGGAGAACTTGGATGGGCAGCCTCTCTTTGTCAATCCCGCCCTTTGCCGCTTTCTGAGTTTCACCGAAGAAGAACTACGAAGCAAGCATTGTGTCGATCTCTCTCCTAAGGAAGATGCGGAGAAGGACTGGGCACTCTTTCAGCAGTTGCGAGCAGGTGCGATAGACCACTATCAGATGGAAAAACGTTATTTTCGGCGAGACGGCTCTTTGGTCTGGGGGAGCTTGAGCATTTCGTTACTGAACAGTCGTCCATCTCCGCTGGTAATCGCGATGGTGGAGGACATTACAGAGAAAAAGACGGCAGAAGAGGCTCGATTCCGACATGCCGCGATTATCGAATCGTCTGAAGATGCGATTGCTTCGGGGACTCTGGATGGAACTATCCTGAGTTGGAACGCAGGTGCCGAACGTATTTATGGATACACGGAGGCGGAAGCGGTTGGGAAGTCAATTGCCATGCTTGTCCCGCCTGAGCTACCGGATGAGGAGAACAAGATTCTTGAAACGTTGAGGACGGGGGGCCGCATTGAGCATTTTGAAACCATTCGTGTTACCAAGAGCGGAAAGAAAATCAATGTATCCCTGAGTATTTCACCAATTAAGGATTCGAGTGGCAGAATCGTGGGCATTTCTGGAATCGCCCGCGACATCACGGAGCAAAAGCGGACGGAAGACAAGCTTCGAGAATATGAGAGAGCCGTAGAAGCTGCGGAGGAGATGATCACAGTTGTTGACCGTGAATACCGCATTTTGGTCGCGAATCGTAAGTACGCGACCATGCGGAATATGGCTAAGGAGGAGATTGTGGGGCGTTTCGCCCATGAGGTATTGAACAAGGCCGTGTTTGAGGGTGTCGTCAAGCCAAAATTGGATGAATGTTTCCAAGGCAAAGTTGTCAGATACGAGATGAAATACACGTATCCGGGGCTTGGCGAAAGGGATGTGTTGGTCTCATACTTTCCCATTCAAGGCGCTACCGGGGTTGAGCAAGCCGCTGGTATATTTCAGGACATCACCGAACGTAAGCGGGCAGAAGAGTCGCTACGCGAGGGTGAAGAGCGGCTTCGTTTGGCAGTTCAGGCCGGGAAAATGTATGCGTTTGAATGGGACGTCACAACCGATGTGTTAGTGCGATCGCCGGAGTATGTGAACGTCCTCGGTGCGGCTGAGCCGCGAACTTTGACCCACCAGCAGGTCTTGGAAAAAATCCATCCTGATGATCGAGCGCAACTTCTCGCAGCCGTTGCTAGACATTCGCCGAAAAACCCGAGGGCTGAGACGACCTACCGCGTGCTGCTTCCCGGCAAGTCTCCAGTTTGGGTGAAGAGTAGCGGGCGTGCGTTCTTCGACGGGGAAGGCAGAATGTTGCGCGTGATTGGTATGGTAGCGGATGTTACCGATCAGAAGCTCGCGGAAGAGGCAGTCTCAGATATGACCCGAAAGCTGGTTGAAGCACAGGAGCAAGAACGCACCCGGATCGCGAGAGAGCTTCATGATGACATCGGTCAACGACTTGCAATATTGGAAATCGGCCTCGTTCAACTGCAACAAAATCGTCCTGATTTGCCCTCCGAAGTCGTGAACCGTATGCACGATTTACAACAGCAGTCCTCACAGATATCTGCGGATGTTCAGACCTTGTCGCACGATTTGCATTGCTCACAACTGGAATATCTAGGCGTCGTTGCGGGCATGAAAAGCTGGTGCAAAGAATTCGGCGAGCGGCAGGGAATGCAGATTGACTGTACCCACGACGTGCGAAGCACTTTGCCACCGGAAATCGGGCTTTGCCTCTTTCGAGTTCTACAGGAAGCCTTGCACAATGCCGCCAAGCACAGTGGCGTAAAGCGGATCGAAGTGGAATTATCCGAAAACTCTGGCGAAATTCATCTCACGATCAGGGATTTGGGCAAGGGGTTCGATGTCGAAGCTGCAAGGCAAGGTCGAGGGCTGGGTCTCACGAGCATGCAAGGAGCGAGTTCGGCTGGTGAACGGAACTATAATGATTCAATCGAAGCCGATGGGTGGAACAACAATCTACGTTCGCGTGCCGTCCAGTGCGAGCAATGATTCCGCACGAGCAGCGAGCTAAACGACCGGTTTCACCGCCTGAGTTCATCCTACGGCAGCCATCACCAGCATCTGTTGCCAAGGTCTAACTGATACCACTCTTCACCGGGAATGAGCGGCTGAATGGCGGTAGTGTTCCACCCTTTCATCGTCTGCGAAAGCACCACATTCTGGAACGCATAATCACGGTCGATGGCGCGGAGTCACTCCTGACCTCATGCTGACTGCCGCTAACTAGTTTTCAATGCGAAATCGGCAGCCACCGTATTCGAAAAAATATGTGCAGAGCCCAGTTTGGCAGAGCGATATGAGCCGAAGATCGTACCCATCCGCCCTTCAAGAATGTGCAATTGGCGGGGATTTAAGATGGGTCTGGCGGGTACTATGCGATACTACAAACCAACGAAATCCTGATCCCTCGTGATATCTAGTAATCGTAAACCGAATCCCGGATGAAGAGTCAAAAAGGCGCCACGAGGAGCTCGGAACAGAACCTGAGTTTACGCCAGGCCGTTTGGCAAAAGCACACAGGTGGATAAATCATGGGGTACCGCGCACCTGTACCGGACGTTTGTTACATGGGGTTGGAATCGTGTCCGGCATCTGCCCATTGGGAAGTTCGCAGGTGTCTTTGCTGGTGTTGCCGGTCTGGCCAAACTCGTTATCGCCCCAGCACCAAACGTGGTTGTCCGCAGTCAGCGCGCAGGCATAAGTTCCGCCAACCGCCACTTTCACTGCCCGCGCAGGCAACGGTACTTCTCCAGTGCCGGCAGTGAAGCCGGTCGTGCCGTTACCTGATTGCCCATACCAATTGCTGCCCCAGCACAAAACGCTGCCGTCGCGAATCGCACAGGCATTGTCGCTTTGAACGCTCACATCAGTTATGCCCGTCTCCAGGGAGGGCATTACTCCCGGAGGAACATCTCGGAAGCCCAGTTTCCCTCGACGTCCGAGAAGTATATTGCCGGTATCGTCGCCCCAACATTTCAGACTACCAGCTTCGACAGCACAGGCGAACCTCGTGTTGGAGCCCAGGCCATCAAAGGCCGCCAATGCCGTCACCTGATCGCTGACTCCATCAATTGGATGGACGCCGATTTCGTATTTCTGAGTTTTGGCGGCGTAGTGGAGAGTCCAGCAGAGTACTTTTGCCGTCAACGCGCAATTCGGCATTCCCGAGGACAGACGAGTCACTCCGGAGTCGATGGTTGTGAGGTTAGTCTTTTCATCTAGTGCAGCGCCCGGCCAACACTTCAGAGCGCGGGCGACTATCGCACAGGCGTACTCGCCAGCGATGCCGACATCCGTAACATTCCTTTCAAATCCCGGAATGAGAGTCGGTGTCTGTAGTGGCAGCACGCCACGATTCGGCTGCCAACAGTACACGGCTCCGCGTTCCACGTAGCAGGACGTGGGGTCACCGAGAGCCAGGGCCGTGATATCGGCAGGGATCGACAATTGCGGAAGGGCGACGTAGGCGACCCTGCCAGGACCTAACGTCGCGAGACTGGGAGACCCCGAAACGGTTCCCCAGCAAAGAGTACCAACCCCAGTCATGGCGCAAGCGGAAAAAGGACCAACGACGATGTTCGTGATCTTCCTGCTCCCTGACCACATTCGGTACAGCTGTTCCAACTGAGCCAACTGAATTTCTCCAAGAACAACCGGAAGTCTCTTTTTCCCCGACAGCCAGGTGCCATTCAAGCCGCCTCCCAGGAGATCATTGACCGTGAACGTTGCGGTTGCTTGTCCGTGAGCGTTGAGTTCATCGATTTCGTAGTCACCGGAAGGCAAGATGCGGCCTCGCAACTCGATTGGCTTCCGCTGGCTCGCATATTGGTATGAACCGGTCAGCTCTTTTCCATGGGTGAAGAGGGTCATCTGCACTTCGTGCGTGCTTCCAATGGTGCCGTGATAGTACTGGGTTTTGCCCGCAGCAGCACCGTTGTTCTGCGCGGAGCTGCCGAAGGAAGACAGCAGGATGGCAATGAATCCAATCACTCGCGAACAGCTGCTGATGAGTCTCGGGCGGGAGGCTAGCCTGGTGGCGATTCTCTGCATGCGGACCATGCTACACAAGAAGATCGCAAAACTTCGCCGAGATTCGGTAATGTATCGGGGCAAACCTGAGTTATCGAAAACGCATTCTCAGTTTCCTGTTGGCCGACCAACCGGGATTTAATAAGATCCCTCAACTTTTCTCGTTTCGGCTCCATCGGATCACCCGTTGTCCTGATCCCCTGGTCCAGAATGTTCGTTATGAGCTGCTAAACTGCAGTGCTGTAGCAACACAGCCCGCTGCCAAGCCTCGTGTACAATCTACGCCACCAAATGTACATCAGTTTATTCGAGGGATGGAACAATGGACCACTCGATGGGTGCTAGCGCGTTTGCGCGATGTTTGCTCGCCTTGTTTCTGTGTCTCATTCCTGCGAAGGCAATTAACGGGCAGGCACCACCTGCGCAGATCACTATTCTGAGGGCCGCACGACTGATCGACGGCACGGGTGCTCCCGCCATGCAGCCGGCAATGATCCGGGTTGAAGGCGAACGAATCGTTGAGGTCGGCTCGAATTTACGCGTTCCCGCAGGTGCTCACGTCATCGAACTGGGAGATGCAACACTGCTGCCGGGGCTTATCGATCTGCACACACATCTTACGGGCGATGAGCGGGTGCACTGGGAAGACGCGCTGACAAAGTCAACGCCACCCCGGGACGCGCTATGGGGAGCACGAAACGCCCGCATCACGCTGCTCGCGGGATTCACTTCCTGCCGGGATATGGGTCCCACTTGGCCCTATGTGGACGTCGAACTCCGCCGCGCGATCGATGAAGGTGCTGTGCCTGGGCCACGACTGATGGTTGCAGGAAATTATATTTCTTCGACTGGTGGAGCGGGAGACGCGCGACAGTTTTCTATTTATGTTGACGTTCCGCTGGTGAAAAACCTGGCGGATGGTCCGAGCGAGATCACCAAGGCGGTGCGCACAAATCTCAAGAATGGTGCTGACTTCATCAAGATTCTTGCTACGGGCGCTGTGCTTTCGAAGGGAATTTCGCCCGGGGCACAGCAATATTCGGACGAAGAAATTCGTGCCGCGGTGGTGGAGGCACATCGTTGGGGCAAGCAAGTGGCAGCGCACGCGCATGGCGCTGATGGGATCAAGGCGGCGATTCGCGCTGGGGTTCGAACCGTGGATCACGGATCGTATCTCGACGACGAAGCGGTGTCACTGCTCAAAGCTTCGCAGCGGCAGGTGTTTTATGTACCGACGCTTTACACATACGACGCGATCGAGCGAAGCGACGCGGCAAATCCAATTCCGGAGAGTGAACGACAACGCGCCCGTGAAATTCGTGAGATCGGCTACGCCGGTTTTAAGCGCGCGCTCGCGGCTGGGTTGCCGATTGGCTTCGGAACGGATGCCGCCGTGATTCCGCACGGACAGAACGCCCAGGAATTCGCACTACGTGTGAAGTTGGGTGAGGCGCCAATGGCCGCGATTGTTGCAGCTACCTGGCTGAATGCCGAGATTATGGGATGGCAAGATCGGGTGGGCTCGATAACTGCGAACAAGTTGGCTGACATTATCGCGGTACCCGGCGATCCGCTGCGTGATATCACCACGTTGGAACATGTTGGCTTTGTAATGAAGGATGGCGTGGTGTACCGGAACGAATTGGTGCGCCAACCGTAGGGCGCGAATGATGTCTGGATGTTTCCCCGTGAGTTCAAATCCACACTGGCATGCGACAATTCCAGAGTCACGAGCAATCCAGAAGTCAAGGCAACCGACGCGACGACGCGGGCCCGAAGTCGGCTGGTAGGAAGTCTCGATTCGCGGGACCTTAGAATTTGGAAGCACTGCCGTCAAATTCAACCTCATTTCGCGGCACCCAGTCTGGGGCACCCATAAGAAAATGAATGGGAACAACGAGCAGAAATTACGTGAGTTTGTACGGTTGAAGCACCACTCACATGCATTGAAAAATCAACACTTTGGCTGATTTCCTTTGTTTCGTACACCGGGAACCGGCCAAATCAAAGCCACACCGTGCCACAGGGGTGTTTTGAGAAGCGTCCGGCTGTCGGGATTGTCGGAATACAATAGCAAGAGAAAAGGCAACAAACATGGCTGAGGAGATCACTTCCTGCCCATATTGCGTGCTCGCTGATCACTCCAGACCGATGTTGCAAAATTCCTAGCGAGCTAAGCGCATTCCGCGTAAAATGCCGTCGCTCGATTAAAGCAATCTCCAATTCGGAGGTTTCCATGAGGACGAAGAGGGTCGTGGTCTTGTTGGCTTTTTTGATCGTGATCGCGTTGTCAGTGACGGTGAGCTTTTCGTTCGGGCAAGCGAAGAGCAACGGAAGCAACATCCAAGTCGAGATACAACGGCTAACTCAGGACTGGTATACGGCTTTCAGTAAAGGTGACGGTGCGGCGATGGACCAAATGGAAGTCCCAAATCTGGTACTGATCAATGCCAGGGGGACGGGTGATATCTGGCACAAAGACCTTCCACGTGCTGGCAAACAAGAACCAATCGCTACGGTCTATACAGTAGGACAGTCCGAAGTCCGTCAGTTCGGAAATACAGCCATCCTCACAGGGTCTATTGCACGTAAGGAAGGCGATAAATCGGCTGAAGTCAGTGAAACTGTCGTCTGGATTCGGGTGAACAACAAATGGCTGGTTTCGTCGGCGCAGTGGACCGATGTGGCTTCGTCCTCGCGGTAGTTAACCTGTTTTCGTGTGTCGCTCACCATTTTCATGTGGATCGTGTGCCGGCCTGTCGATAAGAAAATCGACTTCTCGGAAGTTGGCTCCCATTTTCCCAGGTCACTCCTGCCTTGTCGGCTGGTTTTATCACCGAATCTGCAGTGGGGATCCGAAGCTCTGGACGAGCGACGGACAAAACGGAGATTCTTGCATATGCGGATTGGAGTGTCCAAGAAGCAGGCTGATCCCTTGGTCTGGGGCACCCAATCTGGGGCACCCATAAGAAAACGACTGGGAGCGTCGAACAAGAATTACGTGAGTTTATGCGGTTGAAGCACCACTCACATGGATTGAGAAATCAACGCCTTGGCTGATTTCCTTTGTTTCGGGACCAGGGGGTCGGAGGTTCAAATCCTCTCTGCCCGACCATTTATTGCGCTGGGGTTAGCTCGCCAGTGCCTAGCATCGGAAAATCCAGCTCAATCGGGCTGCTACTGGTTCTGCTACCACTCTTACGCTGAAGCCCCTCGATGGCTGCCAGTACGTGATCCTCGCTCGGGTGGATGTAGCGCATGGCAATCTTCACATCCGACCAACCCATCACCCCGCACAGAGTCCAGGGATCCACAAAAGGCGCTAGCCCTGGTAGCGAAGGTGTGTCTGACACTATAGAGAACAAATGAGCGCACCTTGAGGCCGATAGCCTTGGGTTTGTCATTCGAGCAGGGTTCGGTGAAATTCGGGGCGAACTAGATAAAGTTGGGGCCGCATTGGGACTGTCCAAAATTTCCGAATACCGCCAAGCGAGGCAGCGAATACTCACCAGTGAAAAATTGTGGCCGCAACTGTAACTTTTTGCGACCCGCCACCGCCTTCGCGCCCGCTAAAATCAGTTAATTTTGCGGTGTAACGGACTTCTCCCATCATTGCAGCTTTGCGTACTCAGCCTTGGCTTGCCTCAGGATGGGAATGTCGGGGTCGGCGTCTTTCCAGAGGGTGAGGAAATCTTTATAGGCGGCTATGGCGCGGACGCGAGCGGCGTCGGCATCCGCGCCCTGCGAAGTTCTCGCCTGCAATGCATTCGCACGCGCCACTCCCAAACGCGCCAACGCTCCCGTCCAGCAGTTCCAGACAATGCCGCTGTGATCGAGGATTTTCTGGAACTCGGCGGAGGATTCTTTACCTTGCCCCGCCGCAAAATACGCCTCGCCACGAATGTATGTGTGATAGAGACAGGAGAGATTGGTGACGAAAGAGATTTGCCCCAACTCGACAGAAGCAGCAGCTTGCAGATCGCTAATGGCTTCAGCCGGATTCTTCCGATTAAGGGCTAGTTGCGCCTTGATCGAGGGTAGCCACAATGACTGCATCTGCGTGTCCAGCGGATAAACCTTATTTAGGTCCTGCGCCAGCCATTCGGCTCTTGCCCTCTCGCCTACCATTGCAAATCCAAGCGCCGCTTCTACCTCAACGCCCTGACTTGCAGCATAAAGTCTTAGACCCTCTGCTGCCTGCTGTTTAGCTTCCGCTGGATTACCGAAGGCGGCTTCCCGTTGAGCAGCAATTTCGTGCCATATTGCCCCGGTTTCCTTGCTGTCAGCGCGAATCGCAGAATCGACTGACTGCTTGGTTAGTTCTCGTGCCTTATGCAAGTGTCCCACGTAGGCTTCAGTATCAGAAGCAAGCGAAAGTCCAAAGTTCTCTTCCGGCTTGCTCGCGAACCACTGGCGCTGTTCCTCCATTGCCAAGAAATCCGTTGCAAGGAAACCCAAAGCATAAAGGGCGTTGTGATGTATGTAGACATCCCTTTTTCTCGCTTCAGCCTGGTGAAGTATCTGTCGGGCTTCATCGAAGCGCTGTAAGGCGAGCAAGCTGTTGGCCAGATCACTGCTTGCGCCGGCGTGGTCCGGGGCCAGCCGCAGGCTCTCCATGTAAGCTGCCCTCGCCTTCCCCCACTGTCCTAGAGATGTGTACACATTCCCTAGGTCAAGCTGTAGCCTGTAGTCGCGTGGGTATGTTTGAATCGCTTCCTCATAGGTTTGTGCGGCCTTTTCCTGTTGTCCGGTCACATTCGAATAGTAGTCAGCCGTAATCGCCAGCTTTTCCCGCTCGCTGGCGCGTTCACGCAACTGGAATGCCTTGGTGAAGTATTCGCTCGCGCGTCCTACCTCAGCTAAGGTGCCGTAGTCGTCACCTAATCCCTGGTAGGCAATGGCAAATCGCGGATCCAATTCGACAGCCTGCAGATGGTGAGGAATCGCTGCCGATGTGCCTTTTTCACGATGTGCCTTTTCGCCGAGGCTGTACGCTTTCAAGGCTTCGAGTGAAGGGGTGGTGGCCTCGGCCAGTGGCACATCAAACTTCTGCACCGTAGCCAGCGATTCGCCCAATTCACTTCGCAGTTTGGACGCCGCATCACCTAGCGCATCCAGCACCTTCTCCTTTGCTGCTGCTTTGACTTGCTCCTCTACCAACACGTTTCCACTTTGGCAGTTCACGGCCCTTAATCCCAAGACGTACTGACTGCCCAGACTTGCAATTGACCCAGCAATGTATGCCTTGCTCCCTGCACGCTGGCAAAGCTCGCGGGTTAGGTCAGGAGTGAGCGGAGTACTGGTTGGCTGTGCCATCAGCCGCAACGTCGCCGCGACCTTGTCCTCACCGAGCACATTGAGAAATGGCGATTGCCGCAAGGCCACGCTGAGAGCCATCTTCAGGGTGTCGTCGAAAACTGGATCACCTGTCGTGTTCGCAAAATCTGCCAGAACGATGGTGTCTTTCTCGGTAAGTTTCGCTGGACGATGCAAAGAGAGATAGCCAGCGACAGCAGCGACGATCATCAGCGCCGCCGCTCCAACTAACCAGGGTGCTCGTCCAGTGCGCCTGGCAACCGTAGTCTCCATCCCAGCCGCCGATTTATGCGACTCCGTATCCCGCTTCAGCCGTTGCAGGTCGGTGCGAATGTCCGAGGCATCCTGATAGCGTAGGTTCCGATCTTTCTCTAAGCACTTGTTGATGGTCCGTTCTAGTTCGGTTGGCACTTCGGGATTCAGTCGCACAGGAGCCGCGGGAGCGCGTTCCAAAATAGCGTTGAAGATCAACCCCGCGGTGTCGCCACGAAACGGCAGCGTGCCCGTACACATCTCGTAGAGAACCGCGCCAAACGAGAACAGGTCGGAGCGAGCATCAAGTTCCTTCCCCCGCACTTGCTCCGGTGACATATAGGCGACGGTTCCCACCGCCGTGCCGGGACTAGTCAGGTGCGATTCCGAGGCTGGTGCGACGACCTTCGCCAAGCCGAAGTCCAGAATCTTGGCGTGACCGCGCTCCGTAACGAAAATATTGGCGGGCTTAATATCACGATGCACGATGCCCCTCGCATGAGCGGCATCTAGTGCGTCAGCGATCTCAATTCCCAGCGATAGTGCCTCCTCGGTCTCCATCGGCTTACCGCCGATCCGATGCTTCAGCGTCATGCCTTCCAGATACTCCATTACGATGAAGGATTGACCATTGTGCTTACCAATCTCGTGGATGGTACAGATGTTCGGGTGATTGAGAGCGGATGCAGCGCGAGCCTCACGCCGGAACCGTTCCAATGCCTGCGGGTCTTGTGCTAGGTCTTCGAGCAAGAATTTCAACGCGACGAAGCGGCGAAGCTCGGCGTCCTCAGCCTTAAAGACCACACCCATACCTCCGCCACCAAGCTTTTCGATCACACGATAGTGGGAGACGGTCTGACCGACCAGGTCGGGGAATCGGGCTGTTGTGTTCGACCACCGAGCCACCGGTGACAGGAAGCTGGAGTGGGCCTGATCGTTAGCGGCCAGCAGCGACTCCACTTCATGGCGCAGGGAAGGATCCGAGCAGGCCGTATCGAGAAAGGCTGACCGCTGTTCCGATGACAGCGGCAGGGCCCGGTGCAGCAAATCTTTAATCTGTTCCCACCGCTCGGTAGTCATGCATTAGGCCCCCAGCCCATACAATTGGAGCGAAAGCTATTGGCGGGAATGTTACGGCGAAGATCGGAGAGGGTCAACTGCCTAGAGACTGCCTAGAGACAGCGACAAAGGTCATGGCTCGAAAGCGGAAACTCAACTCTCGCGCCTGTCGATTCCGAACCGGGGCGGGGCTAGAGCTAGGGAGTCAGACGGGACCCTATCGAAGATGGGGGGTATCTCCCAGGATTAAAATTGTCTGCACAAGGATGTGGGTATCGAGGGTGCCGGGCTTTTTGGCTGCTTCGATTGGGCGGCCTGCTTTGCTACCTCTTTTGCTACTAACGCCCGCGCTGACGTATAGCTATGCATTGCGATGCTGCGCTCGAAAAGCCGCGCCACGCTTGCGTTAGGTCACGACTAGGAGCGATGTGTTACGACGGCGTAACACGTTGATTGTTCGAGCGGCAATGGTTCGGGACCAGGGGGTCAGAGGTTCAAATCCTCTCTCCCCGACCAATTCTTTTCTGTCCGTTCCGGAGACATAGGTAACAGAACGTTCCTAGGGAGCTCTCCTGGCGTGCCAGTTCGGTTCTGCGACACTTAGGTGCGAGGTGAGTCTCAAAAACATGGGTAGGCTCTGCGTGCCGCGTGCACCTAGTCTCGCTGTCACTGTAGCCCCTCGGATAACCTGATATAGCAATGGGCCACGTGTCCCGAATAGAACCATGGTTGCCACTGACAACCGGTTCTGCTTGTGAGTCTCAGAGCAGCTGGCTTCACGCGAACTAACGATGAAAACCACCGGGAGAAAAAAGCAAGGCCCCCAGGCATTGACCGTTAAACTCGAATAGCTCCACCGGCCACGACACACCCACATCCCTTAGGTTGGGCTGGAAGCAGGAGAAACTCCAGCCTCCGGAGGAGTGTTTTCTCTTGACTTCTTCGTCTATAGAACCCATGTCTCAGGCCGGTCACTTGGGTTGCTTGCTGCGCGCCTTCTTCTTGGGCGCGATAGGCATGAATGCACTCCGGGTTTTCGCCGATTTCTAAGAGAGCTCCATTCTAGCGCAGCCGGCAGTTGGGTGGTGGGTCCTGAGATTGGTAAAGGTGAGGGCCGTTGGCCGCGGGTTAGCGGCAATGGTTGGAAGTGTTTGGATCGGGGCCTCTACCGTTCTAGGTTCTTCGACATTTCGGGCGCG
>DASPTQ010000249.1:0-7738 GCA_035623335.1 Terriglobales bacterium
TCGGATGTTGCAGGATGATTCAAACACCTTCTCGAGCCAGGAAACGTAAAGTCTTTGTAAACCGAGGTAAATATTCTTAACAACTTCGTCCACGGTCCGAAGCCGGCTAAATCTGGGAATTCTACCTTCTACGGCCACCGTTTTCCCAGTCATCAACCCCATCGAAGTGGAGCTAGCCCCTAAAGACCGCGCCCAGCAGGGCAACGGCGAGCTACGTCCAGGTCGAACACCGGCGAATCCTGGCTTATCTCCGACACGTTGGCCGGCAGTAACCCACCAGAATACCCTGTGAAACCCTGGCAATTGCGGCATCTCAATCCGAAAGAGGCAACAACTTCGGTGGTGTTGGGTATTTGCGGGCGAAAGTAATCCTCGTCGCTGATTACCCGAGTCAGCCATGTCGGCGCCCGAATGTGCCATTGTCTGTGGTCAGGTCATCCTGCAATCTAGGATCACACCGGCAAACATTCCCCCGAATCGGTCGGCGGGAGAGGATCGTGATAGACCTATTTCGACAACTATGGCGGCAGGACGAGGGTCAGGACGTCGCAGAATACTCGGTCATGCTGGCTGTGATTCTGGTGGTGATCGTCGGAACGATCCACCTGATCGGCGGCAATTCCAACAACATCTTTTCGGCCGTAGCGAGTTCGATCGTCCAATAGACGGCCAAACTTAGGTCAATCCGCGGCCATCCCTTGGGTCTCCGGCTCGAATTCCGCGAGGGGAGCTTGCTCCCGGACTTGGCCGCGCAGCTCGGCTTCGAGTGATGCCAACTGCGCTTCGATCTCCTCGACGGCCTTCCGTTTCCGGATCACTTCTTCGCGATAGCGGCGCAGGAAGTAGTCAATGGTCTCTACCCGGATCTTGATTGAACCCGAAGGTTTGTTCTCATCGAGATCCTTAAAGCAGAAATAGGGCGTCCCGGACTGCTCGATAATGCCTTCCACAACACCGTAGATCGGGGCGTCGTGGCCGCACTTGAAGCTGGAGATCTCAAGCGCCACCAGGTTGGGATGTCTGGCGGTAAACTTCGCCGCCCAAATCTTGTGGTTCGTACTGCAAGAATACGAGTTCTTCCAAGCGTCGGTGATGTCGAGCGGGCTGCTGATAACCCCGGCACGAACCTCCTCACCAAATAGCCGCTCGAGCATATCTTCGTCCAGGGGCAAGGTGTTCTGGGAGAAGATCGGGTATCCCAGCTTTTGGAATTCCTCGAGGATCTCGTGGTTCAGGCCAGGATCGTGATGATACGGCCGACCGAGCATCACGATACCGATGCGGTCCTCCCGCTCCAGTTGATCGAGAACCTGGCGCGCCCGCTTGCGGATGCGCGTCTCATAATCTTTGAGTGCCTGGTAGCCGAGTTCGACGGCCCGGTCATTCTCTTCCTCCGACAAGCCGAGAATGGGCTGCCATGCCTGCAGCATCTGGTAGGCAAAGAGCTTGCGATCGGCGAAGTTCAGGATGGGATCGAGATAGCGCACGTTGTGCTCGGCAAAAACGTCGTTCTCCTTGGTGAACGCGGCCTTGACGGTCTCGGGCGTCGCCGTAACCGTCGGACAGGCATTAGTGCCGACCAGGTTGACCAGCGGCGAGTGCAACACGTCGTACATGGGGAAAAACAGTACGTTCAGCGGCTTTTTCCGGTGTTTCTCCTGAATCAGGTTGTAGACGTGAGAAATCCCGATCTTGGCCGGAAAGCAAGGATCGATGGCGCCGCGGTTGGCGCCCGCACGATACAGTTCGGGGCTGGTGTAGTCGGAGTAGATAATGTTCTCCGGCTCGACACCGAGGCTTTCGAGATAGGCGTTGAATAGCGGTGCGTAGGTATAAATATTGAGCACCCTGGGAATCCCGACGCGCAGCGTTTTGCGGCCCGTCATCAGGGAAACGCGCTCTTTCGCCGACTTGGTCCAGGCCCGCGTAGGAATGGGATCGGCAACCTTCTTGGGGTTGACCGGGCGAAAGACTTCCTTGCTGGCGAGATCGACGAAGTTCGGGTGCTGTTCTTTGATCTGGTCGAGACCAGCCTTGATTCCCTTCATCTCGTTGACATCTTCGACCGTACCTTTTTCACAGGTGGCAATGATCAGACGCTGCTCGCCATGCATCAGGGGAACCTTCGTGACCTTTTCAATCGGCACAAAACTCAGGTCCGTCTTGGGTGTGGTTCGGACGTCGATGAACGTGCGCAGGCAATTGTTCTTGCAGAAGTTGCAGCGGGTGGCTTCGTTGCGGGTGCTGCGATATTCGATCTTGCGCACGGCGTCCAAGCCGATGAAGGTTGTCTGTTGGCCATTGCGCCACAAGCGCAGCGACTCGGCGGCCGCGCCGATCGCCCCCGATTCGCCGCAGTGCTCGTGGACAATGATCTCCGGCTGCTTGCCCGCCGCACGAAAGCTGTTGCGAATGAAGTCGACTTCGGCTTTGACCACGGCCAGGTTGTTTTGGGTACCGCCCTGGAGAACGAAGCGCGAGCCGAGCGCGGCCAGATTCGGGATGCTGGCCACGTACAGGAAAACATTCTTGGGCAAAACCGCCGCCAAACCCGCCAGGATCTCTTCCGCCCTCCAGCCTTGACGCTGGAAGTTCACAATGTCGGACTGCATGAACACGGCGCAGCCGTATCCAAACACCGGCATGGCCTGGGCGGAGAAAGCAAGGTCGGCATACTGGTCGACCTTCAGCCCAAAGCCTTCCGCCGTCGATTGCAGGAAATAGCCGTTGCCCGCGGAGCACTGAGTGTTGAGTTTGAAGTCCTTGACCCGTCCCTGGTGCAGGATGATGATCTTGATGTCCTGCCCACCCACATCGACGATCACGTGCGGATCGTCGTAAAACTTCAGGGCGGATTCGGTGTGGGCCACGGTTTCGACCAGGGCTACATCGGCGTGCAGTACGTCCTTGAGAATGTCCTTGGCATAGCCGGTGGTTGCCACCCCGAGAACTTCCAATTTGGCCTTCTGGGCTTCCACCTGGCCGCGCAGGTTCTCGAACATGTCGAGTGTGTCCTGGATGGGGTTCCCATTCGACAGTTGATAGGCCTTGACCAGAATGTCGCCTTTCTCGTCGAGCAAAACTGCCTTGGTGGAAGTGGAGCCGCCGTCGATTCCGATGAAGCCGCCGACCACCTGCTGGGTCGAAAACGTGGCTGGAACAAACTTCTTGCGCCGGTAGGCAACTTTGAAATTCTCGAGTTCCTGGTCATCGGCCACCAGACCACCCGCGCCCGATTTGGACTTCTCTTCCGCACGGCCGTATTCGATGTAGTGAATTAACTTTTCATGTCCGTGATAGCAACCGATACAGTCGTCCTCGCCCCTGCCAAATTCCACCGCACCCAAGGCGGCGAAGTACTGCGCGTTCTCGGGCACCTTAATCAGATCCTCCGGCTTGGCGCCGTCGGGAATCGCAACTTTCCGTTCCACCCACATGCGGGGGATATTAGCCTGCCAAGCCTCGCGCATGCCGCGAATAAAACTGTTGGGCCCTCCCAGCAGTAACACGTGCGGCCGCAGAGTATTTCCGCGGGTCAGCACGCTGAGATTCTGCAAAACGATGGCCTCGAACAACGAAGCCATCAGCTCGTCCGGAGGTGTTCCAACCTTCTGCAGGCTGTTGATATCGGTCTCGGCAAACACGCCGCACTTGCCAGCAACCTTGTGCAGCTTGATTCCGTGGTAGCCCTGATTCGTGAGCTCGTCCGTGGGAATCTTCAGCTTGGCATTGATCTTGTCGATCACCGCGCCCGTACCGCCGGCGCATTTGTCATTCATCGAGGGAATCTTTTTCTTGCGGCCGCTCTCTTCGTCATCCTTGAAAACGATGATTTTGGCGTCCTGACCACCCAGCTCGATGACGGAATAAACCTCGGGGTGAAGCTTCTCGACCGCCAGGGAAACCGCCGTCACCTCCTGCACGAACTTTGCGCCAATCTGCTCGGCGATCGAACCGCCGCCCGATCCGGTCAGAAACATCCGGGTGTTGTGGCGGTTAATGCCAACCTCGGTCTCCATGCGACGCAAAAACTCCAGTGTCTTCTCCGGCTGCTTGGTCTCGTGCCGTTGATAATCCCGCCACAGAATCTCGTCGGTTGCGGCATCGACCACCACGGCCTTGACCGTGGTTGAACCTACGTCCAGCCCTACCATGAAACGGCTTTGCCGATCATGACCATGCGCCTGTTGTTCGTGCATTGCTTCCCTCTCTTGGTTTCCACAAGCGGAGAGACGCCTCAAGGTCTCGAACCGCACTTTAGACTACGATCGTTCGGAAACGAGGGCAGCGTCCCGCCCTCGGCCGTGCCAGCAATTCGCTCTAGTCCCCACTCGCGGCAGCCGGGACCGCGATCCCTGGAACGCGCGAGCGCCGCCACAGTCGTGTGCTCTTATCCATGCGATCACTCACGTGCAGGACGAATTGCGCCGCCGTTCCCGCGACACCCTCCCGATGCGGCACCTGATAGAAAGGCCGCCGCAGCTCGGGATGCTCGCCAATGTACTCCCGAATCTCGTCCAGGCTCTTGCCGGTCGAGTTCAGACACTGTTCGAACTCAGCCTTGGCCTTGACCTTCGCCTCGCCGAGCGCCATCTGCACGCGGCTGTGAGCATTGACCTCGCCCTCGCCTGAGGTCTCGATCGGCAGAAAGATCATGTCCTTGAATTTATTGATCACCGCCGACTGCACCCCATCCGACTGCGAAGAAGGCATGCAGCCGAACGGCTTCAACGCCAGCACCATGTGGCAGAGTTTATGGACCGTGTAGTACACGTTCTTGCCCACTTCGAGGTGACCTTCGCCTCCCCGGGCAAACTGATTGTAGAAAGGATGGGCGAACCCGGCCAGCTCTGGCTGGGGAACCAACTGGTGGGTGATGCCTCCGAGATGCTCGATGGTGCGGTGATAAAAGAAGTTCCAGGCTCTCTCCCCGAATCCAATGCCCCAGAGCCGTTTCTTTAATCCGAAGTAGTTCGCCATGTGCTTCTTGAGCTCATACCACTCCGGATTGCTATGGGGACGCTTCACCGGCCACTTGGCGATCGCATGCGCCTTGGCTTGGTACATCAGATAGGCAACCCACGTAGCAATCGGTTCCACCAGCACCTGGGCGCCTTCGCGCTCCAGAAACTCGAACATATGGAAGTTCCCGTCGCCTTCGGTGATCTGGGCCCAGAACTCGCCCGTGATCTTCACCATCGGCTTGACTCGGGTGCGGTCCACCTCGATACTGTCGATCCGCTGGCGAGCCGTGTCGAGCGCGCTCAAATAGTCTTTGCCCCACATATGCTCGTGCATCTTGCCCAAGACATTGGCGGTATTGCGTAACACCTTGTTGGCCTTGAACTTGGGCTTCAGCCAGGCGGGCGCCCGCTGTTCGATTTCGAAAGAGTCACGCAGACGCAGATCTTCGCAAAGCCCGTCTACCATTTCGCGGAAGATCCGATCGGTGTCTCCCTTATTCACTTCGAAGGGACGAATCTGATAGATCAGGTCGTTGATGACGTCGCCGAGATGCATGGCGTTCAGCATTCCCAGCCCGAAGTCGATGGTGAACTTTAGTCCTGGCTCGCCGGAGGCAGCCTTGATCCCGTCGCTGTCTTTAAACAGCAAGACCCGGAAACCATCAAACCCGGCGTTTTTCAAGGCAAAGCGATACTCTGCCTCATACATACCGAAGCGACACGGGCCGCAGGAGCCGGCCGTGAAGAAGACGTAATTGTCCAGGATCTCCTGCCGCGATAAGCCCTGTTTTTCAAGGAATTGCAAGTATTGCACCAGATTTCCCACGGTGAAATAGGTGGGATTGCATTGGCCGTTGTTCCCGTATTCCTTGCCGATCTGGAACGCCGGCACGTCGGGTACCGGCAGCTTCTCGCAGCGGTAGCCGCAGCCTTGAAAGACGGCGCGAATCAAGTCCTCGTGCTTCCAGGTAAATCCGCCAAAAAGTATCGTGACCCGGCTCCTTTCCTCTCCCGTGAAAGCGCGCTCCACGGGACGATGGAAATGGTCGGGGCGGTCGAGGCCGGCGATTTTCCGCAGACGGGCCCGTTCCTGCTCCAGGCGCTGCTTTATTTCCTGCTCACTTTCAATTTGGACAAGATGCGTCGCCATGATCCTCCTCCGGGAACAAGATAGGTGATTGCTTCGAGCGGAAACCAGACACGACCGCGTCGCGGGTTCCCAATTTGATCGGAATGGGGGTAGGGCTGGACGTCGACCTCGATCGAAAGGTCGACGCGATATTCTGCCACCTGCGATGAAACAGCATCAGAAGCTCCTTACCGCGTTGCCACGAGGAGTTTCGCTGTTTACGCCAGCGAGAATCGTTTTTACCGCGAAGTCCCGGGGCGCCGAACCAACTAAGTCCCTCAACCGATCGAGAGACGCCCCCATGAGAAGATTAAGGTTTCCCGACTTCTACGCAAAGCTGCCGGTTACACCTTGGAATCCCCGGACAGCTTGCTTGAGTACCCAGGTTATGACCCTGGCATCGTTGTAACAGAAACCCAGGTTATGATTCAAGGTCGAGAAGCAGTGGGCTTGGCAGGACTGCTTCATTGCGTCTAATTGTGAGACGGCAAATTTGTGGCCTTCAATGACTCCCCAGTCGTGCGTGGCCGAGTACATGGGGAAGCACGGGGCCAAGGTCCCATCCACCCGGATGATCAGCGAATTTTGCCCGGCACGGCAGTTCCACGGTCTTACTTCCCCCCGCAAAAACTCCTTCATGTCTTCGAGGCGCTGTACGGAGTTAACCATCTTGTATCCGGAGCGGTTCTTTTCGATCAGCCAGTCCACCAAGGCATCGACTTTCGGGAAATCTTCCTTGTAGATGAAAGTATCGTTGGCTTCGTAGTGCTGAAAGTGGTTCTGCTCGATCATGGGAGATTCGTTGATGTGGTAATCGGTGGCGATGCCGTGCTCCCGCGCGATCTCCGTCAATTGCTCGACATCCTCCAAGTTATTGCGGCAGATGTTGATGTTGAAGAAGACGAGGTAACCATACTTAAACTGCTTGCGCACCAGATAGTCGAAGTACTTGCGCACCGGAGTCAACGCCTTGGGCAAGCCCGGTTTTTCATCGACCGCATCCACCGCAAAGTTGAAAATCGCCACCCCGGCATCGGCCAGCCGATCAATCACCTCCGGCCGCAGCAGGCGGGCATTGGTGGGCATGTAGATCCAAAAACCCTTCTTGGCTGCGTAGTAACAGGCTTTGTGGACGAGCTGCGGGCGCAGCAGAGGCTCGCCTCCCATGAACGCCAGAACGCGACAGGTGGTCGAATGTAGCCAGTCAATCGAGCGTTTGGCGACTTCTTCGCTCATGCCCTTCACACTGTTGTCAAATGCCCAGCAATAATGACAGTCCAGGTTGCATTTCCACTCGGTAAATAGATAGGCGATGATGGGATGGAAGTCACCGGGCAAGACGCGCGACTTGATGTAGGGGAAAAGCCATCCGTTCATGGCCCTCAAAACTAAAGGAGCGGTCCACTGCCGCTTCCCCGCTTTCGCCCGCGCCAGGTTTTCTTCATAGTTGTCGTCTTGCGCCAGCAGGTCTGGACGTTGGGGAAACACCGGATCGGGGAATTTCACCTCACCACCGGTGGGCAACAGCGTGGGTTTGGGGGCCGGAGACTTGGTTAATAAACTGTGCAGCCGCACGTCTAAACGAAACGGTGGTGGAGCTTGACTCTCAGCTTGCTCCTGAAGGATAGGCATGCGCTTGTCCTCC
>DASPTQ010000250.1:0-4209 GCA_035623335.1 Terriglobales bacterium
AGCTCCCCTGCGTGCACCCTCAGATCGAGCCGATCGACGGCGCGTTTATTGCCGAAAACCCTGGTGACTCCCTCCAGCTCGATCATGGGGCCGCTCCTTAGAGACCCTAACAGAAAGAACCACTACAGTAGAAACAACTACAAGAAAATGAGGCAAATGAGCGAGCAGGCGAGGGACAAGAATGCCTGATGAATATCGGTTCGACGGTCGGTCCGAACCCGGAGTTTCCGCTTTGCATGCAGCCACGACAACGTCCGCTCCACAACCCAACGGTAGACCCCCAACCCGCTGCCATGCTCCGTACCGCGTCGCGCCAGGAACGGCTCGATCCCGCGCCGTCGCAACCAGCGCCGCTCCGGTTCCGAGTCATAGCCCCGGTCGCCATACAGGCGGTCCGGGCGGCGGCGCGGCCGACCCGGCTTGCCGCGTACCGGCGGGATCGCCTCGACCAGCCGCCGCAGCTGCGTGACCTCATTCACGTTGGCGGCGGTCGTCGCCGTGGCCAACGGCACGCCCTGCCCATCAGTCAGGACGTGATGCTTGCTCCCCTTTTTCCGCCGGTCCACAGGGCTGGGGCCGGTCCGTTCGCCACCGCCCAAGGCCCGCACGAACGAAGCGTCGATGACCGCGCGCGACCAGTCGATCTTGTCAGCGGCGTTCAACTCGGCCAGGAGGATCTCGTGGAGCTGCTGCCAGACCCCGGCGGCTTGCCAGTCGCGAAGCCGTCGCCAGCAGGTCATGCCGCTGCCGCAGCCCATCTCCAGCGGCAGGTACTCCCACGGGATGCCAGTCTTGAGGACGAAGAGGATGCCGGTCAGCGCCTTGCGATTGTCGAGGGGCTTGCGACCGGGGAATCGGAACCGCCGTGGCTTGGGTGGCGGCAGCAACGGCTCGATCCGTTCCCAGAGTTCATCGGGTAGTAAGGGCTTGGCCATGGGTGCGATCCTTCCTCGCAACACCCATTTCTACGTCGAAGGAAGTGCCAAAGTTCGTCATTCTGTTAGGGTCTCTAAGGATTTTCCCGTCGAAAGGCCGGTTTTTTGGGCTGTTCTTTGCAAGTTGATCTAGATTGCTTCTTAACTCAAAGGTACTTTCCCCACCTTGCTACCCTGGCCCGACCGTTTCGAGGGTGGCGGGACGAGGTCCGAAGAAAATCCTAACTTTTCGCGGGAAATACACGCGTTTTCCAGGATAGAGCTAGACAGCACGTCCCGGGGTGACCTCCCGTCTGGCGCCGTGGAATATCGGTTTTATGTAAGGTCACGAGCTAATGGATCTGGCTCAACTCCTTCTCACTCCCCGCAACGCGGCCCACCGCCAGTACGAAGCGCTACGGGCCTATCTGGTCGAACGCGTGCCCGGCCCGGAGGTCGCCAGACGCCACGGGTACACCTACGGCGCCCTGCAGCAACTCGTTCACCAATTCCGCCGTCAACCCAACCGCCAGTTCTTCGTCGATTCACCACGCCCAGGGGCCAAAGCTGACGACGTAATTCGACAACGGATCATCCATCTCCGCAAGCAGAACCAGTCAGTCTACGATATCAGCGACGCCCTCAAGAAAGAAGGCATCCCGCGGAGTCCGGTGGCAGTGGCCGAGGTCCTCCGGAAGGAAGGTTTTGCCAAACTACCTCGGCGTGGCGATGCCGAACGACCTCCAGGCACTAAACCAACTGCGGCCGATCGCGCCGATGCTCGGGCCTTGAGCCTCGATCCACGAACTGTTCGCACCAAATTTGGCGGACTGTTTCTGTTTCTACCTATGCTGGCTGAGATCGGCTTCGACCGCGTCATCGGACGCTGCGGTTTGCCGGGCACACAAATGGTCCCGGCCAGCCACGCTCTGCGGAGCCTGCTTGCTTTGAAGTTATTCGGCACGCAACGGCACCTGCACGTCATGAGCGCGGTGCTCGACGAAGGGCTGGCATTGTTCGCCGGCCTGAACGTTATCCCCAAGCGGTCGTTCCTCACGGAATACAGCTGTCGCATCGAGCCAGCTTGCTATCCGAAAATGATGCAACACTGGTTCGACGCCCTCGTGGGGCTGGGCCTGAAGCATGGCGGGTCGTTCGACCTCGACTTTCACACCATCCCGTTCCATGGTGAAGACGCAATCGTCGAGAAGCATTACGTGTCCAAGAGAAGCCGCCGGCAGAAAGGAATTCTCGCATTTCTGGCCCAAGATGGCGAGCAACGCTTCTTCTGTTATGCCAATAGCGATCTCCGCAAAGAACAACAAGACGACGAGGTTCTCGCATTCGTTCGCTTCTGGAAGAAGCGCACCGGCAGACTACCAGAGGAACTGATCTTCGATTCCAGGCTCACGACCCACGCGAACTTGAACCGTTTGAATCGACAAGGCGTGCAGTTCATCACGCTCAGGCGCCGCAGCCCGCGGTTGCTGCAGGAGTTGCTTGCTCGGCCGCGAAGCGCCTGGCGGCGTATCGAGTTAGCCGGAGTTTCGCGGCTGTACAGGGCACCACGGATTCTGGATGACCAGGTGACGCTCGCCGACTACACCGGCCCGATTCGGCAACTCACCGTGGCCGACTTGGGCCACGAAGAGCCGACGTTGCTCCTGACCAATCAACTGAAGCGCTCGCCAGCCAAGCTCATCGGCCGCTACGCCCAGCGGATGCTGATCGAAAACAACATCGAAGATGGGGTGAATTTCTTCCACATGGACGCGCTGTCGTCTGCTGTGGCATTGAAGGTCAATTGCGACCTCCAACTGACCCTGATGGCGAGCAGTCTCTATCGGTATCTTGGCCAACGAATCGGCAACGGTTATGAGACTGTCAAGTCGCGCCACCTGTTCCGAGACTTTGTCGATGCGACGGCACGCATTGACATCGACGCCGAAGCGATCTGGGTCCGCTTCCAAAAACGTGCCCACAACCCGTTGCTGGTCGCAGCAGGCTTCGACAAAACCAACGTCCGCATCCCGTGGCTCGGCGACAGACCCGTGCGTCTGATCTTTGGCTGAAACAGCCACGTGGTGTAAAGCGATCGCCTAACAACCGACGAGCGCCACACGACCGGCAGACGGACTCTTAGGTGGATACCCCCGTATGGGAATCCAGGCTAGCGAGTCGGTTCGGAACGGGAGCACGCCATGTCCATCTCATTACCCGATGCGAGGCAGTTGTCCGACGAGGTTCTTCAGGCACTGCGATTGCGGGCCCTTCGCGGCTGCGAGTTGGGCTACACCGAGATCGAGGTGGCGGAACTGCTTGGACTCTCCCGTGAGACGGTCTCGCGGTGGTGGACCGCATACGCCGAGGACGGCGTGGAGGCCCTCCCCGGGGAACGTAGCGGCCGCCCGGTCGGCTCCGGTCGCACCCTCAACGATGGCCAGGCGGCGTGGCTGCGGACGATCCTCAACGAGAAAGCCCCTGAGGACGTGGGAATTGCCTCGCCGTTGTGGACCCGCAGGGCCGTCGCCAACCTGATCCGCAAGGAATATGAGATCGACCTGCCAGTGCGGACCGTCGGTGAGTACCTCAGGCGCTGGGGCTACACGCCCAAGGTGCCGAGTCGTCATGCCAAGGATCAGGACCCCGAGGAGGTCCGCCGGTGGCTGGAGGAGACCTATCCGGCGATCGAGCAGCGGGCAGCCCGCGAGGGTGCGGAAATCTACTGGTGCGACGAGACCGGCGCAGTGGCCGACCAGCAGCCGCGCCGGGGCTACGCCCGAGAGGGACAGCCGGCGCGGATCGACGTGCCCGACCCACACATCCGGATGAACCTGATCTCGACGATCAGCAACGAGGGATCAGTCCATTTCATGACCTACAAGCAGACGATGACGGCCGCGCTGTTCATCACGTTCTTGGAGCGACTGCTCGGCGAGACGACTCGGAAGATCTTCCTGATCGTGGATCGGCTGAAGGCCCACGAGGCGAAGAAGGTAGAGGCTTGGGCTGCGGACCATCAGGAGCGGATCGAGATCTTCTTCCTCCCAAGATACGCGCCGGAGCGGAACCCGGACGAGTACTTGAACAACGACATGAAGGGGGGGATCAACGCGACTGGCCTGCCTGATAACAAGGAGGAGCTGCGCTCCAGAATGCTGGGTTTCATGAGCAAGCTGGTGCACTTACCACAACACGTCCGTAACTACTTTCAACACCCGTGTGTTCAGTATGCTGCGGGTGTATGATATGTGATTATCTTATTTGCCGGGGTAATACCAGCGGTACGGCTCGA
>DASPTQ010000251.1:0-40635 GCA_035623335.1 Terriglobales bacterium
GATTCGGGCGGCCGTCGGCCAGCCGATTCGCGTACGACAGGAGTCGGCAAGACAGGAGAATCTGCGGTGAGAAAGAACCAGTCCAGAGATGCAATGGGGCTGCGTTTGTCGCGCCAGGCGCTCCGGGTGCTGAGGGAACGCGGGATTTTCGCGCAATCGTCAATAAGCCTTCAATATCAGCAGCTAGCGAACCGCTACGTGGTGCGTGGTGTGGAGTCAGGCGGTGCGGCGGGCGACCTGGGCCGCTATGTCACCTTTGCTCAAGAAGACGGCCGGCGAATTGAGTATCTGCATCTGGTGGAGGCCATTGGGGTCAATGGAATCCATGCGGTAGTGATTGCTCCCGTGCTGGTGCGTGTCGACATGGTGCGAAAAGGGCGAACCTACGAGCTACTGATCACCCAGCATGTGCCAGGCAAAACAGAGAATGGGCGCCGGCCACAGCTAGAAACTACGACTTTGTTCCGTGGTTTTCACGGGCGCATCGAGCTTGATCTCCGGGGAAAGGACAAGAACGAGGCAAGTTCGGTCGTGCCCACGTTCTATTCGTTGGCAGGCGAAGTGATGACGATTCCGGAGGCTTTCATCGAGGTTGTACGCGCGAGCGTGCGGGCCACAAATTGCATCGGTTGTTCTCATTCTCATTATTTGCTCAAGCCAAAAGTAACAACAGCAAATGGAGAAGGACCCGCCGCGGCGTCTGAGCCAAAATCGGCTGGTAACAATCAGGGGAAATCCGGAGTGATCAATCCGGAGATAGCAAATCTGGATGAACTCTTCCGCATAAGACGGCAAGCCTTCGTGGGGTGAATCGCTCGGGAGACCCAAATCATGACCTACCTACGCAAGCGTAAGCGCCGCCTGTCGTTCATCACGAACTCGACCGCCCGCTATCGGGGCAGGGAGCGGGAGATCGTGATGGAGGTTTTCCCTGAGTATGCCAGGGTGAGGCTGTTGGGGACACGGACCAAGTACGAGGTGAGCTGGCGCGCCGTCTTTGATTTGGCGGCAGAGATTCAGGTTCGAAGAGATCGGGAGCGTAAGCGCGAAGAGCGCAAGCGCGCTGGCACTCGAGAAAGTAGTAGCAGTTATGAATATCGATGATGAATTGTTAGAGCTCTTAGCCGGAAACGGGACGCGTGGGACTTCGGGAGGCGACAAAGCGCAGCTCGTGAAATACGCCGGTTGCAAAGGGCAAAGCGAGTATACGTGGGTACGATTGTTCCGCCAAGACGAGCATGTCGTAGTTGTCGCTACCCACCTGAATGGTTGTCTCGATTGTGCTCCCAGCCTTTCAAGTACGCTCGCGTTGGCAGACGAGATTTGCCGTATGTTTCTGATTCCGCCCAAACAGCTCGTCTTGATCGAGCATTACAAATGCAGGGCGCAAGAGATCTCGCCAACCGAGGATCAATGTGCTGACCGCTTCCAATGGGCTCGGCTGAAGTGGGACCGAGAAACCAAGCGGTTCTCGGATGCGACCTGGGTCGAATTGACGAGAAGGACGGTCGAATCAATCCTTCACCACTCCCTTGGGCGTCGGTCGTTGTGCAAATAGAGAAGGAAACGAAAACACATACCCGAGAGTACAGTGCTTATTTCAAATTCTCACCCAGCAGTTGGTGCTAGATCGATGATGCTTTCGAGATTCGCGGAAGTCTCGGGCGAGTATTGTTCGAGCCGCGAAGAGGGCCGGAGCGAGACTATCTGAATATCCCCGGATTCTCGCTCCGTCCCGGCGCTAGCGGGAAGTAGCGATCCTAATCGGAATTTTCAGAGAGGGGCTCAAATCTCAAGATGAAATGCACCACCGCTCCATTCTTCGGGAGCGACATCCGTGATGGTCTCGGTGAAGTCCCAGCGGTGCCCGTAATAGTCCTGAGCGTTGTATTGGCGCTCGCCATAGGGTTGGTCTTGGGGTTCCGTCACGATTATGGCACCGTTTTGTCGCGCACGCTCGCAGTGAGCCTTGGTATCTTCGATGCGAACCTGAACGATATGTGAGTTGTTGGGAATCACATTGCCTTCGGCAATGGTAAAGCAGCCATCCCCGGCTTTCATCTGGATGCGGTGATTGGCGATGCGGAGACGGATAGTGAAGCCAAATGCCCTTGAGAGCCAATCGGCGGCTGCGCCGGGATCTGGGTAAATGAGCACCGGAATCACGACACAGGGCGGCACGGATCGGTTGAATCGCATTTGGACACTTTATCCTAATGGATCAGCTTTGTGCTGCGAAGTGGCACGGGAAAGTACGAAGTGAAGAAAGGAAAGACTCGGGAATGCGATGCTTGCTGCGTTGTGTTGTGCTTCTGGTCCTGATTTCCTATATTGTCGGCAGGTACGGATCGGATTTCCACCCGCTGATAGGTGCCGCCACTGGAGTTATATCGCGGACGCAAGAGCGCGCGGCGATTCCTCAGACTGAGGAAGACCTAGATACCTTCCACGGCTGTGGAATGGAAGGCGATGCCCGCAGCCTTGCTGTGCAGGCGCTCGATCGTCTCAAGAACCGGTACACAGCGCCAGGGCAAAACGAAATTGATCCAAAGATCACGCTTGAAGAAATCCTTGCACCTGGAAACGACGTCAGCCGGTGGAAGGTCAAACAGGGCGCGGCGATCGTCGGCTACGTGTGGGATGTGAAGCGGGGCGGAATCGAAAGCGCGAACTGCCACGCGCGAGATGACGCTGACCGGGACACCCACATTGAGCTGGTAGACGATCCCATGAGTGGCGGTGCTTCCCGGCGGATGATAGTGGAGGTGACGCCACGCTGGCGCTACATCATGAACCAGCGCGGCGTGGACTGGTCGACACGAACCTTGCGGGACCGGTTTCTTGGTCGCTGGGTAAGAATCAGTGGCTGGATGCTATTTGATCGGGAACACCAGGGTGAATCGGAGAATACAGCACCGGGACGGCTAGGAAGCTGGCGGGCAACGGCCTGGGAGATTCACCCGGTGACCTCGATTGAAGTGGTATCTAGACCTCGTTGAAGCGACGCCCCATAGTTTGCCTACTTGTTGCCGCACTAGGCGAACGATTCTAGCCTAATCGCCCTTCCTGCTATTCTGTTCCATCCCTCGGAACGCGATTTGGTACGCCAGTGCCCAATTTGGTGGATGAACTTTCCAAACGAGCACACCTGCAGGCGGAAGAGGCGGTGGCCACCGCTCGACAAGCCTTAACGCCCACAGGTCTGGATATCTACGATGCAACTCCCATGGGCAGCGATCCTCGCGGGACAATTCTCGAGGAAGCCAAAACTTGCGGTGCCGACTTGATTGTACTTGGTTCGCACGGCCGACACGGCTTCGAACGATTTCTGCTGGGAAGTGTCGCCGAGACGGTTGCCACTCATGCACATTGTTCCGTAGCTGTCGTGCGGTAGAAGCTAATATACGATGGGTCCATAAGCTCGGCATTTTCCTTTCTCCACTTCGTCGAGAGGAAGTCCAAAGCTGACTTCTTCTCCGACCAGAACCAGACGGGCGTGGACAACCGCCTGAACGCGCCGCAGAAACTTGAGGGACTGGTGTTAATCGATAGGCACGACCGCGCGACCGGGAACTGCGTGGTGTGCCCATCACGCATCGGAACATCCTGTCTGATCTTCTGTCGGTCGAGAACTGGTTGGCAAGGCTGGAGGATACGTGTCGCGCGCCTGCTTACTAGCTTAACTTATGCTCGCTGAATCTGCGGTGCGACCATTGCGGGTCCTGGTCGGGCGGCACAGTTCGTCCATCTCGCATGTGGATGATCACATCGGCATAACCCGCTGCTTCCGGATTGTGCGTAATCATAAGGACTGTCTGACCCAATTCGTGGTTGGATTGCCGCAGCATGTGGAGGACTACTTCGGCATTCTCGGAATCAAGATTCCCAGTGGGTTCATCTGCGAGGACAATAGCGGGTTTGTTGATCAATGCGCGAGCCAAGGCTACGCGCTGCTGTTCCCCACCCGAAAGCTCGTAGGGCCGATGACTGAGACGACTCCGGAGCCCAAGCAAGTCACAGATCTGCTCAAAGTACCTCGTATCCAAGTGACGAATGCCGGCGATTTCCTGAGCGATCTCGATATTAAAACGAGCTTCAATCGTTGGCAACAAATTGAATTTCTGAAAGACAAATCCAATTTTGCGTCTCCGCACCCGCGTGAGCTCCGCGTCGGAGAGGTGACAGAAATCGTCCCCATCGACCAAGATGTGGCCAGAATCAGCATGAGTGAGGCCACCCAACAAATAGAAAAGAGTTGACTTTCCGCTGCCGGATGGACCCACGACGCAAAGAAACTTTCCTTTTTCGACACTCAAGCTGAGCCCACGTATCGCCGGAACTTCTGTTTTGCCTACGCGGTAACTCTTGCGGATATCGATCGCCTCTATAAATGCCGACATGAGGATAAAGAAAGAACCCAGTCGCCACTAGTGCGACAAAATGCAATCAGCAACTTTGGAGCTGCAACCAGATTGCCAGCCTTCTGGCTGTGCCAAGGAGATTGTGGCGCTGTATCGCCAGCTCTTTATCGCCGGAAAAACCGCTTTTGACTTCGCAGATTTGTGTCAAAAGCCGACACGTTGGGCTAACATGACTGGCTTTCCCTCTCCTGATGGTGGATCCCAGATCAAGTCATAACGACGATATTTCGCCAGCATCCACCTTCGAATCCTCAATGTACGTTTAATCAAGCGACTTCGCGCTTCCGCTGATGGAAATCAAGCTGCAATCATCGTATCGCTGCTTTAGGGTATATCACTTGGAGGATGTATCCATGGCTCTCTCGTGGGTAGACCGACGGCTGCTAGAGGCGACGCGCACGATTCTCGATCCAGTCGGAGTACACATCGCACCGCAATCGAATTCTCAGCGTCAACGAAAACGGGCAGGAGTCTGGCTGCCGATCTTTCGGATTCGGATCTGCCGCCTGATCGACGACAAGAATGAGTCCGACATTATCAGGAGGAGATTATGACAAAAAGTAACGCGCAACTTGTCGGGACGTCCTTCAGGAACTTGAGTACGAACCGAGCGTCAATGCTGAAAGTATTGGCGTAACTGCGCAGGATGGAATCGTCGGCCTTACTGGCAACGTGGAAAGCTACGCGGAACAGTGTGCAGCAGTTGACGCCGCTGAGAGAGTTGCGGGCGTGAAGGCCGTGACGGACGAGTTGAAGGTTGACCTCCCGTCGCAACACATCCTAAATGACACAGACATCGCCAGAGAACCGATCAACGCGTTGCAATGGGATGTCCGGGTGCCGAGTGAACGCATCAAGGTGAAGGTGATGAACGGCGGGGTGACCCTTGAAGGGGAGGTAGACTTCAAGTACCAGCAAGACGCCGCCTCCATTGCGGTGCGCAACCTCATTGGAGTCAAGGGCGTGTTGAATCTGATCACAATCAAGCCGCCGGCAGTGATGCCATCAGAAATCAAAGCAAAGATTGACAGCGCTTTGGAGCGGGCTGCAGAAGTGGACGCCTCTCACATCAAGGTAAACGTCGTAAACGACAAGGTCGTTCTTCACGGCCGAGTCTCTTCCTGGGCAGAGCGCAAGGAAGCAGAGAGAGCCGCCTGGTCGGCGCCCGGAGTCAGGGCAGTCGAAGACGACCTGGTCATCGCTGTGAAGTAACTTATCTTACTCATGCATACGGCGGTTTCCACTCGGAAGCCGCCGTACGAGAGTTGACCCGGCCATTCTTTGCAGCTCTCCGCTAAGATCAGCAGCTATTCGGAGGCGTTGGGAGGATTGGTTTCACTCTGATCAAGCGCCCGTAGCGCCCGCGATGTCAGCCTCGCGTGGTCTGCACTGGACAGCGTGCTTCGGAGATCACATGATGGGCCGTGGAGCCGAGATGGAATGTTGTGCGCGCCATGCAGCCTGCACCGCAACCATCGGAACTTTCAAATCTCGGAGGCCTCTAGGGTTGTGGTTCCTATTCGATGAAAATCATCCGGTCGCTTCAGCGCCTCGCACTCTAGGCGGAACGGAGCGCCGACACCTTCTTCCGCAAATAAAATCCAAATCCTAGAAACTCCTGAGAAAAGTCGATCTTGTGTGCTTTTCCGGAAGGCCAATCGCGTGATTAGCAATGCTGCGATGAAGCTCGGAACGAAATGAACGATTCTCAAGATTCACTGCATATATGTTCGAGAGCGACCTGAATCGTCGTTCTGACGTGATATCGCCGTGAGTTCTACTTCTTCCTGAAGTATGTCTCACCTAAGAATGCCTAAGTTATTGATGTATATCGTTCATCCGTAACCGGTTGTTCACAGGAATTTGGCTGCTGAGATGCCACCAGAATGCCGTGCACACAAATAGGGGGCCCAAATGGAGAACAACCGTGAACCCATCAAGGTAGCTATCATCGGAGTCGGCAACGTCGGAGTGGCAACGGCATACTCGCTCCTTGTTCGCGGGTTAGCTGCAGAAATCGTGCTAGTGGACACCGACCAAGTCAAAGTCCAGTGGGAAGCAATACATTTACAGAACGCAGCTGTCGTCTTTCCTCACCCCACTCGCGTCCGGGCAGGAACCTACGCAGACTGCGCGGACGCAACAGTCACGATCATTTCCGCTGGAGCACGCCCAGATGTCCCAGATGTTGAGAGCCGGCCGGATCTCATAAATCAGAACGCCTCCATCTTGCGCAGAATTATTCCCGAGGTGGCCAATTATGCACCCAATGGAATTCTCTTGATCGCATCCAGTCCTGTAGACGTCCTTACCTACCTAAGCTCGAAACTCTCGGGCTTTCCTTCAAACCGGGTCTTCGGTTTGGGAACGATGCTTGACACTGCCCGGTTCCGCTATCTGTTGGCCCAACGCTTTGACATCGATCCCGAGAGCGTGTACGCCTACATAATCGGTAAGCATGGGGATGGCGAGATACCGGTATGGTCGATGGTGAGCGCGGCCGGGATACCTTTGCACGACCTCTGCGAACAAAAGGGCGGGGAAAATGACAAGCGCGAGATGGAAGCTATTTTTAGGGAAACCCAGCTTGGAGATGTGGGGGTTACGTATTACGCAGTAGCGGCTGGCCTGGTACACATCATCGAAGCCATTTTGCGTGATGAGAACACAATTCTCACCGTCTCCACCTTAGCAGCACACTACGGGATCAGCGATGTTTGCCTGAGCTTGCCGACAAAAGTAAACCGCAAAGGAGCGGACCAGATTTTTCATCTTCCGTTGAACCAGGAAGAGCTGAACGGCCTGTTTAAGTCCGCCGAGAGTGTGAAAGCCGCCATCTCGGCGCTGAATCTCGGTACACAAGTGGCTGAGTCGAGGGCAAAGCTTAATCGAAAAACAACCAGTGTAAAGACAAAAAGGAGAAATACACAAAACGTCCTAAAGTTTCGGACTGACACGTCAGTATCGGTTAGGGAAAAACTCGCCACCCCGGTCGATCAATGGAGGAGTTCTCGTTAGCTCGGAGTGCTGTAGGTAATGAGAAGTCTTCGTCAAGTCAGTTAGCCGCCGAATACTTTTGCGGCTGCTTATTGTAAAGGGCGAATGGACCGCCGGAGGGCAATCAAACTGCTTGAGGAGGGGCCCTTTCGTGGGCGACCTCAATTTTGTCGATGCCGTAGTTGCCGAGAATGGCGCTGTCCTCGCCTTCAGCAACGGCCAGACGCGACAAGTTGCTCGCCTTCCGCCGCTCAAGAGACGGTAGTCCCGAAGACCTTGGGGGGGGAGGTGTCCCGTACTGAGCCTGAGGAGATGACGCCTTTTAAAAATTACAAGTTAGCCGAGGCTGCATATCGCGCCAAGATAAGCGCTGCGATAGGTTGACGCACATCGCGCAAATAACCCAATCGGTGCCGCTGCTCGATCTTCCGGATATCGGAGGCCAGGTGATGATCATAGAAGACGTTCGCAATCCATCGCGAAAAGTCTCCGCGGCGGGCATGCTCGCAAACCGAACTGCCAGGGTAGCCTTGCAGCAACGCTGCAAACTCTTTTAGAGAGTGGGCTGGAGAGCCAATCGGTCTGCCGTTCTCGGTGAACACGAATTCCTGTCCCTGAACGACATTAAAATCGAAATATTTTGCTCGATGCCGAACATGCGCAGTCAGGCGAGGCAACAGGTTGAACCGCCAAACTTGTCCTTCAGGTTCTCTTGTGACGGCTACAGCCTGGTCAATCGGCAACTCGCCGAGAATGGCTGCAGCTCCGGGATCCACGTTCCTATTCTTGACCATTCTCAGCACCGTTTGCACCTCGTGAATGTTGGTGAGTCGCTTCGCGGCTATAATGTCGATGGCTTGGAGGAGGTCGATGTGCAGGTCGGAGGGGTGATACGTGACGATGGTGTAGGCACCCAACTCCATATCCAGCAGTTCTCTGACATTCGGCTGATGAAGGAAGTAATGAGCTTCGTCCACGACGATGCGATGGGGCAGCCCGGTCCTGCGGCGGAGCGAGGCCAGCATTGGCAGCAGTGCCTTCAAGTACTCGGTCTTTTCTTCAAGATGTATGCACGACAGATTCAGAACGACGCTTAAATCGAAATGCTGGAGAGCGCGAGCCACGTCTGTGATCTCAGGTGGCTGTTTGGTGGCCTGCAACACAACAACCCCGGGCAGCAACTCCAGCCCGCCATAATCGCCTTCAGGATCGATGACGCAAAGGGCGTAGCCCTGAACTATCATTTGTTCGCAAACAAGGCCAGTGACCCAGGATTTTCCTGATTGCGTTTCTCCGACGATCAGGATGTTTCTCCCGCGGATGTCAAACCTGAGTGGTCGTCCATCCAGCTCTGTGCCTACCGTAATCCGGTGCCGTCCGAGTCGACCTGCAGGTAACCTCGTCTGCGTTATCGCCCTTCGAATGTAAGCGGCAACGGCGCTAGGACCGTCGCCATTCACGACCTCGTCCGCCTCCGCTTGCAGCCTTACGCTACCCCAGCTGACGGCGGCGGCAAGTTCGCATGCTGCGAGAAGATCGTGGTCGTTTTCGGCGTCTCCGATGGCAATCGCGTTATGCGGCGAGAGACGAAGGATAGTCAGCGCCTCTCGCAGTCCGGTGCCCTTGCTGATCGCCTGTGGAAGGACCATGAGGCGGCTACGGTTGAACAGGATTATTAGAGGCAGTTCCAGCTCTCTGATGATCGCGAGGATTGCCGGCGCCGCGGAAGCATCCGCCTCGACGACGCACTGACCAGACCTGAATGCGATTCCGCGCCGCTGCAATTCGTTGAAGAAGATTTGCGGCGGAGGGTGAGCAACTTGTCGCGTCTGGCCGTTGCTGAAGATGAGGACAGCACCATTCTCGGCAACTACGGCATCGACGAAATTGAGATCTCCGGCGGCATCCCGCAAATCGGAGAGGATTCGGCCGGTTACGATGATGACGACGATCCCGTGGGCACGTGCCTCGGCGATAGCAGCCTTGACGTCAGGCGATAGCACTCCGTCTCGTGCAATCGTCCCATCATAATCCAAAGCCAACACGCCAAATTTCATTGGGGCCTCTGACCTTATTACTGTAGCCGAAATCGATTGTCGGCTGTCGCGATCCGTATTTGCAAGACGTCTGCCACTCCAGTCCTTCCCGCCATCGTTCTGAATTGGCGCGTGTTTCGGGCCCACAGAAGCATCCAGATCACCGGGATCGTCGGAGCAACGAAATTTTGGCACCGTCGCGAGGCATATCAATTAATGATAAGGAGTGTCTTCATATGATTCTTGGCATAACTCACGACGCAAACGGCCGTGCCATCCAACGGCTGTCAGTTTCCACTAAAGTTGCCATCGGGCTTCCCCCAAACGGCGACCGCAACCACCCCACCAAGCTGGATCACTTTGTCTTCCTCAAAAAGAAAAAGGGAGAGGAAGGCTTGGAATGGGAACCCGATCCTGAACTCATGGCCCATTACGGCGATAACTGCCGCAGCTTCGACATCGTGCTCATCGACAACGATATCGAGAATGTCTTCCCCACCTCCTACGCGTGGTGGACAGCTACGGAGCGAAGGTGCTGGGGAGATGGCAACTCCGCCATCAGGCGAACTAAGGAAAAGCCAGGCGGCATGAGGTGGAGCCCCTGCGGAACCGGGTGCCCGGAGCTTGGTTCTGGACTGTGCAAGCCAAGCGGAGACTTGCAGTTTATTCTGGCCGACTTCCCGCGCCTAGGTAGCGTCTGCCGGATTCATACGACCTCCTACCGCTCCATTCGCCAAATCCATTCCGCGCTTGAGGAGATTCAGACCTTTACCGCCGGCCGACTGGCGGGGCTCACCGCGAAGCTCGTGGTTCGTCCGGAGGAGACCACATACTTCGATCCGAAGGACAAGCAGAAGAAATGCAGCACGATTTGGGCATTAAGCCTTGAGGTAGAGGGCGAAGATATGCGCAAGCTAGTCTCAAACCTCACCGAAAACGCTCACGTGTTTGCGGAAAGTCGCAAGCGGCTGGGTGACGGGCAGGTTCTCAAGGTGATCGAAGAGGAAAAAGAACAAGCTCAGGAGCTTGCGACGGAGTTCTATTGCGCTGACCCTTCGCCCGTGGCCACTTCAGACAAGGCCGATGAAGTTAGCCGGACCATTCCGATTAGTGAGCAGCAGCAAAGGCTTCCAGCGGCAAATCAGGCAAATCCAAGAGGTGCGAATCAGAAAAATCCGAAGCCTACGATTCGCGAACCGAAGCGCAAGCCTCTAGCTGCGCTATCCAACGATGCACCAGTCGAGGCTAGTGCCACCATAGGAAAGGCAACCAAGCCTCCGGGAGCTAACAAGGGTGAAAACAGAACAACAATCCAAGGGGTTGTCGGTGCACTTGAGCCGGATAGTTCTGGTAACACCATCCACAAGGCCAGCAGTGGCAGCGAGTACGTCGTCTTTGCCATCGGCAAGGATGGCACTTCAACCAAGGTCTACTGCAATAAGTCCCACTTAATCCCCGAAATCAAATGGCTCGAAGGCCAGGAAGCAGTCGCGGAGCTGGCAATCCTGTCCGAAAACGGCCGGCAGTATCGCGTGTTGAACGGCCTTCGGGAGGCCAAGCGATGAGCATCGAGTTTAGCTTTGATGCCAATCGCCACCTCTATTTGGTTCAAGGCAGGCCCGTGCCGAGTGTGACGCAAGTTTTGCACTCGTCCGGCCTCGGGGCCGACTACTCCATGGTTCCTCGGGAGGTGCTCGAGCGGAAGCGCACCATCGGCCAATTTGTCCACGAAGCCACGCAATACCTGGATGAAGGCTCGCTGGACCTCGCGAGCGTGGATCCGGAGCTCGAACCTTATTTATCCGCCTACCAGCGATTCCTGTGCGAGTCAGGCTTTCAGCCGCAATTGATCGAGCATCGGGTAGTCGGGAGCATCGGCGGCATGCTGTGCGGGGGCACGGTAGACCGGGTCGGGTCGATGAACGGCCAGCTCTGGATCATAGACTTGAAATGCGTGGATCGGTTGTATCCGGGCTTTGCCGTGCAAACGGCCGGCTACGAGCTGTTGCTCCCGAAACCCCTCGTCCTTCCCTTCAAATACACCCGGGCCGTACTGCAACTCCGCCCTGATGGGTCATACAAGCTTAGCCCTCCCTACGAGGATCCTAGCGCCCTCGATGTCTTCCGCGCGGCGCTGATAACAACCATTTGGAAGATGAATCGGGGCATGACAATCGAGAACGGGCTTTGGTCAGAGCTGGAAGAAGTGGCGTAGACCAGCCAGCGCTCTCGCCGTCGTTTCCCAAAGCACATACCTATCTCCAAGAGAAGGAGCCTCAAGTCATGGAACCCGCCATTACCGTTAGTGTGCCAGCCGAGATGACCTTAACCGAGGAACAGAAAGTCCAGCTGTCAGCTTTGGTTGAGGTGAAGCTCGAAGAGTCAAAGACCCTGACCATGATCTCAACCGACGAGCAGTTCATGACGGCCGGGGTACAGGTGAAGATCGTTGCTCAACTACGCGAGCGCATCAAGGGAGCCCTGAAGCCGTATATCGAGTTCTGGCACCGAGGCCACAGGGCCCAGACTGAACTGCTGGCCACCTTGGATGGGCCGCTTGAAGCACTCGAACGATCGATGAAGCAAGGCCTGGCTCGGTACCAGAGGGAACAAGAAGAGGCTCGGCGCCGGGAAGACGAACGGTTGCGCCGAGAAGCCGAAGAGCTACGGCGCAAGCTGGAAGAGGAAGAGCGGAAGAGGAGAGAACTGGAGACTGCAGCGGCAAGGCGCAGGCTGGAGGAGGAAGCGCTTGCCGAAGCCGCAAGCCGGGCAGCTGCAGGCGATCAGGAAACAGCCGAGCTCATTCTTGAACACGCTGTCCACCAAACCAAGCTCATGCCGGAGAGTGCGGCGCAAGTGCCGATGGTTGTGCTGGCTCCCGTGCTGGCAGTGACAACGCCGAAACTGCGCGGTGTCGCCTTCCGCGAACTACCAAGATGGCGGATGCACTGCGGTCACGAACGAGCAGACGATCCAACCTGTCCGGCTTGCCAATCCGTTCCCCGCGAGTATTTAGTTTTGGATTCGAAGCGAGTGCAATCACGGGTCAACGGCTTCGGAGTGAATGCCAGCATCCCAGGGATCGAGGTTTGGATGGAGTGTGCCACAAGCGTCCGGAGAAAATCGTAAACATGCGTGTACACGCCGTTTGCAGAGATCCACGCACCGAACCCGATCAATTGTCGAAAGATAGGCGGGCAATGCGCGCCATCAGCTTACCAGCGACCGTTACCGTACCTTTACTCCATACTTCTGCGTAAACGGCGGGACAAGACCGTTCATACGCAGGTACTCAACGAGCTGTCCGTAGTGGTCCGTGATGTGCCAAACGGCAACAATCGAAATGCCAAGCTTCGTGTTCGGTCCGGCGTAACGGCCCTCGACGCGGTCGAGGGCGTTCTTCTCCGTCAACGTAGCCAGGATGCGATTGGAGTAGTCGAATGAGTCCTTTAAATACTTGATCAGCTCGGCTTTTGTTTTCGCCGGATCATGGCCGCCCTTTTCGCAATCATCTGGTGGCTTCTTGCCCTCGAACTCGTTGAAGAAGGCGAACTGTGCGCAAGCGACATGCTTTACCTGTTCTCCAAAGCTGCGGGCATCATCGAATTTCCCCACGGTAGGAATGAATCCGTACTTGTCCTCAGGCATGGTTTCAGCCACGCCGAGAAAGTTTCCTTCCGCAAACTGGAGCGTTCCGCCAACACTTTCGGCAATCGACTTGGGAATGTCATCCTTTGTGATGGTCTGCTTAGCAGAGCCTTTCTGCGGTGTCTTGAGTAGCGCAACTGCGGACAGAACAGCAACAGAGATTATAAAAAACGGGCCAAAACGAATGATTCTCATTCGATCCTCCCGGATTCCACAAGCATACGCCTACAAACGATCGAGATTAGTCGGCTGTTTGGGAGGCAACGGGTCATTCCCGAGTGAGACCGGCTGACGAGCGCCCGCGACCATCACTGACAATCCCTGAAAAGGAACAACTCATGAAGTCGCCCCTCATAAGAAAGGTGGGCGGGGAATGTGTGCCAGCTTACCAGCGCAACAGAGATCAGCCCGACGCGCATTGCGCCAAGGCACAAGGTGGGCGCAAGTACATCTTCACCGATCAGATTGACCAACTCATTCGCGAGATCTACCTGAGTCACCCTGGCGCGAGGAAGCAGCCCGGCATCCGTATGTTGGCAAAGAAAGTGGGAATGCCCCATTGGGCTCTCAGGAAACGTGCACGCAAGCTAGGCTTGGCGCGCACCAAAGAGCTGCCGTGGAGCGAGCCAGAGCTCCAGATTCTGGAACGTTATGCCTGGATGAGCGACGAGCGGATTCGGTTAAAGCTCAAGGCTGCCGGCTATTCGCGTAGTGCGACCGGAATTCACCTCAAGCTCCGACGAGCGCAGTTCAAGCACGATCCCAGCTTCTACTCTGCCAACGGTCTCGCGCAAGCCCTGGGAATTGACTCCCACGCAGTGTCGCGCTGGATCAGAAGCGGGCACTTGAAAGCCAAGTTCCGGGGCACGGCACGTGTGAAACAGCAAAACGGCGACATTTATCTCATCCACGAGAAAGACGTTCGCCGTTTCATCGTCGAGCACCCCACCGACATTGATCTCCGCAAAGTCGACCAGCTCTGGTTTCTCGACCTGATCACCAACGGCCTGGTGCGGAGCGCCTAAGTAACTGCAAGGCCAGAACCTGCGCACACGGGGCCAGCCCACACTTCAGAAACAAGTAATCGCGCCTTCTTGGACGAACGAAACTCAAAGAGAAAGATAGGCACCTTCTTCAGCAGCATTGAACATTAGCAGCTGATTCTCAAATCAACCACAAATATAGAAAGGAAGTAGCTTATGAGCACGAGCACGCTTATCGCCGGCCCTCTGCCTAAGTTGGGGAAGACGGAGCTGGCGCAAATTCCCGTTCCCCAAGCAACAAGAACCCATCGGCCAGTTCCTCATCACGAAATTGTCGAGGCGTTGGTTGAAACCCTGAGCTTTCGCCACATCGGCGTAGTCAACGAAGAATATGCCGTTTCACCGGATGGCATGAAGGTGTTCGGCGTCCTCGACCTGGAAACCCAAATGGACGGCGCTCGTTTTTCCATAGGCTTAAGGAACTCTCACGACAAATCGCTGCGCCTCGGGTTGACAGTCGGCCTGCGCGTCACCGTGTGCCTCAATATGTTGTTCAGCGGAGACTTTACGCCGGTCTTAGCCAAGCACTGCAAGAGCTTCAACCTGATCGATACGCTTGCCGTGGGCGTGGACCGAATCCAGCGGAACTTTGAGCCGATGCAACGGCATGTCGAGCAGTGGCGCAGTTCTCAGATCAGTGACGAGCGTGCCAAGCTGACCCTCTATGCTGCGTTTGTCGATGGCGAACTGGAGGCGCCGCGAAGCCTTCTGCCCGAAGTGCATCGCCTGTACTTCGAGCCGGAGTATCCGGAATTCTCGGCGCGAACGATGTGGAGCTTGTCCAATGCCTTTACCAGCGCGTTCAAGAAGCTCGATCCCATTCCGCAATTCAAGGCGACCGCCAAGCTGGGCGAGTTTCTGGAGGCGAGATTCTCACAATCGTTCTAAACCTCTTCTGGCGGTGCCGGCCGGACCGCCAATCTTTCATACCCCTGTTGCCGGCAGGCGTTGCTCGGAGGCCGACGGTTACCCCGAGCATTGATTTTCCAGAAGTCCGTTTATGGTCGGTCTCCGTACGGCCGACAATCTAGACGGTAGAGTATCCACCATGCTAAAAGCTGATGAACGAAGGCCCTACCGCTAAAGAATCATGCGTCTTCTTCCGAACAGGATGGCATCGATCGATGGCATCCGCGGTGGTGAGGCGCAGCAGCTTGAGCAAGCACCCGCAGCCAATCATTCGAAACGGAGAGCGACCATGGGTTCGATGCCCGCGGCGCGCTGCGCGGGCAGAACGGCCGCGATGAATGCAGCAAGACCAAGAATGGCCGCCATCGCGGCCAGGACCGCAGGATCCCAGGGCTCGACACCGTATAACTGGCCGGCCATGAAGTGCCCGGCGAGGATGGCGGCAGGCATGCCGATGAGCAGACCGATGCCAGCCTGAAGGAATGCGCCACGGAGGACCATCTGCAGAATTCCGCCGCGGTTGGCGCCAAGCGCCATGCGGATGCCAATTTCATTGGTGCGCTGTGCGACCGAGTAAGCAGTGACGCCATACAGGCCGATTGCGGCCAAGACGAGTGCAAGAATTCCGAAGATAGAAGTGAGCTGGACAAGCAATTCCTGCTGCGAGAACTGATCGTGCACCTGTCCGGCGAAGCTGTCGAAAGTGAGAATGGTGAGATTGGGATTGATCTGCATGAGCGCGCGGCGAACCTGAGCTTCGATTCCTGGCATCTGCGCAGATGTCCGAATCTCGATGGCACCCATCTCGAGATGCGAGACGTTTTCAAACAAAACTTCTGACTTGTCGTCGTATTTTGCCCACTGCGCTGCGGGCAGAAAGAACATGGGTCGGATGTGCTCGGTGGGATCCCAATACTGCGTGTCCTCGGCGACGCCCACGATTTCAAAATTGCCCGCATATTTCTGGTCGAGATCGCCAAAGTGGTGGCCAATCGGTTCGCCATTCTTGAAGAATTTGCGGGCGAAAGTCTGGTTGATCACCGCGACCAGGCGTCCAGAGGCGTCGTCTTGCTCGGTAAAACAGCGGCCGGCGACGATCTTCGTGCCGATCGTGTCAAAGTAACCGGGACTGACGCGATCCCACGAGGAACCGTTTTCGTTGCTGCCGGGCGGCGGCGGCGCCTGGCCTTCGATGTAGACGCCGTTGCCCCAGTTATCACCTTCCATGGGACTGTAAAGGGAGTAGCTGACCTGTTTGACGCCGGGAATGGCGGCCAGTGTGTCATGCAGTTGCCGGAAGAAGACGTCGGCTTGTGAAGCTTGGTAGCCGGCCATTTGCGGGTCGATGTGGACAATGTAGCGATTTTCCGTTTCGAAGCCGAAGTGCTGGTGCTCGAGGTTCCTGAGCGAGCGGATGAGCAGTGCGGCAGCGCAGAGCAGGGCTAGGGAAACCGCAGCCTGCATGACCACGAGGATTTTCTGTGTCCAGAGTCCGCTCACTCGGGTGGAGCGGTTGGCGCTGCGCAGGGCGTCGATGGGGTTGGCGTGAGCCGCCTCCATCGCGGGAGCGACGCCGAACAGCATACCGGTGATCAGCGAAACGGCGAAAGCGAACCCGAGCACAGCGAGCGAAGGCGCGGCCTGAATGGGCAAATAGCTTTTGCCGGCGACCAGTCGAAGGATCAGATGCGCTCCTCCGTAGGCGACGGCCAAACCGGCCAAACCACCAAACACTGCGAGAACCACGCTTTCTGTGAGCGCTTGGCGCGCGAGGATGGTACGGGATGCGCCGAGAGCGGAGCGGACCGAAATCTGGGGTTTACGCGCCGCGGCACGGACGAGCATCAGGTTGGCAAGATTGGCGCAGGCAATAAGAAGGACGAAGGTGGAAATCCACATGAGCAGATGGAGGCCGGACTTGTAGGAATCCTGCATCTGCTGCACCCCCCCGCCGCCGGGAGACAAGTGCAACGTCTGCTTTGGAATCAGAGTCTGATCGCGCTTCTCGACTTTGCTTATGGGGTTAAGCAAAAATTGGCGCAGTTCGACCTGGAGGTGAGCTTCAATCTGTTTCAGGTTTGCGCCTGGCTGGATGCGGCCAATCACGTTAAGCCACTGGAGTTCGGGGCTGTCGAGAACGTCGAAGCTGCCGGACTGAATCAGAGGAGAGTCGCTGAGCGGAAGCCAGAAAGCGGCGGGATCAGCGGTGAGGCGTTCGCCGAAGAAGCCGGGTGGCGCGATGCCAACTATAGTGAAGGCCTTGCCGTTGATAATGAAGGAGGCGCCAACCACCGAAGGGTCCTGATCGAATTTCTGTCGCCAAGTGCGATAGCTGATGACGGCGACTGAGGGCGCACCCTTCTGATCGTCAGAGGGCTCTAGTAGACGGCCCGACCATGCGCGGAGCCCGAAGGTATCAAAAGCGTTGCCGGAGACGAATTCAGCGCCGAAAGGCTCCGACGGACGATTGCTGCCGGCGCGACGGACGCCGATCTGACTGCGGCCAGCTTGAAAAGCGGCAAGCGAGACAAATCCTGGAGTGTGGTCGCGGAACTCTCGATATTGCTCGGTGGAGAACAGCGACCAATCGTCCTCCATGCCGCCGTTGATGCAGCAGTTCTCGTTGTTGCCTACGCGAATAAGTTCGCTGGGGCGCCTTACAGGAAGCGACTTGAGGAGTACTGCATGGACGAGGGTGAAGATTGCGGTCGTGGCGCCGATGCCGAGCGCAAGCGTGAGAATGGCCGTGATGGTGAACCCGGGTGTTTTGATGAATTGCCGAAGGGAATAGCGAATGTTCTCAAGCATTAGACGCCCAACCTTTACACATAAGACGACCCACCTCCACAATGGTTATACGAGATTCCGGCCCAGCGGTTCCCACTTTATACAAGAATGGTCTATTACACCCTGTCCGGTCCTGAACATTCCTGTCCATCTGCGGACGGCTTCGTCGAAATGCCGTGTTGCTAGCGCAGAACTTTTCATTCGCGTCGAACGGAACGCTGCATGCTGAATTGTTCTCCAATGTGAGGTGTCCAGTGAGAAGAACTGAGCGGGTACGGTAGGTGGTTTCCGGTCCGCTGGAATCAACCCCCACGACTCCTACGAACGGGCCAAAGAACTGTGGGGTGGGGATGCCGACTCCGTCGCTTCGTGCATCATGCCCCAGAATCCGGGTTTTGACGATATACACCCGATCCATCTTCACAGGCACAGCTTTGAGTTGGCGAGTTTAGGCGGGAAGCCAACCAGTGGGGGCATGAAAGACGTGGTTCGTCGAGCTTGCATTGCGTCCTTCGCCTTCACGTCGCACTCTGTCCACTTTTCTCCTGCTCTGAAACCAGCGCAGGTGCGAACCTGTCTGCCGGACGGTGGCTAAGAACAGCGGAATACAGAAGTTTCTTTTTTCCCGCCGCTCTGGGAGGATCATGGGGATCTCGACAATGAAGGGGCCCTATTTTGTCGTCTGAGCAGAAGTTGACCGAAATTCTATCGAAGTCGACGTGCCCGTCTGCGGTGCAAACCGGTCAAGGCCTCGCCGGACGGCACTTTCGGTGAATCATGAACAGCCTTATCCACAACTCGTGTTGAAAATCAGGGTTGATCGAAGAGGAAACGCGGAGGCCGTCGTCGAGTGCTGTCCCGAATAGATTCAACGTCCGCCCGAATTGCACCGGAAAAACAGAAAAGGCTGCGACATTGGTTATGTTCCAGCCGCCTGCTCCTGCGAGAGAACGGATAGCGTAGATCCATGCACCGTCGCAGCCCTTGATGTGATCGCCGCTTTCGCGGTCCCAAACCCCGGCTGCTCCTCGCAGGGCAGTCGGTTTCTTCGGGTTTGGTGGCTCGACGAGTTGCCCCACCGAGCGGGTCACCCAGCCTACTTTGGATCAGTCAATGTTACTCGGACCGATCTTTTCGACCGCCGGCAGTTTTTTACCTTAGTCCTCCCGAATCGGGAATGCTGTGACATAAGTCACAAATTTTATGAACAGGCGTGTGTGTTTTTGTGCAAAAAGGGGTGCTGGGATTCGAGTGCTCACCTTCGGACGACACCCGGCAAAACACTGTGGTGTAACAGAGGGAGGGGATCAATCAGATTGGACGAGTTACGGTCGATCATTCATGCTATTGGGGCGGACGACGATGACACCAACACAGACCGTGCGAAGGTTGCTGTCTGACTTTTTCACTCGAGAAGACCCAGACACGTTAGCGAGGAGATTCGTTCCATGAGCGCGATAGCTTCCACGCCGATAAACGCAGAGGCGAAAAACGCACCGACAGTGGCGGGAGGAGTGGGCATGCGCAGGACTCCTGAGTTTCACACCCGCCGCCTTTGCATTTGGATGAAGCCGCTGGCGGCCCAGCAGGAGCTCCATCGGCCCGCGGGCCGCTGATTAGACTTAGACCAACGCGCCCCGGGTTCACGCTCTCCTGTGGTTAATGGTTCGATATTGCGCAACGGCAAGATCGATGCTAGTCTTGATGGCGAACAATAGGCGAAAGTGCGTGTTGAGCAATGCGGGTCTCTTGAGTTCTAGCCCGACGCAATCGCGTCCGTAAACGTGAACTGAATGGAAGAAGGACGAAAGCGCGTGTTAGGCATCATCGCCGGGATACTGGTCGCCCGTCATCTGAAAAGCGCCGAAGATCTGCAGGACAGCCGGCCAAGTCCTCGGACAGAGTCGCTGATCGCGTCCGCTGTGCAATGGGCCGATCGGATCATGAGAAGGATCGATGGAGTGTTCGTGGACTCGGTCAATAGCGAGCGAGGCCGGCGTTTGTGAGCGGGATGGCGACGACGTAGATGCATCAACGAAGCGAAGTGAACAGGGAATCAGTAGAATACGTAAGCTTCTCCAGAGGTTCTGCGATGAGTGGTTCTGGTGAAATTTCTCCGCAATGTCCCCGGTTTCTCAACAGCGTCCCGCTTGATAATGCCGTTCTGTGCGCCGACTGCGATGTGATCAGCGACAGTCCGCATGACATTTGTCTGGTCTGCGGCAGTCGATCGCTGTTCAACATAGCCCGAATCTTCGGCGGCAAACTTCCGCAGGAACGAGCGAACTTGATTACACAAGAGGTCGTCGACGCGAGCTCATGCGATGTTGTACTGACTTTCCCAAAGCCTCAGCGGCTGCGAAGAAGGGCAACAGCCGGAGCACGACAATTGACTGTCGTCGCGTTCGACGATAATGAGAATGATGAAATTGAGCGTGGAGTGTTATGCGGGCCACAAGGCCGATGAACGCCCTGTGCGATTCTGGCTCGACGAAAAGCAGTATCACGTCGACGCCGTACTCGATCAATGGTACGGCCAGGATGGAATCTTCTTCAAAGTTCGAGCCGACGACGGAAATCTCTATATCCTTCGAGAACAGGCCTCGAGCCCTGATGGCACCTGGGATCTTGTTTCATTTCGCGAAGAGAAGAGGTGACCGCTAATGCTCGCTAGTCCGGGCGCCGAATTGCGAGCCATGCTTGTCTTCCGTAAAAAGCCAGGTTTATCCCGCAGACGATTACTCCTGCTACGGTCAGCGCCGTAGCCGAAATGTCCGGGTAGACCAGCTTGTCCAGATAATGCAGCAGAAAACCGCCCTGATAGGGCAGCGCGCCAGCCTTGCCTTCGAGCCAGTTCTCCAGCAAAGTCAACGGGCACGGCCAGGGAAGGAATTCGATCAGAATTCCCCAGACGAGAGAAGCGATGTGCAGCCAGCGAAGGAGCGGCCGTGAGCGCGTGAGGAATGCCCCGAAGATCACCCACAGGATGAATAGCGCATGCAGGGTGAGGACGCAAACTGCCAGTCCTGAATAAAGGTTCGAAGCGATTAGGGCTGTGCTCACTTCTAAAATCTATTGCAAGAGAGGCCAGTAGTCGCATGGAAACAATCGCGATCCCGGGAGCGGAGATCTATTACGAGAGGAATTTTCTCGCCGCCGAAGAAGCGACCAAGTTGTTCGATCTTCTCCAGGCGAAATGTGCTTGGGAGCGGCGGAAGACGTTGTTTAAGGCCGCCGTGCCAAGGGATGAGGCGTATTATGGCGATCCTGGAACGACTATTCGCGGCGCGAGTACAAAGCCCGCCACGATGAATTCACGAAACGGATAAGCCGCGATCGCAACCAGCTCGCGCGGATACGAAGGATTAGAACTCGCCGCAGGCGCCATGCCGGGCGCCCGCACACCGCCCGGCGAACTCCCTGCGTGTAAAAGTGCCTCATGCGCAGCGTATTGCTGCGCGCGTGAATTCCCCGACGGTCGCCGCATTTCCGGATTATCATTTCTCGTCCGAGCGAGACGTTAAGCGCGAACCAAGGAGATGAGGAATAATGCCTGGCGCCAAGGTCGTAATCTACGAGAAGACAATTTGAACCAAGTGCCGCGAGGTCAAGAGGATCTTGACTGAAAAGGGAATCGAATTCGAATCGATCGACTACATGAAGAACTCGTGGCTTTCAGAAAACGAACTGAAGCACCTGCTTCGCAGCGCCGGACTCAAGCCGCAAGACGCACTGCGTAAGAATGAACCCGCCTATCGGCAGCACGTCGCGACCAAGAGTCTCGGCGATGATGACCTCATCCGCGTTATGGCCAAGCATCCGGAACTCACCCAGCGCCCTATCGTTGCGCGGGGTAGTAGGGCTGTACTGGCTAGGTCTGCGCAGAACCTCCACGAACTCGGAATCAAGTAAATGAAAACTGTTTGCCGTAGGAAAGCAAAATCTGCTCTGAGGTGTGCCGATAAACCCAAAAACAAGGAGCACTAGATGAACCGTTCCGCCAGTCTCACCCTCATAGTGCTTGTTGTTTTCTTCGTCTTTATCACGCGCCCCGCCCTCGCACAGGAAACGTCCAAGCTCCCATACATGAATCCCAAGCTCTCTCCCGAAGAGCGCGCCGCTGATCTGGTCCACCGCATGACGCTCGAGGAGAAAGCCTCCCAGCTCGTAAATCAGGCCCGTGCCATACCGAGGCTGAACGTTCCCGCCTACGATTGGTGGAGCGAGTCGTTACATGGCGTCGCAGTCGACGGCACCACAGAATTTCCCGAGCCCATCGGCCTCGCCGCGACCTTCGACACCCCGCGCATTCACGAGATGGCGACCGCCATCGGCATCGAAGGCCGTATCAAGCACGCTCAGGACGAACGCGCCGGACACTCCAACATCTTCGAAGGCCTCGATTTCTGGGCTCCCAACGTCAACATCTTTCGCGATCCCCGCTGGGGACGCGGCCAGGAGACCTATGGTGAGGACCCTTTGCTCACCGCCCGCATGGCCGTCGCTTTTGTCACTGGGATGCAAGGTGACGATCCTCACTACTATCGCGTCATCTCCACGCCCAAGCACTACGCCGTCCATAGCGGCCCCGAGCCCACACGCCATTTCACCGACGTAGACGTCAGCAAACACGATGTACTGGACACCTATCTACCAGCATTTCGCGCCGCCGTCGTCGAGGCCCGTGCCGGATCCGTCATGTGCGCCTACAACGCAATCAATGGCCAGCCCGCCTGCGCCAACGAATTCCTCTTGCAGCACACCCTTCGCGGAGCCTGGAACTTCCAGGGATACGTCGTTAGCGATTGCGGCGCCGTTATCGACATTTTCAACGGCCACCGCTATCGCCCCACGCAACCGCAGGCCTCCGCGATCTCTTTGCAGCGCGGCATGGACAACGAATGCGCAGACTTCCTCGACAAGGTGAAAGATAATCACGATTACAAGCCCTACATCGACGCCGTGCAGCAGGGATACCTCTCCGAAAGCGCAGTCGACACAGCGCTCGTCCGCCTCTTTACGGCACGCATCCGTCTCGGCATGTTCGATTCTCCCTCGACGGTTCCATACACGAACGTCGATGAGAAGTTGCTTGATAGCGCCGCGCACCGCCGGATGGCTCGCCATATGGCAAACGAGTCGATGGTGCTGCTGAAGAATGACGGTGTCCTGCCCTTGAGGTCTGCCAAGCGCATCGCGATCGTCGGCCCCCTTGCCGATCAAACGGAAGTTCTCTTAGGCAACTACAATGGAAATCCCACACACACCGTAAGCGTGCTGGAAGGAATGAAAGCGGAATTTCCCGACGCCAAGATCACCTACGTCTCCGGGACTCAGTTCCTCTCGAACCAAGGAAATCCAGTGCCCGGCTCGCTTCTCACCACACCTGACGGAAAGCCCGGCCTCAAAGCTGAGTACAGTGCGCGCGTCAGTTTCGATGAGAAGCCCACGCCTCTCACCTCGCGCGTCGAAACCTCTGTGAATCTGAATGACACAAATCTTCCCGACCAGGCGAAAAGGACGCCCTCATTAGCAGTGGAATGGAACGGCTTTCTGACCCCAAATGAAGCGGGTGACTATCTGCTGGGCATCAAGGTGAATGGCTTCGCCCGTGTTTCTGCCGACGGCAATTTGGTTACAGAGGGTTGGGGAACTACCACCAGTCTCGGCAAAATTCATTTCGAAAAAGGACGTCGAGTAAAGTTGAACGTTGCTTACGGACAGTTCCCCGGCCAAAAACCACAAGCCCAACTCATCTGGGCTGCGTTCAACAACGCTCCTGATCCCGCCGCAGTTGCCGCCGCGAAAAATGCGGATGTAGTCATCGCCGTTGTAGGAATCACGAGCCGCCTCGAAGGCGAAGAGATGCCAATCGAGGAACCCGGCTTCTCCGGTGGTGACCGCACCAGTCTCGATATGCCCAAACCCGAAGAGGATCTGGTGCAGGCCGTGGCCACAACGGGCAAACCCCTGGTTGTTGTGCTCATGAACGGTAGCGCCTTAGGAGTGAACTGGGAGAAGACCCACGCCAACGCCATCCTGGAAGCCTGGTATTCCGGCGAGGAGGGCGGAGCAGCAATCGCGGAAACCCTCAGCGGCAAAAATAATCCTGCAGGCCGTTTACCGGTAACGTTTTACAAAGACGTCCACCAGTTGCCGCATTTCGAAGACTACGCCATGAAAGGCCGCACGTATCGCTACTTCGAAGGCGAGCCCCTCTACCCCTTCGGATACGGCCTCAGCTACACAACTTTCACTTACAGCAATCTCGCATTGCCGAGCGCGCCGATCAACGCCGGCGATACACTGCACGCCTCCGTAACGGTCACGAACACAGGCAAGGTAGCGGGCGATGAGGTCGTGCAACTCTACCTAAGGTTCCCGGGCGTCGCCGGAGCTCCTCGCCGCGCACTTCGGGGATTTCAACGTGTCCATCTCGACCCAGGAATGAATCAGAAAGTAGAGTTCCAGTTGAACCCACGCGATCTGAGCATGGTCACGGACACAGGTGACATCATCGTCGCCGAGGGAGAGTACACACTCTCGATCGGTGGAGGGCAGCCCGCAACCGACGCCCCATCAGCCAGCGGAAGGTTCAAAATCGCAGGCCAGATCATGCTGCCCGAGTGAAGAGAAAAGATAGGATCTTCGGCAGAAGCCTGAGATGCGGCTTCCGAAACTGTTTTCGCCTCTCCCCGACGGACTCGATTGAGAGCTCCGAGGACGCCGAGCTTGGTCGCTTTCTCAACAACTTTGTCAACGCTTTCGACGTAAATGTAGAGTCTAGCCGGGGAAGCGCCGACGCTCTTTGCGCTGCGTTCCCCATGCCCTCATTTTCGAGGACCAAGCATCACGGTGGTGCCGCGCAGAGTGAGTTCGGCAGGTACCGGTTTGCCGTCGGGGCCATTCGTGATGGCTCGCTTTGCGAAGCCAAACGCCTTCATCGGAGACGGTGAGTGTCGCGGACACGGCGCTGTATTGCCACAAAAGATCACCTATGAAATACATTCTCGTTCTACTTGCAATCTTCGGCATCGTCGTTTCCTCTCTTGCCCTGCGCGAGCACTACCGCGAAGAAGGCGACTCGCCCTGCAGTATCAACGAGCGCTGGGATTGCGGTATCGTCAATAAGAGTCCGTACGCCGTGCTCTTCGGCATTCCCGTGGCCGCGCTGGGCCTGGCCGGATATCTTCTCATGGGCGTGCTGGCCTGGCGTCGCGCGTACCGCGTGCTGCTCGTGTTCGTGCTGGCTGGTCTTGCGTTCTCTCTTTATCTCGCCCACATCGAAAAGGACATTCTTGGCGTGTGGTGCGTGTACTGCGTCATCTCGTTGGGCATTATCTCGCTAATGACGCTGCTTTCGGCAGTGATTGCGGTCGTAGTGAGAAAAAAACCGGCGCAACCGGGCGCTTAACCGTCGCGATTTCTCCTGCCGGAACTGTTGAAGGTGAATGTGGAGTGCTATTCCGGTCGCAAACGCGAGTCATCCTGGAGGTCTGCTGGTCATAACTTGAATCAACCGTTTGTCGAGGTTTAAGATTTTGATCAGGTCCTGTCCGGATCAGGAGGCGCCTATGCCTCACTACGAGTTCTTCTGCCGCACCTGCAAGAAAACCTTTTCAAGAATGCTGGCTCTGGTCGATTGGGCAGAAGGAGAGATCACCTGCCCTCACTGCGGCAGCCACGAGGTCGCGCAAGTGTGGTCAGCCTTCTCGCTTTTTATGTCCCAGAAGTGCGCGTGAAGTGGATCTGCTTCCGGGGGAGGTTGAGATGAAGTTTGGTCATTTCTCTTTCGGCTCCATAGAGATTGACGATGCAACATACGAGCATGACGTGATTATCGACCGTGGAGAGATTCTGAAGCGCAAAAAGAAGCCTTCAAAGCGGTTTCAAGATCAGTTTGGACACACACCGCTGTCCGTTGAAGAGGACATACCTTGGAAGTGTAAGCAGCTGATTATCGGCACAGGAGCGTATGGAAGATTACCTGTGATGAAGGAAGTTAAGCGAGAAGCACAGCGGCGTCACGTCGAATTGCTGGTCCTGCCAACCGCCGAGGCGATCGCGAGGCTGGGCCAGGATCCTGATGACACCAACGCAATCCTACATGTGACGTGCTGAGCAATCTGATTTTCGCGCTCCGCCGTCCGGACGAGAAGAGGAGGTTCTATGAAGATCGGCATTATCGGCGCCGGAAACATCGGCGGAACATTGACCCGCCGACTTCCAGCTTTAGGACACGAGATCTTTGTAGCCAACTCTCGAGGACCTGAAACTCTTAGAGAACTGACTAAGGAAACTGGCGCGAAAGCCGTTACGGCGAGAGGGGCAGCGCGAGCAGGCGAAGTGGTGATTGTGACCATCCCCGAGGGACACATTCCCGAATTGCCAAAAGATTTGTTCGCGGGCGTTCCTGACAATGTGGTCGTTGTGGACACTGGAAACTATTATCCGCGCCATCGCGACGGACGGATTACGGAGATCGAAGCTGGCTTGACCGAGAGCCGCTGGGTCGAAAAGCAGCTGCATCGACCGGTGGTAAAGGCGTTCAACAATATCTATGCGAAGCACCTGATGGAGAAAGGGCGCCCCGCAGGCGCCCCGCATCGCATTGCCTTGCCCGTCGCAGGTGACGATCCGAAAGCCAAGGCGGTGGTGATGAAACTCTTAGACGAGCTCGGATTCGACGCGGTTGATTCTGGGGGGCTCGACGATTCGTGGCGGCAGCAGCCGGGTACGCCCGTTTACGCAACGGACTTCAATGCTGAAGGCGTGCGACGCGCATTGGCGGCAGCGAGCAGGAAGCGCCCTCCGGAATTCGAGGCAACAGACAAAAGCCCCGGCACCTACGCCAAGCCCGCCTAAGGGCATTTGGGCAGTTCAAGTACACGGAAGCGATCGCGATTCCGGGAGCGGAAATCCAGGTCGTTTCACTTGCAAAAGGGCTTTGTTCAGATGTTCAGCTTCCAATACCCGCTCAGCGCAGCCTGTTGGACTTTTTGTTCGCCCAATAGGATCTTCAGCGCAGTGGCGACGGTGTCGGGGTGCTTGCGAAGTTGTTGCGCCAGATCGAGCACGCTGACGACAACATCGCCGCTTGGGTAGCGTTCGTGGACTTTGCGACCGTAAGTCGAAATCCTATCGGCGAGCCTGCGGAGTTCCTTTTTCCGATGTAGCTCTGCACGTTTGTTACGGGCATCATCAGTTTCCAGATACGATCTGCACGTAACCACGATCCCGATAGCAGCGCAAGCGATCATTGCACTGGTTCTCCAGTGCGAAGCAATCCACGAAGGAATTCGAGCGAGGGGATTCATCATTTTGCATAAACCGTTGACTGAGGGCGTAAGAGACAGATTACCGTGCCAACATGTGGTTGACGAAGATTACAAAAGTCCCATGCCCAGTGCGACTCAATACGACTTGCAAAGTTGCGAGCATTGAGGTCTCGTAAAAATCACCAGAATGAAGAAACAATAAGTGCCAGACCACTGAAGACGCTTCTCACCGCATGCAGCCTCGCCCAGCGTGTGAGCAGGCGCTCTGGTTCGGCTGACCGCCGATGAGTCTTCCCCTTTTATTGCCCAACCACGTCGCACGCCAGAGCGCATTGATCCAAGACTTGAAAATCTGGATCGCTTCCTCGCTCACGCTCGAAGAGTTCCTCGCGCCCAGCCCATTGGCTGTAGTTGAGGTTCCGAATTTCCAGCCACGTTGCGTGCTCCGGTAGGTAGGGATCGGATTGGCGCAGCTAGCCACTGGAAGCGCATACCGATTGGTTTCCCGATTGATTACAAGGGTCAGCCTCAGCAATTTGGGTTCGGTAGGCTCGGCGATATTGATTCACTTTTGGTTCTTGTTCAAACGCCACACGATGGTCAGCGGATCGCGACCTTTACTCGTACGAATCAGCCCTCGCTCCTCCAAGGCCTTGACTGTGCTGGCGTTCGCGCGGATAAGGGCCGGATGACTTCACCATCTTTCAACCGTCGCAAAACTGGGTTGGCTCCTAGCGAATCCGTCTCAAGCTGATAGCCCTGTTCCAGCTGAGAGAGCAGATCTTGCTCACTCTCGGTAAGTTTCCGCGTAAGACTAGCAGTTTTCTTCTTGGCCATATCGGATACTCCTCCGATGCGATGCTATCCAGTGAGGACGCGGATCAATCACGTGGCGAACGATGACGAATCCTGCTCCGCGCCCGTCGAACTCGCCCAGATTCAGAATCGCCAGCCATGCAGCGAAGAGGAAGATCGCAGCCTCAGCGCTCATCCAGACAATTGTGATTGTATGAACTCGCTGCATACGTCGCGTAGCATCAGTCGGAACTTGCGGGATCGAGACCACGATGGAGCAATTATGCCAGTTCAGACATGCCGGTTGGCGACTTTCACCATTACGGGGTGATCGTGAACGAAACGCCGTTCGAGTTGTTGCCGCCGCATGAAGTCGTAGACATCACCCCGATTCCGCCTGAAACAAATGTCGTGCCGCCCTGCGGGGGATTGAACACAGAGACCAGCACCGTTCCGGCTTGTGTGATGTCCCTAGCAGTGATGGCAGCAACCAACTGCCGATTGCTGACGAAGGTCGTCACCAGAGAAGAAACGTTCCAAACTACCACAGAGTCACGAAGAAAGTCATTGCCGTTGACGGTCAGCAAGAACTGGTTGCTTCCAGAGGTTGCACTGCTGGGCGAGAGCGAAGTGACGGACGGAGCAGGCGGGCAGGTTCCACAGGACAAGGCTGCGACCAGCATGATCGCTATCACTGACGTGAGAGCCAATCTTGGTGCTCTTGCCATCGGCTTGCACCTCCGCCAAACTGGCTGACGAGGAGCGAGGTGCAGGGCTGAAATTCGAGAGGATCGGCAGGACTAGCGGAGCCTCACAACTCGTCCGCCAGATGCGAGAATTATACTCCCGATTTCAACAGGGTTGAGCGACCATGAATGACAGCACCCTATCGCTACTCTGCGATCCCGAAACCCACGATAGTCTCCAACTGGATGCGGGCGCGTTGCTCAATCCGAAATCCGGCAAGCGTTATCCGATTCGCGACGGAATTCCCATCTTCTTTGAAGCGTTGTCCGGCTCGAACAAGAAGTATCAGGAACTCTACGACCGAATCGCTCTGGTCTATGACCCCGCCGAAACGCTGTATCGCTGGTTGTTCCGCAAGCCTGACCTCCGCACAGACTACCTAAAAGAGTTGGAGGTTGGCGCGGGTGCATGTGTGCTGGAGGTCTCCGTCGGAACCGGGGCAAACATACTGCGCCTTCCATCCGACAGCGGGGTCTTCGGTCTCGACATCTCGTGGGGAATGCTCAAGCGATGCCAGAAACACCTTGCTAAGTGGAAACGAACCGCGCAACTTTTCCAAGGGGAAGCGGAAAAGCTGCCGTTCCGCGATGACATCTTCGACGTTGTTTTTCACGTCGGCGGCATCAACTTCTTCAATGACAAGGCACGCGCCATCGCCGAAATGATCCGTGTGGCGAAGCCGGGAACAAAGGTCGTGATCGTGGACGAGACCGAGAAGGTGGTCAAAGAAATCTACGAGAAGACGCCCTTCACCAAGAAGTATTTTCAGAAGCGGCAGGGTACGGTCTTAAGCCCGGTCGATTTGGTGCCACACGACATGCTGGACATCACATCGAAAGAGATCGGCGACGGCAGGTTGTACTGCTTGTCGTTTCGCAAGCCTTAACTTCCCGCGAGGCTAAGCAGCCGCCCCGAACCGCTTCTCCAGAACAGAGGCTGTGGCGATCCGATCAAGTTCTTGACCAAGCTGCTTGATTCTCTCGGCTCGACAGTGACACTCGCTGAGTTCGGAGGTCGTCAGGCGTGACGGTCGCCCGAGAACTTCAATTTGATCGTCAATTAGCTCCCACACTTCTTCCCTGATGGCACTGGCTGGGGTTGTCATCGTAGGAAACCTCTGGCGATAGTTTAGCTGAGGAAGATTCGTGTGCACTGGCTCTGACAGCCATTTCTGTGGGAAAGTCGGGCGTTCGCTCGCCTTTTGATGGGAATCCACCGATCATGATGAGTTGTGGTCTCCCGTGCCGAGTGACTGCCGTCACTGCTAAGCCATCGCTTCTCCCGCAAGAATCATTGAGGCTCGGGGGACGGTCTCATGCTGACTGCCATCAAGCTCTTGCACACGATGATGTGGGCATTCTGGCGGTGAGCATTCTGGCTTTGCCCGTCGTAGGTGTGCTGCGCCGATTTCGTTGGGCTGCAATTTTAACCGTGATTGTTCTTCTGGAATGCGGGCTGCTGGCTGTCAATGGAGGCAGGTGTCCACTCACCGACTTGGCATCCCGATTTACCGTTGATCGGAACCCCAATTACGAACGGAACGCTGGCATCATCGCCCTCAGTGTATTCGGTCTTCTTAGGAGCCACCTATGTCACCACGCACACTTTTTCTTAGCAAGCTGATCGGGCTGTACTGCATCCTTGCCGCCCTATCTATGATGACGCGCAGACAAGCCACCGTGGAGTCGGTGACTGCCCTTCTTCAGAACCCTTCGATGATGCTGATCCTCGGCGTAATCACGCTGGCGGCTGGGCTGGCGATGGTGCTCGCGCACAATACCTGGTCGGGAGGTGCGCTGGCAGTTGTGGTCACCCTCGTCGGTTGGATAACGCTGGCCAAGGGCTTGTTGTTCTTGTTCCTGCCGCCTGAGATGGAAGCGGGATTTTTCCTCGGTTACCTTCACTACCAGCAGCTTTTCTACCTGTATGGCGCTATTTCGCTCGCCCTCGGCGTCTACCTGACCTACAGCGGATTCACCTCAAAGTCACATTAGCTGTTCGGCTCAGCGAAGCTCCGGAGTGAGCACCGATTCTCGATTACTGTGCAATCCTTGAGTTGACATGTGATTCCGGCCGGGCAGCGCCTAGCAAGTCAATGAGACGAACACTCGCCGTTCTTGGCTCAACGATATTCCTAGTGCTTGCCCCTGGGATCGTTGCGGGTTACGTGCCTTGGCGGATTTGCCGATGGCATCTTGAACCACCGCTGCTGGGAACATCCTCCTTTCGGGTCGTGGGAGTGCTATTGATTGCAGCGGGTCTTCCAGTACTTCTGGATTCGTTCGCTCGTTTTGCGCTCCAAGGTCTCGGTACGCCTGCGCCCATTTTCCCAACGCGGCACTTAGTCGTCAGCGGGTTATTTCGATATGTGCGAAACCCCATGTACGTGGCTGTCCTGTTGCTGATCCTCGGTCAAGGGCTGCTTTTTGCCAGCGTCCGCGTTCTGGTATACGGAGTGGCAGTGTGGGTGGGATTTTTTCTTTTTGTTCTGATCTACGAGGAGCCTACGTTGCTGAAACGTTATGGTCGTGAGTACGAAGAATTCTGCGCCCATGTTCCAAGGTGGATTCCGCGCCTGCGACCTTGGCATAGTGCAAGATAGTGACTCGGCAGCTCGCGAACGCACACACGCGAATCCTAGCTGCGAGAGGCTTTCTCCTATGACCGACGACCCCAAGAAGGCGCGCCGCCCGTCCGGGGGTTCCCTCCATTGGCTGTGCTCCTCACGAGGAACTGGAGGCCATTATCTAGGCCGAGTGCAAGCGTCCTGAAGCTCACGTTTTGGGCTTCCGCCCATCATTCCTATAATGGCGCCGGTGTCATGGTTTTCACGTCGCTCCCGGTTTGTCGCGAACGTGTAATGGGCGTCCGCCGACAGGAGAATCCAGCTACATGCGTCTTGGCGAACCAAACGAACGTCCGTGTCTCAGCCTTGCTTGCAAGCTACATCGCCATTGGCGACGAAATCACATTTCCGGTCCCCACGAGAGATGTCACCGGCGCGCAGATCTACATTACGAAGGGCTTCGCTTCGTCGTGGCGGACTCGTTGTGTTTACCAAGCGCCGGTTGGATACGTCACTCAGCCCAAGCTGGACAAACGCAACCAGCACTTCGTTTCTGCCGAAGTTCACGAGAAAGGCCTTGGCATCTCCGCGATTCTTCTCCCCTGCGGAGCGTTGCGCGACTACTTCTACCGCCTGCCAGGTGCCGTCAGCAAAGACGTTCAGCCCAGTTTTTATGAAACGTTGCGTATTCCGGCTACTGTTTCTCCCGCAGAGCTGCGTGTGGCGTTTAAGCTGCGCACGCTGGAAGTAGCCGGCGGCCGTAGCGAACAATTACCGCTAGAACGGTCTTTCAACATCCTTGCCCAGCCGGAATTGCGCGCGTGTTACGACGCGCTTCTTGATGATCCTGAGGCTCCGGCAATTTTTCCATACGGCGGGTTTGGTTCGCTGCTTGTGGCTGGCGAGCGCTCCCGGGAAGGCCAAACATTCTTCGCCCATCGCATCCTGGCATTCTCGCCGGAGTGGAGATACCGCCGGTTCCATCTGTCGGTTCGCCAGTGCGATTTCTACGCGGACCTGGCATTGTGCCGCGATGTGCGTCGCAAGCTTGAATTTTGGCTCGACCCCGCTCTCCTGCATATCCTCTGGGACCCCACCTGGAACCAGTGGAAACACTTGATGGGAGCCAAGATTGAGGTGAACGGCACTTTCGTTCAAAGCGGCAAGTATCGCAAACGAGGCGGCTCCTGGGAGTTGGTGCGCTGGGAAACGGCGCTACCAAGCCGGCTTAGCGTCAAACTCCCGGCCGACTTCCAACAACAGCTGGAGACTGCTCGGGTAACCTATCATCGCTTCGGCCAATACTCGCGCGCCTTGGATCAGATCCGATTGTGCCTGGAGCACCGCGCTATCGAAAAGAGGGAAGTGGAGCGGATGTGTTCGGAGCTTCGCATCCCGGTTGACTTCGACGTTGCACAGATTAGCTGGCGTCCCGATTATGACTCGTTCTTTTACCGTCAGCTCTCAAGCCGCGCCCGCCACGTTTATCTGTTTCGTGGTGAATACATCTTCGATCTGGAGACGGCCGTTGTGGTCGAGACGCCGCAGCTCGGCCATGCTACCTACGTTTTCGCCAAGCCCAGAAGCATGGAGGGCTTCCTCGCCCTGTACACCAGAATTACTAAGGAAGATATTCGGCTGAATCGAGATAACATCGACGAACGGTTGGGATTCTTGGGGCGCGTCATTCATGGCACCAACCCAAGAGCGTGGCTCCAAGAGGTCAGGCAGCGCCTGGGGGAAAGGATGGACTTCACCTCGTCGGTCGCTGGCTGATCTGTGCGCGTCCCGGCCAAACAATGTGTGATTGGTGAAATTTTGCCAAAGTCACATGGGCCAGAGCGGGAACGCCACTTTTCACAATGCGGCGGATCAGTCGAATTGGGACACGAGAAGGAAGAACAAAGGGCACCCGGGCTAGTAATTCTTCGCGCTTCCACAGGCCAGAGCACAGCGCAAACTGTCCAGCTGTTGAAGTTCTACTTTATGATGCTGTGTCTAAGGGGAGTGCAAATGAATCTCGTTTTTGCGAGCGGATTTCTCTTGCCACAGAAGATTATCGGCAAGAGTTACTTCAAGGATCTCCCGATCGTGTATCCCGAGGCCTGCTTTACCCGCGTTCCTGTAGCAGGTAGCGTGCAACAGCGCGCCCAAATGCTTGCCAAACAAATCGCACAACGTTTTCCAGTTGGGGCGATTCATATCATCGCGCATAGCATGGGAGGCCTGGATGCGCGTTATCTGCTTACCCACAACCTGCTTGGGTTGGCCAATCCTGGCCGAGTAGTGTCGCTGTCGACCATTGCCACTCCGCATCGCGGTAGCCCAGTCGCTGATCTTCTGGTCGGAGCGCGACCTGAACTGAAGGATCCTCGTCGCTTTGCATACGACGTAATCAGCCGTACGCTGTCCCGACTCGGAGTTGCCTTTGGGGCACTGGGAGATCTCACTACCGGTTTTGCCGAACAATTCAACCAGGATAATCCCGCGCTCGATCACGTCCGTTACTTGCCATACGCCGGCTGTGGAAAATGTTCGCTTTTGCTGATCCCTACTCATACATATATTGAACGCTGTGGCGACACAGCAGACGAAAAGTTGAACGATGGCCTAGTCAGTGTAGCGTCGGCCAGCTGGCCGGGCCCCCTGTTCGAGCCGCCTTGGCCGACTGATCATCTTGGAGAAGTTGGCCACAACGTGGGCCTGCTGGGGCCAAGGGTAAAGTTTGACCATCTCGTTGCATTCGATCATGTGATTCGTAACGCGACTAAACGAATGCGCAGAACATTGTTAGCCCACCACGCCCACCACGGTCGTATCCGCCCCAGATCGTCAGCAAGTGGCGCAAACGAATCCTCGGGCTCACCCAGGGAGCGGCCGCGCCTTGGCTAGCTGCTCCACTTGCTCCTTCGTCTTTCCATGCAGGAACAGCTCGGCGGCCGTCGGGCTTGGAGCGACGTGATTTGGCGGCCACGCAGTTCCTTTGCGAACAGGTAGACATCGACTCAACGGCGGCTTTCGATGGGGTGTAAATTCCGTACAATGGGAGCGCGAGGACGATGGCGCTTGTTGAGAAGTTGATGATGTGCCCGTTCGACATGGTGGTCTTGGATAAGCTCAGCCGGTTCCATCTGGCTATGGATGCGCTCAAATATGTTCCCAGGTCGCGATCGCAGGTGTCTGACGTGATCGATATGTTCAACCGAAAACGGTACGAGCATCATGTTAAACAGGTGAGCTCGGGATCCGTGAACCTCCAGTGCTTGCACTTTGGTGAGTGGCGCAAAGGCCGGTCATCGAATCAGTGTGAATGCGAAAGAAGAGTGGCTCGATTAAAGCGCTGTTTGATTTCGTCTGTCGCTCCCCCAGCGCGTTCAGCCACCAGTGGTGTTGCTTCTGCAATAGACTCCGCGCGTGCATGCGCTCGGCCGAATATTGTGGCTCGGGCATTTCCTCGTAAATGCCATTAACAATAACGCTCACCCACCGAGACTGGCTCACGATTTCTTCAACCTGTATGCAAACCTTAGGATTCGTTCGCATCCATTCGATCTTTTGCCCGAATGTAGAAAGAACGTAAATGTAGTCAGGCTCGTAAGCAAAATAGATTGGCACTACGTACGGCTGGTTGTCGAGAGCACAACCTAGTCTCCCGATCGAGCTACGCGCCAAAACCGTACCGCATTCTTTCTCGGTCATTTCATTGATGATCATGACTGCAGTCCCATCCTTTCGAGAGAAACCTATGCCGCCATTTTGATACCGCAGTCGTTGAGACGCAAGTGCCGGGCATTGCCGGTGGCCACGGGCGAGCCGCCATTGTAGAGGACCCATTTATGTCGCGCTTAGGCGGTAGAAGGATGGTGGAAAGAGTTAGGTCTCCACAGTAAGGTGCGGGCGAGCGGAACGAACTTGCAGGAATCGTGAGCCATGCCTAAGATGCCCCTATGGACGCTGGTTCTTGTCGTCTATTAACCCAGTTTTCCTTTTTTGAAGATCCTGAAAGTGATCGTATGCTCGAGCCAACGCCTGTATTGATGCGGCGTTGAACGCAATCTTGACGGCGGGAGGCTTCGATCCTGTGGGTGAAAACACAAAATCAGCCTATTCAGCTCTCGTTCAACCCCTTTTTGTAAGGTAGGTTTCCAAGGTTCTCGCGTCACTTCCGACGGAGGTCTGCTTCTAGTTGGACGAACGCTTGGGGTGCCGCCTTGCCTTCACGCCTACATTGGTTCGAGACTGACGTGCTGAGCCGAGACGAGAACCTGGGAGATCTGACCGCATCAATCGAGAACTTTTGGCGAAGGCGGAAACCATGAATGTGCCGCAGCGGGTGGTGCTGGATTTGGACAGCAGGGAAATTCCGGTCAATGCCGAACAAGAGCACAGTGGCCTAAAACGGGCACTTCGAGTCTACCCTATTGCCCCCTTGTTGCTGTTCAATGGGGAAGGAAACTGCTGCATTTCCTGGGCCGCGGCCTGGGCCTCTTCTCATTTGCTATGCGTCGTGAGTTTACTGTCAAGCATCGTAACCAAAGCTTGACCATCTGTCGTTGGCTTGACATCGGTTCCACGCACGATATCAGTGGCGGTCAGCGTCTTGCCGTACAAACGGTAGTTCGCGTCATTGTCCGCCTCTACGCTTGCGCCACCCAGAGATACGCCAGCGAACACTCCCTTAGCTCGTCCGTAGGTGAGAATGTCGGCGTCAGACGCGCTGGCCGCTGTGGCGCCAGAGCCTGCCGCCGCCGTGGCATCCGTGCCCATCTTGGTCTTTCCGTTAAGAACCTGATTCACGACTTTCTCAGTCATGAGTAGCAGGACGAAGTCATTGGACGAGCCGCCAACCTGTAGACCAATGCTTGCGCCGCCGACCGAATACATCGCCGGCGCCGACCACTTGCCCTCGAAGGTCTGCCCACCGCGACACAGCAAGGGACCGCGACCTCCCTCGCCGCCTATACCGAAGCCGAACTTCTTAACGTCAGGTAGAATCAACACGCAATCAGCCTTTGACAACAAGGTCGGCGAGATGTCTTTGCTGTTTAGCATGTCCTGTAGCACGAGGTTGGCGTGGCGAAGTGTTTCTTCATCTTTCTGCTTGTCGGCAGCGAACGCAGGGAGAATCAGCAGCACCATCACTATTGAAGAGAGGTAGCAAAGCAAAGTTTTCCTGGTAATCCGCTCACTCGTTTTTTTAACCGCAGTTAGTAGCATGGCCCGTCTCCTTTTCTTTTAATATCCTTTTAATATCTCCTTAATATCTCCTGTTAGCTTTCTCGGTCTGTCGGGGCTAGACAGTCTCAGACCCTCCGCCGCGGTTGTGTGGGCGCGGTTCCGTGCTTAGCCCGATGAACTGTTAGACAGGACCTCAGAGATGACACCACAGACCTCAACCGTCGGGGTTGCTGCTGCAAACAGTCCGGATCGGCAGTCTCCACACTGGGCTGCTCCTGGGGAGCAGGCGTAGCCAGGGTCATCTTCCAGGCCGCGGACTTGGATGACCTCGCAGCAACGCATCAGAAGATGTTAGCACCGTGGATGAATTGACAGGCAGTTGCGTTTCGTTGTTCGTGAGAGTATTCTTCGACACTAAATATAGCCGTGCCGATACCCTGTGCTACCGTCACGGGCTATGTTCGAAACTGCTAGCTGTCAGAGTTGTGATCAAGTGCAAGTTGAACTATACTTCGCTGCAGTTTCCTCCACTCAAGCTCTTTGTTGGTCGGGAACGAAGGGCTTCGATGCAAGGCCCGTCGTTTCTTTTATCCACGTTCGACCTCTGTTGAGTTGCTCAAGGTCGATCTGAGCACCTGCGGTCCCATCATGACCACGAAAACAATGAACAGCAGAGATCGGGTCGCTCGTTCAAGGCTGCGTGGCGGCACTGAATCAATAGCGTTGTCTATTTTGAACAAAGAGATCGTGGTTTCTGACCCACTCCGCTTCACTACACTTTCAACGACGCAGAACAGGAGATGATTATGGATCGCATGCTAGTAGTAGTTTTTGACAACGAAAACAAAGCATATGAAGGGAAACAGGCTCTTCAGCAGCTGGATAGCGAAGGCAGCATTAGCGTCTATGCCTATGCGGTATTAGCCAAGAATGCAGATGGCACCGCGACTTTGAAACAAGGGGACGATGTAGGGCCGATCGGCACTCTGCTCGGAACATCATTCGGGAGTCTCATTGGTTTACTTGGGGGGCCCGTAGGAGTCGCCCTCGGCGCAGCGGCCGGGATGGCTGCCGGTAGCGCCATCGACTTGACCAATGTTCGTGTCGGATCCGACTTTATTGACGATGTCCAGAAGGTCCTGTCGCCGAAGAAGGTTGCCCTGATCGCGGAAATCGATGAAGACTGGACCACACCCGTGGATACGCGCATGGAAGCGATCGGTGGGGCAGTTTACCGTCGCGCTCTTTCAGAGGTAAGTGAAACCGCTAACGAAGAGGACATCACTGCCATGAAGGCCGACCTCGCCCAGCTGAAGGCGGAGCACGCCAAGGCTCACGCCGACCGGAAAGCAAAGATCCAGGAAAAGCTTAACCAGCTAGACTCGAAGATCCAGGCTCAGTTGCAACGGGCGAGAGAGAGACGCGAAGCAGCACAACATCAGGCGCAAGAAAAGGCCAAGATTCTCAAGGCAAAGGCTGAGGCTTTGAAAGCGAAAGCGTCGTAATCCAACACACGGGAGTGAGGGCGGTCCAGCAATGGCTCGGCCACTTCGACGTGGAGTCAACGACGCGCTACCTGAAGCCTGCGCGGGATAAGAAGGTGCATGAGAAGGTGAACGAAACTTTCTCTAAGTTAGTTTGACTGGGAATGAAAAAGGCTCCACGACACAAAGCAGAGTGTGATGGGGCCTCCTATGATCTGGATCTCGTCAGGTCCCCTAAGCAACCCGAACACACACTCGACGCCGAGCATTCCAGGGGCATCGTCCGGCTATCGAGCCCTACCAACTATCCTGCAATGATCCGGTAAGTGCGAATGTAGTCCTTTCGGCGGGCAAGGGGTGGGCCTCTCATACCGCTCTAGAGGATTCCAATGATCACGGCTGTTACGTTTGTCGGGCTTCTCTTTGTCTACGCTCTTCTATCAAGACGGCTGTCGGAGACACCGATCACCGCCCCGATTCTGTTCACCGCCGTGGGAATGTTAGTTTCCCCGAAGTGGGAATATGTGGTTGGGGCTGGCGTCACTGCATCTGTTTTCCTGCGGGGCGCCGAGTTAGGTCTAGTGCTGCTGTTATTCACGGACGCCAGCCGGACCGAACTTGCTGTTGTGCGCAGCATCAGGACTGTTCCCGGACGACTACTGAGCGCAGGGATGTTGCTCACCATCATTCTGGGGACACTCGCCGCCCGGCTTGTTTTTCCGGGGCTGTCGCTTTGGGAAGCAGGCATCCTCGGCACCATTCTTGCCCCGACCGACGCGGGGCTAGGACAGGTGGTGGTAAGTAGTCCTCGCGTGCCCAAGCTCATTCGCGAAGCGTTGACCGTCGAAGCCGGACTGAACGACGGCCTGTCCGTTCCGTTCATGTTGTTTTTCATGGCGCTGGCTGCGGCGAAGATAGAGGGTGGCCCGACGGCACTATTGCAATTCATCGGCGAACAGTTGGGCCTAGGCATTCTCCTCGGGATAGCCATTGGCCTAGTCGGTGGTTGGTTACTGCGCGTTGCCCGCCGTCGCAAGTGGATGGGCGAAGCGTTTCAACAGATTGCAGTCGTCGCCATGCCGCTGTTCTGCATGCTATTCGCGGAGATGGTAGATGCTAGCATGTTCATCGCTTCCTTTGTCGCTGGCCTAGCGGTACAGATACCGTTCAAGGAAGCCTGCAAACACAGCGTCGAATTCGCCGAGGAGTGGGGACAGCTTTTCAATCTGGCCGTTTTTTTCCTGTTCGGCATGATTGTGATCCGTGATTGGGCGCAATTCACGCCAAGTTGCTGGATCTACGCAATCCTCAGCCTCACGATCGTACGCATGCTGCCTGTTGCGCTGGCACTGATTGGAACCGGGCTTAGCCGAGGGTCAGTCGTCTTCATGGGTTGGTTTGGCCCGCGCGGGCTCGCCTCGATAGTGTTGGGGATGGTCTATCTAGAACAGGAGCTTCATCTGCCTGGCGAACCAAAGATTCGAATCGTTGTCATGGCAACGGTAGTCCTTAGCATTTTTCTTCACGGTCTGAGCGCTCTTCCGGGCATCGTGGTTTACTCGCGCTACGTCGAGGGCTTAGACCGATCTGCTCTGGAGCGGTCGCAACTCGTAACTTAGCTGAGACAGCTTCCCGACCGTGAGTCACAGAGCGCTTCGCCCAATTCTGAAAGACAGTTGCGTGTGGCGGACCGGATAGCTGTGGGACTCGAACAAAGTATTCTGCAGTTTGGGGGATCGAGTGATCCGAGCGTTGGTGAAGTCAGCGATTTCAACCTCAAGATGCGTGGAGGTTCTTTTTCGAGGATCGCCGCTGAAAGCACGGCATTTAGTTTCCGCGGAAGGTGACGGTCCAATAGTGTCAGCACTTCGACATTTCGGAATTCGCGTGTTCGTTGCATTTGCCATGCCACGTTGGAGTTGCCTTTGAAGGCTGACGAGAATGCTGAAGAGCACGCGTCAGATGAGATATTAAGTGCCGCCAACAATGTTTTGTTCCTGACAGCCAGTTTACGTGACCGCAGCCTTCGGGGTGTTCCTGATTGTTTTTCCTTTGGCAACGGCGAAGGTCACCACCGTTCTGCTCGGTTGGGTGCTGATTTTTGTAGGCATAGCTCAACTTGTGTTCGCGCTTCATTCTCAGAAAAGCTGGAGGGTTCCTTACTGAAGCTGCTGGCTGCTGCGATCGTTGGAATCGCCGAAGTCGGCTTGGTGGTCCAGCCAGGCCTGGCCACAGTAACAGCGTTTCAGGTTCGGCCGGCTCGTGGGGCGGGGCTGTTCAGCCTGTTAGGTACGTTGATTATCGTCAAGTGGTCGTCCAGCTCTGTCTGGGCGATCGGAATTCTGGTTGGTCTATCAGTGTGGTCATCGGCCAGTTGGAACGTGGAACGAGAGCCCAACCCTGCGAACCATTGCTGATGTCGCGGAGGTGTTTTCGACAAGGCTTGACAGCTGCGTCCATAGCTTCTGGTGGGCGGCATCGCGAGAATCGCCGTTGCCGCAAAGATTCGGAGAGACGCCAGCGGTAGAACGCTCGCTTCGTGCGGCGGCATGAGCAGCGAACTGCAGAACACGAAGCATTCAGTTCTTATGATTTCGCTGTTAACAGGTCGCGGATGCGCTCCACCATCAAGCTGGGGAAAATCTCGGGAATTGAGATCGGGCTGCACTATAGCTGGTTCATTATTGCAGCGCTGATTGTTTTCTCTCTTGGCGAGCACTTTCATCAGGTAAACCCGGAGTGGGGT
>DASPTQ010000252.1:0-15662 GCA_035623335.1 Terriglobales bacterium
GACGGAGATGGTGATGCCGGGGGACAACGTGGCGTTGACCATCGAGCTGATCACGCCGGTGGCGATGGAGAAGGGGTTGCGGTTTGCCATTCGCGAAGGCGGTCACACGGTCGGAGCCGGCACCATCAGCGAGATTCTGCAATGAAGCATGCGCCGCGCCGTATGCTCGCTGTGAGCTTCCTTCTTCCGGATGGCAAGCGGAGGAGTCAGAGGGCCTAACGTGATAGGAAAAGAGAGAATTCGCATCCGGTTGAAAGCCTATGACTATCGCATCCTGGATCAGTCGACGGGTGAGATTGTCGAGACTGCCAAGCGTACGGGAGCGCAGATCGCCGGTCCCATTCCCTTGCCCACCATGAAGAACAAGTATTGTGTGTTGCGTTCGCCGCACGTGGACAAGAAATCCCGCGAGCAGTTCGAGATCCGCACCCACAAGCGCCTGCTCGACATTCTCGAGCCGACCCAACAGACGGTGGATGCCTTGATGAAACTGGATCTCCCCGCCGGGGTGGACGTCGAGATCAAAGCTTTCGGCAAGGAGCACAAATAGGAGGCTTTCGCTAGGGAGCGGGCTGGCCGTCGGTTGATGCCAGCCAGCTGGGGTGGGAGTAGAACATGGCAAAGATAGCAGGAATTCTAGGGAAAAAAGTCGGGATGACCCAGCTCTTTGATGCCAAAGGGGACGTGCACCCGGCGACGGTGCTGCAGGCAGGACCCTGTGTCATCACCCAGCACAAGACCCAGTCGAAGGATGGTTACGAGGCGGCGCAGATCGGCCTGGTGGAGTTCGTCAAGTTGTCGCGTTTGTCGAAGCCCATGCAAGGTCATTTGGCGAAGCACAATTTGCCGCCCGTGCGCTTTGTCCGCGAAGTTCCTCTCGAGGCCGAGGAGAAAGCGCAGACCGATGGCGAGGAAATCAAGGCTGGCGGCCGCGTCTTGGTCGACATCTTTGACGGGGAGAAGTTTGTGGATGTCATCGGCGTGAGTAAGGGGCGGGGTTTCCAGGGGGTGGTCAAACGCCACCACTTCCGCGGCGGCCCGAAGTCGCACGGTTCGATGTTCCAGATTCCCGGTTCGATTGGCTCTTCCGCCTTTCCTTCCCGGGTGTTTAAAGGCATGCGCATGTCGGGACACATGGGGCACGAGCGGGTAACCATGCGCAATCTCCGCGTGCTCGGTGTGGACAAGGACGACAACCTGTTGGTCGTCGAGGGCAGCGTGCCTGGGCCCAATGGCGGCTATCTGGTCATTATCAAAGCGAAGAAGCCGCCGCGCGAGCGGCGCGGGTTTGCCGGCACCACCACGATCGATCCGTTGAAGGCGGCCAAGCGCGCCGCCAAGAAGGGGTAGGAGGGCGCAAGAGGCGAAAACCTCGCACAACTGCCATGGCAACCATTGAGGTTCGCAATCTGAGCGGAGACAAGGTCGGAACCTTGGAGCTGGCCGACGAGATCTTCAGTCGGGTCAATGAGGATTTGCTTTGGGAAGCGGTGAAACACTACCGCGCTGGACAACGTGCGGGAACGCACGCTACCAAGAACCGCTGGCGAGTTTCGGGTTCGGGGAAGAAGCTGTGGCGACAGAAGGGCACCGGGCGGGCGCGTATCGGCTCCATTCGCTCTCCGCTGTGGCGGCACGGCGGCACCGTGCACGGTCCCCAGCCCCGATCCTACGACTATGCTTTCCCGCGCAAGAAACTCCTGGGCGCGCTGCGCTCGGCGCTGGCCGCCAAGCTGGCGGACGGCAAGCTGATGGTGGTGGACGCCTTCGATGTCAAGGAAGTGAAGACCAAAGCGCTGCGCGCCGCTTTGGACAACTTGAAAGTGGAGGGGAGCGCTTTGCTGGTCGAAGTGCCCAAGCACGGCAATCGCAATCTGCAGCTGAGTTCGCGCAACCTGGAAGGCATCGAACTGGTGGCGGGGAACCAGGTGCATCCCTATCACCTGTTGCGCTATGACCGGGCGATCTTCACCCAGCCGGCGATCGAGAAGCTGGAGCTGACCCTCAAGAATTCCCTGCCCAAAAAGCAGCGCCCGGGGGGGAAGGAAGAACAGGCGCCGAAGAGGGCGTCTCGCGCTCCCCGGCGTCGCACCCGGGATGAGAAAGCGGCGGAGGTGGCCTGATGAGATCGGCGTACCAGATTCTTCACCGCCCGGTCATTACGGAAAAGGGCCTGGCAATTCGGGAGCACCAGAACACCCTGGTGTTTCAAGTGGCTCCCAAGGCGACCAAGACCGAAATCAAACAGGCCGTCGAAGTCATTTTCAAAGTCAAAGTGGATTCGGTGCGCACGGCTCGTTATCCCGGAAAGGAACGGCGACGGGGAAAGTTTGCCGGCTATCGCCCGGATTGGAAAAAGGCGTATGTGCGCCTGCGGGCAGGGGAGAAGATGCCGGAATACGCCCAGAATCTATAACCCATGCGACGCGGGCGAAAGCCAGTCGCCGAGAGCTGATCTATGGCAATCAAGACGTATCGACCGACAACTCAGACCCTGCGTTTCCGGACCACGCTGGTCAATGATGACATTACCAGCAGCAAGCCGCACAAGCCTTTGGTGAGCGGCAAGCAGCGCACGGGCGGGCGGCGCAATGCCGGCGACATTACCAGCTGGTTTCGGGGTGGAGGACACAAGCGCAAGTTGCGTCTCATCGACTTCAAGCGCGACAAAACCGGTATTCCCGCCACCGTGGCTTCGATCGAGTACGATCCCAATCGCTCGGCACGCATTGCCTTGCTGACCTATGCCGACGGGGAGAAGCGTTACATCCTGCAACCCGATGGCTTGAAGGTGGGGCAGAAAGTGGTGAGTGGTCCGGAGGCGGATATTTTGGTGGGCAACGCCCTGCCCCTGCGCAACATTCCGCCGGGCACCACCATTCACAACCTCGAGTTGAAGCCCGGCAAGGGTGCGCAGATGGTGCGGTCAGCGGGAGGCGCTGCCCAACTGGTGGCCAAAGAGGGCGACTATGCGCTGGTGAAGCTGCCTTCGGGAGAGACGCGGAAGATCTCCCAGGATTGTCTGGCGACCATCGGACAAGTGGGCAACCTGGATCACGAGAATCTCACCATCGGCAAAGCCGGCCGCAGTCGCTGGCTGGGAAGGCGTCCCCACAATCGCGGCGTTTCCATGAACCCCGTGGATCATCCTCACGGCGGGGGAGAAGGCAAGACTTCGGGTGGCCGCCATCCGGTAACCCCCTGGGGACAGCCGACCCGCGGGTACAAGACGCGGAACAACAAGCGGACGGACAGCTTCATTGTGAACCGGCCGAGCAAGTAAAGGGAAGAGCGATTCTATGGCACGTTCAACGAAGAAAGGCCCGTTCGTGGACCCCTACCTTGAGGCGCGGGTCGGAGCCATGAACGCGCGCAACGAGAAGAAGGTGGTGCGCACCTGGTCGCGACGCTCGACCATTATTCCGGAGTTCGTGGGACAAACGATTGCCGTGCACAACGGCAAGAAATTCATTCCGGTCTACATCACCGAGAACATGGTGGGACACAAGCTCGGCGAGTTCAGCTTTACCCGCCAGTTTAAGGGGCACTCCATGAAGGCCGCGACGGAAGCCGCCGTTCGGCCGGCAGGAGTGCCAGGCGGTCCAGGGGCTCCGGTTCCGGCGCCGGCGGCGGCGACGCCCGCGGCACCGACCGCGCCCAAGGCGTAAGGGCAGGAGGGACGGGAAGAAATCATGGAATTTCGCGCGGAAGCACGGTTTATGCGCGTCTCCCCGCAGAAAGCCCGCTTGGTGCTCGATCTGATCAAGGGACAGCGGGTGGAAGACGCTCTGAACACTTTGGTATTCACCAAGAAGCGAGTGGCGCCCACCATTGAAAAGTTGCTTCGTTCGGCCATCGAGAATGCCAACTATCTCGGTGCCGAGAAGGGTATCGATGTGGATGTGGACAACCTGTACGTGAAGAAGGCGGTGGCCAATGACGGCCCGCGCATGAAGCGCATCCGCCCAGCGCCCATGGGGCGAGCGTATCGCTACGTGCGCCGGATCGCTCATATTGAGATCGCACTCGCGGAGCGTACGAAGAAGGAGACGGCGGCCAAAAAGTAAGCCCGGGAAGCAGGCCGGGAGACGAGTGTAAGGAGACGAGATGGGACAAAAGGTTCATCCCTACGGATTCAGACTGGGTTACACCAAGCCCTGGAAATCCCGCTGGTTCGTCGAACGGGATTATGACAAGCTGCTGCTCGAAGACGTCAAGTTGAAGAACGAGCTCAAAGACAAGCTTCGTTCGGCGGGGGTCAGCTCGATTGAAGTCGAGCGTCCGGGGAACAAGTTGCGGGTCATCATCAAGACCGCCCGTCCGGGAATCATCATCGGACGGAAAGGCGCCGAGATCGACAAGCTCAAGCAGGAGCTGCAGAAGCGCACGGCGCGCGAGGTCTACATCGATATCCAGGAAGTGCACAAGCCCGAGCTCGACGCGCAGCTGGTCTCGGAATCGATTGCGCTGCAACTGGAAAAGCGCGTCGGCTTTCGCCGCGCCATGCGCAAGGCGGTGGATTCGGCTCTGCGCTTCGGCTGCAAAGGCATTAAGGTTCGGGTCAGCGGGCGCCTGAACGGCAATGAAATCGCGCGCTCGGAGTGGTATCTCCAGGGCCGCCTGCCGCTGCACACGCTGCGCGCCGACATTGAGTACGGTTTCTCGGAGGCTAAGACGACCTACGGGGTGATCGGCGTCAAAGTCTGGATCTATCGCGGGGAGATTCTCAGCCAGAAGAAGCGCGAATCCCAGGAGGCGCAGCAGCCGCTTGGAGTTTTCTAGTCCGGGAGCGGGGACTGCCGGAGCGAAGGCCCGGTCTCCCCGGAAAATCTCATGTTGATGCCAAAAAAGGTGAAGTATCGCAAACAACAGCGCGGACGGACCGCGGGCAAGGCCTGGCGCGGGAGCGAGCTGGCGTTCGGCGATTACGGGCTGAAGGTGCTCGAGCCGGGCTGGATTACCGACCGGCAGATTGAGGCGGCACGAGTCGCCATGACGCGATTCATCAAGCGCGGCGGCAAGATCCAGATCCGCTTGTTCCCCGACAAGCCGGTCACCAAGAAGCCGGCGGAGACCCGCATGGGGAAAGGCAAGGGTGCCCCGGATCACTGGGTCGCCGTGGTGCGACCGGGCAAGATTCTGTTCGAAATGGAAGGCGTTACCCACGGGGACGCATTCGAGGCGATGCGCCTGGCATCCCACAAGCTGCCCTTGCGCACGACCTTTGTCCAGCGCGAAGGGACGGCCCATTGAGACCGGGAACTGAGAGATCGAAGCGATGAAAGCGGAAAAGGTACGCAATTTGACCGACCAAGAGCTGCGACAGCAGGAGCGCGATCTGAACGATCAGCTCTTCAAGCTGAAGTTCCAACTCAACATGGGGCAGACGGAAAGCCTCAAGAAGATTCGCGGCTTGCGCCGGGACATCGCCCGGGTCAAGACCATAGTCCGCGAGCGTGTGCTCGAGGGGAAGACGGAGAAGAGGTCATGAGCGAAACCGCTGTTCCAGAGAAGGCGCCGCGAGGTCGTCGCAAGGAAGTGATTGGCATGGTGATCTCGAATCGCATGCAGAAAACCATCGTGGTCGAGGTGGCGCGGCAGAAGAGTCACTCCTTCTACGGACGCGTGGTCGCCAAGGCCAAGAAATTTTATGCGCACGACGAGCGCGGAGAGGCCCACATCGGCGATTTTGTGCGGCTGGAGGAGACGCGTCCGCTATCGAAACTCAAGCGCTGGCGGTTGAAGGAAATCATTCGCAAGGCGACCTTGGCGGTGGAGACTACGGAGGCGGAAGCGGTTTCCTAGGTAGCCGTACTGGGGAGGAGAGACACGATGGCAGTGATGATGAGAAGCATGCTCGAGGTCGCCGACAATTCCGGCGCGCGTAGGCTGCAAATGATCCTGCCGCTCGGTGGCGCCACCGGATTGAACGCCGGGTTGGGCGACGTGGTCACCGCCAGTGTCAAGGAAGCCTCGCCCGATGGTCAGGTGCAGAAAGGGAAAGTGGTGAAGGCGGTGATTGTCCGCACCCGGAAAGAACACCGTCGCCGGGACGGAACCTACATTCGGTTCGACCAGAACGCCGCGGTCCTGATCAACGAAGCGGGGGAGCCGGTCGGAACCCGTGTCTTCGGTCCGGTGGCTCGCGAATTGCGCGAGCGGAAGTTTTTGAAAATTGTCTCCTTGGCACCCGAGGTCTTATAAACGCCGGCGGGGAGCCAAGCCCTCGCCGTTTGCGACAAGGATTTAGGCAGCATGGAAACGTTAGGAAATGGGCACCGACGAGTCGACATTCGCCGCAATGACACGGTGAAGATCATCGCCGGTCGGGATAAAGGCAAGCAGGGGCGCGTTCTCCGGGTATTCCCCAATGAAGGGAAGCTGCTGGTCGAACACGTCATGATGGTGAAAAAGCACGTGCGGCCCAACCCCCAGCGGAACGTGAAGGGTGGCATCGCGGAGCAGGAGAGCCGAATTTCGATTGCCAATGTGCAATTGCTGTGTTCGACCTGCGGACCGGTGCGCCTTGGTCATGAGGTACGGGGCGAGCGCAAAGTGCGGGTGTGCAAGAAGTGCGGCACCACCCTGGACAAGTAATCCGGAGCCGAGGGTTGGCGGGATAAGGAACGGGTATGGCGAAGGACAAGAAAGAGGCGAAGGGGACCAAGCAAGAGGCGCGGGAGCGCGAAGCGGCGCGCCACAGCGCCCGCGAAACTCCCCGGCTGAAGCAGCGTTTCCAGCAGGAGATTGCGCCCGTGCTGCGCAAAGAGTTGGAACTCGATAACGCCATGGCGGTACCGCACCTCGACAAGATCGTGGTCAACATGGGTGTGGGGGAAGCGACCCAGAACGCCAAGGTGCTCGATCCGGCGGTGAATGAACTGGCCCAGATCAGCGGGCAGAAGCCGGTCATCACCCGTGCCCGGAAATCGATCGCCGCCTTCAAGGTGCGCGCCGGACAGCCCATCGGGGCCATGGTGACCTTGCGCGGGGATCGCATGTACGAGTTCTTTGATCGCTTGGTGAACGTTGTGCTTCCCCGAGTTCGCGACTTTCGGGGGGTCTCGACGAAGTCCTTCGATGGCCGCGGCAATTACACCTTGGGCCTGCACGATCAGCTGATCTTTCCCGAGATCGATTACGCCAGGGTGGACAAATTGAAAGGCATGAACGTCACCATTGTGACCACGGCGCGGAGCGACGATCAGGCGCGATCTCTGCTGCGGCATCTGGGGATGCCGTTCCGGGCCTAGGGAAGAGTTTCGAGTTTCACTCTGGCCGCTCGCCTGATTCGGCGGCCGGAGGAGTGAGAGCGAAAAGCGAGGAGCAAGAGCGAAGTGGCAACCACGGCCAAACGGGTTAAGGACAGAAGAAAGCCGAAGTTTTCCTCACGCAGGCACAATCGCTGCCAGATCTGCGGACGGCCGCGCGCCTATATCCGCAAGTTCGGCATCTGTCGCTTGTGCTTTCGCGGCTTGGCGCTGCGGGGTGAGATTCCAGGAGTTTCGAAGTCGTCCTGGTGAGAGACCCTCGGAGGGCCCTGCCGCGGGGGTCGGCGAGTGAGGAGTCGCCGCCGGTTCTTGGGCAGAGCGAGGGACGGCTGAGGAGAAGCGAAATCATGAGGTTTACCGATCCGGTCGCAGACATGCTGGCGCGTATTCGCAATGCGATTCAGGCGCGGCATCAGAAGGTAGATATTCCGGCCTCCAAGCTGAAGGCGGAGATTGCCCGCATTCTCAAAGAGGAGGGCTATATCGCCAACTTCAAGGCGGTGGAGGAGGAAGGCCACCACACCTTGCGAATCTACCTGAAGTACGGCAACAACAATGAAGCGGCGATTTCGAACGTAGAGCGAGTTTCCCGTCCGGGTTGCCGCGTCTATGTGCGGCGTAGCGAGATCCCTCGCGTGCTGGGGGGGCTCGGCATCAACATTTTGACCACGCCTCGCGGTGTAATGACCGGTCGTCAGGCACGCAAGGAAGGTCTCGGAGGCGAGGTGCTTTGCGAAGTGTGGTAGTCAATCGCAGCAACCAGCCGTCGACCCAAGGCTAAGCGTATGTCACGAATTGGAAAAAAGCCGATCCCACTCCCTCAGGGAGTGAAGGTCACAATCGAAGGCAATACCGTCCGGGTCGAAGGCCCGAAGGGCAAGTTGGACACCGAGCTTCCCCCGGGAATTCGCATGGAGCAGCAGGACGGGCACTTGGTCGCCATCCGGGAGAGGGACGATCAGGCCGCCGTGCACGGCTTGGCGCGCGCTCTGGTCAACAATGCGGTCGAAGGCGTGACCAAAGGATGGACCCGCGAACTGGAGATCGTAGGCATCGGCTATCGCGCCGAAATGAAGGGGAAAGAGACGGTGGTATTCAACTTGGGCTTTTCCCACGCCATTGAATACCCGCTGCCCTCGGGGATTGCGGTGACCATCGATCCCAAGCAGACCAAGTTGACCGTGAGCGGCATCGATCGACAGAAGGTGGGACAGGTGGCCGCAGAAATGCGAGGCTTGCGTCCCCCCGACCCTTACAAGAACAAGGGTGTGCGCTACCTGGGCGAGCGCCTGAAGAAGAAGGTCGGCAAGACCGGTGCCAAGTAAGAGCTCCTTGCCCAGGGAGGAAAGCTCGGCAGACCGGAGGAAACGATGATTGGCAAAACGTCCAAGGACGCGAATCGGCACCTGGTTCACGCGCGCATCCGGAAGAAGATTCTGGGTACGGGGGAGCGGCCGCGTCTGAATGTGTACCGCTCTTTGAATCATATCTACGCCCAGATCGTCGACGATCTCCAGGGTGTGACCTTGGTGGCGGCCAATTCGCTCGAAGGCCAGAAGGGCGGGAAGCGTGCCGGAGGGAACCTGGCCTCGGCTAAGACCGTAGGTAAGACCATTGCCGAGCGGGCCCAGGCCAAGGGAATTGCCCAGGTGGTGTTTGATCGCGGCGGCTACATCTTTCATGGACGGGTGAAGGCGCTGGCCGAGGCCGCCCGCGAAGCGGGATTAAAGTTTTAAGCCCTGGAGCACGGTGCGGGTGAATCCGCCCGGCCAGGCAGGGCAGAGGAAAAGAGAAGAAAGACACAAAGACAAAAGAAAAGAGAATGGATGGCGACGGTAGCTAAGAAACTGGATGCGGGTGCTTACCAATTGAAAGACCAAGTGGTGGCGATCAACCGGGTCACCAAGGTAGTGAAAGGAGGTAAGAATCTCTCCTTCGCCGCCCTGGTCGTTGTCGGCGATCCGAGCGCTGCCATCGTTGGCTATGGATCGGGCAAGGCCAAGGAAGTGCCGCAAGCGATTCGCAAAGGCATTGAATCGGCCAAGAAGAATCTGGTGAGGATCAACCTTACCCAGACCAGTATTCCTCATACCGTGCTGGGACGCTTCGGATCGGGCATGGTGTTGTTGAAGCCGGCCCCCGAGGGCACGGGTGTGATCGCCGGGGGAGCGGTACGGGCGGTGATGACCTCGGCGGGCGTTCAGAACGTCTTCACCAAGTCCATCGGAACCACCAATCCGCACAACGTTATTAAGGCCACCTTCGATGCCCTGAAGAGGCTCAAGAACAAGCAGGATGTGGCTGCCATGCGGGGGAAGGCGGAAGAGGAATTGTGAAATCGCGCCCGCCGAAGGGGCGACGGGAACCAGGACTCTGAGAAAAGGATTGCGCTACGATGACAGCCAAGAAGTCAGCCACGGGCCAGGGCAAGCTGCAACTAAAATGGGTGCGTTCGGCGATCTGCACCCCCACCAAGCAAAAGAAAGTGGTCCAAGGACTGGGGTTCACTCGCTTATATCAGATCATTGAGAGGCCGGACACGCGGGCCATCCGGGGGATGGTCGCGAAAGTACCCCATTTGGTGGAGATCCTGACCGAACCCAGGCCTTAGGCTTCGGCGGAGAAGACGCGGAGAGAAATCACATGAATCTGTCTCAGATTCGACGACCGAAAAAGGCGTCGGAAAAACGCAAGCGCGTCGGGCGCGGCATGGGTTCGGGCATGGGCAAGACGTCCACGCGCGGACACAAAGGTCAGCGCTCGCGGAGCGGCTCGCGCATGATTCGCGGCTTTGAGGGCGGACAGATGCCTTTGCATCGCCGCCTCCCCAAGCGCGGCTTTACCAATATTTTCCGCACCCGATTCAACATCGTGAATCTGGAGACGCTGAACCGCCTGGAGGAAGCGACCATTACGCCGGAGGTGTTGCGGAAGGCGGGAGTCGTGCGCACCCGGCATCCGGTGAAGATCCTCGGGGACGGAGAGCTGCGCAAGGCTCTTACCGTGCAGGCTCACAAATTCTCGAAATCGGCCGAGGAGAAAATCACCAAGGCCGGCGGCAAGTGCGAGGTCTTAGCCTAATGCTAGAGAAGCTGGCCAACATCTTTCGTATTCCCGACCTGCGCAAGCGGATTTTGTTTACCCTGGGATTGCTCGCGGTGTACCGCCTGGGAGGTCACATCCCGACACCGGGGGTGAATGCCGACCGGCTGCAGCAGTTCTTCGAGCAGAACCGCGGGACCTTCCTCGGTTTTGTTGACTTGTTCTCCGGGGGCCAGCTGCGGCGCCTGACCATCTTTGCCTTGGGCATCATGCCCTATATCACGGCATCGATCATCCTGCAGTTGCTGACCGTGGTCTACGAACCTCTGGCCAAACTGCAGAAGGAAGGCGAACTCGGGCGCAAAAAGATCACCCAGTGGACGAGATATCTCACGGTAGTGCTGAGCGCGGTGCAGTCGCTCGGCATTGCCGTCAGCCTGCAAAGGTCGGGGGACTTTGTGGTCAACCCTGGCTACAAGTTTTTGGCCATGACCATGCTTACCCTGACCACGGGCAGCGCTTTCATCATGTGGTTGGGCGAGCAGATCACCGAACGGGGTGTGGGCAATGGCATGTCGCTGCTGATCTTTGCCGGAATCGTGGTGGGCCTGCCGCGCGGCGTCGCCGACTTGCTCGACAAAGTTCGCACCGACGCTTGGGGTGCCTTCACGGCGCCAGCGGTGATTTTGCTGATCGGTCTGATGATTCTGGTGGTGGCCTTCATTGTCTATGTCGAGCGCAGCGAGCGGCGCATTCCGGTGCAATACGCCAAGCGCGTGGTAGGACGCAAGGTCATGGGCGGACAGTCGACCCACCTGCCGTTGCGGGTGAATGCCGGAGGAGTGATGCCCGTCATCTTTGCCTCCTCCATTCTGACCATGCCGCAGACCGTCGGGTACGGCCTGCGCAACAACCGCTATTTTGGCGATCTGATTCGCTGGCTGGGCTGGGGTGAACCGCTCTACACCTTCCTGTATGCGGTGGGAATCATCTTCTTCGCCTACTTCTACGTCTCCATCGTATTCAACCCCAACGAAGTTGCCGATAACATGCGAAAGTACGGAGGGTTCATCCCCGGGATTCGGCCGGGTCGACGTACGGCCGATCACATCAACGACATTCTCACCCGGATTACTCTGGTCGGCGCTCTCTATCTCATCATCATCTCCTTCATTCCGGAATGGATGATCGCGGGCATCCATCTGAACCATCTGTGGGGTCCGGTGGGAGCTTTCTTTGAGCGATTGCCGACCTGGGTGACGAACGGGCTGGGCGTGACCTTTTATTTTGGCGGCACCTCGCTGCTCATTGTGGTCGGCGTCGCCATGGATACGGTGACCCAGATCGAGGCGCAATTGATTATGCGGCACTATGATGGGTTTACTCCCCGCAGTGGACGCATTCGGGGTCGTCGTACTTGGGCTTAACTGAGCTTGCCGGGAAGCCCGGGTTCGGCAGCAACTGAAATGGGGAGAACCGGGGCCATCTCGATGGCGGAGGAGGATACTGCGCTCCGTACTGGACCGATCATCCTGCTGGGACCGCCTGGGGCGGGCAAGGGCACCCAGGCTAAGCGCATCGTGGAAGATTGCGGCGTTCCCCAGATCTCAACCGGCGATCTGCTCCGTACCCACGTGAAGAATGCCACCGCGCTCGGTCGGCTGGCGAGCGAGTTCATGGGGCGGGGGGAGCTGGTGCCCGACGAATTGTTGTATGACATCGTGGCGGAGCGCCTGCGTGCGCCCGACTGCGAGCGCGGCTTCGTTCTCGATGGGTTTCCGCGAACCGCGGCCCAGGCGGGCTGGCTCGACGCCTTCCTGGAGCATGAGTTCTTTGACAACTCGCGGCCCGGCAAAAGCTTGCCGTTTGTGATCCGAATTGATGTCGACTATAATGAATTGTGGCTTCGGCTCACCGGGCGCAGAACGTGTCCTCTCTGTGGTCGCATTTACAACGTCCATCTCCAGCCACCGCGCGTCGATGAACTTTGTGACCTCGACGGTTCCCAGCTGGTTACCCGTAACGATGATCGCGACGAGGTGATTCGCGAGCGTCTGCTTGCCTACGAGCAGCAGACCAGGCCGGTGGCAGAGTATTACCAGGAGAAAGGGCGGCTGGTCTCGGTCGATGGCAGCTTGCCGGTCGATCAGGTGGCTAAGCAGATCTTCCAGGCCATAGAGACGCATGCTCGCGAGCGCTGCTAGCATGGCAATCGTTTGTAAATCGACGGCGGAGATCGAAAAAATGCGGCGCAGCGGCCACATCGTGCGGCAGGTGCTGGACTACGTGGGTACGCTCGTTGCTCCCGGAATCACCACCATGGGGCTGGAGCGGGCGGCCGAACGGAAGATCCTGGATTTGGGGGCGAAACCGGCATTCAAGGGCTATTACGATTATCCCTGCGTGCTGTGCACCTCGGTGAACGACGAGATTGTGCACGGGATCCCCTCCGACAAGCGGGTGCTCAAGGCGGGCGATATTGTTTCCGTGGACTGCGGTGTGGTCCTCGACGGCTACTACGGCGACGCGGCGGTTACCCTGCCGGTTGGCGACTCGGTAACCGAGGAGGTCCGCAAACTGCTCGATGTCACCGAGGCCTCCCTGTACAAGGCCATCCAGCAGGTACGGATCGGGAATGCCGTGGGAGACGTGAGCGCAGCCGTGCAGGAGCACGTCGAGGCCAATGGTTTCAGTGTGGTCCGCGAATTTGTCGGCCATGGGATTGGGACCAAGCTTCACGAGGAGCCGCAAGTCCCCAATTTCGGCACGCGAGGCCACGGCACACGCCTGCGGGAGGGTATGGTGCTCGCCATCGAGCCCATGGTCAATTCTGGCAAGCCGGGTACGCGAGTGCTCGAGGACAAGTGGACCGCGGTGACCGCCGATGGAAGCGCCAGTGCTCACTTCGAGCATTGTGTCGCGGTCACCAAAGAGGGCCCGATGATTTTGACCGAGTAAGGAACGCGGTCGGCGGGAGACCGGCTGATTCAGGTCTCAAGGAAACGGGAACCTTCCGGCCCAGGCCAGGGAACCCGCAACCTGAGAATTCAGGAGTCGATGAGCAAAGAGGACGCGATTGAAGTCATGGCAACGGTGCTCGAACCGCTGCCGAACGCGATGTTTCGGGTCGAACTGGAGTCGAACAAGCACCAGGTCCTGGCGCATGTTTCGGGCAAGATGCGGAAGAATTTCATTCGCATTCTGCCCGGCGACAAGGTAGCCGTCGAGCTTTCGCCCTACGATTTAAGTCGCGGCCGGATCGTGTACCGGTACAAGTGAGAGTGGATCGCGGGTCGGGGAATCGAGCAGAAAACTAGGGGCTTCGGCGGGAAACCCAGTGCGGCCACGAGTGAGGGAAGGTTATGAAAGTGCGAGCCTCGGTTAAGAAAATTTGCGACAAATGCAAGATCATCCACCGCAAGGGTGTAGTGCGGGTGATCTGTGTGAACTCCAAGCACAAGCAGCGGCAAGGCTGAGGGTACACTATGGCACGAATTGCAGGAGTTGATCTTCCGCGCAACAAGCACGTGTTTGTCGCGCTGACCTACATTTACGGCATCGGCACGCCGCGCTCGGCGCGAATTCTCGACCAAGCGAAAGTCGATCCCATGAAGAAGGTTCAGGACCTCGGCGAGGACGAGGTGAATCGCATTCGCCAGGTGATCGAGTCGGAAGGCATGGTCGAAGGCGATCTGCGCAAGGATGTTCAGATGAACATCAAGCGGCTCATCGAAATCGGCTCCTATCGCGGATATCGCCATCGCCGCAACTTGCCGGTGCGGGGGCAACGTACCCACACCAACGCGCGTACCCGCAAGGGCCCGCGCCGCGGCACGGTCGCGATCAAGAAGAAGTCGATGGCAAAAACCTGAGGCCAGCGGCCGGGTCCGTTCCCCGGGGAAGCTGAGCTTTCCTTACCGGCAGTCCGGGGCTGACTGTTTCTCAGGCACGGGAAAACCAAACTATGGCAAAACCAGCAGCAGCTGCAGCCGGCGGCGTCGCCGCACCGGAAAAGAAGGGCAAAAAGAAGACGTTCAAGAAGAAAGAGCGCAAACACGTCGCCCATGGCGTAGCTCATATTCAGGCGTCTTTCAACAACACCATTGTGACCATCACCGATTCGACGGGAAACGTGCTGTCGTGGAAGAGTTCGGGTTCGCTCGGCTTTCGCGGTTCTCGCAAAGGCACGCCGTTTGCCGCCCAGCAAGCCGCCATGAGCGCCGCCAACATGGCGCGCGATCACGGGGTGCGCAGCCTCGATGTGTGCGTCAGCGGGCCAGGCTCGGGACGTGAATCGGCGATTCGCGCTTTGGCAGCGGCCGGGATCGAGGTGCGGAGCATCAAAGACGTTACCCCCATTCCGCACAATGGATGCCGTCCGCCCAAACGAAGAAGGGTCTGAGCGGAAGCTCCGCTTAGCAGGGATTCGAGATTTCGCGTCCGGGAAGAAGGGAGGGCCTGCCAAGCCAGCCTCTGGCTTGGGCAATCCTGTAAACCGGTCGAAGAAGAGGAGAGAAAACATTGGCCCGCTACACTGGTCCTGTCTGTCGTCTCTGTCGCCGCGAGGGTATGAAGCTGTTCCTCAAGGGCGCCAAGTGCTTTAGCGACAAATGTCCCCTGGAGAAGCGAAACTTTGCTCCCGGGCAGCACGGCAAAGATCGCAAAGCCAAAGTTGTCGGCTATGGCCTGCAACTGCGCGAAAAGCAGAAGACGAAACGCATCTACTTCACCCAGGAAGCGCAATTTCGCAACTATTTTGAGAAGGCGGCGCGAACCAGGGGTGTGACCGGCGAGATGCTCTTGCAACAGCTCGAGCGCCGCCTGGATAACGTCGTCTATCGCCTCGGCTTCGGGATTTCCCGCCGTCAGGCGCGGCAACTGGTTCGCCACGGCCACGTCGAGGTGGATGGCCGCAAGGTGAATATTCCCTCCTACGAAGTCACGGTGGGCGAGGAAATCGCGATTCGCGAGGGCAGCCGTAAGCTAGGCTTGGTCGAACAGGCCAAGGAGTTTGCCAGCCACCAAAACGCGCCGACTTGGCTCGAGATCGATCGCGACAATTACAAGGGACGCGTGCTCTCGCTGCCGAAACGGGAAGAAATTCAATTGCCGGTCAACGAGCAATTGATTGTGGAGCTGTACAGCAAGTAAGACTCTTGACGGCCGGGGATTGCCGGAGGCGGAGTCCCCAAGCCGACGAGGAGTTTCTCGGTCCGCGATTTCGTGCCAGATCAGCCTGCCTGGACGCTCGACCGGAAGTCGGACCCTTCCGGGATGTCTGGGCTGAGCCACATGGCCGAAGGAGAAAATCGATGCTTTGGAAAGGCTTTCAAAAACCAAAACGGCTTG